>JACPFM010000058.1 GCA_016182965.1 Deltaproteobacteria bacterium | reverse complement strand
CTCGGCAAGGCCTGCGGCTCGACCGCGGAGTGCGAGAGCGGCTTCTGCGCCGACGGCGTGTGCTGCTCGGTCGCGAGCTGCGGCGAGGGCAGCTCGTGCGCGGCCGCCGACTCCACCACGCCGGGCGTGTGCCTGAAGAAGAAGGGCGTCGCCTGCACCAAGGCCGACGACTGCGCGACCGGTCGCTGCGTCGACGGCGTCTGCTGCGACGTCGCGTGCAACGGGCAGTGCGAGGCGTGCGACGTCACCGGCAGCGAGGGCACCTGCACGCCGGTGGTCGGCGCGCCGCACGGCAGCGATCGCAAGGCGTGCGACGACAAGCCCGAGAAGGACTGCGCGAAGGCGCAGTGCGACGGCAAGGCGCGCGACAAGTGCGACGGCTTCGTCAACGGCGCGACCGTCGCGTGCGGCGCCGTGTCGTGCACCGGCGACAAGCGCTTCCAGAGCACCGGCGTCTGCAACGGCGTCGGCGGCTGCTCGATGCCGGAGCCCAAGGCCTGCACGCCGTACGCGTGCGACGCGGCCACCCCGACCGGCTGCAAGTCGACGTGCGCGAACGACGACGACTGCGCGGTCGATTTCAAGTTCGACGGCGGCACCTGCGTCACCGGCGCCAAGTGCAGCGAGGATCGCTCGTCGTCGATCGACAAGAGCGGCGCCTCCAAGTCGTGCACGCCGTACCGCTGCGGCGCCGACGGCACGTGCGCGACCTCCTGCGCGCCCTCCGACGACTGCGCGCCGGGCACCGCGTGCGATCCCAACGTCAAGGCGTGCGTCGTCCTCACCGGCTCGACCGACGAGGGCGACGGCGGCTGCGCCATCGGCACCCGGGGCTCGCCGTCGTTCGCGGCGGCGCTCGGCGCGCTCCTGGCGCTCGGCGCGCTGCGTCGTCGCCGGGCGTCGCGGCTCCCACGACGCAGCCGCCACGCGCCTGAGGAGATCAGAACGATCGGAAGCTCGCGATCACCGTCCCGAACGCGGCCACCAGGGTGGTGAGCGCGGCGGACGCGACGAACGCGAGGTGCGCGGCGCGCGCGCGGGCGAGGGCGGACGGGTCCTGCTCGCGCGTCGCCGTCAGGTGCAGCGCGCAGCCCGCCCACGCGAGCGCGATCGCGGCGAACGCGAGGTGCTCCTTGCGCTCGAAGAGGAGGCCGTGGCGCGTCGACGCCACGTAGATCGCGCGGCGCAGCGTGCGGCTGTAGTCGGGGTAGATGAAGGCGCCGAGGCCGCCCGACAGCGTCGCGGTCACCGTCGCGAGCGACGCCGACAGCCGCGCGCGACGACGCGGGTTGCGCAGGACGATCGCCGGGTGCAGCAGCGCCGCCGCGGCCAGCCACCCGAGGTGACCGTGCACGCGCTCGAGGAGGCGCAACGTCTCGACCGCCGACGCCGAGGCGCTCACGGCAGCACCAGCCCCTGCAGCGTGGTCCACGCGGCGGTGAGGACGATCAGCGTCGGCAGCCAGCGGTCGAACGCCTCCGGGCTCCGCGAGCGGAGCGCGTACGCGCCGAGCGTGGCGAGCGTGCCGGCGTAGAAAGCGACCCAGGCGCGCCAGAAGAAGGCGATGCGCGTCGGCGCGGCCATCGTGCGGGGATCGGGATCGGTGAAGAGCCACACCTGGATCGCCCGCGAGGTCGCGTACACGACCGCAGCCGTGCACGCCCCGACGGCCAGCGCCGCGGCGAACGTGCGGAGCCGGCTCATCGCCGCGCCTCCTGCACGCGCGGGCACTCCGGATCGGGCACGAACGGATCGCCCTGAAGGTGCCGGCTCACCACGCGGCAGCCCCCGCGGCACACCGCGCGCACCGGACACGACGCGCACGGCTCGGGCGCGGCGAATGCCGAGACGTCGGCCGGGGACATGCCAGGGAGGAAGCTGCACGGCGCGTCGCGACCGTGCACGTCGACGGCGCCGAGCGCGCGGCCCGCCTCGCAGCCCATCACGCCGAGCGCGACGAGGTCGGCGACGATCGCGGACGAGGTCCGTCCGACCACCGCGGACGAGGCCCGTCCGACCATCGCGGACGAGGTCCGTCCGACGCTCGAGAACGAGAGCAGCGGCACCAGCGCGCAGTCGATGCGCACGCTGGTGCGCGACACCAGCGTCGAGATCAGCGCGGGCAGCTGCGCCACCTGGGCCGGCGTCAGGCGGCGCGCGAGGTACTCGAGCGAGGCGGCGCGCCCCTGCGGCTTGTAGCGCAGCAGCTGCACCTCGCGCGCGCCGAGCTCGATCACCCGATCGACGAGCGCGAGCAGGCCGGCGCCGTCGCCGCCGAGGAGCGCCCGCGTGAGCACCACGTTGACGCCGACCGGGACGCCCGCCTCGACCAGCGTCGCGAGGGCGCGCTCCGCGACGCGCGCGCCGTCGAACCCGCGCGTGTCGCGGTACTGCGCGCCGAGCCCGTCGTGGCTGACGTTCACCTGCGCGAACGACGACAGCTCGCGCGCCCGCTCCGCGGTCAGCCCGACGCCGCTGGTGGTGACCACCGGCAACAGGCCGCGCGCGCGCGCGTGCGCCGCGATGCGCGGCAGCTCCGGGTGCGAGAGCGGCTCGCCGCCGCCGAAGGCGACGGTGAAGACGCCGCGCGCCGCGATGTCGTCGAGCGTCGCCGCGATCTCTTCGAACGCGCGGTGCTCGCCGTCGGGGTGGGCGTCGAGGTAGCAGCCGCTGCAGGCGACCGGGCAGCGCGCGGTCACGGCGACGTGCACCTCGAGCGGCCGCGTCGTCTCGTCCACGATCGAGCTCGGGGCCGGATGCTGCCACCGCCCGCCGCCATCGACGCCGAAACGGCGCGCGGTCGCGCGATCGACTGCGAGGAGCGTGCGATCGTCGACGCGCACCCACGCGCCGAACGTCTCCGCCCGTGCGCGCGTCACGGCCCCTTCTCCGGAGCCTCGGGTGCCTTCCCCGGCGCCTCGGCCTCGGGATCGCCGGAGGTCTCGTCGACGGTCGAGTCCGCGAGAGACGCGGCCACCGCGGCGTACACCACGCTCGCGAGCACGGCGGTGCCGAACAGCAGATCGACCACGCTGCCGATGGACGAGCAGTTCGCGCCCGGGCCCGCGCGCACCGCGAGCACGCCGGGAGGGAGCTGCACGGGCGGGCGATCGTCCACGGTCCCCACCTATAGCCCGAACGACTCGAGGAGCGGCGTCCCGCGCGCCTCCGCGCGCGCGAGCACCAGGTAGGCGGCGGCGATCACCGCGAGCGCCGCGGCGAGGCCCCCGGCCATCCGCGCCGCGCGCGCCCGATCGCCGAACGCGCCGCGCCAGGACGCGGCGAAGAGGTGAACGCCGAGGAGCGCCGCCGCGAACGGCGCGAAGTGCGCGCCCATGCCGCGATCCCAGGCGTCGGCGAGCACCGCGGCGAGGAGCGGGGTCAGGAGCAGGAAGGCGACCGCGAGCGGCCGGGTGGCGGCGTCGAGCACCACCCGCCCCCGCCGTCGCCCGATCGCGGTGACCAGCGCGGCGGCGCCGGCGAGCGCGGTGGCGGACGCGACGACGGTGCTCGTGCGCTGCAGCGTGCGACGGCGTACGTCGCGCCGGACGCGCTTCTTGATCGGCTCCGGCGCGCCGGGATCCTGCGCGATCTCGCGGTTGGCCCGATCGAGATCGCCGACGGCGCGGAGCGCGGCCCACGCGAGGTCCCACCCCGCGTCGCGCTGCGCCCGCTCGACGCGCGGGTCACGCGCCGCCGCGAGCGCCGGCGCGATCGCCTTCGCCGGCTGACCGACGCGCCCCGTCCACGCCTCGGCGACGAACAGCAGCGCCTCGCCGCGCGCCCGGCCCCTCCACGACGCCGCGGCCCGCGCGAGCGCGTCGAGCGCGGCCGGATCGCTGGCGCGCGCCGGATACTTGCGCACGGCGTCGAGCGCGGCGAGCTCGTCGAACGCGCCCTCGTAGGCCGAGAGGACCTCGACGCGCGCCCGCGCCGCCGCCGCGAACCAGTTGCCCGGGTCGACGGCGAGCACGTCGCGGTAGCGCGCGATCGCGTCGGCGAAGCGGCGTTCCTTCTCGGCGAGCTCGCCGAGCCGGAACGACGCCCGCGCCGCGAGGTCCTTGCCCTCGGCGGTGTCGCGCGGGCCCTTGGCGATCGCCTCGAGCGCGCTCCTCCGCGCGAGCGGATCGGCGACGGCCTCCGCCGCGGCGAGATCGTCGCGTGTCGCCGCGCGCGCGGCCGCCGTGGGCGCGGCGAGGGCGACGACGATCGCGAGGATCGCGCCTCGGACGCCGCGCGCACGCCGCTGGGACACGGGGATCAGCCGGGGATGAGCCCGAACTGCTTGCCGACGGCGCGGAAGGCCTCGAGGCCGCGATCGAGGTGGTGCTTCTCGTGCGTCGCCATGTAGCTGGTGCGCAGGAGCGAGTTGCGCGGCGGGACGCCCGGCGGGATGAACGGGTTGACGTACACGCCGTGGTCCTCGAGGAGGGCCTTCCACATCGCGATGGTGGTCAGCTCCTGACGGACGTAGATCGGCACGATCGCGGTGTCGGTCGGGCCCGTCTCGAAGCCCATCTTGCGGAGCTCGTCGCGCATGTAGCGCGCGTTCTCGCGCACCTTCTCGATGCGCCAGGTCTCCTCCTGCATGATCTCGAAGGCCGCCATCGCCGCGGCGACGCTGGGCGGCGGGCAGGAGGCGGCGAACATGAACGACGGCGCGAAGTGCTGGATGTAATCGAGCGTCTTGCGCGGGCCGACCAGCCAGCCGCCGATGGAGGCGAGCGATTTCGAGAACGTGCCGCCGATCAGGTCGACGTCGTCCTGCACCCCGAGGTGATCGCAGACGCCGCGACCCTTCTCGCCGAGGACGCCGAGGCCGTGCGCGTCGTCGACCATGATGCGGGCGCCGTGCTTCTTGGTGGCCGCGACCATTCCCTTCAGGTCGGCGATCTCGCCCTCGGTCGAGAACACGCCGTCGGTGAGGACCAGCGCGCCCTCGTCCTCGGCGAGCGCGGCGAGGCGCTTGTCGAGGTCCTCGGCGCTGTTGTGGTGGAAGCGGACCATCTGCGCGCCGTTGGCTTGCGCGAGGCGCACGCCGTCGTAGATCGACGCGTGCACCTGGCGGTCCATCATCGCCACGGCCTTCTTGCTCGAGAGCAGGCCGGAGATCGTCGCCAGGTTCACCTGGTAGCCGGTGGTGAAGACGATCGCCGCTTCCTTCTTCATGAAGTGGGCGAGCTTCTCCTCGAACACGTGGTGGAGGCGGAGCGTGCCGTTGACCAGGCGCGAGCCGGTCATCGACGGGCCGTACTCCATGATCGCCTTGGCGGCCGCCTCGCGGACCTTGGGGTGCGTCGTCAGGCCGAGGTAGTTGTTCGACCCGAACATGACGACCGGCTTGCCCTCGAGGATCGCCTCGGGGCCCTGGTTCATGTCGAGCGCGCGGAAGTAGGGGTACATCCCCATCGCCCTCGCCTCGTCGGTCAAGGTCCAGGCCGCGGTCTTGGCGAAGATGTCCTTGCCGGCCATGCGCGCCAGCGCGCCACGGTTCGCGATCCCGGAAGCGAGGTTCTGGTTCGACATCGGATGCTCCTCGTAACTCTCCGCTCCGCGCCCACCTGATGACCACGCGCCACGCGATGAGGCGGTGAGGCGCAGGAGCCCTACTTGGGCGCGGCGTAGCACGACCTCCGCCGGTTCGGGAGCGCCGTGTGAGAGGATCGTTTCTGCGCGAGTGGTCAGACCAGTGCGGCACGGCATGCGCGGGCCTTTCCACCCGGCCCTCGCTCGTGCCAGAACGCCCCCTCGATGAGACGCGCGCGCGTGATCGCGATCGACCCGACGAGTCCGGACCCGGCGGCGGTCCGCGAGGTCGCGGCGTGTCTGCGAGCGGGCGGCCTCGTCGCGCTGCCGACCGAGACCGTGTACGGCCTCGCCGCGCACGCGCTCGACGCGCAGGCGGTGGCGCGCATCTTCGCGGCCAAGGGGCGCCCGGCGACCAACCCGCTCATCGTCCACGTCGCCGACGCCGCCGCGGCGGCGCGCCTCGCGGCCAGCTGGCCCGAGACGGCGGCCCTCCTCGCGCGGCGCTTCTGGCCCGGACCGCTGACCCTCGTCGTCCCTCGCGCGCCCATGGTGCCCGACGTCGTCACCGCCGGCGGGTCTACGGTCGCGCTGCGGGTGCCGGGGCACCCGGTCGCGCTCGCGGTGCTGCGCGAGGCGGGCCTGCCGCTCGCCGCGCCGAGCGCGAACCTCTCGAGCGCCATCTCGCCGACCACCGCGCAGCACGTGCTCGCCGGGCTCGGCGATCGGCTCGATCGGGAGACCGATCTGGTGATCGACGCCGGTCCGAGCCCCGGCGGCATCGAGTCGACGGTGATCCACCTCGGCGTCGATCCGCCGCGCCTCTTGCGCCCCGGGCTGGTCACGCCCGCCGAGATCGAAGCGGTGATCGGCCCCGTCGCGCGCGGCGCGCCGATCGAGGGGCCGGCGCCGTCTCCGGGCATGATGGAGCGGCACTACGCGCCCCGCGCACGGCTGGAGGTGCGGACCGACGCCGCGGCGCGCGCGAAGGAGCTGAGCGACGGCGGCGCGCGCGTCGGCTGGATCGGCTTCGACGCGCCGCCGTCTTCCGAGGTGCTGGCCGTGATCCTGCCGCGCGACGCCGCCGCGTACGCCGCCCGGCTGTACGGCGCCCTGCACCATCTCGACGACGCCGGCGTCGACCACGTCGTCGTCGCCGCGCCCCCGGACTCCGACGAGTGGCTCGCCGTGCGCGATCGGTTGCAGCGCGCAAGCGCTGCACCCGGTTGAGAGCGCGCAAGCGCTGCACCCGGTTGAGAGCGCGCAAGCGCTGCACCCGGTTGAGAGCGCGCAAGCGCTGCACCCGGTTGAGAGCGCGCCAGCGCTGCGCCCGGTTGAGAGCGCGCCAGCGCTGCGCCCGGTTGAGAGCGCGCCAGCGCTGCACCTCGGTGAAGAGCGCGAGGCTCGCGCTCGACCGCGATCGGGCTGTTGCTACCGTGTCTGCGATGTCCGAGCCGGCGACGGCCCTCGGGCCTGCGTTGCGCGCGGCCTCGCTCGAAAGGGCCGCCGCTGCACCTCGCCGTGCTGTTCGGTTCTCGCGTTCGGGGCGCCGTCCGGGACGACCGCGACGTCGACGTCGGCATCGTTCCGTTGGACCCGCGACTCTCCCTTGCCGACGAGCTCGCGCTCCAGGAGCGGCTCTCACGCGCTTGCGGGCTCGAGGTCGACCTCGTGCGTCTCGACGGCGATGACCTCCTCGTCGGGCGTGAGGTCGCCCGACACGGCAATGCGCTCTCGAGCGGCTGGCCGAGGGAGGCCGCTCATGACGCACGTGGCGCTCGTCGCGCGAAAGCTCGCCACGCTGACCGATCATCTCGCGCGGCTGCGCGCGCCGGCCGGTCGACGTCGAACGCCTCCGCTCCGACCTGCTCCTGGGCACGCGAGCATCCGCCAGATGTCCCCGGCGTCGCGATGGGATTCAGCCAAACGGCTGCCCGAGCGGCTTCGAGTGCAACGCCTTGGGAGAATGCGCTCAACCGGCGGCGCTCGGTGGTGCATGCGACGAGAACGTGCCCTGCGCGGCGCCGTTCGTCTGCATGGGTGGTGCCTGCGTGGTGGCCGCGGTCCTCGGCGCGCGCTGCGGCGCGGGGATGACTCCGTGCGACGTGCATCAGGGCCTGTACTGCGACTCCACGGGCACGTGCGCGCAGCGGCCATTCGCGAAAGCAGGGCAAGCCTGCGACCGCACGCGAACGCTGTGTGCCGGAGGGAGCTACTGCGAGGACGGCGTTTGCCGCCAGCTCGTGTCCGACGGCGGCCGGTGCGACGAGCTCGACTTCTGCCAGGTCCGATCGTCGTGCCAAGGCAACGTCTGCGTGTTCGGCAAGGTCTGCGATCGCGCAGGTTGAGCGACCAAGCACTCTGGGCCTGCAGCCACCGCACCGCTGCCCCAACTGCGCGCCGCTCCGCGTCCACCGCTGCGAACCGTTCACCGCGTCAGCGGAGACATACGTCCGGCCGTGTCAGGCCCCGGTGAACTTCGCCGGGCGCTTCTCGACGAAAGCGCCCATGCCCTCTTTCTGATCGGCGGTGCCGAACAGCATCGCGAACGCCTGCGCCTCGAGCTCGTTGGCCGAGGGCAGGGTGGGATCGCCGCGACGGATGACCGTCTTGGCCTGCGTGATCGCCAGCGGGCCCTTGGAGGCGATCTTTTCGGCGACCTTGCGCACGTGCGCCATCAGCTCGGCGACGGGGAGGACCGCCTCGCAGAGGCCGATGCGGTGCGCCTCGGCCGCGTCGATGATGTCGCCCGTGTACACGAGCTCGCGGGCCTTGCCGACGCCGACGCGCCGGACGAGCCGCTGGGTGCCGCCGAAGCCGGGGATCACGCCGAGGTTCACCTCGGGCTGCCCGAACTTCGCCTTCTCGCTCGCGTAGATCAGATCGCAGGCCATCGCCAGCTCGCACCCGCCGCCGAGCGCGAAGCCGTTGACCGCCGCGATGACGGGGAAGGGCAGCGACTCGAGCACCTCGCCGATGCGGTGGCCGAGATCGGCGAACGCCTTCGCCTCGGCCGTGGTCATCGCGCGCATGCCCGCGATGTCCGCGCCCGCGACGAACGCCTTCTCGCCCGCGCCGGTGAGGATCGCGGCGCGCACGTCGGACGCTCCCCGCAGCTCGGTGAAGGTGCGGAGCAGGTGCTCGAGGACCTCGCGATCGAGCGCGTTGAGCTTGGAGGGACGGTTGATCGTGACGACGGCGATCGCGCCTTCGCGCGAGAGGAGGACGGGAGCGTCGGACATGGCGGCGGATGGTAACGGCGTTCGGGGGCGGGGGGGCGGACAATGGTCAGACGGGGTCGAAGGTCGAAGGTCGAAGGGCGAAGCGCGGGCGCGGGGGGCGGCGAAGGCGAACGCGAACGCGCAGGCGTGAGACGCGCAGGCGCACGTGAAACGCGCAGGCGCGCGCGTCGGCGAACGCGGACGCGAACGTGGACGCGAACGGGGACGCGAACGGGGACGCGCAGGCGAACGCGGAGGTGCCGGCGAGCGCGGACGGGGCGGCGAACGCGCAGGTGCCGGCGAACGCGGGGGCGGCGAACGCGCAGGCGCCGGCGAACGCGCAGGCGCCGGCGAACGCCGACGCGGCGGCGAACGGGCAGGGGCAGGCATGGGCAGGGGCGTGGGCATCTCCCACTCCAACACGAACTTCGTGCGCGCCCTCATCGCGTCCGATTACTTCCGGGGCATGGAGCCGACCCTGTCAGGAAATGTCCTTGGGCAGCTTTGATCGAGTGTCAGGAGTGTCCTCGATCCAATGTGTCAGGGATCACCCCGATCCGTACCCCGTTGAATCCCCCTGTGGCGTGTTGACTTCCTGGGCCGTAGGACACATATGTGCCATATTCAAGTGGCCGGTCGCCGTCGCATTCGCTCCAGTCAGCTCGACCTCCCCATGCACCGCCACGGCGGCGCGCGTCGGGGCGCCGGTCGCCCGCGCTCTTCGAGCTCGGTCTCGCACGCTGCCCGCCCCCGGTTCGACGGCGGCAAGACGCCGCTCCACGTCACCCTGCGCATGGCCCGCGGCGTGTGGAACCTCCGCAGCCAGCGGGGCTACCGCTGCGTCGAGCACGCCCTGGCGGCCGAGCGCGCGGCCGGCGCGCTGCGCGTCGTGCACTTCTCGGTGCAGGGCAACCACGTGCACCTCATCGTCGAAGCGAGCGACGCGCCCACGCTCTCGCGCCGGATGCAGGGCTTCGGCATCCGCTTCGCCAAGCGCGTCAACCGGATGATGGGCCGCGCGCGTGGGCGGGTGCTCGGCGATCGCTACCACGCCCGCGTGCTCGCCACGCCGCGCGAGGTGCACCGGGCGGTCGCCTACGTCCTCCTCAACCACGCGAAGCACAGCGCGCAGGCGGGGCGCGTCGGCTTCGTCGTCGATCCCTTCTCGTCGGCGTCGACGTGCGAGCAGCTGCGCGCGGCGCGCGTCGCGTGGTCGGTGGGCACCGGGCCGCCGCCGGTCGCCGAGGCGCGCACTTGGCTGCTTCGCAGCGGGTGGCTCCGGCACGGTCCCATCGCGCCGCCGGCGCCGCGCGCGGACTGACCGAGCGCTTCCACGACGCGCATGGGCCCGCGGTGTCGATGCCCGCATGCGCAGGCACCTGCGTGTCGATGCGCAGGCACCAGCGCAGCAGGTTTCCGGCGATCCGCCGCCGGTCATGGTCGCCCGCGTCACCCCGCTCGATCCCGACCTGCTCGAGGACGCGCGACCTCGCGAAGCTTCCTCGCGCCGCCCGGCAAGACCACCTCCTCGCGCCGCCTGGTGAAGGGGGGGCCGCGCGCCGCCTGGTTGAAGGGGGGGCCGCGCGCCGCTTGGTGAATGGGACCCGCCGCGGGCGAGCCGTCTGCTCGGCGAGCAGTCGCAGCGGGAGGCGGCGGCGCCGACACCGGCCGGGCACGGGGCAGTGCCGAGACGTGCCCGAGCTCCCACCGAGATCGGCCAGGTCGTGCTCTCCGCAAGCGGAGCGTCGTCCGGTCGCCTTGGACACTTCGTTCGACCTTCGACCCTCGACTCTCGACCCTCCCGAACCCTCTCGCCCCCGCCGGCCATCCCACCGGCAGACGTTGACCGCCCGCACCTCGGTGATTAGGTGCCCCAGCGAAGACCATGCCGACGTACGAGTACGCCTGTCGTTCCTGCAACCACGCCTTCGAAGAGATCCAGAAGATCAGCGAGCCGCCGATCGACGACTGCCCCAAGTGCGGGCAGAAGACGGCCCAGCGCCTGATTTCCCAGGGGAACTTCATCCTGAAGGGCGGCGGCTGGTACGTCACCGGCGGCTACGGCAGCTCGAACCGGCGGAGCGACGACAGCGCCTCGAGCTCCAGCTCGTCCAGCTCGCCCAGCTCGTCCGGCTCGACCAGCTCGTCCGGCTCGTCCGGCTCGTCGACCTCCACCAGCTCGTCCTCGACGCCTTCGAGCGCCCCGAGCAGCTCCGGTTCGTCCGGCTCCGGCGGCGGCACCGCCTCCAACGCCGCCTGACGTCCCCGCCGCGCGCGGCGCGGCCCGCCCGACGGGGGATCGGGGGCACAAGGCCCACCGAAACGAGCGAGTGCGTTCACCCGCACCGAAGGACTGGGCGCCGCCTCGCACGCGTCGTCATCGGGGACGGTTCCTGACCGCCCACCGCTCACCGCCCGCGCGGCCGCGGGGCCCGCCCGCCGGGGGATCGGGGGAGCGGCAGCGGCGCTGTCCCCCCATACCGCGGCGGATGACTGAAGACTGACGACTGACGACTGACGACTCCGTCAGGCGTACGCGCTCGGTAGCATGTCGCGCTGGGCCGCGAGGAAGTCGTCGCGCGAGCCGAGGTCCGCCAGGCGGCGATCGTCGACCTCGCCCGTGTCGATCATCGCGAGCAGATCGCGCAGGCGGGCCGCGTGGGCGCGCGCGCGCGCGGCCGCGTAGCCCTCGGCCGTCGCCGTCTCGAGGATGAACGGCCAGTCCGACGACTGCAGCAGCAGCAGCTCGGTGATCGCCTGTTCGAGCGCGGCGGTGACCGCGCCGTCGCGCGTGCGCGCGGCGACCTCGCGCAGCCGGGCGACCGTCTTCACGACGTCGCGGCTCGCGTGGTGGACGTGCCGCCACAGCCACGCGTTCGGGTGATCGATCCAGACGCTCGAGTGGCCGCGCGCGCCCCACGTGCTCGCCGCCGGGGTGGCGCGGAGCATCGCCGGGTTTCGGTGAAGGAAGGCGCGCAGCGTGATCGGTTCGACGCCCGGCGCGAGGCCCTGCGCGAGGCGGCGGAACACCGCCTCGAGGAACCACGGCCCCTCGAACCACCAGTGGCCGAACAGCTCGGCGTCGTACGGCGAGCAGACGATCGGCGGCGCGCCGCCCGAGAGAACGGCGCGGATGCCCTCGAGCTGCTTCCTGCGGCTGTCGACGAAATGGCCGGCGTGCACCCAGGCACGCTCGCGGGCGACGTCAGGGTCCCATGGGGCCTTGTCGGCGAGGTCGATGCCCGGCGCGGTGACGCGGTGGTACTTCAACCCGGTGAACACCCGCGCGCCGTAGGGACCGATCTCGCCGAGCAGCTCGGGCTCGGGGAGGTCGAAGCCGATGTCGCGGTAGAACTCGCGGTACCAGGGATCGCCGGGGTACCCCTCGTCGCGCGACCACACCTGGCGCCCCGACGCGAGATCGCGCGCGAAGAACGCCACGCCGGACGGCGACGCCACCGGCGCGTAGGTGCCCGCGGGGGGGCGCGGACGGGCGAAGTGCAGCCCATGCTCCTCGACGATCGTGAAGCGGACGCCCTCTTCCGCGAGCACCGCGTCGAAGGTCGGATCGTACGCGCACTCGGGCATCCAGAAGCCGACCGGCTTCAGCCCCGTCTGCTCCGCGAAGGCGCGCAGGCCCACGCGCACCTGGGCGCGGAGCGCGCGCGGCTCCGCCATCAGACCGGGCAGGAAGGCGTGCGTCGCCGCCGACGCCAGCAGATCGAGGCGCCCGGCGCGCGCGTGCGACACCAGCGCGGCGACCACGTCGCCCCCGTGCCGCTCCCAGGTGGCGCGCGCCTCGGCCAGCCAGCCGCCGTAGAAGCCCACCGCCTTGCCGACGTTCGCGTCGCCGCCGGCGCGCAGCCGCTCGCTGCGCTGCAGCGCCTGCAGCCGCGCGAGGTGGGCCTCGAAGCGCGCGCGGAGCAGATCGTCTTGCAGCATGTCGGCCAGCGTCGGCGTCAGCGACATGGTGAGGGCGACGGGCACGCCCTCCTGCGCCAGCCGGTCGAGCGCGCCGATCAGCGGCAGGTAGCACTCGAGGATCGCTTCGAAGAGCCAACGCTCCTCCAGGTGGCGGGCGTGCTCGGGGTGACGGACGAAGGGCAGGTGCGCGTGCAGGACGATGGCGAGGTGGCCCGTCGTGCCGCCTGCGGCACGCGTGGTTGTCGTGCCGGCTGCGGCACGCGTGGTTGTCGAGGCGATCATGGTCGGGCTCGCAGGCTACTCCGACGACTCCACTGCACAACGGCCGAGGTCCCTACGCGAGCGGGAATTCTCGATTTCCGCGGCGGAAGCAAGACTGCTCATCCACAGCGCTGCCACAAGTTTGACACCCCTCCGTGCGTTCAGTAGTTTCCCCCCACGCCTCTCACGCGCGCGCGGCCCTCCCGGCCGGCCGCGCCGCGAGCGGCGGCACGAGTGGGACGTCAGGCGGAGGATCGGCAATGCAGGGGCTGACGCATCGGCAGCAGATGGTGCTCGAATACATCCGTCGTTCGATCACCGATCGCGGCTACCCGCCGACCCTGCGCGAGATCGGCGCGTTCATGGGCATCCGCTCGACGAACGGCGTCAACGACCACCTCCGCGCGCTCGAGCGCAAGGGCTACCTCACCCGCGAGGACATGAAGTCCCGCGCGCTGCGTCCGGCGATGAACCCGCCGCTCCCCAACGGCACGCCGGCCAACGGCAACGGCGAGGGCGACGAGCCCGACGGCGCGCGCGTCACCGACGACGAGCGCCTCGTCGAGGTCCCGGTCGTCGGCCGCGTCGCCGCCGGTCTCCCCATCCTCGCCGAGCAGAACGTCGTCGACACCGTGCGCATCGATCGCATGCTGGTGCGCGGCGGCAAAGACGTCTTCGCGCTGCGCGTGCAGGGCGAGTCGATGATCGAAGCCGGCATCCACGACGGCGACTACATCTTCGTCCGCAAGCAGCCCTCCGCGTCGCGCGGCGACATCGTGGTCGCGCTCCTCGGCGACGAGGCGACGGTCAAGTACTACTACCCCGAGAAGGAGCACGTCCGGCTGCAGCCCGCCAACGCGGCGATGGCGCCCATCTACGTGCGTGCGAGCGACTTCCGCGCGAGCATGATCCTCGGCATCGTCGTCGGCGTGTACCGCAAGCTCTAGCTCGCAGACCGCGACCGGCTGAAGCCGAGTCGCCGCTGATACTGCGTAGGTCGAAGGTTCAAGGTCGAAGGTCGAAGGAGAGCGCGAGCCCCTCGGCCGTCGACGTTCGACCTTCGACCACCTTCGACCTTCGCCTTCGGCCTTCGACCCGGTCGCCCACTGCGTTCCGCCGCCGCGCCCGCGGGTCAGATCGCCTCGAGCTCCCGCTGCAGCCGCTCGGCCGCTTCGTCGAGCGACCCGGCTTCCCCGTCTTCGTCCGCGAGCACGATCCGTCGCTCGCCGCGCTCGATGACGAGCCGCGTCCGTCCGCCGGCGCGCTCGACCCGCGCGCGGTCGCCGGCGGCGATCGCCGTGCGCTGGACCGACAACGGCACGAGGCCCGCCCAGGTCACCGCGCGCACCTGACGGCGCGCGGGATCGAGCGTGACGCGGTGGCGCCGGAACGCGATCGACTGCACCACGATCGCGACGGCGGTCGCCGCGAGCAGCAGCTGCAGATCGAGCACCAGCCCGCCGGCGTGTCCGAAGGCGTAGCGCTCGCGGCCGTCGACCGCGACGCCCTCGACGAGGCTCGTGAGCGCGGTCAGCTGCGGGCCGTTCGACTCGGGCGCCTCGGTCGCGAGGATCTCGACGTCGCCGGCGCTCGATCGAGCCCGGATGACGCTGCGCTCACCCTCGATCTGCAGCCAGACGACGCGCGGATCGCGCAGCGCGACCTCGCGCGTGCGGCGACCCCACAGCCGCCCCTCCTGCACCGTGCAGGTGGTCGTCTTATGCGCGTCGTCGGCGCGCCGGCACGACACGGTCAGGCGCGCGTGCGTCGAGAAGATCGCCGCGAAGGCGACCAGCAGGAGGCCGATCGCCAGGACCCCGCCGGTGGTGCGCCCGCGCGCGGCGAGGGTGATCGGCGGGCGCTGCGCCACCGAACGGTACGCGTCGGTCATCCGGGCCCTCGATCTAGCCCGAGCCCGGGCGCCGCGCACGACAACGGCGCGCGCCCGCGCGCGACACGGCGCGCGCCCGCGAACGACACGGCGCGCGCCTGCGCGCGACGCGAGCGCACTGGCGTTGACCTCCGCCTCTCCGCGGCCCACCACAGCTCGATGGACGTTCGCATCGAGGAGGACACCTTCGGTCCCATCGAGGTCCCCGCCGCGCGCCTGTGGGGCGCGCAGACGCAGCGATCGCTCGCGAACTTCCGCATCGGCCAACCCGAGGACCGGATGCCGCGCCAGCTGCTCCGCGCGCTGTGCCTCGTGAAGAAGGCGGCGGCGCTGGTGAACGCCGACCTCGGCGAGCTGCCGCGCGAGAAGGCCGACGCGATCGTCGCCGCGGTCGACGAGGTGCTCGCCGGCAGGCACGAGGAGGAGTTCCCGCTCGTCGTCTGGCAGACCGGCTCCGGCACCCAGACGAACATGAACGTCAACGAGGTGATCGCCAACCGCGCGAGCGAGCTGCTCGGCGGCGAGCGCGGCGAGCGCCGCGAGGTGCACCCCAACGACGACGTCAACCGGGGCCAGTCTTCCAACGACGTCTTCCCGACGGCGATGTCGGTCGCCGCCGTGGAGCTCGTGCGCGACGCGGTCTGCCCGTCGGTCGCGCGCCTGCGCGACGTGCTCGCGGCCAGGTCGTCGGCCTTCGTCGACGTGGTGAAGATCGGCCGCACGCACCTGCAGGACGCCACGCCGCTCACCGTCGGTCAGGAGATCTCCGCCTGGGTCGCGCAGCTCGATCACGGCCTCGCGCACCTCGCGTCGACGCTGCCGCACCTCTACGAGCTCGCCCTCGGCGGCACCGCGGTCGGCACCGGCCTCAACGCGCACCCGGAGTACGCGACGCGCGTCGCCGCGAAGCTCGCCGAGCTCACCGGCCACCCGTTCGTCACCGCGCCCAACAAGTTCGAGGCGCTCGCGGCCAACGACGCGCTCGTCTTCGCGCACGGCGCGCTCAAGGCCGTCGCCGCGTCGTTGATGAAGATCGCGAACGACGTGCGCTGGCTCTCGAGCGGCCCGCGCGCCGGCATCGGCGAGCTGACCATCCCCGAGAACGAGCCCGGCTCGTCGATCATGCCGGGGAAGGTGAACCCGACGCAGAGCGAGGCGCTGACGATGATCTGCTGTCAGGTCTTCGGCAACGACGTCGCGGTCAACGTGGGCGGCGCCTCGGGCAACTTCCAGCTCAACGTGTTCAAGCCGCTGATCATCCGGAATTTCGTGCACAGCGCGCGCCTGATCGCCGAGGGCTGCGAGTCGTTCCGCGTCCACTGCGCGGAGGGCATCGAGGCGAACGTGCCGCGCATCGAAGAGCACCTGCGCGCGTCGCTGATGCTGGTCACCGCGCTCAACCCGCACATCGGGTACGACAAGGCCGCGCAGATCGCCAAGAAGGCGCACCGCGAGGGCACCACCCTGCGCGAGGCGGCCATCGCGCTCGGCCACGTCACCGGCGAGCAGTTCGACGAGTGGGTGCGCCCCGAGGAGATGGTGGGCGACGGCGCGCGCTCCGTGCGGGTGAGCAGGCGTTAGCGCCGCCCCCTCGCTCCTCGCTGCGCTCGTCGCATCGGGAACGATCCAGGTACGAACTTCCGGTGCGCCGCACTAGCCTGGACCTCTCCATGCGCGCGCTGCTCCTCCTGGTCGCCTTCGTCCTCGGATGCTCCAGCGAGCCTGCCGCCGGCGCCGCGACCGACGCCGCCGCCGCCGAGGCTTCGGCCGCTTGCGTGTTCAACCGGGACTGCCCGGCAGACCAGCGCTGCGACTGCACGCCGGACGGGTGCGGCTGCGTCGTCGGCGCGCGCGGCGCCGGCAAGTCGGGCATCGATCCCTGCGCGTCGGCCCTCGACTGCGAGAGCGGGCTGTGCGTCGAGGCCACCGCCGGGATGGTGTGCTCGGGGCCGTGCGACGCCGGGTGCGTCGACAAGCTCCCGCGGTGCGTCGACGTCGCCGGCATCGGCCCGATCTGCGCCCGCGAGTCCCCGGCGCCGGCCGGTGCCGCGGGCGACCTCGCCGGTCGCAAGTGGTCGTTCGATCGCGCGTACTTCGGCTACGACCTCGGCGACGCCGGCCCGACCGGCACCGCCCTCGAGCTGCACGCCGGCAGCGACGGGACCTGCCCGCCGCCGAAGAAGGACCCGCAGGCGACGGTGATCGTCGCGGGGCTGCCCGGGAAGCTCGCGGCCGCGTCGTACCCCGGCCTGAAGGCGACGCTGCTCGGGTTCGATCCGGCGCTGCCGATCAAGTCGACCGCGTCGTCGGTCGAGGTCGACGTCGCGGCGATCGAGGCCTGCCCGCCGCCCGACGCGGCCCTCGCTTGCGCGTTCGACGTCCGCGTGTCGCTGCTCTTCGCCGAGGGCTCGATCGTCGGGAACGTGCGCGCGGTGCGCTGCGCCTCGATGGACGTGAAGTGACCGCGGCCGGGGCTGCGCGGGTCGAAGGTCGAAGGTCGAAGATCGAAGATCCAAGATCGGAGATCGAAGGAGCGGGCATGGGCCCTCGCCCTTCGACGTTCGACCATCCGAGAGACCGCGCCGTGCGGTCCCGCAGAGTCGCCGCCGCTCTGCGGGTCGGGCGAAGGACCGCCGGGACTGTTCGACCTTCGCCCTGAGACCAGCAGCGCCACCGATCGCGCCGCCACCACGTGACGGCTCCGCGCAGCCCGCGCCCCACGCTGACGACTGACGACTGACGACTGACGACTGACGACTCCTGTTGACGGGGCCGTCCGCGCGGAGATAGCGTCCTCTCGTGCGTCTTCTGCGAGTTCTCTCGGTTTGCGTCTGCACGGCGCTCGCGATCGCGAGCTCCGGCTGCGGTGGCGTCTGGTACTCCGCGCGCGCGAACACCGTCGCCGGCAAGGTCGAGCAGGCCAAGGAGGTCGGCGCCGAGACCGCTTCGCCTTACGAGTACTACTCTGCCAAGGAGCGCATGACCAAGGCGATGGAGGAGGCCTCGCGCGCCGACTACAGCGACGCGATCGACCTGCTCGACGAGGCCGAGGAGTTCGCCGACAAGGCCATCCAGCAGGCCACCGCCGTCCGCAAGGGAGCCGGCCGATGACCACGCGCGCCTTCGGCGGACTCACCCTGCTCGGCGTCGGTCTCGCGATGCTCTCTTGCGCAGGGCCGGCGCAGCAGGCGGGCCGCCTCCAGGGACTCACCCAGACGATCGAGCAGGCCAAGGCCAACGGCGCGCTCCGCTGCGCTCCCCGCGAGCTCGCGCTCGCCGAGTCGCACGCGAAGTTCGCGCAGATCGAGCTCGAACAGGGCTTCATCTCCCGCGCCAACGAGCACCTGCTCATCGCCATCCCCAACGCGCACGCCGCGCTCGAGAACTCGCCGGCCGAGAAGTGCAGCGATCGCCCCGTGGTCGTCGCCAAGCCGAAGCCCAAGCCCGGCGATCGCGACGGCGACGGCTACAAGGATCCCGAGGACAAGTGCCCCGACGTCCCCGAGACCTACAACGGGTATCAGGACGACGACGGCTGCCCCGACGATCCCGACACCGACGGCGACGGCATCGCCGACAGCAAGGACTCCTGTCCGAACCTCGCCGAGGACAAAGACGGCTACCTCGACGACGACGGCTGCCCCGATCCCGACAACGACGCCGACGGCATCGCCGACAAGACCGACAAGTGCCCCGATCAGCCGGAGGACCCGGACGGCTTCGAGGACAGCGACGGTTGCCCCGAGCCTGACAACGACAAGGACGGCGTGCTCGATCTCGACGACGCCTGCCCGATCGACCCCGGCCCGGCCGACAACAAGGGCTGTCCGAAGAAGCCGGCGCTGGTCGTGGTGACCTCGTCGCAGATCAAGATCACCCAGCAGATCCACTTCGAGTTCGACAAGTCGAAGATCAAGCCCGACAGCTTCCCGATCCTCGACGCCGTGGCGGGCGTGCTGAAAGACAACCCGGACATCACCCTCGAGATCCAGGGCCACACCGACAACAAGGGCAAGCCGGACTACAACCAGAAGCTCTCCCAGGGCCGCGCCGACGCCGTCCGCGCCTACCTGATCGGCAAGGGCATCTCGGCCGGGCGCCTCACCTCGAAGGGCTTCGGGCAGGACATCCCGATCGACACCAACTCCACCGAGGCCGGTCGCGCCAAGAACCGCCGCGTGGAGTTCGTCCGAACCGACAACAAGTAGGCGGCGGGCGCCGACGGGAAGTTTTCCCTTCGGCCTCGGGGCAGCCGATGATTTCCAGCGACGGGCGTTCGTAGTATGCACGCGCCCGCCTACGCGCCCTGCGCGCCGCTTCCATAAGCGCCTCAATAAGCCTCACAGGAGCATCACCCGATGCGTCGGTCTTTCCGCAACGTCGCGATCCTCGTCAGCGCCCTCGGCATCGGTTCGTTCGTCTCGCTCGCTTCGGCAGATCCGAAGACGGAGGCCGAAGCGAAGAAGCTGCAGAGCGCCGCGATGGACGAAGACTTCCTCATGCTCGAGCTCAAGGGCGCGCAGAAGAAGCTCGACGAGGCGATCAAGAAGTGCGGCGGCGGCAAGTGCAGCGAGGCGATCGTCGCGGGCCTGCAGCGCGACCTCGGCATCGTCCTGATCAACGCGAAGAAGACCAAGGAAGGTCAGAAGGCCTTCGAGGCCGCCTTCGCCGCCGACGCCAGCGTGACCATCGGCAAGGACTACCTCGCCAACGCCGACGTGGCGAAGGCGTGGGAGGCAGCCAAGAAGACCGCCGGCGCGTCGGCCCCCGCCCCGACGCCCTCTCCGACCCCGACGGTGACCGCGACGGCGACCGCCCCGAAGCCCCCGGCCGGCGGCAGCGCCGAGGGCAACCTCGAGGTGAAGGCAAAGCTGGCGCCGGTGAGCTACCCGCTCCCGGTCATCATCGACCTCCCCGAGGGCCTCGACGTCGACACCATCAAGCTGTCCTACAAGACCGCCGCGATGGAGAAGTTCAAGACGCTCGACGCGAAGAAGGACTCCGGCAAGTACGTGGTCACCATCGGCTGCGAGGACACGCAGTTCGTCGGCGAGATCAAGTACTACGTCCGCGCCTACGACGCCGACAAGAACGAGGTCGAGCACCTCGGCACCCTCAAGAAGCCGGCGGTCATCAAGCTGGTCGACAAGATGCCCGACGACGTCGAGGCGCCGAGCTACCCGGGCGACCGCGAGCCCGAGAAGTGCGTCGAGAAGGGCGACTGCCAGCCGGGCTTCCCCTGCGACAAGAGCGCCAGCAAGAAGCCGCAGGGCTCCGGCTGCGAGAGCGACGACGAGTGCGACGCGGGCCTGTCGTGCGTCGAGAACGAGAACGGCAAGAAGTGGTGCTACGAGGCTGGCGCGCCCGGCGGCACCAAGACGCCGTCCGGCGGCGGCAAGAAGCTCTGGCTCGGCCTCGACATCCAGCAGGACTTCCTCTTCATCTCCGGCTCCGAGAACATCTGCAAGGAGTCGACCTGGGCCTGCACCAAGCAGGTCGAGGGCAAGCAGACCGACATCGGCGTCAGCGACGACAAGGGCATCCAGGTCGCCGAGGGCGGCGGCGGCAAGACCAGCGGTGGTCCCGCGCTGGCGACCACGCGCGTGTTCATCGGCGGCGACTACTTCGTCACCCCGTCGATCACCGTCGGCGCCCGCGTCGGCTACGCCTTCCGCGGCGGCAACCCGACCGAGAACGCCAAGTTCCTGCCGTTCCACGCCGAGGCGCGCCTGCAGTACTTCTTCGGCCAGCCCAAGACCTCCGGCGCGCGCCCGTTCGCGATGCTCTCGGGCGGGCTCGCCGAGTTCGACGCCCTGGTGCCGAACATCGTCGCGGTCCCGAACAGCGGCGCGCGCGCCGACGATCCGGCCGCGTGCGCCGCGGCGACCACCCCCGAGGAGCAGGGCCGCGCGTGCCGCATCACCGGCATCGACGCCTACCGCCTCGCCGGTCAGAGCTTCATCGCCCCGGGCGGCGGCGTGTGGATCCACCTCGGGCCCAGCTTCGCGCTGAACGTCGCCGGCAAGATCCTCCTGCCGCTCCCGACGTTCTCGCCGGGCCTCGCGCTGGAAGTCGGCGGCAAGTTCGGGCTCTGAGGGGTCTCGGAGATTCCCCCCGGACTGAAGTCCGGGGCACCGAAAGCACCTCAAGTCCTTGCCTAGGCCGGCTGCACTTCCTGAAGACCAGCAGCTCCTAGCCCGGAGGGCTTCGCGCAGCTGTCGGTGCCCCGGACTTCAGTCCGGGGGATTCGTGTCCAAGGTCGAAGGTCGAACGAGGCACTAGGCTGCCTGCGACCTTCGACCTTCGACCCCGTCGAAACTGGCCGTCCACCCACTCTCCGCGGTTACAATGCGGGGCGCGTGCTCATTTCTTCGAACCATCCTCGCTTGCTCGCCGGCGTCGCGCTGGCGCTCGTCGTGCTCGCCGGCCGGCCGGCGGCCGCGAACGATCCGAAGGTCGAGGGCGAGGCGAAGAAGCTGCAGCAGGACGCGATGGACGTCGACTTCCTGGGGCTCGACCTCAAGAAGGCGAAAGACAAGCTGCAGAAGGCGGTCAAGAAGTGCGGCGCGACCAAGTGCAGCAAGCCGATGCTGGCGAGCCTGCACCGCGACCTCGGCATCGTCCTGCTCAACGCCGGCGATCAGAAGGAGGGCGAGAAGGAGTTCGCCGCCGCGCTCGCCGAAGACGCGAACGTCACCATCGGCAAGGACTACCTCGACAACGGCGCGGTGAAGAAGGCGGCGAGGAGCCGCCGGCGCTCGCCGAAGGCGCGCTCGGCGTCAAGGTCACCATGGCGCCGGTCGGCTACGAGATCCCCATCGTCATCACCATCCCCTCCGGGCTCGACGTGACCGCGGTGAAGGTCTCGTACAAGTCCGACGCGATGGAGAAGTACCGGCCCCTCGAGGCGACCAAGAGCGCCGGCAAGTGGCTCGCCACCCTGCCGTGCGACGTCACCGCCAAGCCGACGACGATCAAGTTCTACGTGAAGGCGTTCGACGACTCGCAGAGCGAGGTCGAGCACTACGGCTCCATCAAGAAGCCCGCCCTCATCAAGGTCGTCGAGAAGATGCCCGACGACATCGAGTCGCCGCAGCTGCCCGGCGGCAAGGACCCGAAGGAGTGCGGCGCCGGCGGCGGTGGTGGCGGCGGCAAGCCCGAGGGCTCCGGCTGCACCGATGACGACGAGTGCGACAAGGGCCTCGTCTGCATCGAGAACGACACCGGCAAGAAGTGGTGCAAGCCGGGCGAGAAGAAGCCGAAGGACGACGGCCCCAAGTTCTGGGTCGGCGTCGACGGCGAGATCGATCTCGTGTTCCTCGGCAAGGAGACCGACCTCTGCAAGCAGACCGGCGTGTGGGCCTGCACGGTCGACACCGCCGACGGCCGCAAGGACGTCACCACCGGCTCGCAGGGCATCCGCGTCGGGCCGACGGGCGGCAAGACCGACGGCGGCATGGCCGTCGCGACCAAGCGCGTGTTCCTGTCGGTCGACTACTTCACCACGCCGAACCTCTCGCTCGGCGCGCGGCTCGGCTACGCGTTCGGCGGCAACCCGACCGAGGCCGATCGGTTCATCCCGTTCCACGCCGAGGCGCGGCTGCAGTACTTCATCACCGGCGGCGCCTTCCGCCCGTTCTTCCTCGCCAACGGCGGGTTCGGCCAGTTCGACGCGCCGGTGCCCAACGTCATCGTCGAGCCGCAGGATCCGGTGTTCGCCAACGCCTGCAAGAGCGAGACTGATCCGTGCCCCGCCGGCGACGCGATCCTGAAGGACGTCACCGCCTACAAACGCGTCGGCCCCGGCTTCGTCGGCGGCGGCGTCGGCGTGTGGATCGTCCCGAGCTCGCGCATCGCGATCAACGTCGCGGCGAAGCTGCTCTTCCCGCTGCCGAACCTCAACGTCGTCTTCGCGCCGGAGCTCGGCGTGAAGTACGCGTTCTGATCACCCCCCGAGAGACGGCGACGTGCTGACGCTCATCGATCTCCTCGTCGAGCAGGTCCGCGTGCGGCCCGACGCCGCGGCGTTTCGCAGCAAGCGTCAGGGGCGCTGGCAGTCGACCTCCTGGCGCGTCTTCCACGACGCGGCGCGCGCGTTCGCCGCCGCGCTGGTGGCGCGCGGCGTCCCGCCGGGGGCGCGCGTCGGCGTCCTCACCGGCACGCGCGAGGAGGCGGTCATCGCCGACTGGGGCGCGCTCATGGCGGGCGCGGTCGCAGTGCCCATCTACCCGACGCTCACCCCCGATCAGGTCGTCTTCGTCCTGCGCGACTGCGACGCGCGCGTGCTGGTGGTCGACGACGACGCGAAGCTCCAGCGCATCGAGGCCGATCCCGGGTATCGGCCGCTCGACCTCGTGGTGTCCCTGCGGTCGGGGTGGGACGCGCTGCTCGCCGAAGGGCGGGCCTTGCTTGCGGACGGCGCGGACGGGGGCGACCTGGTGACCGCGTGCAGCGCCGCGGTCGGCGCCGAAGACGTCGCCGCCATCTTCTACACGTCCGGCACCACCGGCGAGCCGAAGGGCGCGGTGCTCACGCACGACGCGTTCCTCTTCGAGGTCTCCGCGCTGTTCGAGCTGCTCGGCGTGTCCGCCGAGGACGAGCAGCTGTTGTTCCTCCCGCTCGCCCACATCTTCGGCAAGCTGCTGGTGGTCGCGGCGATGCGCGTCGGCGCGGTCACCGCGTTCGCGCAGTCGATGCTGACCGTGCTCGACGACGCCGAGGAGGTGCGCCCGACCTTCCTCGGCTCGGTGCCGCGGCTGTTCGAGAAGGTGCACGAGGTCGCGCTGGTGAAGGCCAAGGAGGCCGGCGCGGTCCAGGAGAAGATCTTCCACTGGGCGATCGGCGTCGGCGACCAGGTCGCGCGCATGCGTCGCCGCGGCGAGCCGATCCCGCTCTCGCTCGAGCTGCAGCGCCGCTACGCCGACAAGCTGGTCCTCGCCAAGGTGCGCGGGCGCTTCGGCGGCCGCCTGCGCTTCGCGGTCAGCGGCGCGGCGCCGCTCGATCGCCCTCTGTTCGAGTGGTTCCACGCCATCGGCATCCTCGTCCTCGAGGGCTACGGGCTGACCGAGACCTGCGGCGCGCTGACGCTCAACCGCCCGCAGGCGTTTCGCTCCGGCACCGTCGGCCGCGCGCTCCCCGGCGTCGAGCTGCGCGTCGCCGACGACGGCGAGATCCTCGCGCGGGGCGCGAACCTCTCCCGCGGCTACTTCCGCAACGACGGCCCGCCCGATCCGCGCGGCGTGATCGACGCCGAGGGGTTCCTCCACACCGGCGACGTCGGCGATCTCGACGGCGACGGCTTCCTCCGCATCACCGATCGCAAGAAGGACCTCCTGATCACCGCCGGCGGCAAGAACGTCGCCCCGCAGCGCGTCGAGGGGCGCGTGCTGCGCTCTCCGTGGGTCGCGCGCGCGGTGGTGGTCGGCGATCGCCGGCCGTTCCTGGTCGCGCTCCTGGTGCTCGACGACGAGGCCATCCGCCGCGCCGGCGTCGCGCCCGAAGCGGCCGCGCGCGCCGCGATCGACGACGCGAACGCCGACCTGGCGCCGTTCGAGACGATCAAGCGCTGGGCGATCCTCGATCGCGATCTCTCGACCGAAGAGGGCGAGCTGACCCCGACGCTGAAGGTGCGGCGCCGCGCGGTGGAGGAGCGGTTCGCGGGCCTCATCGACGGCCTCTACCGTTAGCCGGGCCGGTTCGACCTTCGACCTTCGTCACGGGTCGCGAGCGCGCGCCTCGCGCGGCGGCACATCGCGTGCTCGTCCGAGCTGGGGAGGTGGAGCATGTACATCACGCGAACTCTCCTGCTCGTGGGTGCGATCACGGCGTTTGCGGGCACCGCAGCGGCCGCGGAGCCGGACGTGCACGTGCGGACCGCGCGCCTCGATCCGCACGGGCAGATCAGCGGCGTCATCCTGACCGACGGCACCGAGCTCGTCGCGCCCATGAGCGAGCGCCTCTCGCGCGTCGCGCGGCCGGGCGATCCCGTGCGTCGCGCCGTGTCGGCCGACCAGCGCCGCGTGCTCGTCAACGAGCGCACCAACGAGCAGGTCGCGCTCGGCCCGCGCGAGAACGAGGACCTGAAGCCGCTCGTCGCCCGGCCGATCGGCATCGGCGGCGGCCCGGTGGCGACCGACCGTGACAGCCTGCGCATCGACGACGTGAGCTCGCTCGACCGTCTCGCCGTGACCGCGCGCGTGTCGCTCGTGCTGAAGAGCAACGTCGGCGCGCCGTCGGGCCTCTTGCTCGAGGACGGCACGCAGGTGCACCTCGTGCCCCGGGTGTCGGGCGCGCTCGGGCGCGTACAGCCAGGCGATCTGCTCCGCGTCGTCGGGCTCGGCACGCAGACCGAGTCCGGCGCGTCGATGTGGGCGCTCTTCATCATCGCCGAGGACCAGCAGGTCCTGCTCGACCTCGAGCGCGGAGACGGAGCGCCGGAGATCGGCCTCACCGGGCGATGAGGCGAGGTCGGAACCTTTCACGACACCGGTTCGTGCAGAGTTGGAGACCCCGGCCTGAAGCGGCGAGGGCGTGCGGGAGATCGGCCTCACCACCGGTTCGTGCAGAGTTGGAGACCCCAGCCTGAAGGCTGGGGCAGGGTCCGTCTCGCCCGAAGCCCGCCGCTCCGGCGGGCTGCTGATCCCGGACGCGCCGCGAGGCACGCACGAAACGAGATGACGTTCGGCTGGGACAGGAGCCCGCCGCGAGGCGGGCTTCGGTTTGAGTGCCGAAGCGAATGAGCCTCCTGCCCCAGCCTTCAGGCTGGGGATTCGATCTCCTCCCGAACCGGGAGCGTGCTCCAACAGTGATTGCGGGCAGGTGCTATGGTCCCAAGCGACGGGGGCGCGTGCTCGGGACCTTCTTCCTGATAACGGCGGTCGTCGCGGGCGTAGTCTCCTGGATGGGGCTTCGTCATTCCGAGGCGTTGGCGTGGGAACGAGCGGCGGACATGCGCGTAGCCCTGGGCGTCGCGTCCCGGGAGGCCGCACGACGCGCCCATCGCACGGCGGGCTCTGCCCACCTGTTGTTGGCCGTGACCTTGGATCCACACGGCCGACGGACACTCGTTGCAGCGGGGATCGATCCAGACGCGCTGCGGGCGGATTGCGAGGAGCTCGTCGAGGCGACCCCGAAGCAGCCGCCCGCCGATTCCTATCGGACGTCGTCGCGGTCCGTGCCGGACTACTCCGTCGTGACATCTATCGTGAGGCGTGCCCTGCGGCTCGGTCGCACTTCGGTTGCGGGGCTTCTGACCCATCTACTGTACGATCACGATGTCGGTCCGGCGCTGAAGAGGCACGGCGGCGCGAGCGAGGTCTTCAGCAGGGTGGCGGTGCCGCCCGAGAGCGTCGTTCCGGCGGTGGAGCTGATGAACGATCAAGTGACAACGTTCGAGTTCGTGCGCGACGCGCTCTGCGAGCACGCGGCCCTCGACGTTTCCGCCGCCGCCGCGTTCGCCGTGGCCGTGCACGAGCGCGGCCGCGAACGGATTCCGGTCGGCTCGCTGGCGGAGGCCGAGCGAGTCGCTGGCGCTCTCGTCGAGGGCGCGCGGGCCGCCGGCTATCCGCTGCAGGCTCGCGCCATCCCGTCGACCGGGCCCGCCGCGGACGACGTTTGACGCAGGGTGCCGACCGAAGCGCCGCTTCGGCGGGCTCATGATCCCGGACGCGCCGCGAGGCACGCACGCACGAGATGACGTTCGGCTGGGATAGGAGCCCGCCGAGAGGCGGGCTTCGGTTGGAGTGCCGAACCGAATGAGCCTCCTGGCCAAGCCTTCAGGCTGGGGATTCGATCTCCTCCCGAACCGGGAGCGTGCTCCGCTGCCGTAATCTGAAGCGACGCGCGGTCGACCCGACGCTCCCGCTCTCGCGCATCTGATCAGGCAAAAGTGTGCCTTCTCATGCTCACGTTCATGAGGAGCCCCACGCCGATCAGCACCGTCGTCACGCTCGACCCGCCGTAGCTGAAGAGCGGCAGCGGCACGCCGACCACCGGCAGCACGCCCGTCACCATCCCGATGTTGAAGAACGCGTGCCAGAAGATCATCGCGGAGATGCCCACGGCGAGCGCGGCGCCGAAGCGATCCTTCGCCTGCGAGGCGATCTTCAAGCCCCATAGCACCACGAACGCATAGAGGCCGATCATCACCACCGCGCCGATGAGGCCCCAGTCCTCGGCGAACACCGGGAACGGGAAGTCGGACTGCTGCTCGGGCAGGAAGAGGTAGTGGTTCTGCGTGCCCTTCATGTAGCCGGAGCCGAACAGGCCGCCGTTGCCGATCGCCACGCGCGCGTGGTGCGAGTGCCAGTTGGCGCCGCGGATGTCGAGCTCGGGGTTGCTGAACGAGGTGACGCGCCGCTTCTGGCAGTCGTGGAGGACGTACTCCCAGGCGACGTACGAGAACGCGGCCAGGCCGAGCACCAGCGTGACCAGCGACTTCCAGCGCATCTTCCCGAGCGCCATGATCGACACGAAGATGCCCGCGAGGATGAGCGCGGTGCCGAGGTCGGGCTGCTTGGCCACGAGCGCGAAGGGGATGCCCGCGAGCACCGCCGGCACGATCAGGTCCTTCAGCGTGCGCCCGCCGCCCGACGGGCCGACCGGCACCTTCGGATCGTCGTGCAGGTACTTCGCGAGCGACAGCGCGAGGATGATCTTCATGAACTCCGACGGCTGGAAGCGGAACCCCCGCTGCTTGCCGCCGATGTCGATCCACCGCGCCGCGCCGTGGATGTCGCGGCCGAGGATGAAGACCAGGAGCAGCAAGAGGATGCCGCCGCCGTAGATCACGTACGCGAGGCGCTCGAAGTGCCGGTAGTCGATGGCCGCGACCGCCACCGCGGCGATGCCGCCGGCGACCAGCCAGTAGATCTGGGTGACATAGAGATCGGCGAGCCCGCCCTTGGCGACGCTGGTCGCCGAGTAGAGGTTCACCACGCCGACCAGCGCGATGAGCAGCACCGCGATGAGCAGCGGCCAGTCGATCGTGTCGCGCGTGCGCACCACGCCCGCCCTCGGGATCATGGCGTCGCCCCCTTCATCGCCGCCGGCTTGGGGTGCGCGGCCTGCTCGCGGGCGGGCTTGATCTTGGTGAACCAGTCCTCGATGACGCGCATCGCGATCGGCGCCGCGTTGTGACCGCCGCCGCCGCCGTGCTCGACGAGCACCACCACGGCGATCTCGGGATCGTCGAACGGCGCCACGCCGGCGAACCACGCGTGGTCGCGGTTGAAGTACCAGATCGAGCGCGGATCCATGCCGGCCTTCTGGGTCACCTTCGACACCTGCGCGGTGCCGGTCTTGCCGGCCACGTCGACCTTGGTGGTGCGCTCGCGATGCGCGGTGCCGCCCGGCTCGTTGACGACGCCGTGCATGCCGTCGAGCACCGCCCGCAGATCGGCCGGGTCGAGGTTGATCTTGCGCCGCGCGCGCGGGGCGAAGTCGATCTCGACCGCGCCGCCGCCGAGGGCGTTGCCGTCGGGGCCGAGGACCGGCGGGCTCTCGATGCTGCGCACGACCTGCGGCGCGAACAACGTGCCGCCGTTGCCGAGCGCGGCGTAGGCCATCGCCAGCTGCAGCACGGTGACCTTGGTGTTGCCCTGGCCGATGGCCGCGTTGAGGGTGAAGCCGAGGCGGAACTGACCGCCGTAGTGCTGGCTGTACCAGGCCTTGGTCGGCACCAGCCCGGGCACCTCGTGGTTGATGCCCACGCCGGTGCGCTGACCGAAGCCGAACTCCGCGGCGACGGCGGCCATCGCGTCGATGCCGGTCTTCTCGCCGAGGTGATAGAAGAAGATGTTGCAGGAGCGGACGAGCGCGTCGTGCAGCTCGATCTGCCCGTGGAAGCCCTCGCACTTGAAGCGGGTCTTTCCGAGGACGTAGATGTGCTCGCAGGTCTCGTGGCCGTGCGGCGTGATCGCCTTCGTGCCGAGCGCGGCGAGCGCCGCGAACGGCTTCATCGTCGACCCGGGGAAGTACGCCTCGTACATCGTCTTGTCGATGAGCGGGCGCAGCGGGTTGGCGAGGATGCCCTCGGCCTGTTTCGGCGTGAGGCCGGCGACGAAGTCGTTCGGGTCGACGCCCGGCTTGGAGTAGACCGTGAGCAGCCGCCCCGTCTTCACCTCGACCACCACGACCGAGCCGGCGAGCTGACCGGCGAAGGCGCGGCGCGCGGAGGCGGTGAGATCGGCGTCGATGGTCAGGCGCACGTCGCGGCCGGGCACCGGGCTCTGCTCGACGGGGAGATCGAGCTGCGCCAGATCCTCCTTCTGCGTACGGCGGTTGCCGCGCGCGTCGAGCACGACCTTCTTCCAGCCGCGCTGGCCGCGGAGGTACGACTCCCAGGCCCGCTCGACGCCGCTGCGGCCGACGCGATCGCCGGGCTGCAGGGTGGTGCCCCACTCCTTCTTGTCCTTCTCCTGGGCGGCCGCCTGCGCGTCGAGGTCGTCCTTGCTGACCTCGTTGACGTACCCGAGCAGGTGGAAGGTGAGGTCCTTCGTCGGGTAGTAGCGCATCGGCACCGAGATCCAGTTGACCGCGGCGAGGTGCGACCTGTTCGTCTCGAGCGCGCCGATCACGTCGCGCGACACGTCCTCGCGGACGATCGCCTCGCGGATGCGGTGCTTGGGGTTGGTGCGCAGCGTGGTCAGATCGGCGTCGCGCTGGGCGCGCAGGCGCGCTTCGACCGTCGCCCGCTCGACCGGTCCGAGGCCGAGCAGCTCGGCGAGCTTCGGCCAGGTCTTCTCGAGATCGAGGCGCGCCGGGACCACGTAGACGTTCCACGACTCGCGGCTCGCGGCGAGGACGGTGCCGTTGCGATCGCGGATCACGCCGCGCGAGGTCGCCAGCGTCACGCGGTGGACGATGTTGTCGTGCGCGATGCCGGCGAACTCCGCGTGCCGGATGACCTGAAGGTGGATCAGCTTGCCGATCAGCACGCTCATCAGGACGACGACCGAGAGCGCCATCCACTTGTAGCGCTTGCGGAACTCGCCGACGTCGGGGCGCTGACCGAGCAGGCTCACGGCAGCCTCCCGGCGTCTTCCCTCGCGCCGTCCACGCGCGCGGTGACGAGCGGCTCGCGCGCCGACGGGGCGCGCCCGTCGAGCTTGCGCTGCTCGGGCGAGCGCGCCGGATCGAGGAAGCCGAAGGCCCATGCGTGCACGCGCGCCGCGGCGCGGAACACCAGCGGCGCGGCGATGGCGGTGGCGATCGCCTGCGGCAGGAGCAGGCGCGCCATCGCGCGCGGCACGTACGGGCTCTTGCCGAAGATCGCGAGCAGGACCAGGACCATCACCGACGACAGCGCGGCGAAGGCGCCGGCGAGGAGCGCGCGCGCGAACCCGCCCTGGCCGACCACCCGGAGCCCGGCGATGCGCGAGAGCGCCACCGTCGCCACGGAGGCGAAGGTGTAGAGGCCGATGGGCGCGCCGCCGAGGACGTCGGTGACGTACCCGAGGAGGAAGGCGATCATCGCCGCGAGCGCGAGGTTGCTCTCGGTCACCCCGAGGAAGACCAGGAGCGGCACCAGCAGCGACGGCCGGTACCCCTTTGCCGCCAGCGGACCGAGCACGATCCAAGCCTCGCCCTGCAGGACGATCAGCACGAAGCCGAAGAGGAGGAAGGCCGTGTACCGCACCGCCGCCTCACTTCTTCGGTGCGCCCGGCGTGCCGGGTTCGTGGGCGACGGTCTCGGCGCCGGCCGGCGGCAGCACGAACGCCTCCTCCAGCCGGGAGAACGAGACCACCGGCTCGGCCTCGACCTCTTGGAACTCGCCGAACCCGCGGTTGAAGATCTTGGTGATGCGCGCGACGGGGATGCCCTTCTTGAAGCGCGCGCCGACGCCGCTGGTCACCAGCAGATCGCCGACCGCCACCTCGTCGCTGCGCTTCATGTACTCGACCTTGCACGCGTACTTGTCGACGTCGGAGGTGCCGCGGGCGAGCCCGCGCGCGCCGGTGCGCTCGTCGACCACGTCGATGGCCAGCTGCGGGTCGATGGCCAGCTGCACCTCGAGCCGATCGGCGTCGGCGCGCAGCACCACGCCGACCACGCCCTCGTCGGTGATCACGGGCCAGCCGGGCTTCACCTCGTTGCTCGGGCGATCGAGGGTGACGCTGGCGACGCGGAAATCGACCACGTCCTTGGCGATCACCTGCGCGGTCAGCGCCTCGGGGCCGAGCTGCTCCTTCAGGCCGAGGAGGCGACGCAGCCGGCGGTTCTCGACGTCCATCGCCTCGAGCTTGCGCACCTTCTCGCGAAGCACGGTGTTCTCGTGCTGCAGCTCGTCGCTCTTCGCCTTGACGTCGACCAGGTAGACGTAGGAGCCGACGACCGACGAGATGCCCCGGCCGATCATCCGCCCGACGTACTGGAAGGGCGACGAGATGCGCAGGACCCCGCGATCGAGCGCGTTGAGCTTGCGCGGATCGCGCACGTTGGAGCGCAGCACGAAGAACGGCAGCGCCAACAGGACGATGACCACCGCGGCGTCGCGCGCGCGTCGGAAGGAGGAGGGGGTCATCGCGCGGGCCCCCGCGTTCGCGCGAGCCCCCGCGTCGTCGTCGGCTTCGGCTTCGCGCGCGCTGCGGCCGGAGTGCCGGGTCTAGAGTCTAGAGTCCGGAGTCTAGAGAGGATCGAGATCGCCGCGCGCCCTCGGGTCGTGGCACGTGCGCTGGCGTTTTTGCTCGACTGCGGACCCATGGTGCACTCTCAACTCTCGTCGGCTCTCGGTCTCGGTCTTGGTCTCGGACTCTAGACTCTAGACTCTGGACTCTGGACCAAGCTCCGCGGGGGTCACCCGATCGTCACCTCGCGCAACAGCTCCGGATGATCGAGCGCCTTGCCCGAACCGAGGACGACCGCGCTGATCGGGTCGTCGCACACCATGACCGGGAGCCCCGTCTCCTCGCGCAGCAGGACGTCGAGGTTCTTCAGGAGAACGCCGCCGCCGGTGAGGACGATTCCCTTGTCGACGATGTCGGCCGCGAGCTCGGGCGGCGTCTTCTCGAGCGCGACGCGCACGGCGTCGACGATGGCGTTGAGCGGCTCCTGCAGCGCCTCGCGGACCTCGTCGCTGTTGACGATCACCGTCTTGGGGACGCCGGCCACCAGGTCGCGGCCCTTCACTTCCATGGTGGCCATCTGGTCGAGCGGGTACGCGTTGCCGATGCCCATCTTCACGCGCTCGGCCGTCTGCTCGCCGATGGCGAGGTTGTACTTGCGCTTGACGAAGGCCATGATCGCCTCGTCCATCTTGTCGCCGCCGACGCGGACCGACTGCGAGTAGACGATGCCGGCGAGCGAGATGACCGCGACCTCGGTGGTGCCGCCGCCGATGTCGACGATCATGTTCCCCGAGGGCTCGGTGATCGGCAGGCCGGCGCCGATCGCCGCGGCCATCGGCTCCTCGATCAGGTAGACCTCGCGCGCGCCGGCGCTCTCGGCCGACTCCTTCACGGCGCGCTTCTCGACCTCGGTGATGCCGAAGGGGACGCAGATGATGATGCGGGGCTTCACCAACGTGCGCCGGTCGTGCGCGCGGTCGATGAAGTACTTGAGCATCGCCTCGGTGACCTCGAAGTCGGCGATGACGCCGTCGCGCAGCGGGCGGATGGCCTGGATGTTCCCCGGCGTGCGGCCGAGCATCTCCTTGGCCTCGCGCCCCACCGCCAGCACCTTCTTGGTGCCGCGCTCGTCGCGCTGCACGGCGACGACCGAGGGCTCGCACGACACGATCCCCTTGCCCTTCACGTAGATCAGGGTGTTCGCGGTCCCCAGATCGATCGCGAGGTCGTTGGAGAAGAGGCCGTAGAGCCAGTCGAAGATCATCGCGTCCTGCTCACGCTCGGAGATTCGTTAGGTCCCGCCGCCGAGTCGGGGACGTTCTTCGGGGGGGGCGGCGCCGGAGCGTCGCCAAGAATTGGAAGCCCTGTGGAAAAGCCGTGGAAGCTCGGTCCTGATCGGAATGGATGGGCCGAGAAGGGCATCGAGAGGTAGCACGGAGCCGACCCTCGGGCAACGCGAGGTGGGACGGTCACCTACACCTTGCCGTCCCGCTTCGGCCGCGGGGCAAGGGAACGCCGGCCGCGTGGTGTCGCATTCCCCGGGCGGCTTCGGGGAATGATACGTTCATTCGCTCTCGTGGCATCGCGCATCATTCCGCTCGACGCGGTCCGCACCGACGGGTGGTTCGAACGGATCGGCGAGAGCATCGGCAGCTTCCAGGCGCTCTGCGACATCGTCGGCGAGCGGTTCTTCGCGTTCTCGCTGGTCGCGGGCGTGCGCATCACCGCGCTCACCGTCGACCGACGCACGCCCGACGCGACCATCGTCGAGTTCGTCGCCGGCGAGGAGGAGCCGACGCGCAAGGCGTCGCTGCCGGAGTTCCGCCGTCAGCTCGTCGGCGCGCTGCTGACCATCGAGCCCACCGGCCCGGCGCCGGCGCGCGACACCGACGTCGACGCGATCCAGAAGCACATCGGCGTGCGCTACCTGCTGCTTGCGCCGATCTTCGGGATCAGCCTGCGGCGCATGCTCGTCGACGAGAAGCAGACGCTCGTCGTCGTGCAGCGCGACGGCTTCGAGGAGACCGTCTCGCTCGACGAGCTGCGCTCCGGCGTCGGCGTGCTGGTGCGCCAGGAGCTCGAGCGCGCGGGCGCGGGCGCGCGCGGCGCCATCGATCTGTCGAAGGTCGCAGAGGCCGAGGCCGCCTCCGAGCGCGGCGACAACGCGCGGGTGCTCACGCTGCTCGGCAGCTGGCCCGCGCCGCTCGCCATCTTCCTCCGCACGCCCGAGGGGCAGGGGCTCCCGGCCGACACGCGCGCGCTCATCGCCAAGGGCCTCGCGCTGCTCGGCTCCGCGTGCGCGCGCCTCGGCGAGTCGCCGCAGGCCGAGGAGATCCTGCGCCTCGCCATCCAGTGGGCGGGCGAGGGCGCGCTCGCCGGCGACATCTTCCGGCGCCTCGGCGAGGCGTACCTCACCGACGGTCGACCGGGCGAGGCGATCGCCCCGTTCCGACGCGCGCTGGTGTACGGCGGCTCGCCGAAGGAGGTCGCGCCGCTCCTCGCGCGCGCGCTCATGCGTCGCGGCAAGTACGTCTCGGCGATGGCCCTCCTGCGCAGGGCGCTGGCCAGCGGCGCGACCGAGGCGGAGCTCGCGGTGGAGCTGCAGCAGATCGAGCGCGCGCTCGGCGTGCCGCTGACCCGTTGGCGCGCGCTGATGGCGACGTCGTCGGGCTGATTCGCCGCCCTCGACCGGGTCGACGAAGGTCAAAGGCGGCGATCAGCTCGTGCGACCAGAAACCGATCAGCCGCCGGCGACCGGCGGGATGAGCGCGACCTCGTCGCCGGGGCTCACCTCTTCGTCCCAGTGCGCGTAGGTGCCGTTGACCGCGAGCCGCAGCGAACCGCGGTGCCGCGCGAGGCCGGGGAACGCCTCGACGAGGCGATCGAGGAACGCGCGCGCGGGCTCGGGCGCGGACAGGGCGATGGAGACCTCGCCCGCGCCCACCACGTCGCGCGCGCCCGCGAACGCCAGCAACCGAACTTCACTTGCCATGGACGTGCGCCTCCGCGTCGTGCTCGTGATGGTGCCCCTCGTGCGAGCTGCAGCGCGCGTCTTGCCAGCCGACCCAGTACGGGCCGTCGGGGCCGTGCTCGCGCTTCCAGATGGGCACCCGCTCCTTGATGCGATCGATGAGGAGGCGACAGGCGCGGAAGGCCTCGCCCCGATGCGGCGCGCTCGCCGCGCAGACGATCGCGAGATCGCCGACTCGCAGCGACCCGACGCGGTGGGTGACCGCGAGGCGCACGTCGGGGAGCTCGCCCGCGATCTCCTCGGCGATCTTGCGCATCTCGGCGCGCGCCATCGTCGGGTACGCCTCGTACTCGAGGAGGGTGACCGCGCGGCCGTCGGCTTCGTCGCGCACGGTGCCGATGAACACGGAGGTGCCGCCGGCGCCGGGGTGGGCGACGGCCGAGACGACCTCGTCGACCGACAGCGGCTCGGTGCGGAGATCGGCGAGGACAGCGGGGCGCGGTTCGACGCTCACGGCGGCGACTCTAGCCACCGAGGCGCCGACCTGGACATGATGGTTCCCATGCCGGCCGTCGCGACCGGAGCCTGACGGCCCGCCTCGCACGACGCTCCTGGCGTGGTTCGTGCTTCGCGCGCGAGCGGCGCCGACCGGGCGTCGTCAGGAAGGTCACATGGGCTTGGGAACGACCGAACTCCTCCTCATCTGCGGGCTCGCGCTCCTGCTGTTCGGTGGGGGCAAGATCGCCGAGATCGGCAAGGGACTCGGCAATGGCATCCGCAACTTCAAGCAGGGCCTGCGCGCCTCCGACGACGACGAGATCGAGGATTCGCCGAAGAAGGAGCCTTCGAAGAAGCCGACTCCAGGATGAACCTGGCGCTGATTTGCGTCGTGGGCCGCGCGGCGCGAGCGGAGTAGGCTGGTGCCCGGGGTCAGCTCCGTGAGCCCGTCGCCATCTGCCGTTCGCCGCGTTCACAGCGCGTTGCCGTGGCTCGCCGCCGCGGTCATGGCCCTCGGCGCGTGTGATCGGGACGCCAACGCGGTGCAAGTCGACACGTCTCGCCGTCTCCCCGAGTCGACGCCGGTCGCCAAGGGCGTGCTGCGGTTCGCGCTCGGCACGCGCGTGTCGCCGCGCGCGATGGTCGAGGGAAGACAGCGGCTCGCGGCCTGGCTCGCCGGCCGTCTGGGACGAGGCGTGAACGTCACCCAGCGGGAGACCTACGCCGAGACCAACGATCTCCTCGCGCGCGGCGAGGTCGATTTCGCCTTCGTCTGCAGCGGCGCGTTCGTCGCGCTCCCGACGCAGACCGTCGAGCTGCTCGCCGCGCCCTCGAGCAACGGGACGCCCACCTATCACTCGCTGGTGCTGGTGCGCAGCAACGATCCGGCCGAGACGTTCGAGGATCTCCGCGGCCGCCGCTTCGCGTTCGTCGACGCGCTCTCGCTCACCGGTCGGCTCTACCCGGAGTCCCTCGCGCGCAAGGCGGGCGGCAATTTCTTCAGCGACAGCGTGTACACGCACTCGCATACCGAGTCGATCCGCATGGTCGCGACGGCGCGGGTCGCCGCCGCCGCGGTCGACAGCCTGGTCTTCGACCGGATGGCGCGCGACGAGCCTGACCTGCTCGGGCGTGTGCGCGTCCTCGTGAAATCGCCGCCGTTCGGCAGCCCGCCGATCGTCGCGCGTCGCGGCCTCGACCCGAAGGTCGTCGGGGCGATGCGCGACGCGCTCCTCCGCATGCACGAAGACGCGCAGGGCCGCGCGCTCCTCGTCGAGCTCGGCTTCGACAAGTTCGTACCCGTCGATCCGCGCGCGTACGAGAGCGTCCGCCGCGTGCGGATGGAAGCGTACGGCATCGACGAGGTGGAGGGTCTCCCGTGAGGAGCCTCGGGCTGCGTGCGCAGCTGCTGCTCGTGCTGCTCTTGCCGCTCGCCGTCTTCGGCCCGATGGCCGCGATGCTGTTCGTCGAGGCGCTCCAGCGCAGCGTCGGGCGCGAGGTCGACGTGCGCGCCGAGGTGCTCGCGCGCGAGACCGCGTCGCTGGTGGTCGACGACGTGCTCACCGGCGATCGCATCGGCGCCGAGCGCCGGCTCGCCGACATCCGCGACGCGAACGCGGAGCTCGCCTACCTCTTCGTGCTCGATCCGCACGGGCGCGTCACCGCGCACACGTTCCCGCTCGGGTTTCCGGCCGATCTGCTGGCCGTGCACGACGGGGCGGGCGCGCGCCGGATCAACGCCGTGAAGCTCGACGGCCGCAGCGTGCGCGACGTCGGCGCGCCGATCCTCGGTGGCATCGCGGGGTCGGTGCACCTCGGCATCTCGACCGATCCGATCGGCCGCGCGCCGCGCTGGGTGATGCCCCGCATGGGTGCGATCGGCCTCGGGGTGGTCGTGGTCGGCGTCGGGCTGGCGCTGTTGTTCTCCTCCCGGATGATGCGCCGGCTCGACCAGGTCTCGGCCGCGGCCGCGCGGCTCGGCGAGGGGCACTTCGACACCGGCTTGAGCGACACGCGCGACGACGAGATCGGCCGGCTGTGCGCGGCGTTCGACGACATGGCGCGTCGACTTCGCCTCGCGCACGAGGAGCGGGAGCGCACCCACGTGCGCCTCGCGCAGTCCGAGCGCCTGGTCGCTGCGGGGCGCCTCGCGGCCGGCGTGGCCCACGAGATCAACAACCCGCTGTCCGGCGTGCTCCACTGCCTCGACAACCTCCGCAAGAGCGACGCAGACGAGCGTGGCCGGCGCGAGTACTACGACCTCATGGCCGAAGGGGTGACCCGCGCGCAGCGCGTGATCCGCGGCCTCCTCGACTTCTCGAGGCAGCAGCCGCTCGAGGTCCAGCCGACCGAGCTGCCGCGCCTCGTCGATCAGGTCGTTGCGCTCGCCGAGCCGGCCTTGCGCAAAGGCCGGGTGCGCATCGACGTCCGTCACGGCGAAGCGCTCCCGCCGATCCCCCTCGACCAGCACCAGATGGCCCAGGTCCTGCTCAACCTCGTGCTGAACGCCGCAGAGGCCATGCAGGACGGCGGCGTGATCGAGATCGAGACCAGCGTCGTCGACGAGATGTGCCGCATCCGCATCGACGACACCGGCTGCGGCATCGCGCCGGAGGCGCTCGGGCGGATCTTCGAGCCGTTCTACACGACCAAGGGCAAGGCCAAGGGCTCGGGCCTCGGCCTCTCGGTCAGCCTCGGGATCGTCGAGCGCCACGGCGGTCGCATCCTCGTGGAGTCCGCGGTCGGCCTGGGCACGACCTTCCACGTCCTCTTGCCGCTGCGGAGAGACGCCGATGCCTGAGCCGGCCCGCGTGCTGATCGTCGACGACGAGCCGCTGATGCGCATCCCCCTCGCCGATCGGCTGCGCTCCGAGGGTTACTCCGTCGACGCCGTCGGCTCGGGCGAAGAGGCCGTCCAGCGCTTCGAGCGCGCCGACTACGACGTGGCCGTCGTCGATCTGCGCCTGCCCGGCATCGATGGCGTCGAGGTGCTGACGCGCGTCCGCCGCCTCGGCCGCACCGCCGATGTCGTCCTGATCACGGCGTACGGCACCATCGAGACGGCCGTCGCCGCCATGAAGATCGGCGCGCGCGACTACCTCATCAAGCCCTTCGAGACGAACGCGCTCCTCGAGGTCATCGGCCGGTACGTGAAGGTGCGGCGGGCGAGCGCCGACGACGCGCCGCTGCCCGGCGCCGAGAACGGCATGCACGGCATGATCGGCGCTTCGCCGCCGATGGCGAAGCTGTTCCGCCTGGTCAAGGCCGCGGCGGAGGCGCGGGCGACGATCATCATCCAGGGCGAGACCGGCACCGGCAAGGAGCTGGTGGCCCGGGCGATCCACGGGATGAGCGCGCGCGCCGCCGCGCCGTTCGTCGCCATCAACTGCGCGTCGATCCCGGAGTCGCTGTTCGAGTCGGAGCTGTTCGGCGCCGAGCGCGGCGCGTTCACCGGCGCCGATCGCCGCCGCAAGGGCAGGTTCGAGCTCGCCAGCGGCGGCACCCTGTTCCTCGACGAGGTCGACGAGATGCCGCTGCCGCCGCAGGCCAAGCTGCTGCGCGCCATCCAGGAGCGGGTGATCGAGCGGCTCGGCGGCGTCGAGTCGCTCAAGATCGACGTGCGCATCGTCGCCGCGACGAAGGTCGATCTCCGCGGACGAGTCGCCGAGCACCGCTTCCGCGAGGACTTGTTCCACCGCCTCAACGTGCTGCCCATCCAGCTGCCGCCGTTGCGAGAGCGAGGCGATGACGTGACCATGCTCGCGAACCACTTCCTCCGGCTGCACGGCGCGGAGGCGGGCAAGGCGGCGCGCGTGCTCTCGGAGCGCGCGCTCTCCTGGCTGCAGGCGCAGACGTTCCCCGGCAACGTGCGCGAGCTCTCCAACCTGCTCGCGCGGGCGGTGGCGCTGTGTCCCTCCGACACCATCGAGCCGTGGCACCTCGCCGCGGAGCTCGAGCCCGCTGCGCCGACCACCGCGCGTGGCTCTTCGCTCGCCGACACGGTGCGCGAGTCCGAGATGCGCAGGATCCAGGAGGCGCTCGCAGCGACCGGCGGGCACAAGGGCCGCGCGGCGGAGCTCCTCGGCATCAGCCGCAAGACGCTCTGGGAGAAGCTCCGCGGGCAGCGCTCCTGAGAGCGTTCCCGAGAGCGTAACGACGGCGCGTGGACGTAACGACGCGCGTTACGATCTCGTAACGTCCCGCGCGCGCGGAGATTCAGCCTGATCCCGCGTCGCCCCGCGCGGCGATGTCCGGACTTCGTAACGGCGCCCCGCGCGCCCCTGCGCGAGCTTCCGCGGAAGGGGGCGCGCACTGCTCGTGGCCGGGTCCTTGCACGAGGGCGCGCGCCCTGGGCGATCGCTCGCCCGAACTTCTTCCCTCGGAGGGTCACGTCATGACGAGAACTCTCGCCGCGCTGCTGGTCTTGCTCCTGGCGCCTGCTGCCTGCGACGGAGCGACCGGCGAGAAAGGCGAGCCAGGCACGCCTGGTGAGAACGGCACGCCCGGCACGCCCGGCACCCCCGGCAACCCCGGCGATCCCGGCGAAGCGGGACCACCAGGACCTGCTGGCGAAGCTGGCCTTCCCGGCGATCCCGGCGAAGCGGGCGCGCCCGGCGAAGCGGGCACCTCGGTCGGCGAGCTCGCCGGCGTGGTGGTCGATCGCGACATGCCCGGGCCGGCTTATCTGTCGGGTGTGAAGGTGACGACGACGCCGCTCGGTCTCACCGCCACGACCGACGCGAGCGGCGCGTTCAAGATCGTCGGCGTCCCCGCCGGCGTCTACGAGGTCCGCGCCGAGGGCGCCGGCCTGGCGCTCGCCGGCACCAACGTCGTCGCCGGCGTTCCGGTGATCGTCGAGGCCGGCAGCGTGAGCGTGCTGGCCGGCAAGACCGCAACGCTGCGCGTGACGCTCCAGCGGGTCCCCGACAGCTGGAACATGGTCACGATGATGGACGCGTCGAAGCCGTACTACACGAACGCGAACTGCATCGCCTGCCACACCGATCGCAAGGGCGAGACGTCGCTGGATGCCGCGGTGAAGCCGTTCCACGCGATGGCCAAGCACTCGACCACCAGCTGCACGACCTGCCACACCAAGACCGAGATCCGTCGCAGCAGCTGGGACCTCGGGCGCAGCGTCGGTCTGCGCAAGAACGTTTCCGTGAGCGTGTGCGCCATGTGTCACACGAATTACCCCACCAAGTACCTGTAGGAGAGGCGGACATGCACAAGCAGCAAGACCCGATGGCGGATGCTGGAGCGGCAGAGTCCGACCGTGAGCGCGGGCTGAATCGCCGCCGCTTCATGACCTGGAGCGCGGCGCTCGGCGCCGCGGGCGCCGCGTTCGCCGGCATTCCGGGGCTCTTCCGCGGCATCTCGAAGGCCGAAGCGTCCGAGATCACGGACTACAGCAAGGGCAAGTGGATCAAGTCCGGCTGCAACATGTGCGGCGGACAGTGCGGCATCGACTGCTTCGTCGACACCGCCGGCGTGCTCCGGAAGATCGAGCCGCTGCGCGATCCCAACAACATCGCGCCGACCAGCGCCGGCTTCGCCGCGCAGCTGGCGCTCACCGGCGACAACTACGAGCACGGCACGCTGTGCTGCAAGGGGAACTCCGGGCGCATGTCGCTCTACGATCCCGATCGCCTGCAGGCCCCTATGCGTCGCGTCGGCCCGCGTGGCTCGGCCTCGTCGTTCGTCCCCATCACATGGGACGAGGCGATCACCCTCGCGGCGATGAAGCTGCAGTCGATCAAGGCGAGCTACGGCGCGCGGTCGATCTTCTGGTTCGGCGAGGACCACTCGTTCACGCACGTCCAGCAGGACATCTGCGACGCGCTCGGCACGCCCAACTACAGCAACCACTCGATGCTGTGCGACACGTCGCGCAAGGCGCTCTACAAGTCGGTCTGGGGCAACGAGCGCCCGCTGCCCGATCTCGACGCCGCCGAGCACCTCCTGGTCTTCGGCTGGAATTTCCTCTCGGCGATCAAGTGGACCTGGCTCGCCAAGACCTTCGCCCGCGCGCGCAAGAAGGCCGGTTTCAAGTTCGTCTACGTCGACCCGGTCTTCAACACCACCGCGTCGAAGGCCGACCAGTGGATCGCGGTCAAGCCCGGCACCGACGGCGCGCTCGCCCTCGCCATGTGCCACCGGATCGTCAACGCCTCGGGGACGGGGAACTACGACACGGCGTTCGTCGCCGCGCACGGCCTCGGCTTCGGCGCGTTCAAGGACTACTTGAACAACACCGGCGCGTACGCCGACGGTCAGGCGAAGGACGCGGCCTGGGCCGCGGGCGTCACCGGCATCCCGCAGGCGACCATCGAGGGCATGGCCGACGATCTGATCGCCGCCTACAAGGCCGGCAAGAAGATCTGCATCGACGTGTGGAGCGGTCCCGGCCACAAGGGCAACGCCACGCAGGGCGGGCGCGCCATCGCCTGCCTGATCGGCCTGTTCGGCGCCGTCGATCGCGTCGGCTCGATGATCAACCCCGAGCGTCAGGGCGTCAGCCGCCCGAAGTCGAGCTGGGGCGTGCCGAAGAACGGCTGGCGGCCGGACGGCATCAGCGACATCACCCTGCCGGAGGCCGTCGTCGCCACGCGCGCGATGAAGGACAAGACCGGCAAGATCTGGAACGTCGGCGAGACCATCCCCTCGGGCACCGCGTTCACGCGCCGGTACCTCTACGGGCACGGCTCGGGCAGCTACGTCGACTCGCGCGAGGTGCTCCTCTTCCAGCGCGACGTCTACGGGTTCTCGTACCCGGCGAAGGCCGCGGTCATCGTGTTCCAGAACATGATGATGAGCATGGGCGATCCCGAGCGCACCCGGAAGGCGCTCGAGAGCATGGAGTTCGTGCTCTGCGTCGACACGCACATGAGCGAGACGGCGCTCATGGCGGACCTCATCATCCCCGGCTCGAACTACCTCGAGCGCTACGACTTCAACGCGCGCTGGGTGACGTTCCGCTCGATCAACCTGCGTCAGCCGGTGGTGAAGTCCTGGATCCCCGGCGGCCGCTCCGAGGCGCAGTTCTTCATGGATCTCGGCGGCGCCCTCGGCCTGCCGGGCTTCAAGACCGACCCGGTGTGGACGGTCGACGAGAACTTCAACAAGAAGGAGTGGGACAACTACATGGCCCTGAAGGAGTCCGACGGCTCCGATCGCTGGGTCAAGAAGATGACCTTCGACGAGGTCAAGGCGGCCGGTGTCTGGAATGAGGACTTCGGCGCCAAGTACGGCGGCACCCACTACGAGAAATACAAGAAGACCGCGACCGGCAAGACCTTCGACGGCGCGACGATGGAGGTTCTCACCTTCGGTCCCACCGGCGGCGAGGTCTTCACGGTCCGCAACAAGACCTCGAAGGCGATCCTCGGCTTCGCCACCAGCACCACGCCGACGACGTACGACGAGGCCCCGGGCATCTGGCCGACGCCGAGCGGGAAGTTCCAGTTCTGGGATCCGCTGCTCAACGACGCATACGTCGGGAAGATCTTCCCGGCCGGCTACGACGTCACCGGCGACCTCCGCTTCCATCCGCTGCCGGCCTACAAGGCTCAGGACGAGCAGCCGACCACGGCGTTCCCGCTCTACTTCATCTCGTGGAAAGAGGTGGAGCACACGCACACGCGCACGTTCAACAACCCCTGGCTCATGGAGATGAAGGCCGAGAACCGCCTGTGGATCCACCCCACGACGGCAGCGGCCCGCAAGCTCGACGAGGACGATCTCGTCTACGTGCAGAGCCCCTACGGCATCGTCCGCGCGAAGGTCCACATCACGTACGGGATCCGTCCCGACACCGTGGGCTTCGTGCGCGGCTTCGGCCACTGGGCGCTCGGGCGCATCGCGAAGGGCCGCGGCGCCCACGACGGGTGGCTGCTGCCGCCGCGCGCCGAGGTGCACTCGGCGCAGCTGCCCCACAAGGATCTCGTCTGCCAGGTGACCAAGGCGTAGCGGAGGCTTCTCATGCCGCAGTTCGGATGGCACATCAACATTGCGAAGTGCATCGGCTGCCGCGGCTGTGAGGCCGCGTGCAAACAAGAATTCAACCTCGAGGCCGGCGTGCAGCGGCGTCGCGTGATCCTGCAGGAGGGCTTCACCGGATCCGGAGGATCCGAGCAGCCGTTCATGCGGTACATCACGATGTCGTGCAACCACTGCGCGAACCCGGCCTGCGTGCCCGCGTGTCCGACGGCCGCTCTGACCAAGAGCGCGACGACGGGCCTCGTGTCGCTCGACGAGAGCAAGTGCAACGGCTGCAAGCGCTGCATGGCAGGCTGTCCGTACGGAGCGATCCAGTACAACGAGGAGACCAAGAAGGTCGACAAGTGCACCGGGTGCGGGCACCGTCTCGACAACCTGTCGCTGCCGGCCGAGAAGCGCGCGCCTGCGTGCGTGATCACCTGCTCGTCGTACGCGCTGAGGTTCTCCAAGGACCTCACCACGATCGACGGCGGGGCGTTCGGCGAGGCGACCAAGACGACCGCGCCGCCCACCGGCTACTCGGACATCTCCGACCCGACGTACACCAACCCGTCGGTTCGTTTCAGCAACAAGCGGACCGACTGATGGCCACGCAACTCCCGCCCGAGCTCACCCGCGCCGCCCTGTACCAGCTGTTCGGCGGCCTCCTCCTCGAGTGCGCCTCCGAGCAGGCGTTGCGTGACATCCACGATCAGGAGCTGCTGCCGACGCTGGCGGCAACGGCTCCCGATCCCGGCCTGTCGGAGGCGCTCCTGCGCATGCACCGCGCGCTCGCCTCCGACGCGTCGATCGAGCAGCTGCGCGCCGAGCACGCGCAGCTGTTCCTCGGCGCGACGAGATCGAAGTCTCCCCCGTGGGAGAGCGTGTACTTGTCCGACGAGAAGCTGGTCTGGCAGGGGCCCGCGTACGCCGTGCTGAACAGCTACGTGCGCGCGGGCTTCGGCTACGACGGCATGACCTCCGTTCCGCCCGATCACGTCGGGCGCGAGCTGATGTTCGTCGCGACGCTCGCCGTCGAGTCGGCGAACGCCGAAGACGAGGATCGCGGCGCCGAGCTCGCCGCCGCGCGCCGCGCGTTCCTCGAGGAGCACGTGCTCCGATGGGTGCCGCAGTTCGCCTCCGACGTCCGGAAGAACGCGTCGACCGAGTTCTTCCAGGCGCTCGCCGATGGGCTCGCGATCACGCTGCGCACGGAGGCCGAGGGCGCCCGCGCCGCGTGACGCCTGGTCACGCCCGCTTCGCAGACCGACTGTTCGCCAGGAGAAGATCGGTGTCTCGATTCCTGCCGGTGCTCGCGCCCGCTCCGCGCCCCATGGCCGCTCCGGTCAACGAGCGGGTCGCGCCCCGCGCGGTGCGGATCTCGATCACCGATCGCTGCGATCTCGCGTGCGTCTACTGCCGCCCGAATCGCAAGGACGGGTACCTGCCCGCGGCGCAGCGCCTGACGGCGGAGCGCTGGGAGACCCTGGTGCGCGGCCTCGCGCAGCGGGGCATCCGTCGGGTGCGGATCACCGGCGGCGAGCCCCTGGTGCATCCGCACGTGGTCGACATCGTGCGGGCCATCGCGCGCGTGCCGGGTATCGACGACGTCGCGTTGACGACGAACGGCACGCGCCTGACCGCGCTCGCGCCCGCGCTGCGCGACGCCGGCCTGCGTCGCGTCAACGTCTCGATCGACTCGCTGGACCCGAGCCGGTTCTTCCGCCTCACCCGCGGCGGACGGCTGAGCGACGTGCTCGACGGGGTCGACGCCGCGCGTCGCGCGGGGTTCCGCGACCTCAAGACCAACACGGTCGCGCTCGCCGGCGAGAACGAGCACGAGCTCGAGACGATCGTGCGCTGGGCGTGGTCGCTCGACGCGACGCCGCGCCTGCTCGAGCTGATGTCGGTCGGGCACGGCGCGCGGCTGTCGAGCTGCACGATGCCGTACCCGGCGATGCGCGCGCGCCTCGCCGCGCTGCTCGGCGACGACGATCCGGCGCCCGAGCCCGATCGCGGCCCGGCGCGCTACGTCCGCGCGCGCGACGGCGTTCATCGGGTGGGCTTCATCACCGGCGCGAGCGAGTCGTTCTGCGCGGGGTGCGATCGGCTGCGCGTGTCGAGCGACGGTCGCCTGCGCCCGTGCCTCGCGACCAACGACGCCGTCGACGTCACCCGCGAGCTGCGCCTGGGCGATCTCGCGGGCATCGGCGCGCGGCTCGACGAGGCCTGGGCCGAGAAACCGGACGGGGAGCTGTGGCGCGGATGCCGCGAGGACGCCGCGCGCGACGTCGACATGCGATCGACGGGCGGGTAGGTTCCCTGCCAACAAAACGGACGAGAGCGCGAGCAGCCTTTGCGCTCGCGCTCTCGCCACCATGTCACACGCTCACCGGACGTCGGCGGGCGTACGTTGGCTCACCGCTCAGTCCTCCGGGCAGTGCAGCGGATCGCCGCGCTTGCCGATGTTGGACTGCGACGCGTCCTCCTTGATCGCTTCGGCGCAGGCGAAGCGCACCACGCGCCTCTCCAGCATCTCGTCGACGATCTTGCTGACGCAGCTCACGTAGGCGCCGTGGGTGCGGTAGCAGACGCCGGCGCCGGAGGTCGGGCAAGGATCGTTCTGGAGGACGATCGAAGCCGGGTTCGGCGTGAACGTGCCGTTCACGATCGTGCGCGCCTGCGGGCAGCTGCAGCCGCGGGCGCTGCGCGGGCCGACGGTGCCGACCGGGCAGACGTCGCGGATGACACCGGTGCCGTCGCGCGGCTCGTCGCTGACGCCGTCGCCGTCGCCGTCGTGACAGCCGTCGGCGGCGATCGGCATCGGCTGCGTGGTGTCGGCGTCGCAGCGGTCGAGCAGGTTGCTGACGCCGTCGTTGTCCTTGTCGAGGAACGCCACCGGACAGCCGACCGAGTTGACGGTCACACCGGGCGCCGTGCTCGGGCACTCGTCGTGGTTGTTGGGCACGCCGTCGTTGTCGTCGTCTCGCGCCAGCAGCGACAGGCCCTGGAACCGGCGCGTGACCTCGGCGGCGTTGAGTGCGTTCTTCCACACGCTCACGTCGTCGAGCGCGCCGGCGTACGGGAGCTGACAGCCCGTCGCGGCGAGCGTCGGATCCTCGTTGTACGCGCCGAAGTACAGGTTGTTGTGCTTGTTGAGATCGTAGATGACCGAGGCGCTGGCGCCGCTGGTCCCGGTGCCCACCTGCGCGCCGTCGACGTACAGTCGCACCGTGGTGCCGTCGAAGGTGCCGACGACGTGGTGCCACGCGTTGTCGGAGACATTCATTCCGGGCGACTCGCGGAAGTCGAAGATCCCGCCGCCGGTGCGCACGAGGAAGCGTGTCTGCCCGCCGCTGATGTACAGCGCATAGGAGCCGGCGTTGCAGCTGTTGTGGGCGCCCTTCGACACGATGTAGCCGGCGGTATCGGTGGTCTTGATCCACGCCTCGACGCTGACCTTCGCCGGTTCGAGCGCCGAGAAGGTGTCGGGATTCGAGCTCTCGAGGATGCTGACGAAGTCGTGGGCGTTCGGGGCCGCGCCGTCGAAGCTCAGGTAGTTGCCGGTCTGGTCGATCGCACCGCCGCCGACGATGGCGGGGTCGTTTACGTCGCCGCCGGAGCTGGCGTTCCTGCCGCGGAAGCCGTCGTTGTCCATCTCGGGATCGCCGGTCGCCGAGTCGTCGACGCCCTGGAACGAGCCGTTCAAGCGCCACCGACCCACGAGCACCGGGTCGTTCGCCGCGCCGGTCAGGTGCAGCTCGTCGTCCACCGAGTAGACCTTCTCCGGATCCTCGGTGCCCTCCTTCGACGTCTCGCCGCCGCTGGTTGCGGTGCAACCCAGCGCCACGAGTCCCGCTGCGCCGAGATAGCGCAGATACGACCGCTTCAGGTACTTCGCGTTGGCCATGTGGACCCTCCCGTCGTCGAGCGCAGCTCGGCGACCTCAACCACTCGGGCACGCGCCATGGGGTCGAGCACATTCTCATCCCCGTCACACGCCGTGCCACCCGGACGTGACGCGCTGCTGCGCGCAAACCAAGGAACATCGTCAAGAGGAACCGCGTGCCCGGGCGGCGGCGCGGGCTCGTCCGAGTCGATGCTGGCTACCCAGCAACTCGTATTCCCCGCCTACGCACGAGGCCTCTCTGTGAGGGCCCGAAACGCGGCGATTGGCGCTTTGGCCATCGCATGCAGGCGGGGCGTGCTCACCGCTCGCGTGAGTTGAGCAGCGGTCCGTTACATGTGCACGCGGTGCGTGTCAGCTCGTCGTCGCCGCAGGCGGGCGCGGGGTCGCGTCGCGCCCCACGATCGGCTGCGACTGCGACCGTCGCAGCAAGGCGACTCCGGCGCCGAGCAGCGCGATCGACAGCCACTGCGCGGGCGTCAGGTGCAGGTAGCGCGCGTCGGCGCCGGAGATGTCGGTCGCGCGCAGGAAATCGAGCCCGAAGCGCACCGGCGCGTAGAGCACGCAGAGCAGCCCGGTGATCGCGCCCGCCCGTCGCGGCTTCTTCGCCCACAGGTGCACGACGATCGCGATCGGGATCATCGAGAGGAGCTCGAGCAGCCCGAGATCGAGGCGCGGCCCCGGCGGGTGGAACAACCCGTCGGGGAAGGCGATGGCCAGCGGCGAGTCGCTCAGGCGTCCGACGTGGTCGTGCGCGACGGTGCACCCGGCGCGCCCGAACATCCACGCGATGGGGAACACCGCCGCGATCTGATCGCCGTAGGGGAAGAGCGGCTCCTTCTTCAGCCGGCTCCAGGCGATGGCGCCGAGCAGGCACCCGACGAAGCCGCCGTACGAGGAGATGCCCCGCCACAGCATCAAGAGCTCGAGGGGGTTCCGCAGCGCGTCGCGCGGCCGGTACATCAGGACGTCGAGGACGTGCGCGAAGAGGAACGACGAGACGAGGATGTAGCTCGAGAACGACTCGATCTTGCCGCGCGACAGGCCGCGCTGCGTCGCCCGTCGCACGACCAGCAACGAGCCCACGAGGACGCCTCCGGCGACCAGCATCCCGAAGGGATGGATCGGGATGCCGAGGTGGAGCTCGTTCGCTTCGAAATACGGCAGCGGCACGTCAGTGCGGGAAGGGGAACGGCCCCTCCTCCTCGTCGTCGTCGTCGGGCATCGGCTCGTTCTTCTCGGGGAGCTTCTCGAGCTTGACGGGGAGGTCGAACGTCTTGCCGTCGCGGATCAGCCGGAGGGTCACCTTCTTGCCGACGCCGGCGATGCTGATCAGCCAGCGCATCTGCGACGAGTCGCGCACGGTGATGCCGTCGACGGACAGCACGTGATCGCCGGACTTCAGCCCCGCCTTGTCGGCCGGGGTGCCCTTGTAGACGCGGAAGACGATGGCGCCGCGCGTGCCCGTCTTCTCGTCGACCGCCGCGTCCTCGATGCCCACGCCGAGGTAGCTGCGCACCAGGCGCCCCTCCTTCACCAGCGAGGGGAGCATCTGCTTGACCATGTTGATAGGGATGGCGAACGCGAGGCCCTGGCCCTGGGCGTTGATCGCGGTGTTGATCCCGATGACCTCGCCCTTGAGGTTCAGCAGCGGCCCGCCGGAGTTGCCGGGGTTGATCGCCGCGTCGGTCTGCAGGAAGTCGAAGTAGGCGTCGCCGCCGCCGATCGCCTTCAGCGGCACGTCTTTGGTGGTGCGGCCGCGGGCCGAGAGGATGCCCGAGGTGACCGTGTGCGAGAGGCCGAGCGGGTTGCCGATCGCGAACACCCAGTCGCCGACGGAGATGGCGTCGCTGTCGCCGAGCGGCAGCGGGGTGACGCCCTCGGGCGGCTCGATCTTCACGACGCCGACGTCGGTCATCGGGTCGGTGCCGACGACCTTCCCCTCGAGGACCTTGCCGTTGAACATCTCGACGTCGATCGCGTTGCCGCCGGCGACCACGTGGTTGTTGGTGAGGATGGTCCCCTGCTTGTCGATGATGAAGCCCGAGCCGAGGCCGCGGCGCACTTTGCGGCCCTTCTTGCTCTTGATGTTGATGACGATGGTGACGACCGCCGGCTCGGCGGCGCGCGCGAGCGGCGCGAACGACATCGGCGCGCCGGCCGGGACGCCCGGCACCGGCGACGGCACGACGATCGGCGCTCCGTTGTTGATGCCGAGCGTGGGGCTCGGGACCGGCGTCGCCGCGGGGGGAAGATCGTCCTTCTTCTTCTCGCCGTCGACGTCGAGCGGCTTCTTGCAGCTGCCGAAGCTCGCGAGGGCGCTCGCCAGCCCGAGGAACGCGATGGCTCGAACAGCCGGTCTCGGCATCGTCTAGCGCTTCTCCTCTTTGCTCAGCTCGACGAAGCGGAGCCGCAGGTCGTAGAGGACCTGATCGATGAGCCGCTCCTCGGAGCCGGTCAGGTTGCCCTTGGTCTTGTCCTGCAGCATGCCGAGCATGTCGATGGTCTGACGCGCGAGGGGCAGGTTCCGTTTGGCCGGCGCGCCCTCGGGGGCGTCGGGCTCGGCGGCCTCGCCGAGGTGCACGAGCGCCGTCTGCGACAGCGACAGCACGAGCATGCTGAAGTCGATGGTCGGGAGCGCCTCGTTGGGCATGGCTCACTCCTGCTCGTCGCCGGCCTCGTCCTCATCGTCGCGCTCGTGGCCGCGCAGCGTCGTGTCGAACGGCTGGCTCTTCGACGCGACGTCGGGCAGGTCGCGCATGTGCCCGTCGAGCTCGTCGCGCGACAGGGTGCCGTCGCCCACGTTGCGCTGGAGGACACGGACGTCGTAGACGTTGGGGCTCTTGATCTTGGTGTTCGACATGGTTTTCTCGCTTGGCTGCTCACTGCTCGTCGTCGAGCTCGGCCGGGACCGGCCGCCCCGCCGAGGGGGGACGCGGGGAGTCCTTCCGTAACCCCTTATCCGGCGGTTGGGTACCCCTCTCGTGTCCGGCCTCGTGTCGGGCCTCGCGTCCGCTTCGAGGGGCCGCCTCTGCCGCAGCGGGGGCGCGGGCGCTCTCCCCGGCGAGGACCAGGCGCGGTCTGGGTGCGGTGCGGCGGGTGTCGGAGAGCTCCTTGTCGGTGGCGGGCCGCACCGCGCGGACCATCACCTCGAAGCGCAGCGTCTCTCCGGCGAGGGGATGGTTCGCGTCCACGAGCAGCGCGTCCTCGGCGATCTCAACCACCCGGAGCGTGATCTGTTCCCCGTCGTCGTCGACGGCCTCGAACTCGTCGTCGAGGGCGACGTCGGGCGGGAAATCGCTCTTGTCGACCCAATGCTCGAGCTCGGGGTCGTGCGACCCGTACGCCTCCTCGGGCGAGACGACGATCTCCTTCGTGTCGCCGGCCGCCATGCCGACGAGCCCGTCCTCGAGGCCGGGGACCAGGGTGCCGTAGCCGTGGACGAACCCGATCGGACGGCCCCCCTCGTCGTCGGTCGCTTCGATGACGTCGCCGTCGTCGTCGTAGAGCACGTAGTCGAGGACCACGTAGGCGTCCTTCACGATGCGCATCGAACCGGGCGGTGGAGTCATCGGAGGATCGACTTCTAGCGCGCCGTGCGGGCCCTGCGCGAGCCCGCACCGAACCCGAGCCCGAAAATCGCCGGATCCGGGGGCGTGGGTTTCCTTGCCCGCCGGGGCCGAATTCACAAGACTGTGAGAAGACGTGGTTCAACCTCTCCCCTCCACTCGCCCGGGCAAGGGTCGCAGCGAGCCGGCCGACAACCCGGCCGCGAGCTGGCGACCTCGCGCGCAGCTGCGCGCCTTGTTCCCGTCCCCGTCGTCCCTCCGAGGCGGCCGCCAGGAGCCGGCGCCGGTCTCCGACTGGGCGTCGCTGTTCGGCGATCTCGCGCGGTCGGCGGCGACCGCGGTCGAGCCCGGAGAGGCGGTCGAGTGGCGCGTCCACGACAAGACCCACCTCGAGTTCGCGATCGACTTCCCGCTCGCCGCCTCCGAGCAGACGCGCGTCTGGGAGGCGTACTTCTTCGTCCCCGAGAGCTTCCGCATCCACGAGGCGACCTACAGCAAGAAGGCCATCTACGACGACCTGCAGTCGTACGTGCGCTACGCCGTGGGCGAGCTGCCGTTCGCCGAGCTCGCGCGCAACACCGAGGGCTCGTGGCTCCGGCGGGTGTCCAAGGCGCTCGAGCAGGCCGGGGCCGATCCGTCGTCGCCTTCGGCGAACGCCGAGGCCACGCGCGAGCTCCGCCTGTGGGCGTGCCTGGTGCGCGCGTCGGGCCTCGCGGCCATGCGCGCGGTGGAGCAGCTCCTGTGTGACGAGCTCGATCCGACGCGGGTGAAGAACGAGGCGCTCGGGTTCGCCGTCCTCTGCAACACCGTCGGCCGCGAGTTCCGCGACGTGGTCGACGCGGCGCGCGCGCACAAGCTCGCCGACGAGGTGCTCTTCACGCTGGCGTGGTGCGACGAGGCGACCTCCCTCGCGATCGAGGCGGTCTGCGCCGATCTCGCCTTGCGCCTCGAGCACGACGCGCGCGTCGAGGCCGCCCACCCCGATCTCGCCGAGAACGTCGCCGCCGCGGCCGTCGCCGAGGCGCGCGCCCGCGCGGAGCGAGGCTACGACTCGGTCACGCGCGCCGGCGCCAACGAGCGCGACATCGAGCACCTCGAGTTCCGCCGCCACGTGCTCAAGCGGTTCACGGCGTCGGTGCTCTGGCTCTCGCACGAGGTCCGCGAGGGCGCGATGTGGGTCGTGCACGTGCTGTACGCGATCGCGGCGGCCCTCGCGATGGCCTTCGCCGTCTTCGCCGCGCTGCAGACCAACCAGCTGTCCGACAACGTCTTCCGCTACGCGCTGCTGGTGGTCCTCGCCTACGCGGTGAAGGACCGCCTGAAGGCCGTCCTGCAGGAGGTCTTCAACAAGTGGATCTCGCGGCGCTTCCCCGACCGGCTGTGGACCATCCGCGACCACGAGCGCAAGCGCGACGTGGGACAGGTGCGTGAGCGCGCCGGCTTCGTGCCCTTCCACAAGGTGCCCGACGCGGTGCTCGCCCGCCGCCGCCTGACGCGCGAGCACGCGCTCGAGGAGTGCGCGCGTCCCGAGCGCGTCCTCTGGCACACCAAGGAGGTGCGCCTCGCGCCCGGCGTCGATCCGTCGTTCCCGATGCTCACCGAGATCTTCCGGCTGAACATCGGCCACTGGCTCGCGCACACCGACGATCCGAAGCGCCGCGTGCTCTTCGCCGATCCCGACGACGCGAGCATCTACGCGGCCGTCGCGCGCCGCGTCTACAACGTCAGCGTCGTCTATCGCCTGCGCCCCTGCGAGGGCGCCGACGACGCGCCGTGGCACCGCATCCGCGTGGTCGTGGGTCGCAAGGGGATCCTGCGGATCGAGCCGATTTGCTGAACCGGTCACGGTCCCCCGATCCCCCGGCGACCGGTTGTCCGGTTTGCCTTGCGCCAGCTCGGGCAGCGCTCTCCTGATTCCCGACAAAGCGGTGAGCGTACGAGCTTGACGGGATCCCAGCGTGGATGTAGGCGAGGTGCGCACATCGGGCATCGACCCGATTTCCGAGGTCATCCACTCAGGAGCCCCGTCCATGCGCACCTTCAGCTTCCTGCTCGCCAGCGCCGCCGCTCTCGTTCTCGGTTGTTCCGCCGCCACCGACGTCGGTGACGAAGACGGCGAGGTCGACACCGAGTCCTCCGAGGGCGCGGCGAGCATCTCCAGCACGTCGACCTACTTCAGCGTCCGCGTCGACGTCCGTCGCTGCATGTTCCCGATGTGCGGCGGCTTCTGGGTCAAGCGCGTCAACAAGGCGAACACGAAGTGCTTCGACGGTCGCTACGCGAAGGAGTGCTACGTCGCCGAGATGGACTGGTCGGCCGCGGGCCTGACCAGCGAAGACGTCGCCGATCGCGGCGCCATCGTCGTGCGCGGCACCATCGGCTCGCTGGAGTACGGCACCCAGGGCACCTGGGGCGTGTTCAAGCCGACCGAGGTGTGGAGCGCCGCGAGCGGCTCGACGCCGAGCGGCTCGTTCTACCGCGTCGAGTACAACGGCATCATGTGCGTGCGCGCGCCGTGCTTCGACAAGACGGCCGACAAGCTGAACTCCACGATCTCCCGCTCGCTGTCCGATCTCGACGGCGCGCTCGGCGAGAAGGCCGGCTCCGCCGTGCACCTCGAGACGATCCTCGCCGCGGGCACCGTGCACAACACGTCCAACGGCGGCCGCGCGCTCTCGACGACCGAGTTCTGGACCCGCGTCGCGCACAAGCCGGTCGATCCGAGCGCGTGCCTCGTCGACAGCGACTGCACGATGACCGCGTACAACAAGCCGGTCACCTCCGAGGCCGACTGCTACTGCGCGATCTGCCCGACCACCGCGATGAACATCGCGTCGGCCGACTACTTCCAGAAGACCTGGGAGACGCACTGCAGCGCCGTCCCGCTGATGTGCCCGAAGATCATGTGCGTGATGCCGCCGGCGTACGGCTGCGTCGAAGGCAAGTGCTCGGTCAAGCCGCTCTGACTCGATGCGCGCGCAAGCGCGTGGTTGCGCGATCTTCGCGTCGTACTCCCTCCGGTCTCCTCGACGTACTGCCAGTACGCCTGCGTCGCCCTCCGGTCCGTGCGACGCGAATCTCACGCAACCTCACGTGTTTCGCGACGGATTCAAACCGTTCGGTGCTCTAGAGCCTGTTGCAGAAGTATCCGATTTCGCCCGGGTCCGCCTTCGGCGGCCCTGGTAATTGCCCGCGAGCGCAGCGAGCGGGCTGACTTCCGCAACAGGCTCTCGATAGCGCGAACGCGCGGTAGCATCCCCGCATGGGGGGGCTCCGCGCGTTCGTTCGTTGGGGGGCGTGCGCGCTGGTCGCGATCGTAGCGTCGTGTGGCGCCCCGGAGCCCGAGGCGCCGCTGGCGGACTGCCCGGCGTTGTCGATCGCCGTGGCCGACGACGTCTGCATGTCCGTCGGCGTGTTGCGCTGCGCGGACGGGTTCCAAGGCGACGATCGCGGCGGCTGCGTGCCGGTTCTGCCGCCCGCCTCGTGCGCCGACGGATCGCTCGCCGTGCCCGGTGACCAGGCGTGCGTCGCCGTCGGCGCGCGCACCTGCCCGACCGGCTTCGTCGCCAACGGCAAGGGCGGCTGCGAGGCGCTGCTGCCGTCTGCGACGTGCGCCGACTTCGAGATCGCCACGCCCGGCGACGCAAGCTGCCGGCCGCTCGCCGACTGCGGCCCGGCGCCGTGGGGCGAGGTCCCGACCGACGCGCCGGTCCTCTACGTCGATCAGGCGTTCGCCGGGACCAGCGACGGCACGAGCGCGCGGCCGTTCCGCACGGTGCAGGCGGCGATCGACGCAGCCGGGGCGACGGCGACCACGGTGGCGATCGCCGGCGGCACCTACGTCGAGAACCTCGACGTCGGCAAGCCGGTGCGCCTCTATGGGCGGTGTCCGTCGCTCGTTCACCTCCGCGCGGTCGATGGGGTCAAGGCGCCGGCCGTCCGCGTGCGCGCCGACGCCGAGCTGCACCGGTTGTCGGTGAGCGCGCCGGCGACCGCGGCGGCGAGCGCGGTGCAGGTCTCCGACGCCGACGCGCTCGTCGAGCGGGTCTTCATCCACGACGTGAACGCCATCGGACTGCGCGCGCAGTTCGCGACCCGCACGACACGCGTGCGCGTCCGCGACGTGACCATCGCGCGCGTGGCGGGCTTGGGCGCGTGGATCGTCGGCGCGTCGCTCGACGCCGAGCGCCTCGCGGTCCGTGACGTGACCCCTCTGGAGGACCGAGGCCGCGGGGTGGAGGTCGCGAGCAACGCCGCGCAGGGCTCGCTGAACCTGAGGTCGTCCGTCGTGGAGCGTGTCTACGACGCCGGCGTCATCGTCGGCGGCGCGCAAGGGGAGATCTCCGCCACGGTCGTGCGCGACATCGCCGGCTCGCCGAAGTACCTCTCCGGACACGGCGTGGAGGCCACCGTCGACGACGCCGGGAAGGCAGCGACGCTCACGCTCGACGGTCTGCTCATCGAGCGGGCGCACGACGCCGGCCTGTTCGTCAGCGGCTCGCAGGTCACGGCCGCGCGGCTGACCATCCGCGACTCGATCGCGATGGGCGATCACCTCGCCGGCCCGGGCCGCTGCGTCGGCGTGCAGACCTTCGGCAGCAAGGGGCTGCCCTCGTACTTGCTCCTCCGCGCCTCGAGCCTCGACCGCTGCGACGACACCGGCTTGTTCGTCGCCGGCAGCACCGTGAGCATGCAGGAGGTCGTGGTGCGCGCGATCGGGCGCCGCAGCGGCGCGCGCGGCACGGGGCGCGGCGTCATCGCGCGGACCTCCGAGACGACCGGCGCGCCGTCGACGGTGACGCTCCGTCGCGTGCTCGTCGCCGGCAGCGACGGCGCCGGCGTGCTCGCGACCGGATCGAGCCTGACGATCGACGAGAGCGAGATCCGCGACGTCCGCCCTGTGGCGACCGATCAGGGCGAGGGCTTCTGCGTCGTCGCGCAGTCGACCACCGGCACCGGGCCCGCGACGCTGACCATGACGCGCTCGCACGTCGGCTCCTGCGACGGCGCCGGCGTGGTGGTGTACGGGAGCTCGGGCGTCGTGCGCGCGAGCTGGGTGCACGACATCGCGCCGCGGCCGTTCGCGCCCGGGTACGGCCGCGGCATCGAGGTCGGCCCGTCGAAGGGATCGTCGGCGCCGGGGGAGCTCCTCGTCGAAGACAGCGTCGTCGAGCGGGCCACGGAGGTCGGCGTGCTGATCGCCGGCTCCAACGCGCGCATCGAGCGCAGCGTGGTGCGCGACGTGCGGCCGGCGAACGCCGAGGCGATCTACGGCGCCGGCGTGGTCGTGCAGCTCGCCTCGACGCCGGGCACGCTGGAGCTGCGGAGCTCGCTCGTCGACGGCGCCCGCGCGGTCGGCGTGTACGCGATCGCCTCCACCGCCACCCTGCACGGGACCTTGGTGCGCGACGTCCGCGCGGCGCCCGGCGCGCTCTTCGGCGACGGCCTCTCGGCGCGGGGCGGCGCGCTGAACGTCGAGGGCACGCTGGTGCGCGACGTCGACCGCGCGGGGATCAGCGTCTTCGGCGCGAAGCTCTCCCTCGCCGGGTCGCGCCTCGCGTGCGCCCCGCTCGACATCGACGTCGAGCCGGAGACCACGCCGGTCCGCACGGCGTCGACGCTCGAGGATCGCGGCGGCAACGCCTGCGGCTGCGCGAGCGCCGCGAGCTGCCGCGCGCAGTCGGCGGCCCTCGCGCCGGTGCCGCTGCTGCCGGAGTAGGTTACTTGCGCGCCTCGACGTCCTTGATGATGACGTCGAGATCCTTGATGCACGGCCAGCACGGCTGCTTGTGATCGAAGCCGCAGGTCGGCTTGGCCATCGACTGAAGGAGCGGCAGCGCGTCGGCGTCGAGCGCCTTCTTGTTCTTGTCGAGCGCGGTCTTCTTCGCGGGGCAGGCGGTGGCCAGGCGCAGGTCGACGAGCGCCCGGATGGAGGCCGGGAGGTTCTTCGCGACCTTCGGGTCGCGGACCGCCTTGGTCGCGCGCGCGCGCGCCGCCGCCGGCGCCTTCTCGCTGAAGGCAGTCTCGTAGAGGAGCTTCGCGCCGGGCTTGCCGAGCGGACCGACGAGCGTGGCGACCGCGTCGTCGGCCGCCTTCGGATCGGCGAGGGCGTCCTCGAAGATCGGGGTGAGCAGCGGATCGGACGCCGACTCGGGCGAGACGGCGACGAGCTTCTTGATGGCACCGAGCGCGTCGCCGGGCCGCTTGCCCTTCGCGTAGGACTGCGCCATCGCGCGCAGCACGGCGGGCTCGGTCGGGTACTTCACGACCAGCGCCTCGAGGTCCTTCACGCCGCCCTCGATCTCGCCCGAGGCGACACGACCGAGCGCCCGCAGCGCGAGCTCCTTCGCGTTGGCCGAGGGCGAGGACGGCGGCGCGGACGAAGTGGCGTCGGTCGTCGCCGTGTCGGTGGCGGTCGCGGCCGTCGCGGTGGCGGACGGGATCGGCGTCGCGGGCGCGACCTGATCCGGACGACGCAAGACGAGCACCGCGGCGACCGCCGCGAGCACGCTCAGCGCCGCGATCACCCACGGCACGCGCGAACCGCGCGTCGGCTCGGCGACCGCAGGTGGAAGCGGAGACTCGGGCGCCGGGGACGGCGAGGGGCGCAGCGCCGGAGCCTGGCGCGAGGAGTCGAGCGACTCCTGCGGCGTGGTCGGCGCCGTCTCGGCCGGCACGCGGTCGTCGATGCGAATCTTGGCCGACGGACGCGAGTCGGCCCCGAGGGAGAACGCGCCGCTCTTGTCGGCGTTGCGCGACGGGTGACGGATGATCGGCAGCGGCGCCTCGAACCCGAGATCGAGCAGCGCACCGGCGAAGTCGCCGGCGCTCTGGAAGCGATCGTCGGGCTGCTTCGCGAGCGCCTGGGTGATGACGAGCTCGAGGCCTTCGGGGATGTACTGATCGCGCGGCGCGCGGCTCGACACGCGCGGGATCGGCTTGCTCACGTGCGCGCCGAGCAGGGCGACCTTGTCGACGTCGTCGTACGGGCGGACCCCGGTGAGCATCTCGAACAGGAGCACGCCGAGTGCGTAGAGATCGGCGCGCCCGTCGACCTGCTGGCCGAGCGCCTGCTCTGGCGCCATGTACTCGGGCGTGCCGTAGACGGTGCCCGCCTTGGTCAGCGGCTTGTCGCCCGAGGTGCGCGGCGCGCCGAGCGCGCCGACCGGCACGCGGGCGATGCCGAAGTCGAGGACCTTCACGAACTCCGGATCGCCGTCCTTCTCGACGAGCAGGATGTTCTCCGGCTTCAGATCGCGGTGGACGATCTCGAGCTCGTGGGCGCGACCGAGCGCGCCGAGCACCTGCAGCGCGATGTGCACGGCCCGCGCAGGCACGAGGTAGCGATCGCGCTGCAGCAGCTGCCGCAGGTCGAGCCCCTCGACGTACTCGAGCACCAGGTAGAAGGTGCCGTCGGCGAGCTTGCCGAAATCGGTCGCGTTGGCGACGTTCGGGTGCTCGATGTTCGCCGCGGCCATCGCCTCGCGCTCGAACCGCGCCACGATCTCGGGGTAGGAGCAGAGATCGTGGTGGAGCACCTTCAGCGCGAGGCGCTTGCGCATGTGCGTGTGCTCGACGCGATAGACCGCGCCCATGCCTCCGTCGCCGACCTTCTCGTCGACGCGGTAGCGATCGGCGATCACGGTGCCGATCAGCGGATCTTCGTGCGCAGCTTCGCTCATGCCTGCCGCGCGCCCACCGTACCACTCGGCGGCCGGAAGGTTCACCCGAAGAGCAGCGGTCGTGACGGTTTTCAGTCCGGGGCGGCGAGGCGGCCGGCGACGGCGCTCGCAGCCACGACCAGCGGCGACGCGAGGTAGACCTTGCCCGGTCCGCTGCGTCCGGGGAAGTTTCGATTGATCGCGCTCACGGTCACCTGCTCCGGCTTGTCCGAGACGCCGGGGCCCGCCTTGATGCAGGCGCCGCACGACGGATCGACCAGGTGCGCGCCGGCCTTCTCGAAGATCTCGAGATAACCGCGCTCTTCCGCGTACTTCCGGATTCGCTGGGATCCGAATTGGATGTAGAGCTGGACACCCTCGGCCACGCGCTCTCCGCGCTCGATCGCGCGGCGCAGCACCTCGGCGTACATGTCCATGTCGGCCTTCTTGCCGCCGGTGCACGAGCCGCCGTAGGCGATGTCCAGTTTCAATTCGGGAGACTCGGCGAGCAGCTTCGCGAGGGGCACGCCGTTGCGCGGATCGCCGGGCGTCGCGACCATCGGCTCGACGGCATCGAGGTCGATGTCGAAGGTGGCGAAGTACCGAGCGTCGGGATCGCTCGTCACGAGGCGCTCGCGCACCTCCTCCTTGGGCGTGCCGCGCAGCGCGTGGATGAAGTCGACCACCACCTCGTCGGCCTCGATCACGCCGGTGAACCCGCCGGCCTCGACCGCCATGTTGGTGAGCGTGGCGCGCTCGTCGAGCGGCATGGCCGAGACGCCCGGCCCCTGGAACTCCAGCACCTTGCCGATGCCGTCGCCGCCGCGGAAGAACGGCCGCGACAGGATGTGCAGCATCACGTCCTTCGCGCAGACCCCGGGGCGCATCTTCCCGGTGAGGCGGAAGAGCACCGTCTCGGGGACGCGCACGCGCACGTCGCGCGTGAACCACGCGTTGGCCATGTCGGTCGACCCGACGCCGAACGCGAAGGCGCCGAGCGCGCCGCCCATGCACGTGTGGCTGTCGGTGCCGGCGATGACGTCGCCCGGCATGCCGAGCTCCTCGATCACCATGTTGTGGCAGATCGCCTCGGAACCGACGAGCTGACCGTCGCGGTGCACCTCGCCGTACAAACGCAAGCCCATCGAGTCGGCGAACGACTGCTGGACGGTGGCGAGCGTCTTCGCCTGCGTGTCGAGACCCATCTCGCGGTGGGCACGCGGCATGACGAGATCGAGGAACGTGAGGTGATCGCGGAACGCGTAGACGCTCTCGGGCGCCTGCACCTTCGTCCCCTCGCCGAAACCGGCCTTGAACAGCGCGGCGGCCATCGGCGTGACGTACTCGTGCGAGAAGCGCACGTCGGTGCGGATGAAGAGCGCGTCGCCCGGCTTCACCGCCGGCACGCCGAGCTTGCCGCTCCTGGCGTCGACGATCGCGTGCGACGCGATGATCTTCTCGACGATGGTCATCGGGCGCTTGGGCGTGTCGACCACCGGCGGCGACGCGCGCCCCGCCATGCGCTCCTTGTTGTAGGCGAAGAGGCCGCCTGCCTCGACGATCGCCGCGCTGATCGCGTCGAGGCCCTTGGTGAACTCGGAGACGGGGATCTCCTCGCCGCGCGCGACGCGCTCGAGGATCGAGAAGTCGGTCGTCGTGAGCAGGCCGATGTTCTGGCAGTTCTGCCCGTAGATCTTCTCGATCGACTCGGCGACCACCAGCTTGATCCCGGCGACGACCTCCGCGTACGGCGCCTGCTCGCGCGAGCTGCCGCAGCCCTTCGACTTGCCGCTGACCACGACCTGGAAGCCGCCGCCCTGCACGCCGCCTTGCGGGATGACGCCGCCGCGCAGCCCGATGAGCGCGTACTTCGCGAGCGTCTCGTCGTAGTAGTAACACACCCAACCGGGCGTGATCTCGTCGGTCGAGATGCTGTCGACCAGTTTCCGGCCGGGGTCGTGCGCCAGGTCCTCGCCGGCGAGCTGACGCTCGATCAGCTCGGGGTCTTCGGTGAGGTAGAGGACGCGACCGGTGATCTTCAGGGTCTTCTGGGGGTCGGGCATTTCGGCTGGGGCTCGCGAAGAGGGGGGTACGTTAGGATGCCGCTGGCCGGCCCTGCAATGTCACGGTTCCTCGTGCGCTGCGTCAGGCCTTGCGGCCCGACTTGCGGTCCCGGCGGAAATCGCTAGAGTTCGCCCCCCCATGAGCGGCCCGTCCGCTCTCGAACCACGGAGTAGCGAAGGCGATGGCGAATCGGGCGATCTGGTCCATGCGAAAGCGGCACGAGTGGCTGACCAAGCCGCTGAAGCCCAAGAAGATGAAGCGCTCGGGCCGGCTCCGCATCGGTCTCCAGGACGCCATCGACCGCAAGGTCGGCGTCGAGACGACCGAGACGTCCGCCTCCTGACCGTCGCCGCGCCGATCGCGAAGGTCCGTTCGTCGCGCGCGACGTCGGACCTTCGTATGCTTTTGTCGATCTCGCGACGGTGGCGGAACTGGCATACGCACTGGGTTTAGGTTCCAGCGCCGAAAGGCATGCGGGTTCGACTCCCGCCCGTCGCACAAGGCAGCAGAATCACAGGCTGTTCAGGCTGTCGCTGCCCCGCCGGACAACCCTCCCGCGGGCGCCTCGGCTGACAGGTCGGCTGACAGGTCAGCTGCGAGCCCTCTCGGGGCGGCCGTAGCCGGCCTCGCGGAGGAGCTCGAGAGGGCCGCGCGCGAGGGACGGTTCGAGGACGTGCGCAGGCTGACCAGCGCCATCGCGGTGCTGTCCGAAGGTGCGTCGGCCGTCCCGGCCGGCGTTGCCTCGCTCGCTGAGGCGCGGGAGAGGCGATCGAAGTAGGCTCTCGAAAGGAAGCGCCCCGCCGGCTGGAACCCGACGGGGCGCGGTGGACACCTGCAATGTCCGACGACGAACGTACGCCACCGCCGACGAAGGGCAAGCCGCGTTGCCGCGTGTGCGGTGGCCGGCATCCGTCCGGCGGCTGCATCGACACGCGAGAGCCGGAGCCCGCCGGCCGGATGCGCGAGGCGACGATCGAGGTCCCGCTCGCGGCGGCGCTGATGCGGTCGCGCACCCCGGCCGATCTTGAGGGCGCCGTCGCGCGCGCCGCGCAGATGATCTCGCTGCTCGCCGAGTGGGCCGATCGGGTGACCGACGACGAGGACGAGGACGCTGCGCGCGCGATCGCTGCGCTGTGGAGCGCACTGCAGGGCAGGCGCGACGCCGAGACCGATCAGATCATTGCCGTGGTCGCAGCGGTGCGTGACGGCGCCGAGGCCTTCCGCCACGGCGGCTTCCCGCTGGCGGACGCCGGCGAGCTCGCGCGCACGCTCCTCGGCCGCTACTACCCCGAGACCGCCAAGCGGCTCGACGGCGCGGCCCTGGCGGGCGTCGTCGAGGGCTGGCCAGTCAACGGGCAGGGGCGCCTGCACTGGGACCTTGTCGCGACGCTGCTGCCGACGCTCGGCATCGAGGCGTCGCCGGAGGCGATCCGGAAGGCCGTCACGCGCTGGGATAGCGCCGTCGCGAACGTCAAGCGCTGAACCCGGACATGGCGTGTCCGGGCAACGTCGGACACGGCGTCGCGCCGTGGTGCACCGTGCGTCTTCATGGACGGGCACGAGAGCACCACCGCAATCCAGATCGACGAGCTGACCATCCGTCGAGCCGCCGCCGAGCTCGGCGTCGACGTCCGCAGCGTGCGGAAGGTCCTCCGCGGAGAGCCAGTGCGCGGCCTCGCTGGCCTGCGTGCACGCCGAGCGGCTGACCGCGCGCGCCAGCTCGCGACGCAGGAGGCCGCGTGATGCGCACGAGCCTCGACACCATCGTGCGCGAGCTCGTGCGCGCCGAGATTGCCGAGCTGCGCGAGCAGCCCTTCGGCTGGGTCTCCTGGCGGCAGTGGGCTCGCTCGTGCGAGCACGCGCGTCGGATCGCCGACCGCGAAGGCATCCGCACGACGAAGATCGGCCGCGACGTCTACGGGCTCCGCGCCGACCTCGACGCGCTTGCTGCCCGCAACGCCGTCGAGGCCAGCCGCGCTCCCGCGCGCGAGGAGGTCGACCCCGAGATCGCCGCAGCGTTCGGCGCGGAGGCCCGGTGATGTCGCTCCCGCACGACCTGCTCGACGAGATCGAGCGCCTGATCACCGCGTACAGCTCGACGCGGAACGTCGTCTACCTGGCCGAGGCCCGCGTGCGCATCGATGCGGCCGGCGAGCGCCTGGCGCGTCACCGTGGCGCCGTCGAGGCGATCGAGGCGGAGATCGAACGCGTGGCCCGCGTCGCGCGGGAGGGCTCGCGGTGATGCACCCGATCCATGCGCTCGACCGCGCCCGCGCCGCAGTGCGGATCGCGCAGTCGTGCCGCTCCCGTGCGCTCCGCGCTCGTCATGCCGCTGCCGCCCGTGAGGCGGTCGACGTCGCGTGCGCCGTTGGTGCAGACGTCTCCGGCATCGTCGACATGCTCGAGGCCATCGAGCACGAGCTCGCGCAAGGCGACCTGTTCGAGCAGGGGGGCGGCCGGTGATCGACTCATGCTCGATCGTCGCGTGCCCCGTGACGGGCGTGCCCGTGATCGAGGTCACCGCGCCGACCTGGCGTGCTCACTGGCACCCGGTCGCGCGCGCAATCGCCGTGACGGTCGACGACGGTCGGACGTGGGCGCCGTCCATCCTCGGCGTGGCCGTGGCATGCCTCGCGGAGGCCGCGCGCGACGCTGCGGCTACCGCCCGCGCCCTCGTCAACCGCCGCGCCCGTCTCGAGATCGAGCGGCTGCGGCGCGAGGACCGATACACGCGCATGGACGTTCGCGAGCGCCTCGATCGCTACGTCTCGCGCCTCGAGCCCGCGCAGGCCGGGCGTTGCGGCAAGGGCGTGCAGTGCAACAGCTACAACCGCATCGCCTTCGCGGTGGTGGCGCGCCTCCTCCGCACGTTCAACGTGGACGACGCCACCGCGATCGCGGCCCTCACGCCGTGGGCCGCCTCGTGCACGCCGGCGCTGCCTCGTCACCGGCTCGTGCGCCTCGTTGCGGACGCGCGCAAGCGCGGGAGGGCTGCAGCATGATCGCGCCGGCGAACGGGCACGCGTTGAAGATCGCGCCGATCGTCGCGGCTCCGGCGAACGAGCTCGATCGGTTGCGGTCGACGCTCGAGGACCTCGAGCAGCTCGAGCGGCAAGCCGCCGATGACGTAGCTCGGCTCCGCGCCGATCGCGACGGGCTCACCCGGCGCGCACGGGAGATCGACCCCGACTTCGGCCGGCTCGATCCGGAGAACGACGGCCGCGAGACGACGCCAGATCCCGCCGTCGTCCTCGAGCAGCTCCGCGGCTCCGGCGCGCTGGTCGGGTACGACGCCCTCACCGAGGCGACCGCCGTGCCGCCGGTGTCGATCTGGTACTCCGGCGTCGAGCGCGATTCGCACATCGAGGTCGCGGGACCGTCCGGTCACGGCAAGACGACCTTCGCGCTGATGTTCACGCTGGCTCGCGCCAGCTGCACGGGCTCTCCCGTGATGCTCCTCGGCCGGCCTGTCACACCCGGACAGCCGGGTCAGTACGTGGTGGTCATCGAGGAGGAGAACGGGAAGTACTCGCTCCGCCGCAAGGCGGAGATCGCCTGCGAGATGCTCGACCTGCCCGTGCGCGAGACGCTCGATCGCGTGATTTTCCTGGTGCGCCAGCGGGTCACGGTGAGCGATCCGAGGTGGTCGGCGATCGAGCAGCTCGGGCGCGCCGGCAAGGTCTCGGCGGTGCTCATCGACTCGCGCGCGCGAGTGCTGCGGCGAGGCGAGGCGAACGGCGAGGACGATCAGGCCGCCATCTCGAACCTCGTGCACACGATGGTCGAAGCCTGCGGCGCGCCTGTGATCGTGATCTCGCACACGCGCAAGGGCGAGCGCGGCTCGGGACCCTCGGAGATCGAGGACGTGTCCGGGTCGCTGCAGCGGGCCGCCGGTGCCGACGTCGTGCTGCTCGTGACCGCGCGCAAGAGCGCGACCGGACGCGTCGAGGCCTGCACGCTCAAGTTCGCGAAGCTGCGCGACGCGCTCGAGGACCACCCGGCTCCGGTCACGTTCGGGATCGGGAAGAACGCGGAGGGCCGCTGGTGCGTCTCGGCCGACTACATCGAGCCGGTGGACGACCGACCGATCGCCGATCGCCTGGTCGACCTGCTCGGCGAACACCCCGACGGGCTCACGAAGACCAAGATCCGCGACGTCCTCAAGGTGCGGACCGACGTCCTCGAGACGGCGTTGACCGGCCTGTTCTCGGACCGCCGGATCACGCGCAAGCAGTCCGTCATCGGCGGCCGGCCCCGCAACCTTTTCTCGCTCCGCGAGGTGCCCTGATGACCCCCCGCCGGAGCATCGGACAAAGCATCGGACAGCCGATCACCGGACAAGGCATCGGACGCCGTCCGTTGCTCTCGTTGTCCGATGAGAATTCCCGAGAGAATCGCATCGGACGCGGTACCGATGATCCGAGCATCGGACGCGCCGGGGGGTCTATAGGACCCCCGCGTACCGATGCTCCGTCCGGTGATGGTCCGGTCGACCGTCGAAGCCGGGAGGCGATCGGCGAGTTCGGGCTTCAGCTCCCCGAGCTCGGGAGGAGCGATCGACTCCCGCCTTCGGCGAGCGACTGCGCGTGCATGTCGAGCCTGTGCCAATGGTGCGAGCCCTGGCTCGCCAAGGAGACCCCGTGACCGAGCTGCCGATCACGACCTGGCCCGCCGAGCTGTACGCCCTCGCACGTGGCGAGCAGGCGCTCGACCTGACGGTGCGCGTCCGTGGCGTGCTGCCGCTGGTCCGCGTTCCGATCGAGGGCCGCGAGGAGGAGGTCCCCGAGCTCGGCGGCGAGCAGCCCGTCGAGGTGCAGCGCGCCGAGGTGGCCGAGGTCCAGGAGCAGCCCGAGCTGCCCAGGCGTCCGCCCGCGTACGCGCCGAGCGGATGGGCATCGACCCCGCACCGGGAGATCGCGCGCCGCGTGTTCGGCAGCGGCCGGCGCTGTCGGATGGGCGTGTCGATCGTCGAGCAGCGCCGCGACGGCCGGCGCTTCCTCGCGCCCTGGCTCGAGACCGACGACGGCTCGTTGTTCTCGGTCCGGTTCGCGATGCACATGATCCCCGACCTGCTCGAGGCGATCGTCGACGTCGCCGCGGAGGTCGGCCTCGACGTGGCCGAGCTGCCGCGCCGTCGCCACCAGCGCCCCGCTGCCGCGTCGTCGGCGCGGACGATCGAGGGGGCGGGGGAGGGGGCGAACGCGCGGCCTGCGGCGGCTGGTGGCGCGGAAGCGCTCGAAACCGCGGGTCGCCCAAACGGGAGGGGAGCCGCCTCTGACAAAGAGGCGCACGCCCTTTTGCCCGAGACCAGAAATCGATCATGCGCAGTGCGCAACGGGAGGTCGCGATGACCAGGCGACGAGCGAACGAGAACGGCCTGCGAGGCCGCATCGATGACGACGCGAAGATCGCCGCGTTCGTGCGTGCGCGAGTCGAGGCGGGCGACGCCGACGCCGCGACGGCCGCCGCAACGTCGGCGCGGTTCAAGCTGGCCCCGCCGCTGTCGCCAAGCTCGGTCACGCGATGGCGCGCCCGGCAGGTCGACCGAATCCTCGCGCGCGCCGCCGGCGCCAGCGATGACGACGACGACCTGATGGATCGCGACCCCGCGGCCTGGCTGGCGAAGGCCTACGGCGAGACCGAGGCCGACGAGATGGCCGCCGAGCGTTGGCCGATGGCGCACCACCTCGACGAGCTGTTCGAGGCGCTCGAGGCGATGCCGTCGAAGGACGCGCGGCGCCTCCCCCTGAACCTGCGGAAGGCGCTCGACGTGCTGACCGAGGTCTGGACCGCGAAGCGCCCGAAGGCGCGCCGGAGGGCATCGTGACCCGAGACGAGGTTCTGAGGCTCGCGATCGAGCGGACCGCCGAGAAGCTCCTGACCTGCGACCTGTCGATCTTCGTCGACCCGCGGCGACGTCAGCGCTGCGTCGACTTCCGCGCGCGCGTCGAGGCGCACCGCGTGCAGTTGCAGGCGATCGGCCGCCCGCATGACGACCTCTCGACGATCCGCTCGCTGGTGGACGTCGACGACATCTTCGACAGCGTCCGACGCGATCGCGACTTCGACGTCGGCGCAGCGATCATCGCCACCGGCACCACCACCACCAGCGGCCAAGTCGGCCGCGCCTGAGGAGAGGACCGACATGCAGACCGAAAGCGTCACCCCCACCACCACCAAGCCGAAGGCCGGCAAGCCGAAGACGAACGAGGAGCGGCTCGCCCCGCTGACTGCCGCCGTCGCGACCGCGACGCGCGAGCGCGACGAGCTCGCGCAGCTGGTCGAGCGCGACCGCGCCAGGCTCGCGAAG
>JACPFM010000069.1 GCA_016182965.1 Deltaproteobacteria bacterium | reverse complement strand
CACGAGCACGACAGCGCCGGGGATGCGATGCGGGGCATACGAAAGGCTACCTCCCATTACCGCCCGCCGGCGGACGCCTGCCTCCTCCTCCGCCGCCGGTCACCGGGCGTCAGCCGCCCGTCGCGGCGGGGCCGGTCGCGCCTCCGCCGCCGGCCAGCCGCGGTGGAATGGGCGGCCCGCCCCCGCTGCCGCGCGGACCGGCCTCGATGCCGCCGCAGGCCCACCACGCCCCGCCGCCTCCTCCGCCGCCGCAGCAGCACCACATGCCGCCGCCGCAGCAGCACCACATGCCGCCGCCGCAGCAGCACCACATGGCGCCGCCGCAGCAGCACCACATGCCGCCGCCGCAGCAGCCCCACATGCCGCCGCCGCCGCAGCCCCACATGGGTGCGCAGCACATGATGCAGCAGCAGTCGCTGTCGGCGCCGGTGCCGCAGCAGTCGGCGTACCTCGGCGCGCTGACGGCGATCTACCAGGGCGAGCGCACCTCGGTGAACAAGGAGAAGTTCATCATCGGGCGCGGCCGGCAGACCAGCGATCTGACCATCAAGGACCCGAACGTCTCGCGTCAGCACGCGATGGTCGAGTTCCAGAACGGCGTCTACTACATGGTCGATCTCGGTTCGACCAACGGCGTCGAGTACCAGGGCCAGCGCGTGACGCGGAAGGCCATCGCCGAGGGCGACGTCTTCCGCATCTGCGATCACGACGTGCTGTTCACGTACCGCTGACGTTGCGCGCGTGCGCGTACCGCTGACGCTGCCGGCGCGTGCGCACGGCGTCGGTTCCGGCGTACAGCGCGAAGATCGCCTCTTCGCGCTGCACGTGTGCGTCGAAGCTCTGCATGAACCGCAGGAGCAGCAGGGCGCCCTCGTCGTCGGGCGGCACGTCGCGATCCATGCCGCGATCGCGGAGCTCCTCGGCGAGAGCGCGCAGCGCGCGATGCTCCATCGAGAGCACGTCGAGCGTGTCGGCCGGAACACCCGACGAGATGGCGCGCGGGAACACCGTCACCTCTTCCTGGGCCATGTGCGGCAGCGCGTCGTCACAGACGAATCGCCACGCGACGCGCATCTGGCCGACCGCGTCGCGGTTGGTCGGGTCGAGGACCAGCTGATAGGCCGCGGAGATCGCGTCGGCGAGCGGCGTTTGGAACGTCTCGTGGTGATCGAGGACTTCGACGCATAGATCGCTCATCGGGTGGTCTCCTCCCGTACGGCCCGTTCGAGCTCTTCGGCCCGAGGGAACAGCACGTCGTGCTCGAGGCGCATGTGCTCGTCGAGATCGCGCTCGAGCTCGGCGAACGTCGAGTACAGGGCGCGCATCGCGCGGCACGCGTCGTCCGGCGGCTGCAGATCTCCGGTCGCCGCGCGCAGTCGGATGAACGCGCTGCGGATCGACTCGTGCTCGACGACCGAACGCGCGACCGGCCGCGCGAAGCGACCGAACGGCGACGGCGGCGCCGGCCGCCCGTCGCGTTGCGCCTCGTCGAGCGCGGCGATCCACGGGAACACCTCGCGCTCCTCCTTCGTCATGTGCGCGAGCAGGTCGTCGCGGAGCGCGTCGTGGATGGTCGCGATCGAATCGAGGGGCGGGCGCACGCACACGACGTCGAGGACGCGCGCGAGCAGCCGATCGATCTTCGTGAGCATCGTGCGGGTCGGTGCGTGGTGGACCTCGAGCAGGTGATTGATGAGATCGGCGGCCCGGCGCGAGCGCCAGTCGTGAGCGGATTCCGAGCGCAACGGCGCTTCACTCGCAGCCATATTTGCGGCGTAGGGGTCCGGTCATGGCACCGCCGTGACTTCGGTCATCGGCAGCGGCTGCACCGAGCTGCAATGTTTGCGTCACGTGTTCCAAATTCGCTCGCGATCCACGAGGTCGGACGCACGGCGTGCGTCTTGCCTGATGGCCCGCGCTCGCCGGTGAGCGGTGGAAGGTCCTCGTCATTCATGCGTCTCCAGCTCGTTTCCAAGCCTCCCGCGCTCGAAGAAGACCTCCGCGAATTCCTGATCGCCTGCCACGGTCGCATCCGGTCGTCCCTCTCGTCGGCGGCTGCGGCTGCAAAGGCTGCGGGGGGCTCGGTCGAGGCCGATCGGCTGCACGTCGACGCCGCGCGCGAGGCAGGGCGGTTCTTCCGCCTCGCGCTGCCGCTCCACGCCGAGGACGAGGACGTCTCGATCGCTCCGCGGCTGCGTGCCCTCGGCGACGCCGCGGTGGACGACGCGCTCGACGGGATGACGCGCGATCACGCCCCGATCGAGGAGCTCGCTCAGATCGTGGCCGGCCGCTGCGAGGCGATGGCCGCGACCGCGCAGGCGCCGGCCGAGCTCTCTTCCGAGGTGGCGCGGCTCGCGGCGCTGCTCGAGCCGCACCTCGATTTCGAGGAGCGGGTGGTGTTCCCGGTGCTCGGCAAGCTCGACGATGCGGTCAGACGCCAGATCGCGTCCGAAGCGCGCGAGCGTCGACGCCTTGCTTACGGTGGGACTTACGGTGCTAAGGAGCGATCATGACTGACGTGTTGCGACGCGGGGGCGGTGACCTCGCCTTCGACGATCACCCGCTGCTCGCGATCTGGGAGGTGACCCAGGCGTGCGATCTCGCTTGCGCGCACTGTCGCGCCTGCGCGCAGGCCGACCGCGATCCGCGCGAGCTCACGACCGACGAGGGCAAGGCCCTCCTCGCGCGGCTCGGCGAGATGAAGGTCCCCCTGCTCGTCCTCACCGGCGGCGATCCCGCCAAGCGCCCCGATCTCGTCGAGCTGATCGAGGCCGGTACGCGCGCCGGGCTCACCGTCGCCGTCACGCCGTCGGGCACGCCCGTGCTGCAGCGCGATCAGCTCGCGCGCATGCGCGACGCCGGCCTCGCCCGCCTCGCCATCTCGGTCGACGGCCCCGACGCGGCGAGCCACGACGCCTTCCGCGGCGTCGAGGGCAGCTTCGCCGAGACCAAGCGCATCCTCGACGACGCGCGCGAGTTCGGCATTCCGGTGCAGATCAACACCAGCGTCGGCTCGCACAACATCAAGTCGGTGCGCGCCATGGCCGACTTCGTCCGCGAGGTCTCCGCGGTGCTGTGGGGCGTGTTCCTGGTGGTCCCGGTCGGGCGCGCGGGCAGCTCGCTCCTCCTCGGCCCCAAGCGCGTCGAGACGCTCCTCGAGGAGCTCGCGCAGATCGCCAAGGAGTACCCCTTCGACGTCAAGACCACCGCCGCGCCCCACTTCCGCCGCGTGCTCATGCACGACCGCAACCGCAAGGCGATGGTCGGCGTGCTCGAGGACGTCGACGCCGAGGGCGTCGTCAAAGGTCCTCGCGGGATCACCGACGGCGTCGGCTTCCTCTTCGTGTCGCACGTCGGCGACGTCTTCCCGAGCGGCTTCCTCCCGATGTCCGCGGGCAACGTCCGCGAGGAGGACGTGGGCGCGATCTACCGCGAGAGCCCGCTGTTCACGAGGCTCCGCGACTACGATTCGCTCGGCGGCAAGTGCGGCGTGTGCCCCTTCCGTCGCGTCTGCGGCGGCTCGCGCGCGCGCGCCTACGCCGCCACCGGCGACGTCATGGCGGCCGATCCGCTCTGCGCCTACGAGCCCAAGGGGTGGAACGAAAGCAGCGCGTCGTGACGGCTCCAGCCGACTCGCCAGCCGAGACGATCGACACCCTGATCGTCGGCGGCGGCATGGCCGGGCTCGCCGTGGCGTGGAACCTCTTGCGGCGCGCGCCCGACCGACGCGTGCTCCTCGTCGAGGCCGAAGGCCGTGTCGGCGGCAACGTGCGCACGGTCCGGCACGAAGGCTCGGTCGTCGACCTCGGCCCCGACGTCCTCGTCGCGCGAGACGCCGGCACGCTCGAGGTATGCGAGGCGCTCGGCGTCGCGATGGTGCGCCCCTCGGCGGCCGTTCGTTGCGTCCAGGTCGTGCGAAAGGGGCGCATCTCCAAGATGCCCGAGGGGCTCGTGCTCGGGGTCCCCCGCGACTTCGGCGCGCTCGCGACCACGCCCCTGGTGTCGCTCCGCGGCAAGCTCCGCGCGGCGTGCGATCTGCTCATGCCGCCGCGCTCGACCGACGGACTCTCGCTCGGCCAGATCGTCGAGCGACGCCTCGGCCGCGAGGTCAAGGACGTGCTCGTCGAGCCGCTCGTCGCCGGCATGCACGGCGGCGATCTCGATCGGCTGGAGACCGACGCCGTGTTCCCGCAGCTGTCCGGCGTCGGGGGCAGCGTCATCCGCGCGCTGGCGAGCACTCGGGGCGCGCAGCCGCCCTCGTTGCGCGCCCCCGGCGGCGGGATGCAGGCGCTCGTGAACGCGCTCGCGCGCGCCCTCGGCGATCGGGTGGTCCGCGGCCGTCGCACCGTCGCGCTCGCCCGTCAGCCCGACGGCTTTCGCGCCTCGTTCGCCGACGGGGGCTCCGTTCGCGCGCGCACGGTGGTGGTCGCCACGCCCCCGCCGGAGACCGCCGCGTTGCTCGGACCGATCGCGGCCGAGCTCGGCGACGTGCTCCGTCAGGTGGTGATGCGCTCGTCGACCAGCGTGGTCCTCGGGTTCGGACGCGGCGACGTGTCGCTCCCGGAGGGCAGCGGCCTGCTCGTTCCGCGCATCGAGGGAGCGGCCTTCCCGTCCATCACGTTCGTGCACGCCAAGTGGCCGACGCGCGTGCGCGACGATCTCGCGGTGGTCCGAGCGGTGGTCGATCCGTCGCGCGCGCCCGACGTGGTCACCGGCGACGACGACGCGCTGATCGAGGCGGTGCTCCGCGAGCTCCGGCGCTTCGTCAAGCTCGGCGAGCCGCGGTGGGCGGCGATCCAGCGGTTCCCGTACGCGAGCGCCGTCGCCGAGGTCGGTCACCGCGCGCGTGTGCGCGAGGCGCGCGAGCGCGCGGCCTCTCTCGGGGGCGGGGGCGGGGGCGGAGCTCTGCACCTCGCCGGTGCCGCCTTCGACGGCCCCGGCATCGCGGGCGTGCTCGACGGCGGGAAGAAGCTCGCCGAGGCGCTCACCGCCTGAATCGGTTCGCGGCCGCTGCCGTTCCGTGGGCCGCGCAGGCCCGGTCGAAGGCCTGGGCGTGACCTCATCGCCTCACAGGCGAGGGACGTCGAAGGTACGAACGGCGGCCCCGCCTTGCTCGGGCCCCTTCGACCTTCGACCTTCGACCTTGGACCCGGTCATCACCGCGGCGAACCGCAGTGCAAACGACCGATCAGTCGTCGCGGGCGCCGCGCGCGCGCGTCTCTTCGACCAGCGCGCGGACGTCCTTGATGCAGAAGCCTTCGCTCGTGGTCTCGAGGATGTCGGCGCGCTCCCAGCGACGGACGGTGCGGATCGTCGTCTCGACGCGCGCACCGACGAGGCAGGCGAGCTCGCCGCGCGAGAGCGCGATGGGCATGCACAGCGTGCCGTCTTCCTGCTCGTCGCCGAAGCGCTCGCCGAGCGCCAAGAAGAGCGTGGCCAGCCGCTTGGGAACCGAGCCCGCGCTCATGATCCCGATCTTCTCGTGGAGCGCGCGCGTATGGTCGAGCAACGTGCGCACGATGGCGTTGGCGACCTCGATGGACCGCTGCGCGAGGACCAGGACGGGCGCTGCGTCGATCGACAGGATCTCGCCGTGCTCGCTGGCGACGACCGCGTCGGCCATGTAGGTCCCGCGCTCGAGGACGGCCGGGTCGCCGATGCTCTCGCGCGGCCCGAACAGCCCGACGATCGCCTCGGTGCCGTCGGCGACGGGGCGCACGATCTTCACCACCCCCGAAAGGATGAGGTTGAACCGCAGCGCAGGCTCGCCGGCTCGGAACAGGCGCTCGCCGCGCCTGGCGCTACGCCGGACCGTACGGGCCGCGAGGCTCGCCAGCGTGGCGGCGGGCAGCTGTCCGAAGAGGCGGCTCGCCCCCAGGAGTTTCTCGATGGGCGTGACCGGGGGGCGGGTTTCGAGCGGCGTCACGGTTGGCCCCCCTAACAAGAAAGAGGCCATGCTCAAAAGCAGGGCCCGGCATGCGAAAAAGCAGTGCTCTGGGCGACCATCGCGACCCCTGCGCGCGTCTTGCGGGCCGCATTTCTTGCGCTTCCGACGACGAAGATGCGTTCTCCTGACGGAACCCATGGACAGGAGCCCCGTCGCGAGCGTGGCCCTCGTTCCACCACCGACGACCGGTCTCAGCTAGCATGCCACCCCGCCTCGAGGGGCGGGTTCCATCGACCGCCCACGGGCGGGAGGAGTGATCCCATGGGTCTCCGTTTCGTCTCGGTCATCGCCGTGATCGCCGTGTTCGGCCTCGGTTGTTCGAAGAAAGATGAGGGCGGCACCGGCTCCACCGCGAGCGCGGTCAGCCCCGAAGCCGCCGAGATCTTCAAGCAGCGGTGCGTCACGTGCCATGGCGACGACGGCAAGGGCAGCGGCCCCGCCGCCGCCTCGCTGAACCCGAAGCCGCGCGACTACACCGACGCCGCCTGGCAGGGGCAGGTCAAGGACGACGAACTCCGGAAGATCATCGTCAAGGGAGGCGCCGCTGTCGGCAAGGCCACCACCATGCCGCCGAACCCGGATCTCGAGAGCAAGCCCGCCGTCGTCGACGGCCTGGTCGCCAAGATCCGCTCGTTCAAGAAGTAGCTTGCGGCGCTCGTGGGTGGGACCGGGGGGGAACGCGCACGAGCGATCGTCAGCTTCAGCGCCGTGATCGGGCGATCGAGGTCGAACGGCCGACCGGAGCGTTCCCGCGACGACCTGCGCGCACGCGCTCCGTCACCGACGTGACCGCACTGCTTGCGTAATGCGCATGGTTTGCGCGAGCCTGAACTGCAGTGATTCAGCGCATTTGCCGATCCGGAGCAGGGCACGCACGTTGCTCTGGGCTGGCCGGATGCCCACCACGCCGACCACGATCGATCGGTGGATGACCGTGGCCCCTTACACGATCGGCACCGAGGTCACGGTCGAAGCGGCGCGTCGCGTGATGGACGACTTCCGCGTCGGTCATCTCCCCGTGCGCGACGAGGGCCGTCTGGTGGGCGTCATCTCGTCCGCCGACGTGCAGGGGGCGCCGTTCCGCCTGGTGAGCGAGGTGATGCACCGCGAGCCGCTCGTCGTCGATCCTGGTAGCCCGGCGTCCGACGTCGCGCGGGCCATGGCCGAGCGCCACGCCGACGTCGCCATCGTCGTGTCGGGCGAGCGCGTGGTCGGCATCTTCACTGCCACCGACGCGGAGCGACTGCTGTCGTCCGTGCTCGACGGCCTCGAGCACGGGCGCCATTGAGCGCGTGAGGGTGCAAAGGTGAAGGCACGCTTCGACGAGCTCCGGCGTTATGTCCGCTTCGGCGACGAAGACCTCGAGAACCTCCGGGCGTTCTACAAGGTCGCCGCCCCCGAATTTCCGCGGATCTCGCAGGAGTTCTACGACCGCATCCGCGAGCACGAGCACGCCCACGCGGTCATCAGCGGCGAGGACCAGATCCAGCGACTCCAGCGGTCGCTCGTCCGGTGGATGGAGCGGGTCTGCACCGGCGCGCGCGACGACGCGTACGTGGCCGAGACGGTGAAGATCGGCGTCGTCCACGTGCGAATCGGGCTGCCGCAACGGTACGTCTTCACCGCGATGGCGCTGATCCACGTGGCGTTCGACGCCATCGCCGACGAGAAGATGGGCGAGCGGGCACGCGCCGTGCGTGCGGCGATCACGCGCGCGCTCGATCTCGAGCTCGCGATCATGCTCGAGACCTACCACGACGACTTCAACGAACGGCTGGAGCGGCTCGCCGCGCTCGAGCGGTCTTCGCTCGGCCGCGCGCTCGCGCGTAACGAGCACCTCTACGCCCACGCCGTCGAGCTGGCGCCCTACCTCGTGGTCGGGATCGACCGACAGGGGCGCATCGTGCTGTTCAACGAGGCGGCCGAGCGCGCCTCGCAGACGCCCCGCGACCAGGTGTTCGGCCACGCCTTCCTCGACGCGCTGTTCGTCGAAGGCGGCGGCCCGCACCGCGACGCCATCCTCGAGGTGATCGACGGCCGCCGCGGTCAGCACGTCGTCCGCGAGTGCCCCCTGCGCACGCGCGCCGGTCGCCTGCGCATCGTCGAGTGGTCGGTGGCGCACACGCCGTCGCCGAACGAAGAGGTGGTCGCCTTCGCCATCGGCCGCGACGTCACCGAGGAAGCGGCGCTCGCCGAGCGCACGAGGCAGGCCGAGAAGCTCGCTGCCGTCGGCACGCTGGCCGCGGGCCTCGCCCACGAGATCCGAAACCCGCTCAACGGTGCCCACCTCCACATCACGTTCCTCGAACGCGGGCTGAAGAAGTCGGGCGCCAACCCCGAAGCGCTCGAGGCGGTGCGCGTCGTCGGCGACGAGATCACCCGCCTCTCGCAGCTGGTCACCGAGTTCCTCGACTTCGCGCGGCCCAAGCCGCTCGATCGCCAGCCCGTCGTCGTGCAGCGCATGTGCGAGCGCATCGGGCAGCTGGTCGCGCCGCAGGTCGCGGCCGCGCGCTGCTCGCTCGACCTCGACATGCCGGCGGCCGACCTCGTGATCGACGCCGACCGCGTGAAGATCGAGCAGGTGCTCCTCAACCTCGTGCAGAACGCCGTCGAGGCGATGGCCCCGACCGGCGGCGGTCGCGTGGGCGTTCGCGCGCGTCGGCTGCCGCTGCACGCGCTCATCGAGGTCGAGGATCAGGGGCCGGGCCTGTCCGATCCCTCCGCGCCGATCTTCGACGCCTTCTACTCCACCAAGCCGAACGGGACGGGGCTCGGCTTGGCCATCGTGCACCGTATCGTGACGGACCACAGCGGGACGATAACCTTCGAGAGTCGCCCCGGTCGGACCGTGTTCCGCGCTACTCTTCCGCTCGCGCAACCGAGCGTCTGACGAGGAAATCCCATGACCAAGCCCAAGCAGAAAGCGCGCGTTCTCGTCGTCGACGACGAGGCCAGCGCACGCTCCGGTCTCGAGAAGCTCCTCCGCCAGGAGGGCTACGAGGTCGAGGCTGCCGATGGAGGCGCGTCGGCGCTCTCGCTGCGCGAAGAGAAGACGTTCGACGTCGTTGTCACCGATCTGAAGATGCCCGGCATGGACGGCGTCGAGCTGATGCGCAAGCTCAAGGAGCTCGATCGCGATCTGCCCGTCATCGTGGTCACCGCCTTCAGCGACGTCTCCTCGGCGGTCGGCGCCATGCGCGCCGGCGCGGAGGACTACCTCACGAAGCCGGTCGACTTCGACGCGCTGACCCTGGCGATCGACCGCGCCCTCGAGCGGCGCGACCTGCGCGTCGAGGCCGAAGGTCTCCGTCGCCAGCTCCGCGAGCGCGACGGGGCGGGCCTCGAGGGCATGATCGGCACGAGCCCCGCGATGCAGAAGATCTACCGCGTCGCGCGGCAGGTCGCCTCCGCGCGCGCGACGGTGCTGATCACCGGCGAGAGCGGCACCGGCAAGGGCGAGCTCGCGCGCGCGATCCACGCGCGGAGCCCCCGCGCCGCGCACCCGTTCATCTCGGTGCACTGCTCGGCGCTCGCCGAGACGCTCCTCGAGAGCGAGCTGTTCGGCCACGAGAAGGGCTCGTTCACCGGCGCCGACCGGAAGCGCATCGGCCGCTTCGAGCAGGCCGACGGCGGCACCCTGTTCCTCGACGAAATCGGCGAGATCTCGCCGGCCATCCAGATCAAGCTGCTGCGCGTGCTCCAGGAGCGCGAGTTCGAGCGCGTCGGCGGCAACGAGCGCGTGAAGGTCGACGTCCGCCTGATCGCCGCCACCAACCGCGATCTCGCGGCCGACGTGCAGGAGGGCCGCTTCCGCGAGGACCTCTACTACCGCCTGAACGTCATCCAGATCGAGATGCCGCCGCTGCGCGTGCGCGAGGGCGACATCCTGCTCCTGGCGCAGCACTTCCTCCGCAAGTTCGCCGAGGAGGCGCACAAGCGCATCGAGGGCTTCACCGACAAGGGCCGCGCGAAGCTGCTGTCCTACCGCTGGCCGGGCAACGTGCGCGAGCTCGAGAACGCCATCGAGCGCGCGGTCGTCCTCTGCGACTCGAACCTCATCGACGACGAGCACCTGCCGTTCGGTTCGGCGCCGGTCGCCAAGGGCGGCGGGCCGCGCATCCCGGGTTCGACGATGGCCGAGATCGAGCGCCACGCGATCCTGGCAACGCTCGAAGCCGTCGGCGGCTCGACCTCGAAGGCCGCCGAGATGCTCGACATCAGCGTCCGCACGATCCAGTACCGCCTGCACGAGTACGGGCTGGCGTCGAAGAAGTAGCTTCGTAGTTGCGCATGCTGCGTCGCGCGTCGGCGTTGGCGCTGCTCGCGCGCGCCGGGTCATCAGTCGTCAGTCATCAGTCGTCAGCCGAGATGGCAGCGGGGCTTCTCGCTCTCTCCGACTGATGACTGACGACTGATCTGGTGATGACGATGCGTACGGGGCGAACCTGCGTCATCGAAGCTCCGACGAGTCGACGGCGGACTCGATGCCCTCGCCGAGCTCGCCGAGCTCGCGCGCGAAGCTGACGAAGATGTCGTCGTGGGTGACGATCCCCACGAGGTGGCCGTCGTCGTCGACCAGCGGGAGGCGACGCGAGCCCGCCATGCGCATCGTGCGGAGGGCGGTGTCGACGGTGGCGTGCACCGGGAGCGTCGTCGGGTCGACGGTCATCACCGTGGACACCGGCGTCGTCGACGGCGCGTCCGCGGCGACGACGCGCAGCGCGAGATCCCGATCCGTGACGATCCCGACGGGCCGCCGGTCCTGCACCACCACGATGCAGCCGACGTGCGCGTCTCGAGCCGGTCGATCATGACGCCTCCGCCTCGGGCACACGGATGGTGAGCACAGGCGTCGTCGATTTGCGGATCACCCGCTCGGTGACGCTTCCGAGCAGGAAGTGGGCGACCGCGCCGCGACCGTGGGTGCCCATGACCACCAGGTCGGCCTCCTTGGCGGCGTCGACGATCTGTCGACCCGGCTCACCGGTCGTGAGCTTCGCCTGGACGGTGAAGCCGCGCTCTTTCAGGCTGGTCATCAAACGGCCGAGCTCCTTCTCGGCCTCGCCTCGGACGAACTCCGCGAGGCTCGCCCGCCCCCCCTCGGGCAGGGAGACCACGTGGATGGCCTCGACCCCGATGCCGACGGGCACCTCCCAGACATGGAGCAGCTGCACCTGCGCGCCGAGCTTCTGCGCGAGGTCGAGCGCGTAGTCCATGGCTGCCTCGGAACACCGGGAGAAATCGGTCGGCACGAGGATGCGGCGGATCGTCGGCATGCTCCTCATTTCAGCAAGCCACGTACCGTGGCGGTCTCGGCGGACCGGGCGCACGTTCTGCGGGGCTGCGCAGGTCCTGCGCGAAACGACGAGCCTTGGCGGGCGGGACGGTGCTTGTCTCGGCGCATGAATCGTGCGGCGAAGCGACGCACGGCTCGGCATGCATCCCGCATCACGTTCGTAACTGCGCAAGCAATTCGTGCGTGCCGCGGGTGCTCCACGCATTCGTGCGTCCCTGGGGCTCCGTCCCGGCGGCATGGCGGTTGCTGGTTGGGGGAATGGTATGTCTGAAGTGAGGAAGCGCGTTCTGGTCGTCGACGACGACGTCCGCACCGCTCGCCTCCTGGCGCGCCTCCTCGGCGAAGACGGGTTCGAGGTCGAGCTCGCGACCGATGGCGCGGCCGCGATCGCGCGGCTGTCGCGCACACCTCTGCCCGACGCGCTGGTCACCGATCTCCGCATGCCCCACGCCGACGGCATCGCCGTCGCCCGTTATGCGCGGTCGCGCAACCCGCGCATGCCTGTCTTCATCGTCACCGGCTATCCCGAGCTACTGACGCGGCTCGACGACCTGCTCGATCAAGAGACCCGCGTGTTCCCCAAGCCGCTCGCGTACCCCGAGCTCACTGCCGCGATGCGCGGCTCCCTCGAGGTCACGGGTCCTGGTTGAGCCACTGGGAGGGACCCATGGACCAGAGCCTCCGCAAGATCGTGGTCGGCGTCGACGCGACCGAGCTCGGCGAGCGTGCGCTCGCCTACGCGCTCGACCTCGCGGCCGGCCGCAAGCCCACTGAAGTGCACGCGATTCGCGTGATCGAGCCCATGGTCGACCCGCTGGTGGGAGCGATCCCCTCGACGGGCGACGAGCTCGACGCGCTCAAGGAGCTCCTCCACGCCGCGATTCAGCGAGAGATCGCCGGGCGCGGCGTGCTCGAGGTCTCCGCCGTCGTCGCGCACGTCGCCATCGGCGCGCCTGCCCGCGCGATCGCCGATCTCGCCGCGCAGCTCGACGCCGATCTGGTCGTGGTGGGCACGCACGGCCGTCGCGGCTTCAAGCGCGCGCTGCTCGGCTCCGTCGCCGAAGAGGTCGTGCGCGTCTCCGGCTGCCCGGTCGTCGTCGTGCGCCCCAAGGACCACCCGCCCGAGGCGCGCGAGCCACAGGTCGAGCCGGTGTGCCCCGACTGTGCGAAGGTCCGCGCCGAGACCAACGGCGCGCAGCTGTGGTGCGAGCGCCATCTGCAGCACCGCCCGCGCGCGCACGTCTATCACTACGAGGAGGCCTCGGTCGACTCGGTCCGCCCGTGGGGCTTCCACGGCTAGGAGGTGTGGGCCCGAGGCCCGCAACCCGACAGGAGCGCGCATGCCCACGGTCGGCGAGTACATGACGCCGTCCCCGGTCACCATCGGAGACGACCAACCCCTGGAGCGCGCGCACGCGCTGATGCGTGAGCACCGCATCCGTCACCTGCCGGTCCTGCACGGAGGCAAGCTGGTCGGGATCCTCAGCATGGGCGATCTCCACCTCCTCGAGACGCTCGGAGACCGCGACCTGCTGAAGGTGAAGGTCGAGGAGGCGATGACGCCCGAGCCGTGGGTCGTCAGCGCCGACGCTCCCCTCGAGGAGGTCGCCTCCGAGATGGCGCAACACAAGTACGGGACCGCGATCGTGAGCGATGGCCGCAAGGTCGTCGGCATCTTCACGACGATCGATGCCCTGCGTGCGCTGACCGAGTCGCTTCGACCGCCCACACCGGCAAGGGCGGCGCGCCAGGGGGGGAGCCGCAAGAAGACGTGAGCAGCGTCGCGATCGTCGGGATGGGTTGGGTCGGAGCGAGCGTCGCGATCTCGACGCTCCACGCGGGGCTCGCGCGCGACCTGATGCTCTGCGACGTGCGCGCGGCGGTCGCGGAGGGCGAGGCGATGGACCTCGCGCACGGCGCGCCCTACTACCCGCGCGCGACCGTGCGCGCGGTCGGCCTCGACGAGATCGCCTCCGCCGACGTCGTGGTGATCGCGGCCGGTCGCGGCGGCGCGCCCGACGAGTCGAGGTTGCAGCTGCTCCGCGACAACGTCGCCATCGCGCGCTCGATCGGCGCGCGTCTCGTCGCGTTCCGCGGCGTGGTCGTCTGCGTGACCAACCCGGTGGACGTGTTCACGCACGCCGTCCTCGAGGCGTCCGGGCTGCCGCCGTCACGCGTGATCGGCACCGGCACCACGCTCGACACCGCCCGGCTGCGCCAGGTGCTCGCGCGCGAGCTCGTGATCGACGCTCGCTCGATCCACGCGCAGGTCGTCGGAGAGCACGGCGACTCGGAGGTCGCCCTCTTCTCGAGCGCCACCGTCGGCGGCGCCCGCCTGCGCGCGCGCCCGGCCTGGTCGCGCGAGCGCGAGCGCCGCCTCGCGGAGGAGGTCCGCCGCGCCGCCTACGAGATCATCCGCCGCAAGGGCTCCACGAACCACGCCATCGGGCTCGCCACGGCCAACCTCCTGCGGGCGATCGTCCGTGACGAGCGGCGTGTCTTGACGGTATCGCGCCTGCAGGACGGCGCCTTGGGGGTCCGGGACGTGGTGCTCTCGCTGCCGACCATGGTCGACGCGAGCGGAGCGGGCGAGGTCATCGAGCCGGAGCTCGACGACGAAGAGCGCGCAGGGCTCGCGCGCTCGACCGAGGTACTGCGAAGAGCCACGGCGAGCGTGATCTGAGCGTGCGATTCCCGCAGCGAGCGTGCGCTATTTTCGCACGATCTTGGTGATCACGCGCTTGCCGTCGTCGGTCGTGACGAAGGTGAACTCGATCGCGTCGCCCTTCTTGAGGCTGGCGTTCCGCGCTTCGGGGGCCAGCTCGAAGGGCATCGTCATGGCGCGCATGTAGCCGGGGATCTCGTCGTGCGCGATGACCAGGACGCGCCCTTCGTCGCGGACCTCTTCGATGGTCCCGCGTGTGCTGTGCGCCTCGGCCGAGGCAGTGGGGGCCGACGGCGCGGGGCTGCCGCCACAAGCCGAGCCGAGGACGAGTGAGAACACGAGCAACAGAGTTCGCATGGTGGGCAGCGCTTCTAGCACCCTCCGTGCTCGTCCTCATCCCCGACGCGCGCGGGCCGGATTGGAGGGCTCAGGCGCTCCCGAGGATCCCCATCACCGCGACACGCCGGCGAGATCGCCGCCACGCGCGACGACGCGGAACCGACGAACGACCTTCACCATGCCCGGCAGCCGGGAGCCGCCCGCCACGCCCTTCCGAAGTCGGCCCGGCGATCGACGTTCCGAACTCGAACCGTTCGTTGCTCGCACCGAGTTTTCCCGGTGTTCGGTACGTAACAGCTCGACCGCGTCGTGACGGATCTCATCGCCGTCCGCCGCGAAGAGTCGCATTGGGGCCCGCGGCCCTCAGTCGAGGACGCCAGCCACTTCGAGTTGGTTTCGCGCAAAGTTTTCGCGGACAGCAATGACCCTCTATTAGTGGATAAGAAGGTCCATTATATGGGCTCACGGCCGTCGACCCGCGCGCCGCTCCAACGACCTCCACCAACGGAGAACCTCCATGAAGAGCTTCGTCATTCGCGGTCTACTCGGCGTGTCGCTCCTCGCGCTCGCCTGTTCGAAGCCTGCGCCTCCCCAGCAGACCATCGGCGCGTCGAAGTCCGTGAAGGAGCTGATGGCGGCGCGCGGGCTCACCGAGGCCGACGTCGAGGCCGCCCTCCGCACGTACGTGCCGACGGGCAAGTCCGACGACTACATGATCTTCGCGTCCGGTGGTCAGTCCGGGCAGGTGCTCGCGATCGGCGCGCCGTCGATGCGCCTCCTGAAGGTGATCGGCGTGTTCACGCCCGAGCCGTGGCAGGGCTACGGCTACGGCGGCGGCAGCAACGCGGTCATCGAGGGCGGCAACCAGGGCACCCACAAGATCACCTGGGCCGACGTCCACCACCCGAACCTCTCCGAGACCAAGGGCGACTACGACGGCGAGTTCCTGTTCGTGAACGACAAGGCGAACGCGCGCGTCGCCGTCGTCGACCTGAAGGACTTCACCACCAAGCAGATCGTCCCGAACCCGCTGGTCTCGAGCGATCACGGCGGCGCGTTCGTGACGCCGAACACCGACTACGTCATCGAGACCTCGCAGTACCCGGCGCCGCTCGGCCGCGAGTACGTGCCGATCGATCAGTACAAGGACAAGTACCGCGGCCTCGCGATGTTCTGGAAGTTCGATCGCGCCAAGGGCCGCATCGACGTCGCCAACAGCTGGGCCGTCGAGCTGCCGCCGTACACGCAGGATCTCGCCGACGCCGGCAAGCTCGACTCCGACGGGTTCGTCTTCATCAACTCGTTCAACACCGAGATGGCCATCGGCGGCACCCTCGAGGGCAAGCCGCCGATCGAGTCGGGCGCCTCGCAGGGCGACATGGACTACCTCCACGTCATCGACTGGAAGAAGGCCGAGAAGCTCGTCGCCGAGGGCAAGACCAGCACCATCAAGGGCATCCGCGTCGTCTCGCTCGACACCGCGGGCAAGGAGGGCGTGCTGCACCTCATCGGCGAGCCGAAGTCTCCGCACGGCGTCGACGTGACGCCCGACGGCAAGGAGATCGTCGTCGGCGGCAAGCTCGACACGCACGCCACGGTCTTCAACTTCGAGAAGATCAAGAAGCTCATCGACGGCAAGCAGTACGACGGCAAGGACAGCTACGGCGTCCCCATCCTCAACTTCCAGGCGTCGATCCGCGGTCAGGCCGAGATCGGCCTCGGCCCGCTGCACACGGTCTACGACAACAAGGGCTTCGCCTACACGTCCGTGTTCATCGAGAGCGTCGTCGCGAAGTGGTCGCTCAAGGACCTCAAGGTCATCGAGAAGATGCCGGTCCACTACAACATCGGCCACATCCTCGCGGCCGAGGGCGACACGGTCAGCCCCGACGGCAAGTACGTCGTTGCGATGAACAAGATGTCGATGGACCGGTTCACCAACGTCGGTCCGCTCTACCCGCAGAACTTCCAGCTGCTCGACGTCGACGGCGAGAAGATGCGCATGCTGGTCGACATGCCGATCGGCATCGGCGAGCCGCACTACTCGCAGATGATCAAGGTCGACAAGCTGAAGACCACCAAGGTCTACAAGATGGGCGAGAACGTCTACACCGGTCAGAAGGACCCGAGCGCGACGCTGGCCGGCCAGGAGAAGATCGTCCGCAACGGCACGACCGTCGATGTGTACATGACGGCGATCAGGAGTCACTTCACGCCCGACCGCATCGAAGTCGACGAGGGCGACACGGTGAACCTGCACATCACGTCGCTCGAGCAGTCCGAGGACCAGACGCACGGGTTCACGATCAACATGTACAACATCGACCTCAGCCTCGAGCCCGGCAAGCACGAGAACGTGACGTTCGTGGCCGACATGGCTGGCGTCTACCCGATGTACTGCACGGAGTTCTGCTCCGCGCTGCACCTCGAGATGGCCGGTTACTTCCTGGTCAAGCCCAAGGGCACGACGACGACTGCGGCTCCCGCCGGAAGCGCGAGCGCCGTACCTGCTGCGGCCTCCGCAGCGCCCCCCAAGAAGTGAGTAGAACTGGAGGAAGGAACGATGAATCGTGTAGTGACGTCCGCGGCGCTCGCCGCGACCCTCGCCGTCGGCGCCATGCTCTTCGGCTGTAACAAGAGCAGCGCCAGCACCGATCCCGGAGCCGGTGCGTCCGATCCCGTCGCCGCGCTGAAGGTGCCCGAAATCACCTACAGCACCGCGCAGGCGGACCTCGACAAAGGGAAGGAGCTCTTCCAGGCGAAGGGCTGCAACGGTTGCCACAAGATCGGCGGCGGCAAGCTCGTCGGTCCCGATCTGAAGGGCGTCACCGCACGACGCGACAAGCAGTGGATCGCGAAGATGATCCTTCGCCCCGACGTCATGGTGAAGGAAGACCCGACGGCGAAGGATCTCTTCAAGACCTACCTCACCGCGATGCCCAACCAGGGCGTTCCCGAGGGCGATCTCCCCGCCCTCATGTCGTACCTCAAAGCCAACGAGTAGCAGCCATGGCCGCAACGACCGGGGGTCACGGGACCTCACCACAAACACTGGGCGAGGGGGGCGTACGTCGATCGCTGCGCGTGGTGCAGCAGACGCCGAGACGCTCACTCGCCCTCAGGTGGGGGGTCGTCGCGCTCTCGGTCTTTGCGGCCGCGCTGTTCGTCGCTTCGTTCTTCATGCCGTGGTGGAGGCTGTGGCTGTTCGCGCCGCAGTACCCGAAGGGCCTCGAGGTCGCGATCTCGCTCACCGGCGTGACCGGCGACGTCCGCGAGCTCAACATCCTCAACCACTACATCGGCATGAAGGGTCTCGAGCACGCGGCCCCGTTCGAGCGCAGCTTCGCGGCGCAGGGCGTGGGGCTGATCGCGGTGCTCGCGCTCGTCTTCACGCTCGTCGCCGGCAAACGGTGGAGCTGGCTGCTCGTCGTGGTGGGGGCGGCGTTCCCCATCACGTTCATGATCGACGGCCAGTATTGGATGTGGAAGTTCGGTCACTCGCTCGATCCGCACGCGCCGCTGCGGATCCCGACCTTCACGCCGCAGCTGTTCGGCACCGGGCAGATCGGCCAGTTCATGACCTTCGCGCGACCGGACCCTGGCTTCTGGTTGGCCGTCGCTGCGGTCGCTCTGCTGTTGATCGCCGCGGTGCTGCGCTACCGCGTCTGTAGCAAGTGCGCGCGCGCCGACGACTGCGGCGCGGTCTGCCCCAACGGGTTCATCGGTCCGCACGCCGGTGAGGCGAAGAAGGGATGAACCTTCGTGCGCTTCGCGGTCGCCACCGCAGCCCTCCTCGTCTCGCTCGTCTGCACACGCGGCGTCTCGCTCGCGGGTGACGGGCAGGGCGCGTCGCCGGGGCCCACCGAGGTCGCGCCGCCTGCGGGCGCGGTGTTCGCGCGCGACGAGGCCGAGCTGACGCGCCTCGTCGCGAACGGGCCCGACGAGGTGTGGCTCGAGGCGAAGACCTACCGCGTCCAGCTCGAGATCAAGCGGCGCCTCGCGCTCCGCGGCCGCCTCGGCGCGACGATCGAGGGCCCGGGGCGCGGCACCGTCGTCCGCATCGAGGCCGACGGCGTCGTGCTCGACAACCTGGTGGTGCGCGGCGCGGGCCGGAACTTCGTCGGCGAGGACGCCGGCGTTCGCGCCAAGGGCGAGGGCGTGCTCGTCCGCCGGGTGTCGTCCGATCGCAACCTGTTCGGCATCGCCTTCGAGGGCTGCGCGAAGTGCGTGCTCGAGGACTCGCACGTGCGCGGTCCGCTGGTGCACGAGTCGCTGCGAGGCGACGGCGTCAAGCTGTGGGAGGCCCACGACTCCATCGTGCGCCGCAACCGGCTCGACGGCGTGCGCGACATGGTCGTGTGGTACTCGCGGCGCGTGGTCTGCGAGGACAACGTGGTCACCGGCAGCCGCTACGGCACGCACTTCATGTACGCGCACGACGGAGTGGCGCGGCGCAGCCGGCTCGTCGACAACGTGGTCGGCATCTTCGTCATGTACAGCTCGCGCCTCCGCGTGGAGCACAACGTCCTCGGCGGGGCGCACGGCGCCGCCGGCGTCGGCCTCGGGTTCAAGGAGAGCGACGGCGTCGTCGTCGAGGACAACGCGATCATCGGCAACACGGCCGGCATCTACCTCGATCGGACACCGCGCGATCCGCGCGAGAAGGTCGTCTTCGCGCGCAACCTCATCGGGGTGAACGAGCTCGCGCTCCGCGTGCACGGCGCCTCGGCCGGCGGGCTCACCTTCACCCGCAACGTCTTCAAGCACAACGTCGACCTGGTCGAGGTCGACGGCGGGGCCACCGCGATGGCGCTCGACTTCCACGAGAACCAGTGGAGCGACTACGCGGGGTACGATCTCGACGGCGACGGCATCGGCGACGTGCCGTTCCAGTGGGATCGCCTCTCGACGGCCGTGGTGCAGGACGCGCCCTCGGTGCGGTTCTTCCACGGCACCGTCGCGCTGCAGCTGGTCGACGTCGTCGCCAAGGCCTTTCCCCTGCTCGCGAGCAAGCCGGTGCTCGTCGACCCGAGGCCGGCGATGCGGCTGAAAGAAGGACCGTCGTGATCACGGTGCACGAGGTGAGCAAGCGGTTCGGCAGCGTGCTGGCCCTCGATCGCGTCTCGCTGCGCATCGCCCCGGGCGAGCGCGTCGCCATCGTCGGCACGAACGGCTCGGGCAAGACCACGCTGCTGCGCGCGATGATCGGCCTGCTCGGCGTCGAGGGGCGCGTGGAGATCGACGGCGTCGACGTCGCGCGCGAGCCCGACCGCGCGCTCGCGAGCGTCGCCTACGCGCCGCAGATCGCGCCGCCGCTCGACGCGGCGGTCGACGAGCTCGTGCGGCTGCAGGGCGAGCTCCGCGGGGTTTCGCGCGCGGCGGTGGTCGTCCGCGCCGCGCGGCTGGGGCTCGACCTCGACGCGGTCGGCAAGAAGCGGTTCCGCGATCTGTCGGGCGGCATGAAGCAGAAGGTGCTCGCCGCGCTGGCCCTCGCGACCGACGCGCCGGTGCTGGTCTGCGACGAGCCGACCGCGAACCTCGACGCGCACGCGCGCGCCGCGTTCTTCGCGCAGGTCGAGGAGCGGGGCAGAGGCGCGATCGTGGTGCTCTGCTCGCATCGCGTCGACGAGGTCCGTCACCTGGTCGATCGGGTGGTCGAGCTGCGCGAGGGCAAGCTGGTGCGCGACGCCTCGATCGCGGAGCTCCTCGGCGAGCTGCGCTCGACCCGCATCGAGATCAAGGCGCCGCACCCCGAGGCGGAGGGGGGCGCGCCGCTCGCCGCCTGGCTGCACGATCGGGGGTTCGTCTGCATCACGCCCGGTCGGTGGTCCGGCACCTTCCGCCAGGACGAGAAGCTCGAGCTCGTGTCCGACCTGATGCGGCGCTTCGAGCCGCAGGTCGCGGACCTGAGCATCTTCGACGACGGCGAGGTCACCGGCTTCGGAGCCGACGAGCGCCGGAGGGTCGTGTCATGAGGCGTCGAACGCTCCTCGCGCTGCTCGTCGCCGCGCCGTTGCTCCTGTCCTTCGGCTGCAAGGACGACGCGTCGCGCGCGATCGATCCGGTGTGGGGCAAGCAGCCCTGCGAGCACTGCAGGATGATCGTCGACGACCGGAGGAGCGCGGCGCAGCTCGTCACGGCGCGCGGCGATCGGCTGTACTTCGACGATCTCGGCTGCATGATCGCCTTCCTCGCAGACGCAGGCCAGGGGGGCGACGTGCGCGCGTGGGCGCGCGACCCTGCGGGCGACGGCTGGATCGACGCGAAGACGGCGCGCTACTCCGGCGGGCAGAAGACGCCGATGGACTTCGGGTTCACCGCGAGCGCGGGCGGCGAGCTCGACTTCGAGGCGATGGCGCAGCGCGTGCGCGCGCGTCTGGTGAAGGGCGCCGCTTCCGCCGGAGTCGCGCCGTGACCGCAGCCACTCCGGCGATCGGGCAGCGCACACGTCTCCGTCGCGCGATCGCGTTCACCCGCTTCGAGCTCGCCGACTCGCTGCGCTCCCGGTGGCTCGGCTCGTCGCTCGCGCTCTACGCGCTGGTCTTCGTGATCTTCGTCGCGCTCGGCCTGCGCGAGTCCTCGATCCTGGGCTTCACCGGCATCTCGCGGGTGGTGCTCAACGTCACCAACGGCGTGCTGGTCGCGGTGCCGCTCCTGGTGCTGCTCGCGACCTGTCAGGTCGTGGTGCGTGCGCGGCGCAACGGCTTGCTCGAGATGACCCTGGCGCAGCCGGTGCGCCGCAGCGAGTGGTTCGTCGGCGTCCTCGCCTCACGCGCGGCGGTGCTGATCGGCCCGCTGGTGGTGATGTGCCTCGGCGCGGCGCTGATCGGGGCGGCGAGCGGCGGGGAGCAGGGCCTCGCCGCGATCACCGCGCGCTGTCTCGCCGTCTCCACCGCGCTCGCGTGGGCGTTCCTCGGCATCGGGCTGTTCATCTCGGCGGTCGCGAAGACCGCCGAGCGCGCGGTCGTGTTCGCGCTGGTCGTGTGGGTGAGCGCGACGGCGCTGCACGATTTCGCGCTGATCGGCCTCTTGTTGAACGTGCGCCTGCCGCCGCGCGCGGTGTTCGCGCTCGCCGCGCTCAATCCCAGCGAGGCGGCGCGGATCGGCATCCTCACCGGCGTCGACGCGGAGCTGTCGGTGCTCGGCCCGGTCGGCTTCTGGATCGCCAACGCGCTCGGAGCGACCAAGGCGCTGCTCGTCGCGGTCGCCTGGCCGCTGACGCTCGGCACGCTCGGCGTGGTCGCCGCCGCGCGCAACGTGCGCCGCGGCGACGCGATCGGGTGATCACGGAGCTGTCGAGAAAGTCCCCCGGACTGAAGTACTTCGGTCCGGGGGCAGTCCTCACCAGGGCTTGCGCATGCGGTCGAACGCAGCCCTGCGGTGGCGGATCGTCTCGACCTGATCGAGCAGCACCGACGCGACGTTCATCGGCAGCCGCATCTTCAGCGCGCGCTCGAAGTGGCCGATGGCCAGGTGCTCGCCGCGCTCGCACTCGGCGAGGATCCCTGCGGGGCTGCCGTGGGCGATCGCGGTGCGCAGCGCCATGAAGCGTCGGTGGAGCTCGCCGCCCATGCTCGGCGGGACCTCCGGATCGCCGCCGAACGAGCGGAGCAGCGCGGCGAGCTGCCCGGCGTCGCGCTCGTACTCGTCGGCGTGACTCAGCAGGAAGCCCGCGAGGTCGGGATCGTCCGCCTCGCGGGCAGCCTCCTCGTACCGCGCTTTACCGTCGTGGCAGGTCGCGAGGAGCTCGCGAAGAGCCGCGACCCCGTTCAGACGCTCGTGCGGCGTCAGCTCGTCGGCGCGCTCGACCAGATCGGTGCGCGGTTCCATTTTGGTGCTCCCTTCGATTAACGCGCCTCGCCTCGGCGATCGCGCGCCTTGTCGTAGTGCTGCTGCAAGCGATGGCGGGCGTCCTCGAACGCCGCCTCGACAGTCGCGTAGAGATCGTCGCTCACTCCAGACGAGCGCTCGGACACGAGATCGACCTGCGGAACGTGGACGTCGAGCCTCACGGTGTAGCTGTCGCCGTGCTTGTGGTGCTTGTTGTTCCGCGAAACCGTGACGCGGCACGTGGTCACGTGGTCGAACTGCCGAGCCAGCTTGTCGGCCCTCTCACGCACGAGGGCTTCGATCGCGGGCGACGGCGGGACGTCGCGGAAGGTGATCGGGGTGTTCATGCTGGACGGCTGCAGCAATGGCGGTGCCAGCGGCGCGATCACCTCGGGGAGGTCGGGCGCCACGACGCAGAACCTGCGCGCAGATCGCAGACGCTGCGCGCTTGCGAAAGGCACCATGATTTTTCGCATGTTTTCTTTCGGCCATCCTGGGGCATGGCATTCGGCATTGCGCTTGCTGAACGGGCGCGCGTGACGCCCCGCGCGGACCCAGCGACGCCACTAGAAGGTCACGAAGGCTGCCTCCACTGCGGCGCTTCCCTCCCCGAGGGCGCGCGAGACGCGTACTGCTGCATCGGTTGTAGGTTCGTCGCGAAGCTCCTCCGCGAAGAGGGGCTCGAGCGCTACTACACGCTGCGCGGACCGAAGGGCGATCCGGTCGCCTCCGTCGACGCTCACCGCGACCGCAAATGGCTCGAGCCGATCGAGCAGGCCGTCGCGGAGAGCGAAGGCATCGCGCGCGTCGATCTCGACATGCAGGGGCTCTCCTGCGCCGCGTGCGTGTGGGTCACCGAGCAGATGTTTCGCCGCGAGAAGGGCGGCCTGCGCGTGGTGGTCAACCCGGGGCTCGGCACGCTGACGCTGTCGGTCGACAAGGCGTTCCCGCTGCGACGGTTCGTCGAGCGGATCGAGTCGCTCGGCTATCTGCTCGGTCCGGCCCGCAAGGCAGACTCGCGCGACAAGGACACGAGCCTGATGCTCCGGATGGGGCTCAGCATCGCGCTCGCCATGAACGGGATGATCGTGGCGATCTCCCTCTACGCGGGTCTGGAGCACGGTCCGCTCGCTCACTTCTTCCGCACCCTGTCGTTCGGGTTCGCGCTGGCGAGCGTCGCGGTCGGCGGCTCGTATTTCTTCCGCTCGGCGTTCGCCGCGCTCCGCCGCGGCATCCTGCACCTCGATCTGCCGATCGCGCTCGGGATCCTCCTCGCCTTCGGCTCGTCGACGTGGGCGTTCTTCGACCACGACGCGCAGGGGTACTTCGATCCGCTGACGGTGTTCGTCGCGTTGATGCTGGTCGGGCGCTTCATCCAGCAGCGCGTGCTCGACGCCAACCGCCGCCGCCTGCTCGCCGACGACGGCGTCGACGCGCTGCTGACGCGGCGCCTCGGCGCGCACGGTCCGGAGCTCGTCCGCTGCGTCGACGTCAAGGAGGGCGATCGCCTGCTCCTCGCGCCAGGTGACGTGGTCCCGGTCGAGGCGAAGCTCGAGGGCAACGCCGCCGCCTCGCTGTCGCTCGACTGGATCAACGGCGAGAGCGCGCCGCGGAGCTTCGCCAGCGGCGCGGTGCTGCCGGCCGGTGCGTTCCTCGGCGGCGGCGAGTCGCGCACCGTCGTCGCGAAGCAGCCGTTCGGGGACTCCGTGCTCGTCGATCTCCTGCGTACGCCCACGCGCGACGACGACGACGGCCCCATCTCCACGACGTTCTGGCGTCGCTTCGCGCAGATCTACGTCTTCGCGGTCCTCGCGCTGGCCGCCGGCGCGTTCATCGTCGCCCTCCGCTTCGGCGCGAACATGCAGGCCGCGCTCGATCGCGTGACCGCGGTCCTCATCGTGACCTGCCCGTGCGCCTTCGGCATCGCGGCGCCGCTCGCCTACCAGAGCGTGCAGGCGCGGCTGCGCCGCGAGGGCCTCTTCGTGCGCACGTCGAGCTTCCTCGACCGCGCCACCGCGGTGCGCCGGGTCGTCTTCGACAAGACCGGGACGCTCACCACCGGCAAGCTCCGCGTCGCCGATCCGTCGCGCCTCGAGGCGCTCGACGCCGAGGCGAAGGTCGCGCTCCTCAACCTGGCCACGCGCAGCGCGCACCCGAAGAGCGCGGCCGTCGCGCGCGCGCTCGACGTGATCGGCGTGCGGGAGGGCTTCCGCGACGATCTGGTCGCGCGCGAGGAGATCGGTCGCGGCGTCGAGCTCTCGATCGACGGTCGCACGTGGCGCCTCGGCGCGCCGTCGTGGGTCTTCGTCGGCGCGGGGGACTCGTCGAGCGCCGCTGCAGACGACGACGTCGCGTTCGGCGTCGACGGTCGCCTGCTCGCCTCGATCGAGACCGTCGAGGACCTGCGGCTCGACGCGGCGCGCGAGATCCGCGCGCTGCGCGAGCAGGGCTACGACGTCCACATCCTCAGCGGCGACTCGCAGGAGCGCGTGCTGACGCTCGCCGAGAAGGCCTCCGTCCCCGCCGATCACGCCGTCGGCGATCACGGACCGAGCGAGAAGGCGGCCTGGGTCGCCGCGCGCGACCAGCAGGACACGCTGGTGATGGGCGACGGGATCAACGACGGACCTGCCGTCTCGCAGGCGTTCTGCAGCGGCACGCCGGCGATCGACCGGCCGTTCCTCGCTGCGCGCAGCGACTTCTACCTCGCCTCTGCCGGCATCCGTCCGGTGCGCCTCGCGCTCGAGGCCGCGCGCCGTCTGCGTCGCGTCGTGGTCCTGAGCCTCGGCGTCGCGCTCGCCTACAACGTCGTGACCATCGCGCTCGCCTACGCGGGCCTCATGACGCCGCTGCTCTGCGCGGTGCTCATGCCGACGTCCTCCATCACCACCATCCTCGCCGTGATCGTCTCGCTCGCCGGGACGTCGTGGCACGCCGCCCCCCGCCTCGAAACGGTGCCCAAATGGAAGTGATCTACCTGCAGGTTTTCGTGAGCTTCGGCCTCGTGGTCGGGTCGTTGCTCCTGTTCGCGTTCAGCACGCGGCAGCGTGACGTAGACCACGTTGATCGTCTCGCCCTCTTTCCCCTCGAAGACGAGCTGACCGCAAAGGACCCAAGCGCGCCGACGATCGATGACGCCGACGCCGCCGCCTTCGGAGACAAGGAATCATGACCGCCCAAGCAGCTGCTTACCGCGGACGCACCGAGGTGCGCCGCATCACCTATGACGACCAGATCTCCCGCTGGTTCGTCTTCGCATCCGTCGGCTGGGGCATCGTCGCGATGCTCCTCGGCGTGACCGCCGCGCTGCAGCTCGCCTTCTTCAAGGCGAACTTCCTGCAGTACTTCGCCTTCGGTCGCCTGCGGCCGTTGCACACCAACGCGGCGATCTTCGCGTTCGTCGGCAACATGATGTTCGCCGGCGTCTACTACTCGACGCAGCGCCTGGTGAAGGCGCGCATCTCGAGCACGCTCGGCAAGATCCACTTCTGGGCCTGGCAGGCGATCATCGTCGCCGCCGCGGTGAGCCTCCCGCTCGGCTTCACGCAGGGCAAGGAGTACGCGGAGCTCGAGTGGCCGATCGACATCGCCATCGCGGTGGTGTGGGTCGTCTTCGCGATCAACTTCTTCTGGACGCTCTGGCGTCGCGCCGAGAAGCAGCTCTACGTCGCGATCTGGTTCTACATCGCCACCATCCTGACGGTGGCGGTGCTCCACATCGTCAACAGCCTGGCGATCCCCGTCGCCGCGGCGAAGAGCTACTCGATCTACGGCGGCGCGCAGGATGCGTTGGTGCAGTGGTGGTACGGCCACAACGCGGTCGCGTTCTTCCTGACCACGCCGATCCTCGGCATCATGTACTACTTCGTCCCGAAGGCGGCGGAGCGGCCGGTCTACAGCTACCGGCTGTCGATCATCCACTTCTGGGCGTTGGTGTTCATGTACATCTGGGCGGGTCCGCACCACCTGCTCAACACCGCGCTGCCCGACTGGGTGCAGACGCTGGGCATGATCTTCTCCGTGTCGCTGATCGCGCCGTCGTGGGGCGGCATGCTCAACGGCCTCTTCACCCTGCGCGGCGCCTGGGACAAGGTCCGCAAGGATCCGGTCCTCAAGTTCTTCGTCGCCGGCATCACCTTCTACGGCATGTCGACGTTCGAGGGCCCGATGCTCTCGATCAAGAGCGTGAGCGCGCTCGCGCACTACACCGACTGGATCATCGGCCACGTCCACGCCGGCGCGCTCGGCTGGAACGGCCTGATGGCGGCCGGCATGTTCTACTGGATGATCCCTCGGCTGTTCGGCACCGAGCTGTACAGCAAGCGGGCCGCCGAGTGGCACTTCTGGATCGGGACCATCGGGATCCTCGTCTACGTGGTCTCGATGTGGGTCAGCGGGATCCAGCAGGGTCTCATGTGGCGCGCGTTCGACGGCAAGGGCGCGCTCGCGTACCCGAACTTCGTCGAGACGCTCAACGCGATCAAGCCGATGTACTGGGCCCGCTTCGCCGGCGGCACGATGTACCTGGTCGGCATGTGCCTGATGGCGTGGAACCTCGTGAAGACCGCGCTCTCGGGCAAGGCGGTCGACGGCGAGGCCGAGGTCGTCGTCGAGATCGAGGAGACCGAGGAGAAGGTCCCGGCGCGCAAGCTGATCTTCGGTCAGCCGGTCGTCGTCTCGTTCATCGTGCTGGTGGTCCTCGGCGCGATCGCGTTCACCAGCGCGATCGGAGCCGGCGCCTTCATGATCCTCGCGTTCTGCATCGTCTTCATCGCGGTGTTCCTCTCGTGGGGCCGCGGCCAGGCCGACAAGCCGGGCTGGCACGCGCTCCTCGAGGGCCGCGCGCTGCTCTTCACCGCGTTCACGCTCATCGCCGTGCTCATCGGCGGCGCGGCGGAGATCATCCCGGTGCTCGTCCTCCCGAACTCGGGCGCCGGCGGCAACGCCGAGGGCGCGAACGCCGCGGTGCACCCGTACCGCCCGCTCGAGCTCGAGGGCCGCGACGTGTACCTCAAGGAGGGTTGCTACAACTGCCACTCGCAGATGATCCGCCCGTTCCGACACGAGTCGGTGCGGTACGGCGACGTCTCCACGCTGGCGGATTCGAAGTTCGACCACCCGTTCCAGTGGGGTAGCAAGCGCACCGGGCCCGATCTCGCGCGCCTCGGCGGCAAGTACCCCAACCTCTGGCACTACCAGCACATGCTCGACCCGCGCACCGTCTCGCCGGGCTCGAACATGCCGAACTACCCGCACCTCGCGTCCAAGTCGGTCGACTTCTCGCTCACCGAGACGAAGGTCCGCGCGATGCGCACCGTCGGCGTGCCCTACACGCCGCAGCAGGTCCAGTCGGCAGCGACCGACGCGAAGGCGCAGGCGCAGTCGATCGCCGAGGACCTCGCCGCGTCCGGCATCAAGGTGCCGGCCGACAGCGAGCTCGTCGCGCTGATCTCGTACCTGCAGCGCCTCGGCAAGAACGTCCCGCCGCCGGTCCCGCCGGCGAAGGGCACCACCGTCAGCTTGAACGCTCCCGTTCAGAACTGAGAGGCCGTCATGTACCGCGACCTATTCGCAGGCACCTCCGTCCTGACCTTCCAGATCATCGGTCTGGTGTCGTTCCTCGCCGTGTTCATCGCGGTGGCGATCCGCACCTACTCCAAGAAGGCGGAGGCGTACGCCGGCACGGCGTCGCTTCCCCTCCTCGACGACGACTCCCCGCGGCCGGCACGTCCGGCCGATCAACTCGCGCGGCCGGCACGTCCGGCCGATCAACTCGCGCGGCCGGCACGGCCGGCCGACACGCACGGAGGACCGTGACGATGGCCACGCAGAGCAGCACCGACCCGAACAAAGACAAGGTCATCCACGAGTACGACGGCATCCAGGAGTGCGACAACGCGCTGCCGAACTGGTGGCTCGGCATCCTGTACGGGACGATCGCGTTCGGCGCGATCTACTGGCTGAGCGCCGAGTCGTTCAAGACGACGCCGTCTCCACGCGCCGAGTACCACGCCGAGATGGAGAAGATCGCCGCCGAGGAGGCCGCCAAGATGAAGGCCATCGGCTCGGTCAGCGACGAGAGTCTCCTCGCGATGGCCAAGGACACCAAGGCCCTCGACGACGGCAAGGGCGTGTTCGCCTCGACCTGCGCGCCGTGTCACGCGGCGAACGGCGGCGGCAGCATCGGCCCGAACCTGACCGACGCCAACTGGCTTCACGGCGGCGCGCCGATGAAGATCTACGGCACCATCAAGGACGGCTTCACCGCCAAGGGCATGCCCGCGTGGGGCCCGGCCCTCGGTGAGGAGCGCGTGCGCGCCGTCGCCGCGTACGTCGTCTCGCTCAAGAACACGAACGTCGCTGGCGGGAAGGCTCCGCAGGGAGACCCCGAGCAGTAGGGAACCTCATGGAGAAGGTCCGATTGCCCGTCGTGCAGGGGGAGATGTTCGCCGGCCCGGCGCCGGAGCTCGAGAGCTCGTTGCTCGCCGATGGCTCGCGCAAGCTCATCCACCCTGCCGACGTGCGCGGCCGGTTCCTCACCGCGCGGCGACTCGTCTTCGCGGTCCTCATCGCCTTCTGGGCGATCGTCCCGTTCCTGCGCGTCGACGGCCGCCCGTTCCTCATGCTCGACGTCGAGCACCGGAGGTTCTTCATCTTCGGCGGCGTGTTCGGCGCGCAGGACGCGTGGCGTCTGTGGTTCATCCTCACCGGCGTCGGGTTGGCGCTGGTGATCACCACCTCGCTCTTCGGGCGCGTGTGGTGCGGGTGGACGTGTCCGCACACCGTGTTCCTCGAGGCGTTCTTCCGCCCGATCGAGCGCCTCGTGGAGGGCCCGCGCGAGGTCCGCGTGCGCGTCGACACCGGCGAGTGGACCACGAGCAAGACCATGCGCAAGGTCGTCAAGCACACGATCTTCGTCGTGCTGGCGGCGCTCGTCGCGCACGTGTTCGTCGGGTACTTCGTCTCGCCCTACCGGCTGTGGGCGATGATCTTCGCCGGGCCGGGCAAGCACCCCGAGGCGTTCGCGTGGGCCATCGGGCTCACCGGCATCTTCTACGGGAACTTCGGCTTCTTCCGCGAGCAGACGTGCGTCGGCGTCTGCCCGTACGGGCGGCTGCAGTCGGTGCTCGTCGATCAGGACACGGTCGTCGTCGGCTACGAGCGGCCCCGCGGCGAGCCTCGCGCGAAGGCTTCGGAGAAGGCGAAGAACGAGGACCTCGGCGACTGTGTCGACTGCAAGCGGTGCGTCGTCGTCTGCCCGATGGGCATCGACATCCGCAACGGGCTGCAGCCGGACTGCATCGGCTGCGCGCAGTGCAGCGACGCCTGCGACGAGATCATGGACAAGCTCCATCGTCCGCGCGGGCTCGTGCGCTACGACACCACGCGCGCGCTCGACGGCGGCAAGCGCCAGATCTGGCGCCCGCGCGCGTACCTCTACGTCGCCGTCACCGTGGTGTGGGTCGTCGCCGCGTTCTTCCTGTTGCGCGGCCGCGTGGCGTTCGAGGCGAACATCCTCCGCGTCGGCGCGACGCCGTTCGTCATCGACGGCGACTCCGTGCGCAACGCCTTCAACGTGCACGTGGTCAACAAGGGCTCCGATCCCGTGACGTTCGAGCTCGAGGCCAAGGGCGAGGGCGTCTCCTTCGTCGTGCCGATCAAGCGCAGCGAGCTGCCGGCCTTCGGCGGCGTCGACGTGCCGATCATCGCGACCGTCCCGCGCAGCGCCACCGCGCGGCCGATCCCGATCACCGTCGACGTACGAGGTGGCGACGGCAGCCTCCGCACGGTCTCGGCCGTCCTGCTCGGACCAGGCCCGTTCGGACCTGGCCCGTCGGGGTCGGCCCCGTTCCGATCTGCCCCGCCTGGACCTGGAGGGGTGAAGTGAACCTGGTGACCGCGATCGTCGCCGCCGCGGGGCTCGGCCTCGCGTCGACGTTCCACTGCGCCGCGATGTGCGGGCCGCTCGTCGGCGCGAGCTGCAGCAAGGACGGCCGGCTCGACGCGAGTCGGTCGGGCGCGTACGCGGGCGCACGCGCGCTCGGGTACGGCGTCGTCGGCGGGATCGCCGGGGCGCTCGGCGCGCCGCTCGCGGGCAGTTGGCAGGCGCCGGTGCGCGTCCTCGCCGCTGCGGCCGCGGCGTTCGTCATCGCACGCGCCGGCGTGCGCCTGGTACGAGGGAGGCGCGGTCAGAGCGCGCCGGAGCTCGTGCAGCTCGGGCGCAAGGCGCCGCCGCGGCGCGCGTTCCCGCCGGCGCTGCTCGGCCTCGTGACCTCGGTGTTCCCGTGCGGGGCCCTGATCGGTGCGCTGGTGTTGGCGAGCGCCACCGGCTCGGCGGTCGCCGGCGCGTCGGCGATGATCACCTTCGCGATCACGAGCCTGCCGGGTCTGCTGGTGGCAGTGGTCGGCGCGGCGTCCCTCGCCGGCCGCCTCGGCCGCCTGCGGAGGTTCACCGGCGCGCTCCTCATCGTGCTCGCCGGGGTCACCGTCGCGGAGGCGGCGATGACGCTGCGCCCGAAGGGCCACGCGTGCTGTCAGAAGTCGTCCGTCCTCAGTCGTCAGTCGTCAGCCGAGAGCGGCCCGCATCACTGACGGCCCGCAGGGCGCAGGCGCTGGACCGCCGCGGATTCGGGTCGAACGTCGAAGGTCGAAGGTCGAAGCGAGAGCCGCTTCTTCGGGGTTCCAGGGGCTTGGGCCCTGGTTCGACCTTCGACCTTTCGACCTTCGACCCCGACTGACGACTGACGACTGACGACTGACGACTGAGTCACGGGCACGCGGGGCGCTCGGTCTTGCCGTCCCACACGAGCTTCGCGGTGACCAACGCGGTGCGCCTCTCGCCGTCGAGCCACGTCTGCGCCGACGCGTCGCCAAGGACGGTGCGCGCGAGGAACGCCACGAACAGGGCCTTGATGGCGTCGCGACGCGCGGCCGCGTCGCTCTTGCCGACGACGCACGCGTCGCAGGTGAAGCCGCAAGCCGGGTCGTCGAGGAACTGCATGTGCCCGAAGTCGAAGATGGGCCAGACGAAGCGAGCCACCGACGCCGGGGTCGCGTCGAAGAACGCCTTCGCGTCGCGGCCCTCGGGCGCGCACGCGGTGCCCAGCTTCTTGCACCGCGACTGCGTGGCGCCGACGTACCCGATCGGCGTGGTCAGCTTGCCGACCTCGCCGGTCGAGATGAGGAACGGGCGCTCGGGTGTCGAGACGGTGTCGAAGGGACCGCCGCCGTCGACCGGGTCGAGGACGAACGTCGCCGCGAAGCCCTTGTCGCCGATCGCCGCCCACGTCGCGCACTTTCCGCCGAGCGAGTGGCCCGAGGCGGCGACGCGCGCGGGATCGATCTTCGGCACGCCGGTGATCGTGCCGGCGAGCGCGGCGTTCTTCGCGTCGACGATCGCCTGGCGGACCTTGCGATGATCGTTGCTGACGAGCGAGGCGACGTAGTCGGTGGAGACGACCACCCAGCCCCACGACGCGACGTGGCCGAGGATGTCGTCGTACTGCTTCGGGTTCAGCTGGAAGCCGTGCGCGAAGATCACGGCCGGCCACCCGCTCGCCGGCGCCGGGCCGCTCGGGACGAGCGCGTGCACCGCGACGTCGTTGACCTTGCCGTCGACCTTGCTGACCGTCGCGGGGCCCTTGGCGCGGAAATCGGCGGGCGCGATCGTGGTGTCGGCCGCGGCGTCGGCGTCGGCGTCGGGCGCGGTCGCCTCGCTCGGCGCGTCGAGCGGCGCGGTGTCCGGCGCCTCGCTGCTCGTCGTGTCGCCCGAGCCGCCACACCCGTACGCAGCGAAGATCATCGCGAGGAGCGCCGTCCGCATCACGCGATTGTGCGTAAGGTCGCGCCCGCCGGCAAACCCCGGTGGGTCAATACCCGAGGTCGATGCCCTTGGTGGACTTCGGTGCGGCGGACGTCGTGGGCTTGGGCTTGGCCGTGCCCACGGGCTTCACGATCTTCGGCGCGCTCGGCGACGGCGCCGCCGAGACGGAGGGCGCCGCGGAGACGTCAGGCTCGACGGAGGCCGTCGGCTCCGGAGGTGCGCTCGAGGTGGCCGCAGAGGCGACGCTGGTGTTGTTCGGTGCGGGGTCGACTCTCGGCTCGCTCGTCGCCGCCGGCGCGCCGGCCGGCTTCTCGGCGTGCGTTCGTCCGGTGAGGGTGACGACCAGCGCGATGATCGCGAGGAGCGCCGCGCCGCCGCCGGCGATCGCCAGCGGCAGCAGCCTCGGTCGACGCCTGGGGCTCGCCGTGCTCGGCGCCGCGAAGGGGGTGGCCGCGAACCCGTTGGTCGGGCCGTCGCTGCCCGGCTGCGACGCGACCGTCATCGCGTCGGGGTGCGACGAGCGCTCCACGCCGGCGAAGGGCGAGTGCCCCGAGGAGGGCGGAACCGAGCGGGGGTTCGGCGTCCGGGCGGGCAGCACCGGCGCCGCCATCGGCGCGGGCGTGAACGCCGACATGTCGAGCGGCATCACGCGCACGTGCTGCACGCCGAGCTTCTCGCGCATGCGGCGCACCGCCGCGAGCATCGCGCTCGCGGACTCCCAGCGATCCTCGGCCGCGTTGCACGTGGACTTGTCGATGAGCGCCACGACGTCGGGGTGCATGTTCGGCGCGAGCTCGCTGAGCGAGCGCGCGGGCTGCGTCGCCACGAGCACGAGCAGCTCCTGCGGGTTCTCGGCGGCGTGCACGAAGTCGCCGCAGACCAGCGCGAACAGCGTCGCGCCGAGCGCGTAGAGATCGGTGCGCGCGGAGATGAGGTTGGTCTTCCCGAGCGCCTGCTCGGGCGCCATGAAGCCGGGCGTGCCGAACGCGGTGCCGGTCTTCGTCGACGTGCCGCCGCCGCTGACGTCGTCGAGCAGCCGCGCGATGCCGAAATCGAGGACGTGGATCTTGCCGGCCTTGTCGACGAGCAGGTTGTCGGGCTTGAGATCGCGGTGGACGATGCCCTGCGCGTGCGCGGCCTCGAGGACCTGCAGCACCTGGTCCGCGACGTCGAGCACCTCGCCGGCGTCGAGCAGGCGCTCCATGGCGCGCTCCGCGAGCGTGGTGCCGATCACGAGATCCATCACGAGGAACGCGGATTGATCGGTGTCGTCGACGTCGTCGTCGAGGATCCGCACCACGCCCGGGTGATCGACCTTGTTGGCGAGGTAGCCCTCACGGACGAAGCGCGCGCGGATCTGCTGCGACGCGCTGATGGTCGGGTGCAGCATCTTGATCGCCACACGAGCGCCATTGCGGTGGGTCGCCGCGTACACCGCGGCCATGCCTCCGACACCCAACAGGCGATCGAGACGCCACTTCGCCTTGATCGTCCTGCCGAGGCGCTTGCGGGCAAGCTCCTCGACGACCGAATCGACCATCGCGACCAGTCTAGAACGAACCGGTCAACGAGACATGCCCGCCGCCAACGCCGGGCGACAATTGGAGGGACACGGCCGGGCCCGCCGCCCGCTTCGAGGGTGCGACCAGGAAGGTGGTCAGGCCGGCGATCGCGAGGATTCCGCCGCCGATCAGCAGCACGTTGGTGGCTGTCTCGAGCGTGCGGATGTCCGACTTTCTTTGCGCTAGATCAGGAATGCCGCAGCTCGACCGAACCGGGCAGTCGGCCTCGAGCTTGGAAAACTTGGAGTTGGCCGAGAGCCCCGTGAAGACGCCGCCCGCGACGGCCAGCACGCCGACCCCGGCCGTGACCAGGCCGACCGTGCGCCACGGGCTGGGCCCCGGAGCGGCGGTGGGGGCGACGCTCGCCGTCGGAGCCACGCTCGCCGAGACGGACGCGCTCGGCCCGACCCCGGGCTGCAACGTGACGGTGACCGTATCGGACTTGCCCTCACCGAGCTCGACGGTCTGCTCGTTCGGCGCGAACCCGGAGGCGGTCGCATGGACCACGTGCTTGCCGGGATCGATGATGCGCGGCACGTCGAGGGCGGCGGTCGGCCATGTCTTGCCGTCGACCTCGATCGCGAGGCCGGCGTACTTCTTCGCGGTGCGAATGGTGAGCCGCGCGAGGCGTGGCTCGAGCTTCGGCAGCTCCACCTGCGCCTCCGCGAGGGCGTCCTTGAAAGCCTGCGGCGCAGCGGGGCCGATCGTCTCGAGCGTGAGCCTGCGCCACGTCTCGGCCGCGTCGACCAGCCGCCCCACCTTCGTGTAGCAGCGCGCCAGGAACTGCAGGTGCGGCGGCGCGTGGTACAGCGACTCCGCGCGCTCGAGGCGATCGATCGCCGTGACGCAGTCGCCCTTCGCCTCGGCGGCGATGCCCTCCTTGGCGAGCTCGCGCGCCGTCGCCTTGTCTTCCGCAGGACCCGCGAGCGCCTGCGCGAAAGGTGCAGTCGCGAGCGCGATCGCCAGCGTGAGTGCGAGCGGTCTGCGCCGCGGATGGGCCAAGGATGCCACGACGATTACCAGCCTATTACAGACGCTTCGCGCATCGGAAGCCGATCTGCACGTCCTGCGCGGTCAGCGCCGGGGTGGCCGAGCGCGCGGCGGCCCGCAGATCCTTGACGGGAGAGAGATAGCTGCCGCCTCGCGCGACGCGCCCGGTGACCGTCGACGGATCGGTGATCGGGTCGATGGTCCCCGCGAAGAGCGGCGGCCACGACGGGCTGTGACCATCGAGGACCCACTCGGCGAAGCTGCCCGCCATGTTCCACACGCCGTGCCGTGTGCGACCCCAGACGGTGGAGGCCATGGGTGTCGATTGCGGCGCGCAGGTGCCGCGGAGCGCGTGGGCGCAGTCGAGCTCGGCCTCGTCGATGGCCAGGTGCTCGGTGGAGGGGAGCGACCACGGGAAGAGGCGATCCTGCAGGCCCGAGGCGACGAGCTCCCACTCCGCCTCGGTCGGCAGGCGCTTGCCCTCGCTCAGGCAGAACCCGAGCGCGGTGAACCAGTCGACGCAGTTGAGCGGTCGATCGTCGTTGGTGGTGTCGGTCGGGTGCCAGGTGCACCCGGCGCTCGCCGACGGCTCGCTCGGCGCGGTCGGCCAGCCGGCGCGCCATTTGAGGTCCTTCGCGGCGCTCTTGAAGTAGGTGGTGGCGCCGGTGGTGCCGCCGGATGTGGGCCACGGGCGCGAGCTCATGTTCCACCACGCGCGGAAGCGCTTGACCGTGACCTCGTGGTCGTCGATCCAGAACTGCGAGACGTTGACCGAGACCTCCGGCGTCTCGGCCGGGCAGCCGCCCGCGCCGCACACCGGCTCGTTGATCGCGCCGAGGGTGACCGGCGACGCGGAGATGCAGGTCGTCTCGGGAGGGCCGACCAGCGTGCAGCTGACCTCCGGCGCCGGCGGGCCCGTGTCGGCGGCGTCACCCGAGGTGTCGGCGGCGTCGGCGTCGTCGGTGCTCGTGTCGGCAGAATCGGCCACGTCGGGCGGAACGTCGACGGGGACGTCGGATTGCGTCTCTTCCGGCGCGTCGAGGCCGGTGTCGGGTGCGTCGGGTGCGACGTCGACGGTCGTGTCGGCGGTGTCGCCGCCGGCGTCGCCGCCGCGCTGGAACGCGCCGAGGTCGTGCGAGCACGCCGCCGGAAACGCTGCGAGCGCGAGGATTGCCGCTCCTCTCGAAATCACGGTCGGGGAATGTAGCATGACCGCGGCCGAACGCCCGCGTTCGTGCGTCAGAACAGGGCGCCGAACCCGAGCACGGCGCCGCCTTCGACGGGCGCGGCGATCGGCAGCACCGCGAGACCCTTCGGCAGCGGGCGCGTGCGGGTCTCGTAGCTCTCGGGCACGAACGCGATGTGCGCCTGCGCGATGCCGCCCACGGCGAGCGCGACGAACGCGCCGAGGCTGATCCAGTTGATGAGCCGCGCCGTGTCCGCCGCGGAGCGCGCCTCGTTGGCGTCGACCGGATCGCGCGGCAGGGACTGGTGGTAGAAGAACGAGATCGTCGCGGCGCCGAGCGCGATGCCCTCGGTCGCCGCGAAGAACACGCCGAGCCCCGGGTCGCCGTTCTGGAACTGCCCGACTCCGAACGGGATCGACGCGATCACGCGCGACCGACGCACCACGACGCGCTCGGTGCGCGCGAACGTCTCGAGGCCCTTCACGCGAAGGGTGAGCTGCGCGTTCTGCGCCTCGAGCGCCGCGATCTTCTTGGTCGCGGCGTCGCCCGCCTTCTTCTCGGCGGCCTCTTTCTCGAGCTTCTCGCGGATGCGGCGGAACTCGTCGAGCACGCCGGGCGGGAAGAGGATGGCGTCGGGCTCGAACGCGGGGTTGCTGCGCAGGATGCGCTCGAACTGCGCGTCGGCCTCGGCGATGCGCCCGAGGTACATGTCACTGGCGCCGCGGATCATCCGCGCCTCGTGCACGAGCCCCACGTCCTTGATGGTCGGCGTCGGACCGTCGAGGGCGAGCGCGAAATACTGCACCGCCTGCGCGTGGTTGCCGTCCTCGTAGAGCTTTCGGCCCGCGCGGAACGCGTCGACCTCCGACTGCGTGGGCGCGGCGCTCGCGGCTGTCGCGAAGGCGACGATCGCGGCGGCGTGGGACGCGCGGAGCAGGAGGCAGCGGGGCATGGAGCGGCGAGCGGCTCGCCCGCCTCTCCGACTACTTCTCGAATCGGAAGGGCCGGGTGTCGCCGGGCACGAGGTTATAGGTCTCGGTCTTCGGGGGGAAGTCGGTCGCTTCGCCCGTCACCTTCACCATCAGCTGCGTGTCCGTGAGCGGGACCTTGAGCGGCGCCGGCCCCGACGCGATCACCACGTCGTCGCTCGCGCGCCGGACGGTGAGGGTGGCGCCGGTGGCGCCGCTGACCGTGATCAGCGCGGGCTTGAGCGTGAGCTTCTCGGCGAACACCTGCTCACCCTCGCCGGCCTCGACGCGGAACTTGCGGGTGAACGGGTCGCAGCAGCTCTTGCGGCCGACGATGCTGACGGTGTGCTCGCCGACGGACAGGTCCTGCACCGGCTCCTTGAACGGGTCGATCGAGGGGCCGCCGTCGACCGAGTAGCTGGCCGCGAGGGACACGTTGAATCGCACGCGACGCGTGGCCTTCGAGGCTGCGTCCGCTGGCGGCGCGGTGATGATCGGCGGGATCGCGGTGAGGACCGCGACCGTGGCCGGCGTCGTCGCGCTGGGCGGCGGCGTGACGCTCGGCGGCGGCGGCGCGGCGGTGGTCGCGATGGCCGTGACGCTCTTGGTCGGGACCGGCGCCGCCGACGTGCTGGCGGCGGTGGCCACCGGGCCCGGCGTCCTGGTCCAACGGACGAGGGCGAACGTCCCCCCGCTCACCAGGAGGGCGGCGAGCGAAAGCGGGAGGCCGCGGCGCAGGCTCCGCAGCCGTCGCTCGCGCGAGCGCATCGTGGTCACCGCGCGCACGAGCTTCGGATCGGTCGGATCGTAGGCGAGCGCACGGTTGAGGTCGTGGGCGCTGCCGACGACGTCGCCGCGGGCGCGGGCCTCCATCGCGCGCTCGAGGAGCAGCGGCTTCATCCGCTCTCCCCAGCCGGCGACGACGCCGCGCGGATCGCGGAAGAGCTCGGACAGCTCGCGACTCGGGTCGCGGATGCCCATCGCCGCGAGCTCGGCCCGCAGCGTCGTCTCGATCGCTGCGACGTTCGCCGGGCGTCGCTCCGGATCGCGCGCCAGCATCGACGAGACGATCGCGCTGAAACGCCCGCCCACCTGCGGCACGACGCGATCGGGCGGGCTGAAGTCCCCCTCGAGCACCTTGCGGATGACCTGCGCGGGGTTCTTGCCGTCGAACGGCAGCGAGTCGGTGAGCAGCTCGTACAGGAGCACGCCGCACGCGAAGATGTCGACCTTGGCGGTGATGTCGCCCGACTCGATCTGTTCGGGCGCCATGTGCGCGGGCGAGCCGAGGATCTGCCCGGTGGAGGTCATCGACTGTGCGTCGAGGATCTTGGCGATGCCGAAGTCGGTGAGCTTCGCGACGACCATGGGCCTGCCGGAGTCGCTGCCGCGGCCCGTCGGCGACGACGTCGGCGTGTGCTCGGTGCGCGCCCGCGGCATCGCCACGAGGATGTTCTCGGGCTTCACGTCCCGGTGGACGATGCCCTCCTCGTGCGCGCGCTCGAGCGCGGAGAGCACCTGGAGCAGCAGCGCCGCCGCGAGCTCCGGCGGGAACAGCCCGCGGTGCTCGTTTCCGAGCTCCTGCCGCAGCGTCTGCAGGTACTTGCGGAGCGACGGCCCCTCGACGAGCTCGGCGACGAGGAAGCGCTCGTCGTCCTCGGTGTCGGGGACGTCGTAGATCTCGACGATGGACGGGTGCTTGAGCTTCGCGACCGCCTTCGCTTCGTGCCGGAATCGCTGCGCGATCTCGGGGTTGTCGCGCAGGTGTCGGTGGATCACCTTGAGCGCGACGTCGCGTTCGAGGCGCGGATCGCGGGCGCGATAGACCGTCGCCATGCCGCCGTGGCCGAGCTCCTCGATGATCTCGTAGCGACCGAGCGTGGAGCCCACCATCGAGCGCACGCCGCCGGAGCGCAACGTGACGCTGCCCGGACCGGCGCCCTCGGGGCGCGCGGCCATGCCGGTCGGCGTGGTGGTCGACAGCTGGGGCACGACGTAATCGAGCGGGGTCGGAGGGACCGGCGTGCGGACGACGACCGGCCGCGCCGGAGAGACCCCCGGGTCGGACTGGCCTTGGTCGCCTTGGATCGTCGGCGCGGAGGGGCGCACCTCGGACGGGACTTCATCGCGCTCGGTCGTCGGCGCGGTCGGATCGGTCCGGCGCGCCTCGCGCTCTCCGTCCGGCACGCTCGGCTCCGGCTCGCCCGTCATCTGCCCGATTGTCGGCCGGGGGGCGCCGACTGTCGACACCATCGCGCGGCGTCTCAGCGCCCTGGCGGCCGAGCGTCGCGTCGGCGGTTGCCGGGCTTCGCCTGGGACGCGCGACCGGGTAGCCTCGCGCTGCGATGCCCGAGGGGCCGACCCATCCGATCTCGCAGGCGGTGCTCGCGATCCTGCAGCGACTGCTGGGCACGCGCTTGTGCCTCGTCGGTCGCCTCGTCGGCGAGTCGTTCGTCGTGCACGAAGGGGTCGATCTCGACCGCGGCATGTTGTCGCGTGGCGCGGCCTCGCCCGTCGGCGAGACGCTGGCCGCGTTGGCCGCGGCGAGCCGCGGTCCGGTGATCCGCGGCGGCGAGCAGCCCATCCCCACGCGCTTCGAGGGCGATCTCGGCGCGCGATCGGCGCTGGTCGTTCCCGTGTTCCTCGGCGACGGCACCGTCATCGGCACCATCGCGGCGATGCACCGCGACGACCGGCGCTTCGGCAAGAACGACGCCGAGCTCGCCGGCGATCTGGCGAGGGCCGTCGCCGCCGAGATGGAGGAGACGATCGCCGTCGATCGGGCGGTCGAGCTCGAGCGCGCGCGCCTCGCCGGGCTGCTCGCCCGCGGGCTCGCGCACGATTTCGGCAACATCGTCTCGTCGGCGCTCGCCAACCTGCGATCGGTCGCGCGCATCCTCGACGAACACCCCGAGCTCCGCGAGGCGCGTGAGCCGATCGACGAGCTGAAGGCCTCGCTCGAGGCAGGTCGCGAGCTGATCGCCCGGCTGCGCGACGTCGGACGAACCGATCAGAAGCAGTCGCGCCGCCGCGGCATCGATCCGACGGCCGTCGCGTCTAAGGTCGTGGCGATGGCGCGCGGGCTGTTCGGAGATCAGAGCCGAGGCGCGTGGATCGACCTGCGCCTGGTGCCGCCGGACTTCCCGCTGGAGATCCGCGGCGACGAGCACGCGATCGAGCAGGCGCTCCTCAACCTCGTGCTCAACGCGCGCGACGCCGTCGGTCCCCGCGGCGGGCGCGTCACCGTGCGCGTGCTGCAGGAGATCGCGCACGGCCACGATCTGCAGCGGCCCTGGCAGACGCCGGGGCAATGGGCGCTGCTCGCGGTCGACGACGACGGCCCGGGCATCGACGCGCGCGTCCGCGCGCGGATCTTCGAGCCTGGTTTCACGACGAAGGGCGATCGCGGCAGCGGCCTCGGTCTGTTCTTCGTGAAGATGAGCGCGACGGCGCACGGCGGCGGCGTGCTCGTCGACCGCTCGCCGGAGGGAGGCGCGCGCGTGGCCATCGCCCTTCCGGCGACGCAGCGCGGGTCGGCGACGGGCTTCCGGCCGCCGATGGTGCTCGTCGCCGACGACGAACGCGGGCTGCGTCGCGCCTGCGCGCGCGAGCTGGCCGCCGCGGGGCTCGGCGTCGCCGAGGCGGCCGATCGGGCCTCCGCGCTCGAGATCGTCGAGGCCGATCCGAAGCGAATCGTCGCCGCGATCATCGACCGCGATCTCGGCGACGGCAGCGGCGAGGACGTCGCGCGGCGCCTGCGCGCGCTCAACCCGTCGGCGTTCGTCGTCGAGACGAGCGGCGCCGACGTCGAGGGCGTCCTCGAGAAGCCCTTCGATCTGCCGGCGCTCGTCGAGAGCGTGCTCGCAGCGGTGCGCGCGATGGCCAGTCGCAAGCCCTGAGGACACGGGGCAAGCCTGAAATACCGGCCCCGCGGTGTCGGTCGATCGACTGCACTTCTTCGGTTGGAGAAGTATCCGATTTCGCCCGGGTCCGCCTTCGGCGGCCCCGGCAAATTTGCCCTCACCCAACCCTCTCCCGGTGGGAGAGGGCTCGAGAATTCCTGCTCTTCTGGGCCCCTCTACCTCTGGGACCTCTGGGAGAGGGGGCGGGGTGAGGGCGAATTGCCCGCGAGCGCAGCGAGCGGGCTGACTTGCTAGCCCGCAGGGCTTCGCCCGGCCGTACTTCAGTCCGGGGGATTTCCGAGCGGAGCGGCCCGATCAGCGCTTGAACGCGCGCGCCTCGTCGCCGATGACGCGGACCAGGATCTTGTCGAGGTGCTCGACCTGGTAGCCGGTGATGTCGGGCACGAGGTGCGAGTCGCCGACGCCGCTGTCGTCGGTGAGGAACACGTAGCGGCCGCCGGTGTACACGCTCATCTGCCGGAACAGGTACTCGGTCGACTTGTCGATGCCGCTCGCGCCCACCGTCACCAGCTTGACGCCGCGCGCGTTGAGATCGCCGATCGCGTGCTTGTAGGTGTACTGCTCGTCGGCGTAATAGTGCGGCGGCGCATCGGCGAGGAGGATCGCGAGGCGGCCGGTCTCGTCGCCGGCCCAGTCGAGCTTCTGCACCGTGTCGGCGAGCGCCGCGTTGACGCTCTCGGGCATGTCGCCGCCGCCCATCGCGTGCGCCGTCTTGATCCACGAGAGGTAGGTGCCGAGGTCCTCGGTGAAGCCGAAGCTCTTGGTGACGAAGTCGTCGCCGCGATCGCGGTAGAGCACGAGGCCGAGGCGCACGCGACGCATCGCGTGCTCTGCCTTCACGCGCTTGACGACGCCCTGCACCTCGTTCTGCAGGTAGGCGATCTCGTCGCCCATGCTGCCCGTGCAGTCGACGACGAACGCGACGTCCAGCGCGGGCGACTGCGCGCGCGCCGGCACGCCGTCGAGCCGGACGGTCCACGTGGCGTCGGTCGCCGGGATGCCGAACCACGCCTCTTTGCGGAGCTTGCCGGCCTGCGCGGCGACGGCGAACGTCGCGCCCTGCTGCTGCGCGTAGACGAGCTGCGACTTGTTGGGCCAGAAGTACGCGTTGCCGTCGCCGTGCGTGCGCAGGTTGACGACCGAGCCGTCGGGACCGCGGAGGGCGAGCGGCGCGTCGCCGACGGCAACGCCCGACGAGTCCTCCACGCGGATGGTCACCCGGCGCGACATGTCCACGCCCCACAGGTTCTGGAACTGCGGGTAGCGCGCGAGGAAGGCCTGGAACTGGGGGCGGTAGACGTGATCATCCCAGATCGCCGCGGTGAGCACGCCGCCGGTCGGCGACTCCTGCTCGACGGGGACCGGGGTCGGCGGCGGGTAGGGCGTCGGCGTGACGATCACGGTCGTCTTGGTCTCGATCTTCACCGGAGGCATCGGCGCCGCCTCGCCGGCCTTGTCGGCGGAGGGCGCCGCCGAGGTGGGAGGCGGGGTCGACGCGGGCGCCTTCGCGACCGGGGCCGTCGGCGCGTAGCCGCCGCCCGCAGCCGGCGCGCTCGGCGCGTAGCCGCCCGGTGAGCCGGGTGACGCCGGTGACGGCGCCGCAGCGGCCGGCGCGGCGTAGCCATCCTCGCCGCCGGAGCCGGTCGCCTCGGCGGCCGGCGCCGCCTCGGCCGCAGCGTGTCCGCCGCCGCTGCCCGACGAGTAGCCCATGCCCGCGTAGGGGCTGCGCGCGCTCTTCGAGCTACCGCCGCAGCCGATCCCGGCTGCCGTCGTGAACGCGAGGGCGACGAGGGTGAGGCGGGAAATGGGGGAACGCGGGTCGATCATGGAAGTCCTCCGGGCGGTGGCGCTCATCGGCGCGACACCCCTCGAACGGGCTCCCGACCCGGACCTTACACCGCGCGCTCGACGATCTTTTCGAGGGCGATCCGTAAGGTCCGCCCCACGCTTCCGTTGTCCGAGCGTGATGGTCGCGCACGCCGCAACGGCTGATCTCGCGTTTCCCGCCTGGGACCTCCCGATCCTGAGGCGACCTCGGCCGGCGACCGGTATCCTGCGCCGCGTGCAGCGCGAGGCCGGCGATCTCGAGCTCGAGCGCGCGTGGGTGGACCGCGCGAAGGCGGGCGATCGCGCGGCGCTTCGCTCCATCCTCGAGAAGTACGGCCCCATCCTCTACCGTGCGGTGCTGCTGCCGCGCCTGGGTGACGACGCGCGTGCGCGCGACGCGCTCGGCGACACGTACGCGAAGGTCGGCGCCACCGTCGCGCGCTACGAGTGGCATCCCGCGGGGATCTACCCCTGGCTGCGAACGATCGCGTTCCACGTCGCGATCGACATGCTCCGCGCACGCAAGCGCGAGACGCCGTTCGACGTCGACGATCTGCAGCGCGAGGCCGATCGCGTGCAAGACGTCAGCGGGACCGACGTCGCGTACCTCGAGCACGAGGAGGCGGCGCGCGCGCGGACCAAGGTCGAGGCCGCGCTGACGAAGATCAACCCCAGGTACGCCGAGGCCATCCGTCTCCGCGTGCTGCAAGAGCGGCCTCGTGAGGAGGTCGCCAAGGCGCTCGGAGCCACGCCCGCCACCTTCGACGTGATACTTCATCGAGCGATGGCGGCGCTCCGCAAGGTCCTCACGGCCGAGGGATCACCCGACTCCGATCGGTTGATCGAATCGGCCACACGCGCAAGTCGAGCAAGCCATGGTTGACGATCCGAACAAGCCCCCGTGGGACGATGTCGAGCCCCCGCCGACCGAGGAGGAGCTCGCCGAGTCCGAGCGCCTGCGGCAGGCGCTCGAGGAGCCGCGCTCGGCGCACCCCGACGCCGAGCTCGCGCGCGCGCTCCGGCACGCCGTCGATCCGCGCCCTCTCGACGAGCTGAGCCACCGTCGCATCCTCGATCGGTTCGCGCCCAAGCGCCGCCGCTTCGAGATCGGCGTGGTGCTCGCCGCGGCGGCGGCCGTCCTCGTGGCGTTCGTCGCGCTGCAGCCGCGTCGCGAGGTGTCGACGCAGACGCGTCGCGAGGCGCCGACCGCCGCGCTGATCAAGCCGCACACCACGCAGGCCCTCTTCGCCGAGCCGTTCCCCCGCGAGGGCGAGACCTCCAAGCGCGTCGATGCCATCGCCCTCTCCCGCGGCCGCGATCTGCGCAACAACCGCTGGGCGAAATGGGGGGTGAAGTGATGCGCGCGCTCTTCATCGCGCTCGCGCTCTTCGTCGCCGCGCCCGTCGTCGGGTGCGCGAAGGAGGCGCGCAACAACGGCGAGGTCGTCGACGAGGTGCTCCTCGCCTACCTCTCGAGCGCGCGCTCGCTCCACCACGAGGCCGATCTGGCCGAGGACGGCGGCGACACGGGGAAGGCGATCGCCGCGCTCGATCGCCTGCTCGCCAAGCCCGAGCCGCGCAAGGCGCCGGAGATCGACGAGGTCGTCTCCGACACCCACGCGCGCCTGGCCGATCTCGAGTCGCGCTCCGGTCGCTTCGACGTCGCGGTCAAGCACGTCGACGACGGGTTGCACCGCGCGCCCGGCGTGAGCTACTTCCGCGGTCACCTCTTCGAGGTGCGCGGTCTCGTCGAGGAGCGCCGCGCCAAGGACCTCGCGACCAAGGGCGATGCGAGCGGCGCGGCCGCCGCGAAGGAGCGCGCGATGAAGGCGTACGAGGAGGCGATCGCGATCCAGGACGAGGTCATCAAGCGCGGCACCAAGCCCGATGGAGACGCCCGATGAGCGCGCTCCGGCTGATCATTCCGCTCGCGCTCCTGTCGCTCGCGGCCTGCGGCGGCGCGAGCAAGGCGCCGGCGACCGGGGGCGCCGCCCCGCCACCCTCCGCGCCCCCGGTCTACGAAGACAAGGCGAAGGCGGAGCCGGCGCTGCTGCCGGTCGAGACCCGCGCGGCCAGCGCGCAGGCCGAGCTCGACGAGGCGCAGGGCGCGTTCTCCGCGGCCGGCGGCGACTGCGCCGCGCTGTGCAAGGCGCTCGCGTCGATGAGCCGGGCCACCAACAGCCTCTGCGAGCTGGTCAAGGAAGGCGGCGATCCGAAGCGCTGCTCCGACGCGAAGGCCAGGCTCGAGTCGGCGCAGTCGAAGGTGAACTCTTCGTGCGGAGCTTGCGGATGAAGCGCGCGTCTCTCGTGATTTCGTGCATGACGGTCGTCGGCCTCGCCGCCTGCGCGGCGCCCCGCGAGGCGCAGGCGCCGAAGCGAGCCGAGGAACCCGCGCCAGCCGCGTCTGCCCCGGCGCCGACCGTCGAACCGACGGGTGAGGCGGTCGAGCCCACGCCGGCCGCGCCCGCCGGTGGCGGCGGCGTCGCGCCCACGACCAAGGCTCCCACCGCGGCGCCTGGCGCCACCGGGACCGTCGTGCTGCCGAGCGAGATCGCGCAGGCGCAGGTCCAGCTCGACGAGGCGAGCAAGGCGTTCGCGGCCTCGACCGGCGACTGCGTCGCGCTCTGCAAGGCGCTGCACTCGATGACCCACGCGACCGAGCGGCTGTGCGGCCTCGTAGCGGGGGGCAGCCCCACCGACGTGCAGCGATGCACCGACGCGCGCAGCCGGCTCGAGAGCGCGCAGGCCAAGGTGAAGGCCAGCTGCGGCAACGCCTGCAGCGCACCCTGAGTCGTCAGTCGTCAGTCGTCAGTCGTCAGTTCGAGAGGGCCAACGGTTCCTCTGTGCAGCCGCGCTCGCTGTGACTGACAGCTGAGAGGACCGCCGGGCACGGTTCCGAGGTCGAGGGGGTCGGAACGTCGAAGGTCGAATCGGAAGGCCTCGATTGCCCGGGTTTCCACGGCAATGACCCCTGGTTCGACGCTCGAGTTTTCGACCTTCGACCTGCGCTCGACGCGAGGTTCACACCGACTGACGACTGACGACTGACGACTGACGACTGACGACTGGTCAGAAGCTCGCGCGCGACTCGTGCACGATGTGATCGATCTCCACCGTGAGGTGCTCGATCGGCGCGGCCTCGAGGATGGCCGTGCGGTAGTCGTCGAGCGGCAGCGGCGCGGTCGTGCAGATCGACACGATGCACCCGCGCCGCCCCGGCGCGATCTCCCACACGTGGAGGTCGCGGATCTCCGAGCCGAGCCCCTCGAGCCGCTTGCGGATCGACGCCTCGAGCTCGGGCGCCGTCGCGATGTCGAGCAGCTGCACGCCTGACTGACGGACGAGGCCGACGCCCCACTTGAGGATGACCAGGCTGCCGAGGATGGCCATCGCCGGATCGAGGAACACCCACCCGAGGTAACGGCCGCCGAGCAGCGCGGCGATCGCCGTGAGGCTGGTGAGGGCGTCGGCGAGCACGTGCAGGTACGCCGCCTTCAGGTTCACGTCATGATGCTCGTGTCCCCCGCCGTGCGCCTCATGGTGCTCGTGCCCGTGCCCATGCTCGTGCTCGTGGTGCTCGCCCGGATGGAGGAGGACGAAGCTCGCGAGGTTCACCAGCAAGCCGACCACGGCGACGGGCAGCGCCTCGTCGAACCGTACCTTCTCGGGCGAGAACAGGCGGCTGACGCCCTCGGTGAGCATCGCCACCGCGACGAGCAGCAGCACCACGGCGTTCGTGAAGCCGGTGAGCGCGTACACCTTGCCGGTGCCGAAGGTGAACATCGCCTCGCGCGCGCGCGTCCGCGCGTACCAGTAGGCGATCGCGGCGAGCCCGAGCGCGCCGGCGTGGGTGGCCATGTGCCAACCGTCGGCCACCAGCGCGAGCGACTTGGTGAGCGTGCCGACGACGAGCTCGGCGATCATCATCGCGGCCGTCAGCGCGACGACCCACCGCGTGCGACGCTCCGCGCGCGACGTCGTCAACGGCGGGGTGGTGCTGGTGTGGCACGCGCGCGGACTGCTGTCGGCGCTCATCGGACGCCCCCGTCCCGGTGCGCGCGCTCCTGCGCGTGACGCCGCGGGACGTGCTCCTGCGCGTGCTCGATCGCGCTCGCGAGCAGCGCGGCGACGTGCTCGTCGGCGAGCGAGTAGAGGACGTGCTTGCCACGTCGGCGACGCGAAACCAGCCCCTCGGTCCGCAGGACCTTCAGCCGCTGGGAGATCGTCGGCAGCGCCTCGTCGAGCGCTTGCGCGAGCTCGGTCACGCACCACTCGCCGGAGCGGAGCACCGTGAGCAGGCGCAGCCGGGAGACGTCGCCGGCCGCACGGAAGAACGCCGCGGCGGCCTCGAGCGCCTCGGCGGGCACCGAAGCCGCGGCGCGCGCCTCGTGCGCGTGCACCTCGATGACGTCGGTGGATTCAACAGTTGCACGATTCATGAATCGTCTAAATGATTTGCCTTCCGCGTGCCCAGGTCAAGCCCTCCGAGCGGGTATGACTTGGTAAGACCGCTCGCCTGCCGCGACCCCGGGAAACGCCACGCAAGTGCGCGGTCGGTATTACGACTTCTTGCCTCCCGAGCCGCGGTGGGCAACAGGCTCGACCGTGCTCTGGCCGCTCCTCGCGATGTCGATCGCCGGGCTCCTGCTGGGACCGGTGCTGGTCGCGATGGGGCGCGGTCGCCGCTCGGCCTCGGCGGCGATCGAAGGGCTGACCATCGGCGTGGTCCCGGTGCTCGTGATCACGCGCCTGCTCCCCCACACGATGGAGGAGCTCCGCGCCGGCGCGCTGGCCCTGGCCGCCCTCGGCTTCCTCGCGGTCTCGTTCGCGCATCGCGGCGGGCACGCGCTGGAGGCGCGCATCGGTCGGGCGGTCGTCGTGCCCACGCTGCTCCTTCACGCGATCACCGACGGCGCGGGGCTGGCGATCTCGGCGGCGGCGCCGGAGCGATCGGCCGGGTGGGTGCTCGGGGCCGCGTTGATCCTGCACCGCCTGCCGGAGGGCCTGTTCGTCGCGACCGCGCTCGCTCCTCCCGGCGTCGAGTCGAGCCCCCGTCGAACGTACGTGCCGGTGGCGCTGCTCGCGATCGGCACGATCATCGGGGCGCTCGGCGGCGTGCGCATCCTCTCGGCGGTCCCCGAGACGATCGTCGACGGCGTCGTGGCGTTCGGCATCGGGGCGATGCTGCGGCTGGTCGTGCACACGCACACGCCGGCGCCCGACGCGGCGCAGCGCGCGGTGAGCGCGGTCTCGTTCCTCGTCGGCGTGGCGCTCGTCCTTTCGCTGCCCGATCCACTCGGCGTCCTGCAGCGCGCGCAGCCCAGCGAGCTCTCGCTCGTGCAGTCGGTCGTGCCGCTGTTCGTCGAGACCGCGCCGTCGTTCCTCGCCGCCCTGGTGGTGACCGGCGTGCTCTACGCGGTGGTGCCGCGCCGGCGCGCGAGCTGGCTCGAAGCGACGCGGCCGGTGGCGCAGGCCGCGCGCGGCGCGGCGTTCGGCGTGCCGCTGCCCGCCGGATCGTGCGGCGTGCTCCCCATCGCCCGGCGGCTGTTCGCGTTGCACATCCCGGTGGCGGCGATCCTCGCGTTCGTCGTGGCGACGCCGGCGCTCGCGCTCGATGGGGCGTTCCTCTCCGTTCGCCTGCTCGGCGCGCCGCTGACGCTGGCGCGGCTCGCGGTGAGCGTGATCTTGGCGATGGTGGTCGCGCTCGCGATCGGGCGGTTCGCACGGCCGTCTGCGTCGATCGCGTCGTTCGGCGCGCCGGATGTCGGCGCGCAGGCCGAGGCGAGCTTCGGTCACGCCGACACCGCTCCGAGCGCGTGGGCGCGCATGCGCGACGGCTTCGTCGACGCGCTCGATCACCTCGGCGCGTGGTACGTGCTCGGCATCCTCGGGGCCGCGGCGTTCGAGGCGACGATCGATCCCGCGCTCTCGCGCATGGTGCCGCGCCCGCTCGACGTCGTGGCCACCGTGCTGCTGTCGATCCCGCTGTGGGTCTCCACGGTCGGCGCGACCCCGCTCGCGGCGATGATGATCCACAAGGGGTTCTCCACCACCGCGGCGCTCGCGCTGCTGGTGGTCGGCCCGGCGACGAACCTGACGATGCTCGCGGTCCTGCGCCAGGAGATCGGCGGTCGCGCGGTGGCGGCGTACGTCATCGCCGTCGCCGTGCTCGGCGCCGCCGCCGCGTTCCTGGTGGCGCGCGTGGTCCCCGCTTCGTCGATCCCGGCGATGCACCCGCTCGTCGCGCACCGACACCTCGCGGTGGAGTGGGCGTCGTTGCTGGTGCTGGCCGGTCTGTTCGCGTGGAGCCTCCTACGCATGGGGCCGCGCGGCTGGCTGGCCGCGATGATCGTCGAGTCCCACGAGGAGCACGCGCGCGATCACGGCTGCGCGCACGAGCACCACGGGCACGAGCACGGGGCGTCGACGTAGTCGCTAGCGCAGGCGGTGTCGTCGTCGTCGTGCGCGCGGTCTAGAGTCTAGAGTCTAGAGTCTAGAGTACGGAGAGAGGGAGAACGCATGTGCTTGCCACGGATCTCCAGCCTGCGACGTGTCGTGTCGCGGCGCGGCTGCGACTCTAGACTCTAGACTCTAGACTCTAGACTCTAGACCTGTGCGGGCGACGATAGACCCGAGCGGGCGCCGACGCCCCCAGCGGCAGCGCCGCCGGGCCGTCACTTCAACACGGTCCTCGTCGGGCACTCGCCGTCGCCCTGGAAATCGTGGACGGTGCGCGCCTGCGACCGCACGAAGTCCCACGCGGTCGCGATCGGGCCGTCGACGCCGCCCGACAGCTTGTACTTGTCGATGGGGAACGCGTCCGCGGCCCGCACCGATTTCAGCTCGTCGATCGTGGTGGTGCCGTCGTGATTCACGTCGGCGTCGGCGATGTACTGCGCGTAGCGCCGGGTGATCTCCGCGCCTTCGGTGATGTCCGAGAAGAACCAGTGGTCGCCGTGGATGGTCGGCTTGATCTGGACCTCGCCGCCCTTGGGCACGGCGAAGCCCGTATCGCCTTGCGCCGAGGCGCAGTCGTCGAACGCGGTGCCCATGGCGAAGCCCCACGCGAACTTGATCTCCTTGGCGGCGACGCACTCGGTCGGCTTGCCGGGGGTGCAGGACTGGCCGTCGGCCTTGGTCATCTTGCCCTCGACGTAGAGCGAGTAGCCCCCGCCGATCATCAGCTGCCGATCGGCCTCGGTGGTCGGCGGCGCCGCCTTCGCGGCCGCGGTGGCGACCGGCATGTCCTCGCCGGCCTTGTCGAAGCGCACCGCGTCGATGTCGGTGAACCGCGCGATGGAGTATCCCGCGGCGGGCGCCGACTTCAGATCGAGGACCCACACCGTCGGATCGCGCAGCTCCTTGCCGGACTCGGTGCTCCGGGCGCGGAAGTTCCCGATGGTCACGAGGAACTTCGAGTACTCGACGCGCCAGCCGTCCTGCATGTTCTCGTCGCCGGTGCCCGGCTCGACGCCGGAGGTGATCGACTCCTCGGCCACCACGAACACCTGGACGTTTCCCTTCGAGGCGTCGTCGCCGGAGCATCCGGCGACGAACGCTGCGACGAACGCTGCGACGAACGACGCGCGCCTCATCCTCATCTTGCTCCTCATCATCTTGCTCCTCATCATCTTCCTGCTCATTGCGTCCACACGAACTTCGGCCGTGCGAGCGACGTCATGCCGACGACGATCGCGTTGCCGGCGTGCGTGCTCGTGGTGATCGTCGCGGTCGCTCCCGCCGCCGAAAGCTCGGCGAAGTCGACGTCGGCGAGCCAGGTGCTCGGATCGAAGCGCACCTCGAGGCGCGCGGTCCGCTCGTCGATCCCGGCCGAGAGCCCGCCTACCGACACGGCCTGGGTGCCGCGCCCGAGCGGCGCGACGTCGACGTCGGCGACGAAGCGGAACGAAGCGCCGCTCGTCTTCGAGGTCGCGGTGCCCTCGAGGTGCGCGGAGTGCCCGCCGGGCGCGGCCGGCCGCGCGCGCGGCGCCGTCTCCGTGGTCAGCCAGGTGATCGCGTAGCCGAACGCGGCCGAGCGCACCGTGCCGACGAAGCCGTGCACCGTCCCGAGCGGCTGCGCCGCGGGAGACAGCGCGTCGACCGGCGCCACCGCCGCGAGCTCCGCCGTCGCTGCCGGGCACAGCTCGTCGGAGGAGGCGCGGCTCGCGCAGAACGTCGCCGGACCGAAGCCGACGCGGGCGACGTCGAGCGTCACCCGGAAATCGCCCACCTCGACCTCGCGCGCGGCGGTGCCGATGGCGACGGCCGGGTGCGCGATCGACGGCTGGCCCGTGTCGCCGCACCCGACGAGCGTCGCCGACAAGGTCGAAGCAGCGAGGAGGACGCGCGCCTTCATAGCGTCACCGTCAGGGAGGCGAGGATCGTCCGCGGGTTGCCGGCGACGAAGTGTCGCGCCGGGAGCGACGAGGGGATGTCGCGCCCCTGCACCGGCCAGTTCGAGCGGAACATCAGCTCGGTGTCGGCCCAGCGGCGATCGAGCAGGTTGAACACGTCGATCCCGAGGTCGAGCTCGCGGTAGCGGATGCCCGCGGAGAGGTCGAGGAGCGCGAACGGCGAGGCGAACTGGCCGTGCGGCAGCGGGCGTGCGGTGATCACCGTCATGCCGCTGCCGACGCGGCCGTCGATCGTCTGCGCGCCGGCCTTGATCAGCGGGTGCTTGATCGTCGCGTCGACGCGGAACACCCACGGCGGCACGTACGGCAGGAGCTGCCCCTCGCGGTAGGCGGGCGACGGATCGCCGGCGGTGGCCGGCGGCGGCGCTTGCAGCGTCGCGTGCACGTAGGTGACGCTCGCCGCGGCGAGCAGCCAGTCCCACGGCTTGATCACGCCGTAGGCGACGAACCCGCGCCTGCGCGTCGGTCCGACGCGGGCCAGCGTGGCGTCGCTCGGATCGAACACCAGGTCGTCGGAGAGCGAGGTCTGGTACAGCGCGGTGCTGAACGTGTACCGCTGGTCCTTCGTCTTGGCGCGGACGCCGGCCTCGAAGGAGCGCACCTTGGTGTACGGCGCGCTCTCGCCCTCGGCGAGCTGCCGCGCCTGCGGCGAGCGGTAGCCTTCGCCGTAGGCGATCATCGGCGAGAGCCACGACGTCGCGTCGACGACCAGCGACACGCGCGGACCCCAGGCGGTGCCGAACGCGGTGCGGCGGAAGCCGGGGACGTGACGGCTCTTCTGGAAGCTCGGGGTGTAGTTCCCCAGCTTGTCGTCGATGTCGTAGAAGATCGCGTCGGCGCGCACGCCGCCGGTGAGCCGCGCGCGCTTGGCGATGCGGAAATCGAGATCGAGGTAGCCGCCGAGATCGCTGCCGCGGAGCGTGGCGTCGACGCGGCGATCCCACGTCGCGTTCTCGGGCGGCATGAGCAGGTTCTGCGTCTGCGTCGTGCTGCTCGTGCGGAAGGTCACGCCCGGCTCGACGAACAGGGAGAGCCAGTCGCTGAGCGGGTAACGCGGCGAGCGAGAGCGCGCGAGCGCGCCGACGGCGGTGTCGTGATTCGCCTGCTCGATCAGATCGCCGAGGCCGACCTTGGTCGGATCCTCGAAGCCGCGCAGCGTGAAGCCGGTGAAGTTCTGCCGGATGCGGAAGCCGGTGAACGTCACGTAGGTGGCGATCTCGAGGTGCGAGCCGCTCTCGGTCAGCCGGTCGATCTCGAGGCCGATCTGGGTGCGCGTCGACGACGCGGACTGCGCGGTGGCCGTCGGGTGCGGATAGCTGTCGAGCCAGCCGATGCGACCGGCCGACCAGTCGTCGAGGCGGATCGCCCCGGGCAGCGCCGAGCGCGCCGCGTACGCGCTGGCGAACAGGAGCAGCCGGTAGTTGGCCGGCAGCTCGAACGCGTATTGGATCATGCCGCTCGCCGACGCGCCGCCGCGGTTGTTCGGACCGAACCCGCTGGTCTCGCGCAGCGCGACGGCGCCGAACGTCTCCTCCGACTCCTCCTTCGGCGCCCAGATGCCGACGAGCCGCCTCGTGCCGTAGGAGCCGGTGGTGCCCTTCACGCGATAGCCGCGCGGCAGGACGCCGAGCTCGTAGTACGCGCTGCCGGCGACGGCGAAATCGCCCTGCCGTGGATCGTAGACACCCTCGATCACGCGCAGGTGCCGCACCACCTCCGGGATGACGAAGTTCAGATCGGCGTAGCCCTGGCCGTGGATGTGCGACGGGACGTTGACCGGAATGCCGCCGACGCGGAACTCGATGTCCTGCCCGTGCTCGGCGTTGAAGCCGCGAAGGAACACGTTGTTGGCGACCGCGTCGCCCTCGACGTGGCCGACGTACACGCCGGGGACGGTGGCGAGGATGTCGCCTCCCTGCGCGTGGGGGGCGGCCTCGAGGAGATCGTTGTCGATCGTGATGTCGCTGGCGGCGCGCGGCGGCGGGATCTTCGCGCCGGCGACGTGCACGTCGACGGCGGAGCCAGCGGGGGCAGGCGCAGGCTCGGGCGCAGGCGCAGGCGCAGGCGCAGGCGCAGGCGCAGGCGCGGGCGCGTGTGCGGACGCGGATGCGGACGCGGGTGCGGATGCGGACGCGGACACGGACGCCGACACGGACGCGGATGCGGGGACCGGCGGGGCGAAGTGGACGGTGTACGGGACCTTCGCCTTGATGGGCGCGCCGTCCTTCGTGGCGGGCTCGAACGAGAGCTTCTCGGCGAAGGCGATCGCGCGATCGACGAACAGCTGCGGTGCGTCGGCGGGGTTGCGCGCGCGCTCCGTCGCGCTGGTGACCTTGCCGCTCGGATCGATCACCAGATCGAGCGTCACGCTCACGGGGCGACCATCGCCCTCGGCCGGGTACTCGACGGCCGTCGCGGGCTTCGCCTTCGGCGGCGACAGCTGCGCGACGGCGAGCGCCGCCCACGAGAGCCCGAGGACGCCGACGGCGGCGGCCACGGGTCGGCGGAGGCGGTAAAACATAGTCATACCCAAACGACTTCTACCGCAACCCGCTTGGAGGTTTCAAGCGGGGCGCGTCAGGCGGACGGTATGACGATCGTTAGACCGATGCGGGGCTCTCCGGGACGGGAGCGGGAGCGGGAGGCCCTTTCGGGAACCCCGAAACCGCTACTTGCAGCAGCGGAAGCCGGTCGAATAGTCGTGGTACGACGGCCCGTGCGCGGTGGTCTTGTAGAAGCACCCGTCGCCGTTCTTGTGGGTGTCCATGTAGTAGCCACCCTTGAACTGCACGGAGCCCGACGCGTCGGACGTCCACTCGTGGAGGTTGCCGACCATGTCGTAGACGCCGTAGCCGTTCTTGCACTTCGCGTGATCGCCCGTCTTGCTCAGCGAGTCCGGGAGCTGATTCAAGCGCGGGTCGTTCATCTTGTTCGGATCGGCGAAGGCGTCGGCGTTCGGGCCGAACAGCTCGACCACCGGGTGCTTGCGCGTGCCGTCGCCGTTGCAGCGCCCTTTGACCTCGTCGTCGCCGTACGGGTAGGTCGTCGGCTTCTTTCCCTGGCAGGCTTTCAGCCACTCGTCGGGGGTGCACAGGCGCTTGCCGGCCTCTTCGCAGGCCGCCTTCGCCTCGACCGCCGAGATGTAGCCCTGCGGGACGACGCCCTTCTTCGAGATCGCCTTCACCCGCTTGGTGGTGACCGGCACGTACGGCGAGTTGGGCTTGCTCTTCTTGCCCACGACCTCGACGACGGCGGCCTCGTACCGATCGATGCAGAAGCCACCGCTCTCGGTGGGGACCGGCGCCATGCCCGGCGGGCAGCCCTTGGGCGCCGTGACCTTCGCCGAAGGCGCGACCGATTTGGAGGTCGTCTTGTTCGGCGCCGGGTTCAGCGACGCGGTCTTCACGCCCGGCGCGGCGTCGAGCGCGAACGCGGCCAGCGTCGTCGCGAGGACGACGGCGGCGGCGAGGGCGCGGCGCGGGCGGACCATGGGCGGCCGAGATGTACCGCTCGGCCGCCGACGGGGCAAAGGACCGGGGCGCGATCGCGGCCCGGCCCGCGTCTTTCTCGGGATTTTCGCGGCAGCTCGAAGGGCGGGCTCGGCCGTCTGCGCGCGCCTCGACCACGGGGAAGTGTGGATGCGGGGCCGCTTTGGTCTAGGCTGGGCGCCGGGTGAGCTCTCCGCGTGACGACGATGCCGCGAATCGCGCGACGGTCCCGCCGCCGCACTCGGGCAATTCGTCCGTCGATTTCGAGCACCTGGTGCCGGCGCTGCGCGCGCCGGTCTCGGTGCCGCTCGGGCGCCTCGAGATGACCGTGTTCACGCGCATCGACGGCCGCCGGTCGGTCAACGACATCGCGAGCGAGATCGGCCTCACCCCGTTCGAGGTCCTGCGCATCCTCGAGCGGCTCATGCAGCTCGTGCCCGATCTGACCGTCGGTCAGCAGGAGGTCGTCGAGCTCTCGGTCGACGAGCTTTGGGACGAAGACGAGGCCATCGAGGCGACGACCGCCGAGGTCCCGGTGAAGCCGCGCTGAAGCGCCGGTCGTGATTCCGCGACACCGCGTGCCTGTCGCCGTTCGGGCTTGGTCGTCAGTCGTCAGTCGTCAGTCGTCAGTCATCAGCCCACCGAGGCCGGAGGCCACGAGAACTTCCTCTCGTGCTGATGACTGATGACTGATGACTGATGACTATCGTGCTGATGACTGATGACCCAGTCTGCGCAGCCAGCCATGACTCCGACGTTCTGCAATTGCGACCGCTGACCTCGTCAGCCGCGCGACTTGGGCGACGCGAGGCGCGCGGCGTGGGCGAGCTCGAGCTCCTCGTCGAGGCGACGGCGCAGTCCGAGCAGGTCGAACTTGTCGGGGCGGTTACCCTTGCTGGCGATCTCGCGCATGATCGCGTCGGCGTGCGCGCGCGGCGTGGCCGGGACCGAGAGGAGCGCGGCGAGCCGTGACAGCACCTCTTCCTCGCGCTCGGTGACGCGACCGTCGAGCAGCGTGATCCACGACGCGACGGCGTACACGTAGAGCCGATCGCTCTTGGACATCTGCAGTCGATCGATCGAGCCGATGGTCTGCGGCGTCTTCACCGCCTCCTCGATCTCCTGCACCACGTCGAGATCGAGGCCCTCCTCGAGCGCCGTGCGCACGATCGCGTCGCCCGCCTCTTGCGAGAGTTGCCCGTCGGCCCAGCCGACGGCGGCGAGCGCGAGGTAGACGTCGCGTCCGTTCAGCGGACGAGTCGCCACTACTCCTCGCTGCCGCCCGATCCGCCCTGCGCGGCGCGCGCCGCCTGCGCGGTCGCGAGGCGCTCCTCGAGACTCGCGCGGAGGGCGAGCAGGTCGAAGCGATCGGGCCGATCGCCCGCGGGGAGCGACGCGATCTGCTGGAGGACCTCGTCGGCGTGCTTCCGCGGCGTCTCGGGGATGCCGAGCGCGTTGCCGAGCTTGGTGAGGATCTCCTCCTCCTCGGCCGTGACGACGCCGTCGAGGCGCGTGATCCAGGAGGCGACCGCGTAGACGTACAGGCGATCGCTCTTCGACATGGTCAGGCGATCGATCACCCCGATGTCGAGGGGCTTCTTGGTCGCGTCCTCGATCTCTTGGATGGCGTCGAGCTCGAGGCCCTCCTCGAGCGCGGTGCGGACGATCGCGTCGGCTTCGTCGGGATCGAGCGTTCCGTCGGCCCAACCGACGGCGGCGAGAGCGAGGTAGACGTCACGGCCCAGGATCGGCTTTCCCATCGGGCCGAGAGGCTACACCCGTCTGCGCGGAGGCGGGAGGGCGCACGTCTTCGGGGGGGCGGGGTCGGCCGACGGGCCGGCCGGTCACTCGACGCCGAGCAGCTCGACCTCGAAGATCAGCGTCGACTTCGGCGGGATCTTCGGGGGACGGCCGGCTTCGCCGTAGGCCATCTTGTAAGGGATGATCAGCTTGCGCTTGCCGCCGACCTTCATGCCGGTGAAGCCCTCGTCCCAGCCCTTGATGACCTCGCCCTGGCCGAGCGTGAAGGTGAACGGCTGGCCCCGATCGACCGAGCTGTCGAACTTGGAGCCGTCGGTCAGGGTGCCCGTGTAGTGCACCTGGATGCGCGAGCCCTTGGCGGCCAGCGCGCCGTCGCCGACCTTGATGTCGATCTTCTGCAGCTCGGTGGCCTGCTGCGCCGGGGCGGCGGAGGCCACGAGCGGGATGATCGGCTTGGGCGCGGCGGCCTGATCGCGGGAGGTGGGATCGGGCTCGACGACGCGGCTGCAGCCGAACGCCGAGACCAGGACGAAGCTAGCGAGGAGCGCGCGCATGATCGACCTCACGAGACGCCGAGGAGCTCGACCTCGAAGACGAGGGTCGAGTTCGGGGGAATCAGACCGCCGCCGACCGACTGACTGCCGTAGGCGAGCTCGGGCGGGATGGTGAGCTTGCGCTTGCCGCCGACCTTCATGCCGGCGACGCCCTGGTCCCAGCCCTTGATGACCTGGCCGGCGCCCAGCTTGAAGCTGAAGGGCCGCCCGCGATCGAGCGAGCTGTCGAACTTCTTCCCGTTGGTGAGCGTGCCGGTGTAGTGGACGCTCACCTGGTGGCCGGCGGTCGCCTCGGCCCCCTGACCCACGACGAGATCGACGACTTCGAGCATGAGCCCGCTCTAACGCGCGGACGCCCGAACGTCTACGCTGCGCCGCCGTGGCAGATCCGATCGTCGTCGCCCCCGGGGTGATCGTGCCCGAAGCCGCCCTCGAGGTGCGGGCGGTCCGCGCGAGCGGCCCCGGAGGGCAGAACGTCAACAAGGTGTCGTCGAAGGTGGAGCTGCGGGTCGATCTCGGGCAGGTGAGCGGCTTGTCGCCCGGCGCCTGGCAGCGCCTGCGGGCCGCGACGGCGACGCGCCGCGACGCCGACGATCGCCTGATGATCACGAGCCAGCTCACGCGCGATCAGGGGCGCAACCTCGAAGACGCGCGCGAAAAGGTGCGGGCGCTCATCGCCGCCGCGCTCGTCGAGCCGAAGAAGCGGCGGCCGACGAAGCCGAGCCGCGGCAGCGTCGAGCGGCGGCTGAGCGAGAAGCAGCGCACGGCCAGGACCAAGGCGCTGCGCCGCGGTGGCGGCGAGGACTGACCGCTCAGCTCTCGTCGAGATCGAACTCGAACATCAGGTTGACCATCGGGCGCTCGAAGCGCGTGTCGATGCGGGGCGCGTGACCGATGTAGCGCGCCGCCTGCGTGGTGCCGGAGACCAGCTCCACGCCGCGCTCGAGGAACGCGCCGGCGAGCAACGGGCCCCGATTCCGCGCGCCGAGGCGGCGCGCGAGCGCCTCGGAGACCACCAGGCGCAGGATCGCCTTTCTCGGGACGAGCTCCACGCTCGCCGCGCCGTAGTTGGTGCGGCGCTCGTAGAAGAGGCTCGCGGCTTCCTTGAGGAAGCGGAACGGATCGCCGCCGAGGGAAGGGGCCGCCGGTCCGACGAGCGCGTCGGCGCGCGCGCGCCCCACCGCGGTCGCAAGCGCGCCGCTGCCGCCGGCCAGCGCGTCGTCCGCCGCGACGAGCGCCTCGAGGAAGAGCTCGTCGGGGAACAGGGCGTCGGCGGAGGCCGAGAGCGCCGCCCGCGTGTCGGGCGAGAGCGCGCGCGTCCAGCCGTCGTCGCCCATCGCGCGGGCGACCCCGAGGAGCTCGTGAAAGGCGGCGCCGGTCGCCGAGGGGATTTCGGTCATCGCGCGGCCTCCGCGAGCGCGAGCGCGAAGCCGTCGTCGGCCGCCGGAAACCACGAGACGAGCCGCATCCCGCCGTCGCGCAGGGTCGAGGCGGCGGTCTCATGCGTGAACTTCCGGCTGATCTCGGTGAGGATGCGCTCGCCTCGCTCGAACGCCACCGTGGCGCCGAGCGCGCGGAGCCGCACGCGCTGCGGGCGGTCGGACTCGAGGTGCATCTCGATGCGCGCGCGCGCCGCGTCGTACCGGGCGCGGTGCGTCCACGCGTCGAGATCGAAGTCGGCCTGGGCGCCGCGGTTGATCACCGCGAGCATGTTCTTGTTGAACCGCGCGGTGACGCCCGCCGCGTCGTCGTAGGCACGCTGGAGGACGGTGACGTCCTTCACCAGGTCCATCCCGACCAGGAAGGTGTCACCCGGCCGCATGCGCGCGGCGATCGACGCGAGCAGCTGCGGCGCGGCGCGCTCGTCGAGGTTGCCGATCGTGCTGCCGAGCAGCGCCCACATGCGTCGACGCGAGAGCGGAGAGAGCGCGAGCTTCGGCAGATCGCGCTCGAAGTCGCCGATCAGCGGATCGACCGCCACCCCGGGGACGACCGCGCGGATCGAGCGGGCCGAGCCCTCGAGCGCCGCGGCGGAGATGTCGAGCGGCACGTAGCGCGCGTGCCCCGTCCGACGCGTGATCGCGCCGAGCAGCACGCCGGTCTTGCGCGCCATGCCGCTGCCGATCTCGAGCAGCTCGTCGGGCGCGGCGGACGCTACGATGTCGTCGGCGTGGCGCTCGAGGATCGCGCGCTCGGCGCGCGTGAGGTAGTACTCCGGCAGCTCGCAGATCGCATCGAACAGCGCGGAGCCGGCCTCGTCGTAGAACCACTTCGACGGCACCGTCCGCGGACGCGCGGCGAAGCCACGACGGAGGTCGTGGACGAGCGCGGGCAGCGGGCGAGCGGTGTACACGTGCGATCCGAGCCTGACCTTGAACGGTCGATGCCCGGCCGCAGGTCGAGGTCGCGAGGTCGCGGCGCGCTCGCTAGCATTGTCGCCTCGGACGCGCCTCGCGCCGCTCGCCAACACGCGCTCGCCCCTCGCAGGAATGCATGGACCTCTACCCGTTGTTTCTCCGGCTGAACGGACGCCGCGTCGTGGTGGTCGGCGCGGGCAGCGTCGGCGCGCGGAAGATCGGCGAGCTGTGCGCCGCCGGCGCCGATGTGCTCGTCGTCGCGCAGGAGGCGACCGCCGAGGTCGGCGCGCTCGCGGAGCGCGGGGAGATCGCGCTCGTGCGGCGCGCGTTCGCGGACTCCGATCTCGACGGCGCGTGGCTGGTGATCGCCGCGACCAACGACACGCAGGTCAACCGCGCGATCGCCGCGGCGGCCGAGGCGCGCCGCCTGTTCTGCAACGCGGTCGACGATCCGCCGAACGCCTCCGCGTTCTTCGGCGCGGTGCTGCGGCGTCCGCCGTTCCTCGTGGCGATCTCGTCTTCCGGCGAGCTGCCCGCGCTGTCGCGCCTGCTCCGCGTCGTGCTCGAGTCGGCGCTGCCGGAGGAGCGCTGGATCGTCGCCGCGCGCGCGCTCCGCACCCGTTGGAAGGCGGAGGGCACGCCCATGGGCGAGCGCTTCGCCGAGCTGGTGCGCGCGATCGCCGAGCCGATCAGCGGCGAGACGAAGCCGCGAGGTGCGTGAAGTCGGCGAACGCCGCGGTGCATGGCGGGCCCTCGGCGTGCTCGTAGCCGAGGACGCGATCCTCACCGGACGCGCGGCCGAGCACCACGATCGTCGACGACCGCGTCCCGTACATCGGCGAGTGGATGCACAGCGCCTGCAGCTCGCGCAGCAGCTCCTCGCCGAACCACGGGATCGAGGCGCCGGAGACCGCGTCCGGCTTCTCGTGATCGGCGAGCGCGGCGCGGAGGCGCTGGCGCAGCTCGGGTAGCGGCGCGTCCAGCCACGGCCGTACGAGCGCCTCCGCGCGCCGGGTCTTCGGGTACTCCGGCGCACCGACCCGATCGTTCGCCAGCACCACCACGCCGGGTTCGTACGCCTCGATGGTGATCCGCGGCTCGTCGCGCGCGTAGGCGACGTGCAGGCCGAGGCCGTCGCCGTAGAGGAGGTTGAAGGGGTTGTAGCGCCGCGCGTCGATCCCGGAGAGGAACGCGTCGATCGCGGCGACGTTCCCGCGCCGCAGCGCCTCGAGCACCAGCTCGCCGCGCGAGTGGCGGCTCGGATCGGGCGGCGCGAGCGTGCGCTGATTGGTGACGGCGACGACCAGCCCGTGCGGCGCGTCGCCGTGCGGCGGGCGCACGCCGAGCCAGGTGCCCTTCGCCTGCTCGTCGCGTCCGCCGACGATCCCGAACGCCGGATCGAGCACCTGCGGGCCGCTCGACGCGCGCGCGTAGAACTCGTCGCGGTTGGCGGCGATCACCAGCGGCGCATCGTCGCGAACGCGGTGCAGGGCGATGATGGTGCACACGGCGCCGAGCGTATCAGCCCGCCCTACGGAGGCGCGCGCCTGTCTCGGCGAGCACCTCGGCGAGAGGGCTCTCGACCGCCCGGCCGACCACCTCGCCGACGACGATCAGCGCCGGCGCCGGGAGCGCGGCGCGCGCGACCTCGTCGGCGATGGTCGCCAGCGTCCCGATCACCTTTCGCTCGGTCGCGCGGGTCGCGTGCGCGATCACGGCCACCGGCGTCTCCGGCGCACGACCCGCCGCGACGAGCGACGCCGCGGTCTCGGCGAGGCGACCGAGACCCATGTAGAGGACGATCGTGCCGGTGATCGGCACCGTGGTCGCGAGCTTCGGATCGCCGTCGCCGTGGGCGGCGTGCGCCGTGGCGAAGGTCACCGAGGACGCGGCCCCGCGGTGGGTCAGCGGGATCCCGCTCGCCGCCGCGGCGCCGAGCGCGGCGGAGATGCCCGGCACGATCTCGAACGGGACCCCCGCGCTCGCGAGCTCCTCGGCCTCCTCGCCGCCGCGCCCGAAGACCAGCGGATCGCCGCCCTTCAGCCGCACCACCACGTCGCCGGCGCGCGCGCGGGCGATCACCGCGGGGTGGATCTTCTCGTCGTGATGACGGCAGCCGTTGGCGCGACGGCCGACGGCGATCCGCTCGGCGTGCGCCGGGGCGAGCGCGAGGATCTCCTCGGAGATGAGCTCGTCGTAGGCCACCACGTCGGCCTCGGAGAGCGCGCGGACGGCCTTGAGCGTGAGCAGCTCGGGATCGCCGGGGCCGGCACCCACCAACCACACCTTGCCGTGCCCGGTTCGTCGCTTCGCCATGATCAAGCCGCCTCTGTTCCCCAACGACGTCCGACCTCGCGGTCGAGACGACCGAAGAGGAGCCACTCGCTCGCGCGCCCGAGCGCGACGATCGTCACGATGATCGCCAGGACCAACGCGGTGTCACCGATGTCGCGTCCCGTCTCCAGCAGCTGACCGAGGCCACCGGATACGAATAGCAACTCGCCGGCCATCAGCGAGCGCAGCGCGAACGTCCAGCCGAGCTTGGCGCCCGAGAGGATGCCGGGGAACGCCGCCGGGATCATGACCCCGAACAGCAAGCGCGGGCCGCGCGCGCCCATGGTCCGCGCGGCGCGGATGAGCTGCGGCGGGACGTGGCGCACGGCGCCCTCGGTCGCCACCGCGATCGGCAGCAGCGCGCCGAGCACGATCACCGTCTGGATCGCCCACTCCGAGAGGCCGAACCAGAGAATGGCGAGCGGCAGCCAGCAGATCGACGGCACCGAGCTGAGCCCGAGGATCAGCGGACCGATCGCCGACTTCGTCTTCGGTGACCGCGCGAGCGAGACGCCGAGGAGCACGCCGCAGCCGAGCGACACCGCGTAGCCGACGAGCAGACGAAGCAGGCTGGTGCCGAGCGCGCGCGGCAGGGTGCCGTCGCGCAGCGCGGCCGCGATCGTCCGCCCGACGGCGATCGGGCCGGGGAGGAGCGGGCTGTTGGCGAGGCTAGATGCCGCCGCCCATGTTCCGACGAGGATCGACGCGAACACGACCCCCCGGAGCCACCCACGCATCGTCCGCCTCCTCCCTCGCGATCTTCTCGACCTCGCTCCGGATCTCACCCGCCACGTCCGCCGCGAACCACGCGACCCGCTCGTCGTTCGCCGCGCGCGGGCGCGGCAGATCGATGATCACGTCGCGCAGGATGCGCCCCGGCCGCGTGCCCATCAGCACGATGCGATCGGCGAGGCGCACCGCCTCGCGGACGTTGTGCGTGACGAACACGACGGTCTTGCGCGTCTCGAGGAAGATGCGCTCCACCTCGCCCTGCAGGATCTCGCGCGTCTGCGCGTCGAGCGCGGCGAACGGCTCGTCCATCAGGAGCACCGCCGGATCGGTGGCGAGCGCGCGCGCGATCGCGCCGCGTTGACGCATGCCGCCCGACAGCTCGTGCGGGAAGGACTGCGCGAAGCGCCACAGGTGCACCATGCGCAGGAGCTCCTCGCTGCGCGCGCGTCGCTCCCCCTTCGGCGTGCCGGCGAGCTGCAGCGGGTACTCGACGTTGTCGCGCAGCGTGAGCCACGGGAAGAGCGCCGCGTCCTGGAACACCATCGCGCGGGCGGGGCCGGGCCCGTCGATCGGCGCGCCGTTCTCGAGGACGCGGCCCTCGGTCGGCGCGAGCAGCCCGGCGATCAGGTTCAGGATCGTGGACTTGCCGCTGCCGGACGGGCCGACCAGGCAGACGAGCTCGCCGGCCTCGATGTGCAGGTTCGCGCTCTCGATCGCCAGCCGCGCGCCCTTCTCGGTCTGGAAAGAGAAGGACACGCGCTCGAGCGAGGTGCTGGCGCCCGGGCGCGTGGCGCGAGGCGAAGGCCGCGCGACGGCGTCGGCGGGCAGCCCGATCGCGGCGGCCGTCATCAAAATGGACACTGGTCCATAATGACGGAGCCGGTCGGCGTTGTCAAAGCTCGCCGATCAGCGCTCGTAGGCGACGAGGTTCAGGTAGCGGGCCTCGCTGCCCCCGGGGTTCTCGTAGATGTGCGGGCGATCGGCCGGGAAGCAGATGGAGTCACCGGGCGCGAGGTCGTGCGCCTCGCCGTCGACGTGCAGCCGCGCCGCGCCGGTCAGCACGACCAGCACCTCGTGGGTGCCGCGCGCGTGCGCCTCTGCGGCGTGCCCCGAGCGCGGCGCGAGTCGCAGCTCGTAGAGCTCCACCAGCGGCGTCGTGCCCACCGGCGCGAGCGGACGGCTCTCCAGCTTGCCGTCGAGCGACCGGAGGATCGTCGAGTCCGTCCTTCGCAAGACCGAGACCTTCCCCCGCGACTCGCCGACCAGCTCGGCGAACGGGACGCCCAGCCCGACGGCGATCTTCCACAGCAGGCCGATCGTCGGCGTGGATTTGTAGGTCTCGATCTGCGAGAGCGCGGCGCGGCTGACGCCCGAGGACGCGGCGAGATCGTCGAGCGACATGCCGCGCGCCTTCCGCTTGGCGCGCAGGTTGTCGGCCACGCGTCGCCCGAGCTCCGCTGCGCCGATGTCGTCGCCGCCGCCCGCGCCCTTCGCCCGCGCCTTGCGCCCCTTCTCCGCGATGGCGCTCTCCGTCGTCTCCGAGTCGCGGCGGGCGGTCGCCTGCCCCTTGCGTGCAGCCAAGGCTTCCTCCACAATAACGGACGCCGCGTCGATATCTCGAACGGCTCCAGACTTCCACCAGGACGATACCACGATGTCGCGGGCAGAAACGGGCGCGGTTCTCTGGTTCACCGGGCTCTCGGGCGCCGGCAAGTCCACCCTCGCGGAGGCCGTCGCGCCGCGGCTCCGCGGCGAAGGGAAGAAGGTCGAGTCGCTCGACGGCGACGTGGTCCGCACGCACCTGTCGCGCGGCCTCGGCTATTCGCGCGAGGACCGGGAGATCAACGTCGCCCGCATCGCGTTCGTCGCGCACCTGCTGCAGCGGAACGGTGTCTTCGTCCTGGTGTCGGCGATCTCGCCCTACCGGTCGATGCGGGAGGGAGCCCGCGCGCTGATCGCCCCGCACTTCGTGGAGATCCACGTGGCGCCGCCGCTCGAGGAGTGCATCCGCCGCGACGTGAAGGGCCTCTACAGGAGGGCGCTCGCCGGCGAGATCCGCGAGTTCACCGGGATCAGCGATCCGTACGAGGCGCCCGAGTCGCCGGAGCTCACGCTCGATACGAGCGCGATCACCGTGGACGACGGCGTGACCCGGATCCTCGCGCGGCTGCGCGAGCTCGGGCACCTCGAGTCCTCGGTCGTCAGTCGTCAGTCGTCAGTCGAGACGGAGACGGAGTAAATGTCGAACGCACCGTATATCCCCCGATTTTCCGATCCGCGCGACATCGACGAGTTCGTCGCCAAGCTCGAGGCGTTCGAGCGCGGCGAGCTGTCGGCGGACGCGTTCCGCGCCTTCCGCCTCACCCGCGGCGTCTACGGGCAGAGACAGCCCGACGTGCAGATGCTCCGCGTGAAGGTCCCCGGCGGCCTGCTCGGCAAGGCGCAGCTCGAGGCGATCGCCGACGTCGCCGATCGGTGGTCGCGCGGCTTCGCGCACGTGACCACGCGGCAGAACTTCCAGCTCCACTTCATCAAGATGACGGACGCCGAGGCGGCGATGCGGCGCTGCGACGAGGCGGGCCTCACCATCCGCGAGGCGTGCGGCAACTCGGTGCGCAACGTCACCGCCTGCGATCGGGCCTCGATCTGCGGCGACGCCGCGTTCGACGTCACCCCCTACCAGGAGGCAGTCGTCCGCTACTTCCTGCGCCACCCGCTGGCGGCGACGCTGCCGCGCAAGTTCAAGATCGCCTTCAGCGGCTGCGCCACCGACTGCGCTGTCGCCGCGATCCACGATCTCGGGTTCATCGCGAAGTCTCGAGACGGCGTCGCCGGCTTCCGAGTGGTCGTCGCCGGCGGTCTGTCGACGCTGCCGATGAGCGCGATCGTGCTGCACGACTTCGTCCCGGCGGCCGAGATCGCGCGCGTCGGCGAGACGATCCTCCGGCTCTTCGATCGCCTGGGCAACCGCGAGAACAGGCACCGCGCGCGCCTCAAGTACGTGCTGAAGAAGCTCGGCGAGGAGGGCTTCCGCGCGAGGTACGCCGAGATCCGCGCCGAGGTCGACGCCGAGGCGTCGGCGGAGCTGAAGCTCCCCGAGTCGCCCCGCCGCCCGCCGGCGCCGCCCGTGCTGCTCGACGCGCAGCCGCCCGGCTACCTCGCATGGCGGGCGCAGTCGGTGGTCGATCAGCGGCAGGACGGGTACACCGCGGTGTACGTTCGCTTGAAGCTCGGCGATGTGACCTCGGCGCAGATGCGCGCGCTCGGCCCGATCTTCGAGCGGTTCGGCGACGGCTCGGCGTACATCACCATCGATCAGAACATCCTCATCCCCTACGTCGATCGGCGCTCGCTCCCGGCGATCTTCGTCGCGCTGAAGGAGATCGGGCTCTCCGAGCTCGGCGTGCACACGGCGAAGGACGTCACCTCCTGCCCCGGCGCCGAGACGTGCAACCTCGCGGTGACCAAGTCGCGTCAGCTCGCGGGCGCCGTGTCCGAGCGCCTCGAGCAGGACGACGCGCAGCAGTACGACGCGCTGAAGGGCACGGTGATCAAGGTCTCCGGCTGCCCGAACTCCTGCGGTCAGCACCACATCGCCGACATCGGCTTCCACGGCGCGGCGAAGAAGGAGGGCGGCAAGACCTACCCGATGTACCAGCTGCACCTCGGCGGCGGCGTCGACGGCGACGGCGCCTACTTCGGTCGGCAGGTGGTCAAGATCGTCGCGCGGCGGGTGCCCGAGGCGGTCGTGAAGCTCCTCGCGCTCTACCAGAGCGATCGCGCCGAGGGCGAGACGCCGAACGCGTTCTTCCGCCGCGTCGATCCGAAGCGCGTCGTCGCCGCGCTCGGCGATCTCTTGGCCGGGTTCGCCGCCGGCGAAGAGGCGGACATCGGCGAGACGGTCGGCTTCGAGGTCGCGGTCGGGCAGGGGGAGTGCGCCGCGTGACCTCCCTTGCCGCCGAGAACGAGGCGCTCGAGCGGAAGAGCCCGCGCGAGCGCCTCGCGTGGGCGGTCGAGCGCTTCGGCGATCGACTGCTGTTCACCTCCTCGTTCGGCGCCGGCAGCGGCGTGCTGCTGCACCTGTGGAGCGAGGTCGCGCGCGAGCTTCCGGTCATCTTCCTCGACACCGGCTTCCTCTTCGACGAGACGCTCGCCTACCGCGATCGACTGGCCGAGCAGCTGCGGCTGAACGTGCAAGTGGTCCGTCCCGGCACGTCGCGCGAGGAGTTCCTGCGCGAGCACGGCTCGAACGTCTACGAGTTCAACCCCGACCTCTGCTGCCAGCACAACAAGGTCGATCCGCTCGCGCCGCACCTCGCGCGCGCGGCGGCCTGGGTCTCGGGGCTGCGCCGCGATCAGAGCGCGGCGCGCAGCTCGACGCCCATCCTCCTGCCTACCGTCCGCGACCCGGCCGAGCCGGGTCCGGCGGAAGGACCGGTGAAGGTCCATCCGCTGGCGACCATGACCGGCGCCGAGGCGAACGCCTACCTCCGCGATCACGGCATCCCCGAGCACCCGCTCGTCGCCCGGCGCTATCTCTCGATCGGCTGCGCGCCCTGCACGCGACCGGTCGAGGACGGAGAGGACGAGCGCGCCGGTCGCTGGGCGGGCAAGGGCAAGACCGAGTGCGGCATCCACACCGCGCTGCGTCCGCGCGGGTGAGCATGGACCGGCGCGCCTTCCTCGGGTTCGCGTTGGCCGCCGCGGCGACCCCGCTTTCGTGCACGCGGCCTTCGGGCGTGCCGGGGACGGTGCGCATCGGGTTCCTCGCGAACGTCACGCACGCGCCGATGATCGTGGCGCTGGCCAGCGGCGCGATCGCGCGCGCGCTGCCCGGCGTGACCGTCGAGACGCGCACCTTCCGCGCCGGACCGCGCGTCTGCGAGGCGCTCCTCGGCAACGCGATCGACATCGGCGTCAGCGGCCCCGGCCCGCTCGTCGCGACGCACGCGCGCCACACGGGAGACCCCTTCGCGCTGCTGTCCGGCGTCGCCTCGGGCGGCGCGTCGCTGATCACGCTGCCCTGGGTGAAGTCGGCGCACGACCTCGCCGGTACGCGCGTCTCGACCCCGCAGATCGGCTCGACCCAGGACATCTCGCTCCGCAAGTGGCTCGCGCGCAACGGGCTCGTCACCAAGGAGCGGGGCGGCGACGTCGTGGTCGACGCGATGGCGTCGTCGAACGTGATGGAGCAGATGCGCCGCGGTCGCATCGCCGCGGCCTGGCTGCCCGAGCCGTGGGCGACGCGCGTGGTCGTCGACCTCGGGGCCACGCGCATGCTCGACGAGCGCGAGCTGTGGTCGGAGCGCCGCTTTCCCACGGCGCTGCTCGTCGCGCGCCGCCCCTTCCTCGACGCGCGTCGCCGCGACGTCGACGCCGTCGTCGTGGCGGTGCAACAGGCGATCGCGCGCGCCACCCGCGACCCTTCGACGAAGGTGACCACGTTCGCCGAGATCAAGCGGCTCACCGGCAAGGGCCTGCCCCCCGGCGTCGCCGACGCGGCCTGGTCCCGCGTGGACTTCGCCGCCGACCCGATGCCCGCCGCGATCGCGGAGATCGCCCGCGACGCGTTCGACCTCGGCTACGTCCCGCGCGCCGACGTGAACGGGCTCGTCGCTCAGAGCGTCCAGCCGATGCCGAAGCTGCCGAGCAGCGCGGTCTTCTGATCGGGATCGTTGGGCGGCGCGCCGCCGCCCTCGGCGGCGAGGAAGCCGATGCCGATCTGCGAGTCGAGCGTGAAGCCGCCGCGCAGCACCCACTTGAAGCCGACGAGGGGGCCGAGCAGCAGGCCCGGCCGCACGGCGCCGGTCGCCAGCCGCGCGTCGCCGTCGACGCGCGTCCACTGCGCGGCCGCGCCGACGTGCACGCCGCCGTCGTCGAAGCTCCCGGCCACGTAATACGATGCGAGCGCGCCGAGCTGGAGGGCCGGCTTTCGCTCTTTGCGGTCGCCGCTGACGTACACCGGTGCGTTGCCGTAGCCCAAGACCACCGACGCCGACCACCGCGAGGCCAGCCGCGCCTCGACCGCGAAGGACGCGAGCGGGATCAACGCCTGCAGCGGCTGCCACGTGATGGTGACCCAGCGGTGGCTCGGCTCCTCTTCGAACTCGGCCGGCGCCGCCTCGATCGGAGCGAGCTCGTGTTTGCGGCCGCTCTTCGACTCGCCAACGTACGTCGACGGCGTCGATGCCGTCGACGGCGGCGTCGATGGCGTCAAGGGCGTCGACGGCGAAGCAGACACGCCGGCGGGCACGAACAGGAGCGCGACGACGCTCGCGATGCGCATGCCCGCCATGCTAGGTCAGCGGTCGCGATTGTGGGACACCGACCCTGTGGCCGCCTCAGACGTGCGCGCTCTGCGCTTGCGGGACCAGCTTGTCTCGAATGCGGCGCAAGCGCTCGACGTCCGCGGCGAGATCATGCTGCAGCCTCGGGGCATCGGTGCGGACCAGCTCCTTGTCGAGGATCTGGATGGTCCGATCGACCGCGGCCCGAACCTCCGCGAGCTCGTCGCTGCTCAGATCGATGTACATGCGGGGGCCCTCCGCCCGCCGCGATGCATCGGGTGATCCACCGCGCCGAAAAGCCCGGACGAGCATATGCTGCTGGGCTCTCGCGCAGACGCTTCGCACCGACGAACCCCATGCGTCGCGCCGCGGACGCGCCGAACCCGGGCCGTTTGACGCGCGCCCGCGTCGCGGCACGATCTCCCGACGCCATGACCCGCTCGATTGCCGCGCTCTTCGCCCTAGCCCTCTTCGTCTTCAACGGCGATGCCGCCGCGACCAGCGCGCCCGCCGGGAGCGTCGTACAGGGCCGGCGCGTCGAGATCACCGCCGACGAGAAGGGCTTCCAGCCGCGATCGGTCGCCGTGAAGAAGGGGCAGGCGACCACGCTCGTGTTCACGCGTACGAGCGACGACACGTGCGCGACCTCCGTCGTGTTCCCCGACATCGGCGTGAAGAAGGATCTCCCGCTCAAGCAGCCCGTCTCGATCGACGTCCCGGTCGACACCGCCCGCACGCTCACGTTCCAGTGCGGCATGGGTATGTACAAGAGCAAGGTGGTGATCGAGTAGCGCACAGTGTGATCGGGCGCGTGATCGAGATCGATTTCGCGTCATTTCCCACGTGCGCGATCGGCGCCGAGCGGTCAGGTTTTCCGCAGGCGCGTCGCGTCCACTGCGCGGATCCTCCGCGCGCGGCCGCGCACGCAGTCTTGCTCGATGGGTGAACCTCTCCCTCGCGATCCCTCGTCCGCGCTCGGCGTCGGAACGCTGATCGCCGGCCGCTATCGGCTGGTCTCCGAGATCGGCTCCGGCGCGATGGGCGCGGTGTGGACGGCGAGGCACGTCGCCCTCGGCAACACGGTCGCGATCAAGTTCCTCCACCGCGAGACGGTCTCGTCGCCCGACGCCTGCGCGCGCTTCGCCCGCGAGGCGCGCATCGCCGCGCAGCTCGGCGAGCGGTGCCGCTACGTGGTGCGCGTCACCGACTACGGCGTGCTCGACGACGTCGGGCCGTTCCTCGTGATGGAGCACCTGCGCGGCGAGGAGCTGAGTCAGCGCGTGCGCCGGCTCGGGCGCCTCTCGCTCGACGAATCGGTGCACGTGGTCTCGCAGCTGTGCCGCGCGCTCGAGGTGGCGCACCGCCACGGCGTCGTGCACCGCGACGTCAAGCCGGCGAACGTGTTCCTCACGCGCCCGCAGACGAACATGGTCGTGTTCGTGAAGCTCATGGACTTCGGCGTGGCGAAGCTCCTGGGCGGCACCGCGCCCGAGAGCGGTCCGCCGTCGGCGACGCGCGTCGGCGCGGTGATCGGGACGCCCGCGTACATGAGCCCCGAGCAGCTGCTCGCGCAGCCGATCGATCATCGCAGCGATCTGTGGGCGGTCGCGACGACGGCCTACCGCGCGCTCACCGGCGACCTGCCGTTCGGCAACGGCACGCTCCAGGAGATGGGCGTGCGCATCGTGACCAAGATGCCGCGCGCGCCGAGCGAGCTCGTGCCCGGCCTTCCGCCGGCGGTCGACGCGTGGATGGCGCGGGCGCTCGCGAAGTCCCCCGACGAGCGCTTCCAGAGCGCGAGCGACATGGCCACGGCGTTCGCCCAAGCGGCGGGCGTCGAGCTCGGGCCGGCGCTGTCGCCGGCGCTGTTGACGACGCCGACGCCGCCCTCGGAGCCGATCCTGCCCGAGTCGGGCGTGCGCCCGACGGCCGCCGAGCCCGCGACCGTGCGCGGGGCCCGCGTCGCCGAGTCCGAGCTGCGGCGCGTCGCGCCTCGGTCGCACGGGAGGGGCGGCGCGATCGTCGCGGCGGCCATCGCCGCGCTCGTCGGCCTCGCGATCGTCGCGTTCCCGCGCTCGCCGCACCTGGTCGGCGTCGCGGTGGGCGAGACGATGCGCGCGCCGACGCCCGTCGACACCGCGCCCCTCGTCGCGTTCACCCCGGCGCCGTCACCCACGCCCGCGCCCGCTCCGTCCGCCTCGACGCCCGCGGCGTCGGGCAACGTCAGGATGCCCGCCCCGCCCCCGCGGAACAAGGCCGCAACGCCGGCGAAGAACTGACCATCGCGCGGGCGCCCTTCGGGGTTACCCTCGAGGTGTCATGCGGATCCTCTACGGCGTCGTGGGCGAGGGCATGGGTCACGCGACCCGCTCCAAGACGAGTCTCGAGTGGCTGCTGTCGCAGGGCCATCACGTCAAGGTGGTGGTCAGCAACCGGGCCTACGGCTTCCTCGACAAGGCGTTCACAGCGTCGTTCCCGCGCACCGACGAGGCGCGCGAGGGGCAGGGCGCAATCGACGTCATCGAGATCCGCGGGCTCATCATGCGCTACGTCGAGGGCGCGTTCGACGAGGCCGGCTCGGTGGTGAAGAACGTGCTGCGCGTCCCCGGCCTGCTCGCCGAGAACGTCGGCGCCTACTACGACGACGTCGTCCGCTGGCGCCCGCAGTGCGTGATCAGCGACTTCGACTCGTTCGCCTACCTGTTCGCGAAGGTGCACGGGCTGCCGATCCTCTCCATCGACAACCAGCAGATCATCCAGCGCTGCGAGATCCCCGACGCCGCCAAGGACGAGGACCTCGGCTCGTTCCGCGCCACCAAGGCGTTCGTCAAGGCGAAGCTCCCGGGCTGCGATCGCTACGTGATCACCTCGTTCTTCTTCCCCGAGATCCGCGACAAGTACCGCGACAAGACCATCCTCGTGCCGCCGATCCTGCGCAAGGCCATCCTCGACGCGAAGCCGGTGCCGGTCGCCGAGGCGAAGCACTACCTCGTCTACCAGACCTCCACGAGCGACAGCTCGCTCATCCCGACGCTCGAGTCGCTGTCCGATCAGCGGTTCATCGTCTACGGCCTCAACCGCGACGAGCGCATCGGCAACTGCACGCTCAAGCCGTTCAGCGAGACGGGCTTCGTCCACGATCTCGCGACCTCCCGCGGCGTGCTCTCCAACGGCGGCTACTCGCTGCTCGGCGAGGCGGTCAGCCTCCATCGCCCGGTGTTCAGCGTGCCGGTCCGCAACCAATACGAGCAGCTGTTGAACGCGTGGTACGTGCGGGAGCTCGGGTACGGTGCCTACGAGGAGCGCATCGAGGCCGAGCCGCTGCGGGCGTTCGTCCACCGCACCCCGGAGTTCGCCGAGAAGGTCGCGATGTTCCGTCACGACGCGAACCAGCGGCTGTTCCAGGCCCTGCGGGAGACCCTCGACGAATTCGAGACGCGAGCATTCCACGACGACGTGCGGCGAAAGGGGTAAGAACCGACAAATCGCGGCACTTTCGCGGACTTGGGCCGCTACGGCTGCGTCAGTTCCCTGAACGCCCGGTTCAGCAACTGAACGTCTTACGTTCAGAAACTGAACTGTGCCCTAGTGAGATTTCGATGTTTCTCGCGTGGTCTCGTCCTTGCGAAAGGCGAACGCAACCCACGCAGGGCGGGCGCTCGGATGCCCAGCCCACCGGAAAAGGGAGAAACATGAAGAAGACCCTGTTCGCGCTCGCCGTCGCAGTTGGCTCGTTGTCGATGCTGGGCGGATGCGCGATGGCGCCCGATCAGGGGGGACCCGCCGTCGTCGAGAAGGTCTCCGACGGCCTGTCGGTGATGGAGGCCGACGAAGCCGCTCGGAAGCTCGTCGTGAAGTTCCGCAAGGACGGTCGCGAGATCGTGTTCGATATGCGCCTCGGCGAGCCGATGGAGAGCCCGAACCCGGACGCCGAGAAGATGGGCCTGCCGACGCGCATGAACGACGCGCGCGTCCTCGACGCGATGGGCCTGCCGTTCTACATGCAGATGGGCGCTGACCGGTTCATCGATCCGACTTGGCAGTCGCCGCGCGTCGAGGGCTTCGACGAGGCCGGGCGCCTCGCCGACTTCGGTCTGCTGCGTGACTCGGAGAGCGCGTGGGCGTCCCTCGCGCTGCCCTCGTGGGCCGAGGATCTGCGTCGCGGCGCTGCGGACATCGCGCGAAACATCGAGGCGATGACCGTGAAGGAGGCCGCCCCGACTACGGTGCCGATCGGCGGCGACGGCGCGCTGAACCAGAAGCTCCTCGGCGCGGTCGAGTGGGCGGGCAGCTCGGTCGTGAAGTGGGACTACAAGATCTACGAGAAGGACGCGTTCATGAGCGGGAGCCCGTACGACCACTCGGCCGTCCTGCTCCGCGGTTGGACCAGCAGCTACTCGATCGCGTACACCGCCGTCAGCTGCAACCATGGCGCCTGCGCGGCCAGCAGCGCGATGACGCGCTCCTGCACGATGAGCGGCTACCGCACCGACGACGGGACGCACTCGCGCTACTTCTACGAAGAAGACCAGACCACCACCAGCGTCAACGGCGGCTGCAGCACCGGGTTCGCGGCGATCTGGGACAACTACAAGCACGTGTGCAACGACGACTCGTTGATCCAGCGCAACGCCATCTACTACGACTCTTCGCAGAGCCGCACCGGCGGCACCTGCGCCGACACGTACAAGAACTACTGGGGCCCCGGCTGCCACTGATCGGCATCGGGTGATCGACGGGAGGGGTCGGCGCGTGCCCGGCCCCTTTCGCCGTTCCGCGCTCGCGCGTGGGGGCTTCGTCACTGCTTGTGCAGCTCGAGGCGATCGATCGAGAAGTAGAACACCCCCGGCCCTTCGGCAGACCGCACCTCGAGGTGGTGGGTCCCACGCCCGAGCGTCACCGGCTTCAGCGTGTGCGTGATCAGCTCGGGGGCGCCGCGCGAGTCGATGGTGCCCTCGATCGGGGTGCCGTCGATCGCGAGCACGAACCGGCCGCCGTCCGGCCGGCGGTGCGCGGTGAGGCGCAGCTCGTACGTCCCGTCCTCGAAGACGTACTGCCGGAAGCGCGCCCATGCGTTCGGCTCGCTCGCGCGGATCTCGAGCAGCTGCCGGTTCGACGCGGTCGGCAGCGCGCGGATCGTCGCGTAGCACCCCTGCCGATCGTCGGGAGGGAACTTCGCTTCGAGCTCGGTGACCAGCAGCTGCGGCCGCGGCGTCGCGGGCTCGGTCGACACGTACCGACCGTTGCAGTCGACCCGCACGTGCTTGCGGCCTGGGTAGAGCATGACCAGCTGCTTGTCGTGCTCGGGGCCGAAGTCCCGCACCACGAGCCGATCGCCCTGCTCCGGATCGATCGCGTTGAGCACCGACGCCCACCCGTAGACCACATCGCCGCGATCGGGCTCGACGCAGTTGCCGACGTACACCACGGCGCCGTGGACGTTCGCCGCGTCGAGGTTGTGCGCGACGCGCTCCGCCTGTCGCACGGCGCTGATCTTGGCGATGCGTTCGGGGATGTCGCGCGTCAGCTCGTCGTGCACCACGAGCACCAGCAGCGCGAGCACCGCGGCGGAGAGCGACCGGTGCAGGAAGGGGGCGCGTCGCTCGGGCTCGTCGGGATCGCGCTCGAACGCGACCAGCGCGCCCGCCGCGACGAGCACCGCCAAAGGGCCCATGACGTCGGCCCACAGCCGCGCGCCGTGCTGGATCGCGTGGTAGTAGAAGCCGAAGTACACGGCGATCGGCGCGAGCGCGCCGGTGGCGACGACCGCGTCGCGCAGGCGCAGCCGACGCCGCACGAGGAAGACGCCGGAGAGCGCGAGCGGCCAGGCGGTCCCCCACGCGTCGGTGCGGAAGACGCTCCAACGCATGCCGGTGACCTGCGCCGCGCGGGACACGGTGTAGCCCTCCGGCGGCACCTCGCGCGGATGCTCGCGCGGGCACCCGACGTCCTTGCCGAAGCCGATGCGGTGGCAGTGGGGGAGCGGCTCGGTCTGCGCGAAGTAGCGATCCTGCGGCAGGACGAGCGGGTTGCGCGTGGTCGCCACGTTCCACCCTGCCTGTGCCAGCGGTCCGACCAGGAACGCGAGCGCGAACGCGGCGAGCGGCTTCTTGGCGCGCGCGAGCAGCTTCGGTCGCGGACGGAAGGTCTCGAACGAGTAGGCGGCCACCGCGATCGCCGCCGTGAGCACGAAGGACAGCGCGGTCGGTAGCCTCGTGATCACCAGCCACGCGCCGAAGAGCCCGCCTGTGATCGCCGCGCGCCGCGCCCGCCGCGGATCGTCCTCCTTTAGCGCCGCGATCAGGCGCTCGAGCCCGAGGCAGACGAGCGCGGCGGCCCAGGCGTGCGCGAAGAACGCGCTGCCGACCACCAGGACGAAGCCGCTGCTGGCGAGGAGCAGCCCGGCGAGGATCGAGGTGAGCCTGCCGTAGATGCGCTCGGCGAGGCGCGACCCGCCCACGACGAGGCAACCGACGGCGAACGCGGGGGCGAGCGCCGGCGCGCGCAGCTTGTAGAAGAGCGCCATCAGGAGCGGCCAACCCGGCTGGAACAGCGGGTAGCTGCGCCCGTCGTCGACGAGGAACCGCATCCGGAAGAACTCCGGCAGCGGCGGCGAGCTCGGCACGGGGCGCCCGATGGCGATGCGCCGCGCCAACAGATCGTAGGAGATCTCGTCCTGGATCTGCGGGAAGGCGCCGAACGCCTGGAGGGTCATGCGCAGCGCGAGGAACATCCCGAGCGCGAGGAGCGCGACGTCGATCGCCCAGCGCGGCACCTTCTCGACCAGCGCGCGCACGCGATCGCCGAAGCGAAGCAGCGCCACCGCGAGCAGGACGGCCGCGCTCATGGCGGGCAGCGCGTCTTCGAAGATCGCGAGGACGTCCTCGTGCGGGGCGGCGGCGGGCGGGTGCAGCGCCTTCAGCGCGATGAACACCACCGCAGCCGTGACGAGGACGCCGCGGACCCACGGCCAGGCGAGGACCAGTTTTTGGCGCACGAGGATCAGGTTGGGCGGACGTGCCGGACGAGGTCGAGCAGGACCTGATCGAACTCCGCGCTGCGTTCGATGTTGGTGAAGTGTCCGGCGCCTTCGATGATCACCTGCTGCGCGCCGGGGATCGAGCGCGTCATGATCTCGGCGAGCGACGGGGGGGTCAGCCCGTCGGCGCTGCCCACGATCACCCGGGTCGGGACGCGGATCTGGCCGAGGGTCGGGGTCGCGTCGGGGCGATCGCGCATCATCTCGAGCGCCGCGATGACGCCGGCCGGGTTCTGCGCGGCCGAGAGCGAGCGCATCTCCTCGATGTGCATGCGATCGGCGTTGGGCGGCCACGCCGTGCTCATCGCGTCGAACACCGCCGCGACGCCCTGCTTCCGGGCTCGCTCGATGTTGACCGCGCGCCCCTGCTTGGCCTCCTCGGTGTCGCCGCTCGCTCGGGTGTCGGCGAGCACGAGGCCGGCGAGGCGCTGCGGGTGCCGTCGCGCCAAGGCCAGGGCCACGTACCCGCCCATCGAGAGACCGACCGCGATGGCGCGGTCGACCCCGCAGGCCTCGAGCACCTGCGCCACGTCGTCGGCGTGTTCGTCCACGGACCGGCGCGGCGGAAGGTCGGCCGAGGCGCCGAAGCCGGCGAGATCGACGGCGATCGTCCGCACGTCGTGCCGCGCCAGCGCGTCGATCTGCCGGCGCCACATGCGTCGATCGAAGGGGAAGGCGTGGACGAACAGCACGACCGGCGAGCCGCGACCGGAGTCTTCGAAGGCGAGCTGCGACATGACGGCCATCGCAGATCCGCGGCCGGTGGATGTCGAGCCCGGCGCGCGCTCCTGCCCCGCTCTGCACTGAACGCGTGCGCCGTCCGCGTCGGATTGGGCCGGCTCGCGCCGACCAGCTACACTGCCCTTCGACTTACTTTCAGCAGGGAGCGGGGAGCGCGATGCAGACGACGTTCACATGGCGCGGCCTCAGCCGCGTGATCCTCACCGGCTCGGTGCTCGTGGCGCTGGGCTTCGGCTGCGGAGCACGCACCACCATCGAGCTCGAGCCGACGGTGGCCGTCGCCATCGACTGCGGCGACGGCGTCTGCGGCGCGAGCGAGACGTGCGCGACGTGCTCGGCCGACTGCGGTCTCTGCGCCGGCTGCGGCGACGGGACGTGCAACGACAAGGCGGGCGAGACCTGCGCGTCGTGCCCCAGCGACTGCGGCAAGTGCGACACCTGCGGGAAGGACGGCTGCGAGCCTGGCGAGAGCTGCGCCTCCTGCCCCGAGGACTGCGGCAAGTGCGCCGCCTGCGGCGACGGCGAGTGCAAGGGCGGCGAGGACTGCACGACTTGCCCGAAGGACTGCGGTCTCTGCGAGACCTGCGGCAACCGCTCGTGCGACTCGGGCGAGACCTGCGACTCCTGCCCTGGCGATTGCGGCTCCTGCGAGAGCTGCGGCGACGGCTTCTGCAACGGCAGCGAGGACTGCCTCTCGTGCGCGCCCGACTGCAGCAAGTGCGTGACCTGCGGCGACGGCAAGTGCGACCCGAAGACCGAGAACTGCTTCACCTGCCCGGGCGACTGCGGCAAGTGCGAGGGCTGCGGCAACGGCATCTGCAAGAGCCCCGAGACGTGCGCCTCGTGCGCCTTCGACTGCGGCGTGTGCTCGGTGTGCGGCAACAAGAAGTGCGAGCCGCCCTACGAGACCTGCGCCAACTGCATCGACGACTGCGGCAAGTGCGAGAACATCGGGTGCCTCGAGGTGCTGACCTGCTCCATCGGCTGCCTCGAGGCCGGCGTCGACGGGTTGCCCAGCATCACGTGCGTGGCGAACTGCGCCGCGCGCGGGTGCGCCGACGTGCAGTTCTTCGTCGATCAAGCGTTCGCCTGCGCGGTCCGGGCCTTCCCCAAGTGCCGAGGCGCCGGCTCGCTGCTCGATTGCCTGCAGAAGTCCTGCGACAAGGAGTTCGCCGCCTGCATCGGCGCGCGCTGCCCCACGTGACGCGCTGAGACGGCGCCGGCACGACCGCTGCAACTGGAGCCACGCGTCGCCCGAAAGGAGGACGCGCGTGAAGATCCTGTCGCCGCGTGTGCACGGATTCATCGACTACGTCGCCGTGGTGGCGCTGGCGGTCGCACCGTCGACGTTCGGCCTCAGCGGGACGCCGGCCGCGCTCTGCTACATCTTCGCGATCCTGCACCTCGGCCTCAGCATCATGACGAACTACCCGATGGGGGTCGCGCGGGTGGTCCCGTTCACGGTCCACGCCGGTGTCGAGCTGGGGGCGGCCGTCCTGTTCGTCGTGTCGCCGTGGCTCTTCCGGTTCTCCGGCGACGGCGTCGCGCGCAACCTGCTCGTGGCCTTCGGGCTGCTGCTCGCCGGCGTGTGGGCGATCACCGACTACAAAGCCGCCCAGATCGCCGCGGAGAAAGAGGCGCAATCGCTCCGCGAACGAACGAGCGAGCTCTGATTCACTTCGCGCAGGCGGCCTTCACCACGGCGCTACGATCGTTGTCGGTGCGGCACTGCTGGAACGTCGGCTTGGCCGGATCGATCTCGATCTTCGCGTAGTAGCCGTCGCTCGTGCCGCCGCTCGCCGCGGGGACGGTGAACGGGAGGACCTCGGTCTGCCCGGGGAACAGCGGCTTGGTCGAGGTCGCGGTGCCGAGCTGCGTCGGCGAGCCGTCCTTGTAGAAGCCGATCACGACGCCCGCCGGCAGCGACGCGAGCCCCGCGTTGCGCAGCGACGCCTCGAGCTGCACCGGCGTGGTGCACCGCGCGGCGATCGACACCGTGGCGTCGGGCGCGTCGAAGATGCCCTTGTCCTGCACGTTCTGGCGGAAGTTGTTCAGCCAGCCGAGCGACCAGTTCCGCTGCTCGCTCCTCGGGATCGAGCCGTAGACGTTCGGCGCCACGCACGCCGAGTCGCGATCGTCGCACACGTTGGTGACGTGATAGGTGTGCTGGTTCCACAGCGTGCGGGTCCCGACCCACGCGTTGGCCGCGTCGCCGAACACGGTGACGCCGCCGTAGGCGGTGCCCCCGGCCGGCGGCTTCCAGGCGGGGCGGTTGTTGGCCGGATCGGCCTTGTTCCACGGGTCGATGTTGCACTTCCACCCGGTGGCGGTCGGATCGACGCGGTTGCTGACCATCAGGATCTCGGCGCGCCCGTCGCCGTCGACGTCGGCCACGACCGACGCCTCCGTCGCGGTGAACGACGTGGTCAGGCCGGCGAAGCGCACCTTGCCGGTGGGCCCGTCGTAGACCCAGAGGAAGCACTCGTCGTTGTAGATCACCTCGGCGCGGCCATCGCCCTCGAAGTCGAAGACGCTCGAGCCGGTCTGCGACGAGGAGAGGTCGTGGTTGGCGGTCGACCACAGGGTCTTCGCCGTCTTGGCGACCATGTCGATCTTGATGACCGAGTAGTAGTTCGCCATGGCGACGCCGATCTCGGGGACCTTGTCGCCGTCGAAGTCGGCGACCGTCGGCGGACCGCCGGAGCCGGTGCCCGGGATGGTGAACGGCCCGACCAACGTCTTGCCGGTGGCGCCCTCGAGGACGTACAGCTTGCCCGCGTTCACGAGGGCGACCTCCGGCTTGCCGTCCTTGTCGAAGTCGCCAATGGCCGGGAAGCCGTCGGTGATGTCGGTGCGGTTCCACAGCGCGGTGCCGTCGATCTTCAGCGCGCGCGGCCCGACCAGCAGCTCGAGGTTGCCGCCGGCGGCGCCGTCGAGATCGACGAAGGTCGAGAGATCGGTGTTGCCGGTGTTCGGCGAGCCGCCGAACAGCATGGTCAGCTTGCCGCCCGCCGTGCTGAAGACGGTGTGGCCGTAGGCGATCTCCGGCGCGCCGTCGTGATCCATGTCGGCGATCGCGAGACCGCCGCCCCAGCCGAACGCGGCGACGGTGGCCGCGGCGCCCGGGATGGGCTTGTCGCTGGTGCGTACGACGGCGCCTGTCGCATCGACGACCACGACGTAGCCTTCGCCGGTCACCGCGGCGATGTCCATGCGACCGTCGCCGGTCAGATCGCCGAGCGCAACCGACGTCCCGGAGAAGCCGACCGAGGAGGCGCTCGCCTTGCGCAGCGACCAGATCTCCTTGCCCGTGCGGCCGTTGAGCAGACGCAGCACGCCCGTGTGACATGCGGTCGGCGACTTGCCGTTGCACTGGCAACAGGTCATCTCGGTGTTGCCGGAGACGAAGATCACGTTCGGGGGATCGAGCTGGTCGACCTTGCCGTCGCAGTTGGTGTCGAACACGCGGCCCACGGTGGGCGTCGCCCACACGTCGACGAAGCCGGGGAACTCCTTCGCAGCGGGACCCCACGTCCACTCCTGGATCGCGTCGAGGTTGGCGACCTTCGGGCGGTACTCGCACTTGGGGATGCAGTCGCTCCCCGCGTCGCTCCCCTCGGGGCACAGCGGCGGACGCTGCACGCAGCGGCCGGGGACCGGCGGCGGCTCGGGGCAGGTCGCGCCGGCGTCTCCCGCGGCGTCGGGCGCGCCGGCGTCGCCGGTGGGCTTGGCGCCGAGCGCGGTCTCGCAGTATTCGCCCGGCTTGCAGTCGTTGCCGGTGAAGCACGAGGCGCCCGGCGTCACGCACTTCTCGAAGAGGCACACCGTGCCGGCCGCGCAGCAGGTGCCGCCGCACACGGCGTCGGCGCTCGAGCAGCAGGTCCCGCCGACGCACACGCCGCCGTCGCAGTCGTCCGCGGTCGCGCAGCCGCCGCCGACCTCGAAGCCGGGGCCGGTCTCGAGGTCGGAGCCGTCGCCGGTCGACCCGTCGGGCGTGCCGCCGTTGTCGCCGCCCGAGTCGGAGCCGCCGCACGCGAGCGCCACCGCGCCGCCCGCCAAGAGCACCGTCACCACGCCGAGCCAGCGACGAACGCGCATGAAGGAAGCCTCCCGAGGACTCCATCCTATCCGTATGGACCCGCTCCTGCACCGTGACCGGCTCGGAGGTCGCGGCATCCGAGTGACGATGCGCGTCAAAATCCTCTTCTGTAGGGCCTGAGGCTACCGTCCGCGCGCGGTGAGGCTCGCCGCCCGGATCGAGGAGGAGCTCGGCGAGCGCGTCGATCTCCAGGTCGGCGCGCGCGGTCAGTTCGACGTCTTGGTCGACGAGCAGGTCGTCGCCTCCAAGCAGCGCGTGAGCTTGTCGCAGCGGTTGCTCGGCGCCGACGGCTTCCCCGACGTCGAGTCGACGGTCGACGCCGTCGAGGCGCGTCTGTCGAGCCCCTGAGGCCGAGAAGCTGTCGCGGTCCCCCTCGCGTCATCGAGCCAGTCTTCCGCCGTGAAAGAGCGTCCCTCGTCGAAGAGCGCGCGTGCGCGGCCGCAGCTCAGGAGCAGGACGGGCGGGGTGCCGACCGAAATTGAGCTCGTCTTCCGTAGCGCGGCGAGCTTGTCGGAGGCCGAGCGCTTCGACCGGGACGACGTCGCCGCGATGTCGTTCGAGGAGCGGATCTCCGGCGTCGAACGGCTGCGCAGGGAGTGGTTCGGTGAAGATCGAGCTGAATCGCGATTGGAGCAAGTTCTTGTGTGCGCTGATCGCCCGTCGCGTGCGCTTCGTCCTCGTCGGCGGCCACACGGTGGCTGGGCACGGGGAGCCGCGGCTGACGGAGGATCTCGACGTCTTCGTGGAGCCGACGGTCGCAAACGCGCGTCGACTCCGTGAAGCGCTCGCCGACTTCGGTTTCGGCTCCGTCGCGCCGGCCGTGGAGGAGCTCGCGCGTCCCGATCGGTCTTCATGCTCGGTCGCAAGCGTCGGCGCATCGACGTCCTCACCTGGATCGATGGCGTCTCTCTCAGGCTTACTTCACCCGAGCGAGAGCCCGATTGGCGACGCGCCGCCGCCGGTGGCACGCAGCTGGACGCCTGCGGCGCACCGTCGCGAGCAGCGACCAGCGCCTCGAGCATCTTGCAGGCGTGCTAGTACCGCCGGCCGGAAGTGTCCGCATACATCGAGCGATGGGCCGCGGTACGCGGCAGCGGCAGCGGTCGCGGGCGCGGGAGCGGAAGCGTGAGCGGCGGCGGCAGCGGTCAGCGGGATGGGCTCGCGATCCGTGGTC
>JACPFM010000060.1 GCA_016182965.1 Deltaproteobacteria bacterium | reverse complement strand
CGCGCCGCGTCCCGAGCCGGAGCTCGTCGCGCGGCGCCGGGTCGCGCTCGCGTTCGCGGTGCTCGCTCCGGCCTTCGGCTTCAACTGGGTCAGCGGCGGCTGGCCGGCCTGGGAGATAGTCGCGTCGGCGCTCGTCACCAACGTGTGCCCGCCGACCTCGCTCGCGCTGCTCGCGTGGTTCGCGTGGACGTACCCGCGCGCTGCCGCCTTCACCCGCGCGCGGGCGGCTCCCTTCCTCCTCGCCGCGTTCTTCGTGCCGGCCGCGACCGTCTCGGTCCTCGAGGACCTCGGCGCCGTCCGGTTCGTGCTGGCGGGCAACCAGGCGCAGCTCCTCGCGGACTGTGCGCTGCTCGTGCTCCTGATCACGGGCCTCGTCTGGCAGCGCCGACACGCGCGCAACGAGGTCGAGCGCCGGCAGCTCAACGTCCTCCTCGGCGCCTTCGGGTTCTGTCTGCTGCTCGCCGGCACGCTGGTCGCGTATCCGTACGGCGTCGGCTCGGTGCTCGTCTTCTCGGCGACGCTCGGATCGGCCGTCGCCATCCCGATCGCCTTCGCCGTCGCGCTGGCGCGTTACCGTCTGTTCGCGATCGACGCGTTCGTCCTCCGCACGTTCGTCTACCTGATCGTGACTGTGATCTCGGTGCTCACCTACGTCATGGTCGCGGAGGGCATCGTCTCGCTGTTCCCGGCCGCGCGCGCGGAGCTCGCCCGTTGGACCGCCCTCGCGTTCGCGATCGGCGCGGCGGCGCCGGCGCGCGCGGCCACCGACCGCGCGTTCCGCCGCGTCTTCGGGCGCGATCCGGAGGCGTTCCTCACGAGCTGCTTCGAGCTGGTCAGCCGCATCGGCACCGCCGCCGAGCCGGACGAGGTGCTCGCTGCCGTCCGAGACGCCCTGCACGTCGAGCGCGCGGAGCTCCTCTCGCTCGCGGCGCCGCACCGGCGTCGCGCCGTGATGGTCGTCTCGCTCGACGATCCGGCGCAGGTCGACGAGCTCACCGCGCGCGGGTTCGAGCTCGTCGTGTGGCTGTCTCTCGACGGCGATCTCGCGCTCGCCGTCTCCCGCCCGCCGACGCTCGGCGAGCTGCGGGACGCCGAGCGGGTTGCGTTCGAGAACGTGGGCGCCGCGATCGCCACCTGGGTCCGCCGGCACGAGGCAGAGAACGAGCTCCGCTCCCGCGTGCGCGAGGCCGAGGACGCTCGCAAGCGGATCGCGATGGAGCTGCACGACGGGATCGGCGCCACGCTGGCGGCGGCGAAGGTCATGACCCAGCTGCTCCGCGGAGATGCGCGGGACGACGCCGGGCCGCTCTCGTCGCTCGAGCGCACGCTCTCCGACGGGCTCGTCGAGCTCCGCACCACGCTCGCCAGCGTCGAGAGCGAGAGCGACGACTGGGCCGACACGCTCGCGCGCCTGCGGCGCCACCTCGGCGACGTCTGCGGGAACGCGGGCATCACGCTCGATCTGCGCATCGAGTCGACGGACGACGCCGATCCCCCTGCCGCGGCCCGACTCGGCGTCCTGCGCATCGCCCAGGAGGCGCTCACCAACACCGTCCGACACGCGAAGGCGCGGCACGTGTGGTGCGCGATCGACGCGACGGCCGAGCGCGTGCAGCTCACCTTCGAGGACGACCGCGTGGGGCTCGGGCCCGAGCGTGAGCAGGCCGCCGGCCGCGGGCTCCGCAACATGACCCGTCGCGCCCGCGATCTCGGGGGATCGCTCTCGCTCGGGCCGAGAGCGGGCGGCGGCGTGCACCTCCACGCCGTCGTGCCGGCGCGGACGACGCCGCAGCGGGGGGTCGCATGACCGTGCGATGGCCGGCCACCGGGCGCTTGCCGAGGATCGACGCGCGGATGCCCAAGCTCCTCATCGTCGACGACGACGCGCGCATCCGCGAGGCGCTCCGCATCCTCGTCGAGGGCAGCGGCGACTTCGAGATCGCGGGCGAGGCCGCGAGCGTCGAGGAGGCGCGCGCCGCGCTCTCCGATCTCGCGCCCGATCTGGTCCTGCTCGATCTCGGGCTGCCCGACGGCTCCGGCGTCGATCTGCTGAAGAGCGCGCGCGCGGCCGGCCGGGCGCCGCTCGCGATCGTGCTCACCGTGTTCGACGACGACACCCACATCTTCGACGCCCTGCGCGCCGGCGCCGTCGGCTACCTGCTGAAGGACGAGATCGTGCACCGGCTCCTGCCGAGCGTCCGCGAGGCGCTCGAGGGCGGCGCCCCGATGTCCCCCTCGGTCGCGCGTCGCGTGCTCGAGAGCTTCCATCAGATCCCGGCGCCGCGAGACCAGCCGCTCCCCGAGGAGTGCTCGCTCACGCCCCGCGAGCGCGAGGTCGTCGAGCTGATCGCGCGCGGCGCCACCTACGACGAGGTCGGGCGCATGCTGGGCGTCACCACCAACACCGTGCGGTCGCACATCCGTCGCGCGTACGAGAAGCTCCACGTCTGCTCGAAGGCGGAGGCCACGCGCGAGGCGATGCGCCTCGGCATCGTGAAGGCCTGAGCTTCTCGAGTCACCGTCGCGAGCGTCGGGCGCGAGGCGTTTCGCTGCTCGCGAAGGCCCGGTCATCAGTCGTCAGTCGTCAGTCGTCAGTTCAGAAGAGACCGAGGGCGTGGGCCGGCCACACCGTGAAACCGAATTCCCGCGGGTGGCCCGTGGGGTGGCCGCGTCGACGACGAGATGGCGCCTCGTGCGCTCGGCGCGGAGCGCATCCGCGCCGGACTACGCGGCCGCGCTGCCCGCTTCGAGCTCGGTGAACAGGGCGGCGAGCTCCGGCTTGGTGCGCAGCGGCGCGCAGAAGCGGGTGGCCAGCTCGAGGAGCGCCTCTTCGAGCTCGCCCGCGCGCTTGCCGGCGGCGCTGACCTTCGCCTCGAGCTGCGCGTGCTCCTGCTCGAGCGACTGCTCGAACTTCCCGAGCTGCGCGCGGAGCTCCTGGATCTGGAAGTCGAGGTCCTGGACCTCTTGCTCCTTCGCCTCGGCCCACGCCACGGCCTGCTTCTCGAGGTCGTAGGTCTTGAGCCAATGGTCGACCACGTCGGCCATCTTGCGGTAGGAGTCGGACAGCTCGGCGTACGGCGCGTTGAAGCCGCAGCGGCCCTCCCAGTGGAGGATCTCGCCGTGCGTCTTCTGCGCGAGATCGCGCGCCTGCGACACCGCCTTGGTGTACGGGTCGACGCCCTCGCGCGCGGCGCGGGCGACCTCGCGCGCCTTCGACGCGTCGACGCCGAGCGCGTCGACCGCGCGACCGAACCGCTCGCGGCCCTCGCGCTGCCGGCCCTCGAGGCCCTCGAGCTTGCGCTGATCCTCGACGCTGCTGCCGCGGAGCGAGGCGATCTCGGTGACCACCTTCTTGACCGACTCGAGGGTCGACCGCTGATCGGCCGGGGCGCCGCTCGGGTACGCGCGCTGGAGCATCTGTTCGAACACCGTCAGGCGGCGGGCCCAGCGGTCGAGGGTGACCGGCGGCAGCGTGGCGGCGGGCGCGCGGGCGGCCGTCTTCTGCTCGTGCTGGATCTCGGGCGGCGGGTGGATCCCCATCTTCTGCGAGATGGAGACGAGATCGTTGTGGACCTTGTGCGCGTCGACCGGACGCTGCTTCGGGTCCTTCGCCATGAGCGAGTCGATGAGGTTCTCGAGCTCGACCGGGACCTTCACGCCGCGCGACGAGAGCTTCGGCGGCGGCTCCTTGAGGTGCTTGAGCAGGAAGGTCGGGACGTCGTTCGCCTCGAACGGCAGCGTGCTCGTGATCATCTCGAAGAAGATCACGCCGAGCGCGTAGAGGTCTTGCGAGCCGCCCGCGTCGATCGAGGTGATGCGCTCGGGCGCCATGTACTGCGGCGTGCCGAACACCTCGCCGACGCCGGTGAGGCGGGAGTCCTGCGCGGAGCGCGCGATGCCGAAGTCGAGCAGCTTGACCAGATCGCTGCCGTCGTCGCGGCGGGCGAGGAAGATGTTCTCGGGCTTGAGGTCGCGGTGGATGACCTCGAGGTCGTGCGCGCGGGCGATGCCGCGCGAGACCTGGATCATGATCGGCAGCGCGCGGTGGAGCGGGATGGGACCGCGCGAGACCAGCGCGTCGAGCGGCTCGCCGTCGAGCAGCTCCATCACCATGAACGAGGTGCCGTCGCCGGTGTCGCCCTCGTCGAAGATGTCGATGACGTTCGGGTGCGCGAGCTTCTTCGCGCTCTTCGCCTCGCGGCGGAACCGCTCGCGCACCATCTTGTCGCGCGCGAGGGCGGGGTTGAGGATCTTCACCGCGCACGGGCGGTCGATCAGCGTGTGGCGCGCCCGGTAGACGGTGGCCATCCCGCCTTCACCGAGGATGTTCTCGATCTGGTAGCGCCCGGCGATCGTGGTGCCGACCCGCGGGTCTTTGAGCGGCTCGAGAACGGCGCCGTCGACGAAGCAGTAGGTGCTTTCGTCGGGGTAGCGCAGGTTGCACTTCGGGCAGCTCTTCATTGTCGAAGAAAAATGAAGAAAATGGGGGTGGGCGAACGAGGGTAGGGCCCCGGGGGAGAGCGGGTCAACGCAGACGTTGCGAGGGCCCGGGACGTCGTGGCGCGAGGGGGCCGGGCCGTGACGGCGCGCAGTGGGGGTGCTAACGAGGCGCCCTTCGCCGGATGCCCACGATCCCGCCGCAGGCGGCCCCCCTCGACAACCTCCGCTTCGTCTACGTCACCGGCAAGGGCGGCGTCGGCAAGACCACGGTCTCGGCCGCCCTGGCCCGGGCCATGGCCGCGCGCGGTCGCCGGGTCCTGCTCTGCATGTGCAACGCCAAGGAGCGCCTGTCGGGGATGCTCGGCAGCCAGCCGATCGGGCCGGAGATCGTCCACGTCGCGCCGAACATCGACGCGGTGAACATGGTCCCCGAGAAGTGCCTCGAGGAGTACGGCGTCCTCATGCTCAAGTCGAAGACGCTCTACGACGCGCTCTTCGACAACAGGTACGTCCGCACCTTCTTCAACGCCGTTCCGGGCATGAGCGAGTGGTCGATGCTCGGGAAGGCCTGGTGGCACACCACCGAGCTGCTCTCGGGCAGGACGACCGACGAGCGCGAGCCGCCCTACGGCGACGGCTGGAAGTACGAGACGGTCATCGTCGACGCGCCGGCGACCGGCCACGGCGTCGACATGCTCAAGGTCCCGCGGGTGCTCCTCGACGTGGCGCCCGGCGGCCCGCTGCGCCGCGACGCCGATCGCGCGTGGCGGCTGTTCCAGGACCCGTCCCACTCCGGTGTCATCCTGGTGACCCTCCCCGAGGAGATGCCGGCCAACGAGACGATCGAGCTCGCCACCGCCGTGCGCGAGCTCGGGCTCCCCATCCCGCGCCTCGTGGTCAACGCGCTGCTCCCGCCGCTGTTCACCCGCGATCAGCGCGCCCAGGTCGCCGAGCAGGCGAAGGACGACCGGCTGGTGCCGGCACGGGCGCGCGCGGCGCGCGAGATCATCCAGTCGCAGGCGATGGAGAAGCTCTCGACGCTGGGCATCCAGACGACGTACCTGCCGTTCCTGGTGACGTTGGAGCCGAGCGATCCGGCGGCGATTCTGTATCTGGCGAAGGGCCTCTAGGACGCGAAACGCGAACGCGGACGCGGGGCGCGGCACGCGCCGGTCATTGTCTGTCCGCGCTCGCTGCAAACCGGCCCGGGCGTGCGCATGGGGTACGGCATGGAGCTGCTCGACCCCAAGCTCGATGTCGTGTTCAAACTCCTGTTCGCCGCGCCGGCGAACGAGCGGCTACTCGTGTCCCTCCTGAGCGCGGTGCTCCGTCCGGCGGTGCCCATCGCGAAGGTGAAGGTCCTCAACCCCGAGCTGCCCAAGGATCTGGTCCTCGATCGAGGCGTTCGCCTCGACGTCCTCGTCGAGCTCGCCGACGGCGCTCGCGTGGACGTCGAAATGGAGTGCGACGCGCAGCGTGGTCACGGGGCTCGGTGGCTCTATCATTGGGCACGTATCTTCGGCAGCAGCCTGCGGCGGGGTGAGGACTACGCCGAGCTGAAGCCGGTGGTGTGCATCGTGTTCCTGGCCGCCAAGACCGAGCGCTTCCACGCCCGCTACTCGGTCCGCGAAGAGCGCGACCTCGAACGCTGGGCTCGCTTCCTTCGTCTCGACGCAGCGAGCGCGCTAGACTCCCTGGCGAGCGAGTCCCCGATCATGGCCGAAGCGAAGCACGCCCTCGAGCTCCTCTCCCTGGAGCCTTCCGCCCAGCGCATCGCCGAGATGCGCCGAGAGGCCGAGCTGCTGCGGAGTCTCGATCGAGCTGAGCAGCGCGCCGACGGCAGGGCCGAGGGTGACGCAGCCGCGCGACGTGAGCGCGCCGATGCGCTGCGTGGCTCGATCGTGCGAGCGAGCGCCCTCCTCGGACTGACGCTCGACGACGCAAGGCGCGCGCAGCTCGAGTCGTCGAACGATCAGCAGCTCCAGGCGCTCCTCGACTCGCTGCTCGGCACCGGTGCCTGGCCGACCGACGGGTAACGGCGCTCGACGAGCTCGCCACCCGCCGTTCGTCAGCCGGGCTGCCGCGTCGCAGACTCGCCCTCGCGCACTTCGCTTGCACCTCCAGTCCGTGGCGAGGAGGGCGGAACATGGGCCGGGAAGATCTGGAGCGCGGCCGCGTCGAGAGCGCGACCACGGTCGGAAGCGGGCAGACCGACGTCGAGCGGCGGAACATGGAGCTGATGCAGACGCTCGACGACGCGTGGAACGCGCAAGATCTGGCGATCGCCGCGCAGAAGCTGACCGTCGTGGCCATCCAGGAGATGCGTCGGCCGGAGCGCGACGCCGTCGTCGCCCGCCTCGGGGACCATCACGTTCAGGACTGGGGTTTCACCACGCTGAAGCAGGGCGCCGACGACACCCTCGTGCTGTTCCGCAAGTCGGTCTGGAGCAAGGTCCGCGAGGTCCACTTCGTGATTCCGCTGCAGCCGGGGCTCGACGACCGCAATCAGATCGGGGTCCTCCTCGCGCACAAGGCGACGGGCCGCGAGGTCTGGGTCTACAGCGTCCACTTCGCCGCCGGCGACAGCGCCGCCGCCGCCACCGCGCGCGCGGAGGCCGCGAAGCGGACGGTGCAATCGATCCAGGCCGAGGCGGCCGATAAGAAGCAGCCGTTCGTCCTCGCCGGCGACTTCAACGCGACCTCGGAGGAGGTCGTGGGCGACGTGCTCCGCAAATCCGACCTCATGAAGTACACGCGCAACGTGGCCGATCTGGTGGTGAACAACGGCTGCAAGACGTTCAACGGACGCGCGGGCTCCGCGGGCCTCCAGGCGTGTTACGGGGGCGTCGCCTCGCACATCGATCAGGTGTGGGTCGTGAAGGCGGGGATGCAGGTCCTCAGGTACCAGGTGACGGCCACGGTGCAGACGTCGCGCTCGTCGGACCACAATCCGCTGACGACGATCCTGAAGATGCCGTGATTGTTCGAAACCCCTGGGCTCAGGCCGGCTCGCTCAGGCTATCGAGCTTCTCCGTCGCGAGCTCGAGCGCTGCGTTGAGCTCCAAAGCGCGTCGAAGCGCCGCAGCCGCCTCGGCGCTCCGCCCCTGCCCGGCGAGCAGGATCCCGAGGTTGTAGGCGACTTCTGCACGACCGAGCGGGCCTGGCGAAGGATCCTCCACGAGCGCATTCATCTCGCTCTCGAGGCCGCCGGGATCTCCGCCAGCCCCCTGGGCAGCTTCGAGTCGTGCGTCCACGAACAGGCGACGACCCCACCAAGCCGGCAGGCCCGCTCGCTGTGCGCAATCGCGCGCAAGCCGGCGAGCGTCCTCGAGCCTCCCTCGCTGGACGAGGGTCTCGAGGAGGAAGTCGACGACCCATGTCTCGTGCGCCGCGCCTTCCACGCGGAGGGTTGCATCGAGCGCAGCGGCGCTCGTCGTGATGCGAGCCACGATGGCTCGCCACAACAGGATCGCCGGATCGAACGTGATCGCGGCTTCGAGGGGAACTTGAAATCGCTCGAACAACGACCACAGCGCCTGCCACGTGTCGCCGAGATGCGCGAACGCGCGCGCGACCACCGCCTGCCGCGCGGGGATCGGCGCTTCACCAACCACGTGGCGGTCGGGCTGGCACAGCTCGCGGGCGAGCGCCGAGTGGCCCGCTCGGCTGACGAGCACGGCCGCGAGCGCGCGAGCCTGCGGGAGCGCAGGCGTGTACGTCGCGTTGAGAATGCCCTCGCCCAGCGCGCGCGCCGAGGCGGTGTCGGCTACCGCGATCGCCTGTCGGAGCTCGCGGAGAGGTTCTTCGAGTGGGCGCAGCGCGGCGTGCGCATCGCCGTCCCCTGCGGGGGCCTCGAAATCGAGCCAGCGAGCGCCACTGAGGTACTTGCGCGGCGGGACCTGCCGGACGAAAGCGGACGGGACGCTCCCGCCGATGTGGACGTCCGCGATCGCCGAGAGCTCGGCGATCGCTTCCGGGCCGCCGTCGATGCAGACCAAGCGACCGAGCCTGCCCAGGGCGACGAGCCCGTCGTGCAGCCCGGCGCGATGGCGGTGTCGGCCGAGCAGCGCTTCGAGGCGCTGGATGACTACGACATGGGTCCCCGTCTTGAGCAGAGTCCAGATCAGCGAGGCTGGACCGTCGTCAGCCGGTACGCTGATTGTTCTTCCGCCGCTTCGATCGGCGACTGTCGTAAGCGGCCCGCAATTGACGATGTTCGGCTCGGCGCCTGGCGTCGCCTGAAGAGCACGCAGAAACGAGGAGCCCTCCCCGCTGGGCCAGAGCACGATGCCGCGAGTCGCCACCATCATTGCCCCTGGCCGCACCAGCGGAGCGATCAGCGCGCCCGAGACTTCGGACAAAAGCTCCACGGGCGGCTGCGGCGCGGAGATCCGCAGCGGGTCGGGCCACACGGCGGGTCTTCCTTCATCGAGCCCATAGTCGTGCGGGCCTGCGATCGCCGCCGAATATCGGCTCTTCGAGCAGCCGAGCCGACGCAGGACATTGCCCGTGTCGGGATCCCGCGGCCGCTCGATCTCGAAGACGATGTCGACGACGAAGGGCACGAAATCACCGGCCTCGTTGTCGGCCTCCTCGATCAGGATCGTGCTGATGCCGCGAGACTCGAGCGCTTGGATCAGCTCGAGCGTCGGAGCGCGTGCCCCGAGCTCGAGTCCGCCGCTGAGGGGCACGGCGTCGATGACCAGGACGCGGCACCGATTCGAAGCCGCCGACGTGAAGCTCTCGATGAGCTGCCAAGCTGCGTCCGCGACCGCGGGGATGTCGCTCGTGCGCACGTCACGGGCGGAGGAGGCAAGCGACCGGACCGCGACCGTGCCCCGCTCCGGGTCCTCCGACGCGTGCACCGTTCCTTCGTCGAATCCGAGGACGCGAGCCTTGTAGATCAGCTCGAGCGGCGACGACTCCGTCGTCAGGTACAACGCGAACCCACCCGAGGCCGCGGCGATGGCACGCGCGAGCGCCGTGGCCAACGTCGTCTTGCCGGAGCCGGGCCCGCCGCGGATGGCGATCGACGTGGTGGGCTCGGTGTTCGGTGCCTTCTGCACGAGCGGGAGCCCCGGCGGATCGAACACGTACGCCAGGTTCTCGATCGAGAGCTCGCGGACGCGGAGCTCGCTCATGCTGCCCTGGGAGGGCGGGGAAGCAGCTTCTCGCCGGCGGTGCGGACCCCAAGAGCGGCTTCTCGCATCGTCGTTCGCCGCACGGCGGACGGGTCTCTCGACACGACGAGCTCGTCTCGACAGCGGCGTGCCGATTCCCCGAAGCCGAGCCTGCTCGCGACGGCGAGGAAGGCCTCCCCTCGACGGTCGTCGCCAGTAACGACATGAGCCGCCGACACCAGCCCGTAGAGCTCCGCGCTCTTCTCGGCTGCGAGCGCGAACGCGAGCTCGGCCGCGGCGACGCTCGTCGCATCGCGCCGCATCACGAGCCGACGCGCACCCTGCAGGGCGGCGTTCGCCGCGGCGTCTTGTGCGGCGCGGGCCTCGGGCAGTCGAACGACGAAACAGCGGATGCCTTCGCTCACGTGGTGAGGCCCGAAGATGTGTCCGGCGCTCATCCTCAGATCCTGCTCGAGCTGACGGAGGCCCGGCCCAGTTCCGCGGATGATCCAGGCGGCAGCACCCCGCGCCGCCCGCACGTCGGGCAGCCGGATCATCTCGTCAGCGTGGAGGAGCCGGTCGAGATCCTCCGCCGTGAGATCAGGTCCTTCGATGTGGTCCACGTCGTACTTGCGGGCGCGGACGAGGGACTCCCCTGCGCGAACGATCACGTCGGCTGTCTCGAAGGGTGCGCGCGACTGAGCAGGGCTCAGGGCACCCACGAGGACCGCGCCGTGAAGGGGGACCCGCATCACGGCCTCTAGCGTACGCGATCCTCGAGGATCCGGGCGATAGTCGCGGCGACCGGGTCGTCGGTGCCGGCATCCGGCGCCGGCTCCGTGCGAGCGAGGACGTCGGTCGGAAGATCGAGAAGCCGGTCCTCTCGCGCGACGAACGTGCACGAACCCAGCTCGACAGGCACATGACACCTCGCCTCGATCGTCCAGGCGCGGCGATCGTCGGTTGCGTCCGACAGCCCATGGTGGGTGGGATGATCCGGCGTGCCCCGAAGCCGACGCACGTAATCGAGCGGATCGATGAAGTGTGCGGCGATGAACTGCGCCGCGTACTCGCCGACGCCCTCGCCCGAGCCCTCGTGCGCGCGGAGAAACCGCACGCGCTCCGGTAGCTCGCTCCACCGCGGATCGGCGGCGCGTCGGAGGAAGGGGCGATGAACACTGCCGCTGTCGAAGGCCGTGAAGACGTCTGGATACGTCGCCGATGGCGGCGCGTGCAGCACCGCGAGCCAACCGGACGGGTAAGCGCCTGCTCCGAGGAACGAGTAGACGGCGGGCTCGATGCCCAGGGCTTGCTCTGATGCGGACGCGGCTGGGGGTCGGATCAACGCACCTGCGGCGAGGATTTCCGAGGCTGTTGCCCCGTGACCGCCAGTACGATGCACCCAAGGCATGTGTGCGGCCAGGCGGCGCGCCAAGGGCAGCGCCGCGTCCCGGCTCACGCGCCGCGATTCGTCGAGGACGGCTTCGATCGCCGCGCAGAGCTCGGAGAGAGGGCGCGGCATCTCGTCACGATCATCTCACGATCATCGAGGCCGAGGTTGGCCGAAGCAGTCAAGCCGGCTGGCCGAAGGCTGGCCGGGCTGGACGACTCCCGGCACCTACCGGCGCTCGGACTGCGACTGATGATCGAGTTCGGCGAGCGCTGACCTGCGGCACATTCGGTCGCACCCACCAGAGCCTCGGAACTTCGGACGCGAGCGCGGCCTCGGGTACCATGACCGAGGTGAGCCCCCCGGCGTCCGCGAACTTCGCCTTCCTGGCGGCGCACGACACCTTCCTGGTGTCGCTCGGCGCCGCCGCGGAGCGCTACTTCGCCGACGATCCGGCCGCGGCGCTCTTCAAGCTCCGGCTCCTCGGCGAGCAGCTCGCCCAGCGCGCCGCCGCCCTCACCGGCGTGTACGTCGGTCCCGACGACGCCCAGGTCGATCTGCTCCGGCGCCTGCAGGACCGCCGCGCGCTGACCCGCGAGGCCGCCGATCTGTTCCACAGCCTGCGACGCGCCGGCAACGCCGCGGCGCACGAGGGCCGGGGCACGAAGATGGACGCGCTGCAGCAGCTGAAGGTCGCGCGGCAGCTGGCCATCTGGTTCCACCGCTCCTTTGGCAACGCGCCGGCCTTCAACCCCGGTCCGTTCGTCCCGCCGACCGATCCGCGCGAGGCCGACGAGGCGGTCGCGCGCGAGCTCGAGGAGCTGCGCGCGCGGCTCGCCGCGGCGAAGCTCGAGAAGGAGCAGCTGCGCGCCGTCGCCGAGCAGGAGGCGCGCGCCCGCATGTCGGCCGAGGAGCGCGCGCGGCGCGACGCCGACGACCTCACGGCGATGGAGCAGCTCGCCGAGGAGAACGCGCGGCACTTCAGCGCGGAGCTCGCGCGGCTGCAGGCGCAGGCGGCGGAGTCGCCGCGGGTCGTCGAGGAGCGCGTCGTCCACGCGAGCGCGGCGGCCGAGCGGGTGGAGCTCGACGAAGCGGCGACGCGGCAGCTCATCGATCAGCAGCTCCGGGCCGTCGGCTGGGAGGTCGACACCGCGCACCTCACGTACGCCTCGGGCGCGCGGCCGGAGAAGGGGAAGCACCGCGCGATCGCCGAGTGGCCGTGCGACGGCGGGCGCGCCGACTACGTGCTGTTCGTCGGGCTCGAGGCGGTCGGCGTCGTCGAGGCGAAGAAGAAGAACGTCGACGTCGCCGGCAAGATCGACCAGGCCAAGCGCTACAGCAAGACCATCCGCCTCGAGCCCGCGCAGGCGCCGCACGGACCGTGGCGCAGCTATCGGGTGCCGTTCCTCTTCTCGGCCAATGGGCGGCCGTACATCAAGCAGATCGAGACCAAGAGCGGCGTCTGGTTCCTCGACGTCCGTCGCAGCACCAACCACGCGCGCCCGCTCGAAGCCTGGTACTCGCCCGACGGCCTCGCCGCGCTGCTGCGCATGGACGAGGCGGCGGCCGATCAGGCGCTCGAGCGGGAGCCGATCGAGGCGATCGGCCTTCGCGACTACCAGGGCGAGGCGGTGCTCGCGGTCGAGCGCGCGATCATCGCGGGCCAGCGCCAGATCCTCCTCGCGATGGCGACGGGCACGGGCAAGACGAAGACCGCGATCGGCCTCTGCTACCGGCTCCTCAAGACCAAGCGGGTGCGGCGCATCCTCTTCCTCGTCGATCGCACCTCGCTCGGCGTGCAGGCGACCGACGCGTTCAAGGAGGCGCGCATCGAGACGACGCGGACCTTCGCGGACATCTACGAGCTGAAGGAGCTGCGCGACATCCGCCCCGAGCGCGACACGCGCGTGCACTTCGCGACGGTGCAGGGCCTCATCAAGCGCGTGCTCTGGCCCGAGGAAGGCCAACCGGCGCCGGCGGTCGACCAGTACGACTGCATCGTCATCGACGAGTGCCACCGCGGCTACACCCTCGATCGCGAGGCGAACGAGGAGGAGCTCGAGTTCCGCAGCCAGGACCAGTACCTCTCGCAGTACCGGCGCGTCCTCGAGCACTTCGACGCGATCAAGATCGGCCTCACCGCGACGCCGGCGCTGCACACCAAGGAGATCTTCGGGCCGCCGGTGTTCGAGTACTCGTACCGGCAGGCGGTCGTCGACGGCGTGCTCGTCGATCACGAGCCGCCGGTGCGCATCGTCACCAGGCTCGCCGAGGACGGCATCTCGTTCCGCGCCGGCGAGGAGGTCGAGGTCTACGATCCGAGCACCCAGGCGATCGACAAGGTCAACCTCCCCGACGACGTCGATCTCGAGGTCGAGTCGTTCAACCGCCGCGTGGTCACTCGCTCGTTCAACGAGGTGGTGTGCGGCGTCGTCGCCGACCACATCGATCCGTCGCTGCCCGAGAAGACCCTCGTCTTCTGCGCGACCGACGATCACGCCGACATGGTGAAGGATCTCCTCGAGAAGGCGTTCGAGGAGAAGTACGGCGAGCTCGAGGAGGACACGGTGATGAAGATCACCGGCAGCTCCGACCAGCCGCTGCAGAAGATCCGGCAGTTCAAGAACGAGCGCCGCCCCAACACCGTGGTGACCGTCGACCTGCTCACCACCGGCATCGACGTGCCGCCGATCGCGAACCTCGTGTTCCTGCGGCGGGTGCGGAGCCGCATCCTCTACGAGCAGATGATCGGCCGCGCCACGCGCAAGTGCGACGACATCCGCAAGGAGGTCTTCCACATCTACGACGCCGTCGACCTGTACGGCTCGATGTCGAAGGTGTCGGACATGAAGCCGGTGGTCGCGAACCCGACGATCACCTTCCAGGATCTGGTCGAGGCGCTGCAGAAGGCGCCCACCGAGTCCGCGCGGCAGAGCGTGATCGAGCAGATCGTCGCCAAGCTGCAGCGAAAGGCCAAGCGCCTGGAAGGCGACGCGCTGTCACGGTTCGAGACCATCGCCGGGACCGGGCCGAAGGAGGTCGTCCAGCAGCTCCGCGAGCAGCCGAGCGCGGCGACCGTCGAGTGGTTCGCGCAGAAGGCGCAGCTCGTCGAGGTCCTCGACGCCGCCGTCGGCCCCCCCTACCGCCCGTACGTCTCCCACCACGGCGACGTGCTGCGCCAGGTGACGCGCGGGTACGGAGAAGGCCGCGAGCGGCCCGAGGATTACCTCGAGGGCCCGCGCGATCTGACGCGCGCGCAGCTCCGCGACCTGAAGCGCGCGCTCGACGAGGCCGGCTACACCGAGAGCTACCTGCGGAGCGCGTGGAAGGAGAAGACGAACGCCGACATCGCAGCGTCGATCATCGGGTTCATCCGGCAGGCCGCGCTCGGGGACCCGCTGGTGCCGTACGCGGAGCGGGTCGATCACGCGCTGTCGCGGGTGCTCCAGGGGCGGCGGTGGACGGGCCCGCAGCGGCAGTGGCTCGAGCGGATCGCGCAGCAGCTGAAGGCGGAGACGGTCGTCGATCGGGAGGCGATGGATACGGGGGCGTTCCAGCGGGACGGGGGGTTCCGGAGGATCGACCGGGTGTTCGAGGGGAAGCTCGACGACGTGCTCGGGGAGCTGCGTAGCGAGATCTGGAGGAGCGCGGGCCACGCATGACTCCGTTTCCCCCACGCTTCCGGGAGCCAGCGCTGGCAACCCCTGTGCGGGTTTCCGCGGAGCCCTCCAGGAGCTTTTCGACGGCCCGCCGCAGCTGCATTCCTATGGTGCGGCGGTATAGAACATACGTGGAGGTCCGACCGATGAGCGACCGTTTACAGATAATCTCGCTGTTGGGCGCCGCCGGCGCGTTGTTGATCTCGTGCGCGGGTACGAGCCCTCTGCCCGAGATCAAGACGCCCCTACCTGCTGGGGCGTCCGCGGACGCTTGGAACCGTATTCATCAGAGCGCGTCGGAGCAGCTGCAGTGTCCGATTGCCCAGCTGAACACCAAGTTGCTGGCCTCTTCTGCCGACGAAGTTTTCACGAAGAGGTCGTTCGAGATTTCGGGTTGCGACGGAACCGTGGTGTATTTCCTCGCCGATCGGGTGGATGGAGCCTTTCTAGCCTATTCCGATTGGGATCTGCGCCAAAAGCTGAAGTTCTCGTACGGTGAGAAGTGCCCCGATTGGTCGATCGAGTTCATCGATGGTTCCACGCGCGGCGTGACCGCCTGCGGGCAGAAGCTGGTCTACGTGCACACGACGTCCGGCTGGGTCGCGAACACTGTCACGGATTCATCCGGCAAGACCGAGTAGCGCCTGACAAGGGCTCCTCCGCGCGCGCAGGGTCTGTCGTTTCCTGGACCTTCGGCGGGAGACCGGTCGTCGCGAGCTCCGAGGCGCGCGCGTTGGCCTGCGTGCTTCGCGCTTCGGCCGAGGGTCGGAGCTGGCACTCCGAGCCTCACCCTACGCGCGGTCGTGATCGTCAGCCACGAACACGACCGCGCGCACCCTTTCGCCCAGAGGGACGCGGGTGCCGTTGATCGTGCTCGGAACTCACAGTGCTTGCAGTTCATCCGGCGGAGCCCCGGTTCGCCGACAAGCTCGACGAGATCGCCGAGTTCGTCCACGCGTCTCACCGTGAGCGCGTCCGTGTCGTTCGCGCGCCGCTGACCCACGCGCACGCGCCTTCGCTCGACGCCCTCGAGCAGCGCATCCGCGCCGACGTGGCTGACGAACACGGGAGCTGAGGGCGCCCCGCGCTGCGACACAATCTGACGCGAATCCTCGCCTCGCCTTCCTTGCCATGCTCGTGGGCGCCTCAGGCCTGCCCGCGCCTCGCGCCTCGGCCGACGCCATCGACATCCAGGTCCACAAGCCGCGCGCGTCGCTCGGGGTTCGCGCGCGGCCGCTGGCCGGTGCGGGGGAATTCGATCTCTGCGCGCACGGAAGCGAGCGATGCGTCGTCGCCGTCGCGCCCGGGCCGTACCGGATCGAAGTCATCGGGGATCGGTTCGTGCCGGGCGCCGTCGCGGACATGAGGCTCGCCCGGCCCGGCACCCTCGACGTAGCCGCTGGCTCCAAGTCGCTTCGCGATCTCGGAACGGCCTCGTGGATCGGCGGCCTGGTGCTCGCCGGGCTCGGCATCATCGGGCTCTCGTTCGCGGCCACCAGCGGGAGCTCCGCGAGGAGCACCGGGCCAGGGATCATCCTCGGCGTAGGCGTGGGGTTCACGCTTACGGGGCTGATCCTGGTCGATCAGGGGAAGACGACGATCGCTTTCCGCTGAGCTCGGTGCTCCTCGCCGACAATGCGAGGTCAGTCGGCCTTGCAGTTGTCTTTCATGTTGTAGTTGCCGCCGGGCGGGTTCCACGCGAAGTCCACGACCTTCCCGTTCTTGCCGATGTACGCCCATAGGTTCTGCGATTCGGCGGTGCCAATGCCCGCGCGCGCGTAGTACCAGTTCATCGTGGCGTAGCCCGACTGCATGCCACGGCTCTGGGGCTCGCCGAACCACTCGAGCAGCTGCTTCGGGGTGGTCTCGCAGTTCTGGATTTGCTGCACCTTGGCGACGTCGATCCTGTTTCCGACTCCCATGCACGCAGAGAGCGTGAGACCAGCCGCTGCGATCGCGTAATGGACCTTCGTCATGTGACCTCCCATCGGTGGGTACGTCGGCACGACAGAGCATCGCGCTGCGTCTGCCGCCGCACGTCGCTCGGGAACGATATCGATCGAGAGCCCTGATCTCCAACCGACAAAAAGCGCGGAGACCTCGCCTGCTGAGGATGACGCCACGTCGATGCTCTGTGGTGTTCGCAGAGCGCTGGTGTTCCAAGCATCTCGGTCGCCCCAGGGCGCGACTCGAAGGAAGTGATGCCTTTCACCGGCCGATTTGGAGCCCATCCGCGCGGACGCGGTACATCAGCACCTGCGCTGCCGGGCTCCCCTGCGACATGGTTTGACGCATCTTGAGGCGACGGGCGACGAATCCGCCTGGCGGTCGCACCGGCGGCACCGGACAATGGCTCGACCGCGCGACGATCCGTCGGCGGAGGGGAGCCCGATGGAGATCCTCCTGATCCTGCTGCTGGTCGCCGCGATCGCGGCCGGCGCCTGGTTGTTCCGTGAACGTGTCCGACTCACGAGCGCCCTCCAGTCGGCCGCCGAGGAGAATGCCCGCCGCGCGGCCCACCTCCAGCAGCTCGAGGCCGCGCTGCAGCGCGCGAACGCCGAGTGGACCCGCCTTGCGGCGCGCGAGCAGGAGCTGGCGAGCTACCAGCTGCAGCTGCAGGGCGCGCTGCACCAAGCGAACGCGGAGTGGGCCCGCCTCGCCGCACGCGAGAAGGAGCTCGCCAGGTATCAGACGATCGTCGATGCCGGGGCCGAGGCTGCGCGGGTTCGCGCGCACGCCCAGAGCGAGTGTCAGCGACTCCGCGCCGAGGCGGAAGCCATCCGCGACCACGCGCGAAGCACTACCGAGGCCACGATCGCGCACGCCCACTCGGAGGCGGCGGCGATCGTCGCGAAGGCCCACCAAGAGGCCCAGGCCATCGCCGGCGAGGCCTACGCGGCCATGCAGGACGCCAAGCGCCTGGAGCAGACCGCGCAGGCGATGCGCAACATCATCGAGGGCTACGGCGATCGGTACGTCGTCCCGACCGTCGGGCTGCTCGACGAGCTGGCCGACGAGCTCGGGTTCGCCGAGGCGGGGCAGCGGTTGAAGGCCGCTCGCCAGCGCACGCGCGACATGATCGCGCAGGGTGGCGCCGCCAACTGCGACTACGTCGAGGCGAACCGGCGCGCGACCGCGATCGAGTTCGTGCTCGACGCGTTCAACGGCAAGGTCGACACCATCCTCGCCGACGTGAAGGAGGACAACTTCGGCACGCTCGAGCGCAAGATCCGCGACGCGTTCACCCTCGTGAACCACAACGGCCGCGCCTTCCGCGACGCCCGGATCGAGCCGGACTACCTCGCCGCGCGGCTCGAGGAGCTCAGGTGGGCGTGCGTCGCGCTCGAGCTCAAGAACCGCGAGCGAGAGGAGCAGCGGGCGCTCAAGGAGCGCATCCGCGAGGAAGAGCGCGCGCAGAAGGAGTACGAGCGCGCCCTCAAGGAGGCGGAGAAGGAGCAGGAGATGCTCCGCAAGGCGGTGGAGAAGGCCCGGCGCGAGGTCGAGAAGGGTACCTCCGAGCAGAAGGCGCGCTACGAGGCGCAGCTCCGCGAGCTCGAGGAGAAGCTCCGGCAAGCCGAAGAGAAGGGCCAGCGCGCCGTGTCGATGGCGCAGCAGACCAAGAGCGGGAACGTGTACGTCATCTCGAACGTCGGCTCGTTCGGCGAGCACGTCTACAAGATCGGCCTGACGCGCCGGCTCGAGCCGCTCGACCGCGTGCGCGAGCTCGGCGACGCCAGCGTGCCGTTCGAGTTCGACGTCCACGCGATGATCCCGCACACCGACGCGCCCTCGCTCGAGCACGCGCTCCACAAGTTGTTCGCGCGGCGGCAGGTGAACAAGGTCAACCCGCGGAAGGAGTTCTTCCGGGCGTCGCTCGAGGAGATCCGCGCCGAGATCGAGAAGATGGGCCTGCAGGCGAGCTGGACGATGGCCGCGGCGTGCCGGGAGTACCGCGAGTCGTTGGCGATCGACCAGGCGCTCGCGACCGGTTCGCTCGACGAGCGGGCGTGGGCCGCCAAGCAGGAAGAGAGCGAGCGTACGTCAGGGTCGCGGCACGAGATGATGGCGGAGGCGCTCGCCGAATGATCGGCGCGGCGGCGCGAGCGTGGCCTGTACAACGCGGCGCCTCGCATTCCGTCCCTCCCGGACCGCCGGCGGGGCTGACCCAGGGATCCGACAGCGTGCGTCGCTGGTCGCACGGCGGCCGTCGCACATTGACTTCACCCGACCCGCGGCGTCGGGCTTGGAAGGTGGCTGTGCGACCGGTACTTTCAGCAGATGGGCTCAGGCGTGCGGCACAGCCTCCTCGCGGCGGCGCTCGTCACCGTCGGATGCGCGCGACAGGCGGCGCCTCGATACCCGGCGCCCCCGCTCCCTCCCGACCCTACCAAGAGATCGTCCCCCGCGCGTTACTCGACGGCCGATACCGACTCGTGCGTGAACGGCGTCTTCATCCCGAAGGGCAGGACCTACCCGGAGTTGTCCTATCGCGTGGCCACCACGGACGACGACGGGGGCGCTCGGGCCGCTGCGTTCGTGCTCGGTGCGTGCTGGGCCGACGTCGGCGTCGCTCGGTGCATCGGCGACGCCAAAGCGCGCGACGGCAAGCGGCCACACGGCGCTGCGTCCATCGAGGTGACCGTCGGTCCGGACGGCAAGGTGAGCTCCGTGAAGGCTCTCACCACGGAGCTGGATGCACCGCTCACCGGCTGTGTCATGGGTGCGCTCGAGGCGGCGACCTATCCCACGACCGCGGTCGGGGCGTCGCGCTACAAGCTGCGTCTCCGCCATTTCCTGAGGCTGGAGATGGTCGAGGAGGCCACGTCGTTCGACAACCTGCACCCCGATCGAACCAAGCTCAGGCTACGCGCGAACTTCCCCGACCTGCGACGCTGCTGGGAGCACTTCGCGAAGCGCAGCGGCAAGGGTGTCGACGGCTGGATCCGCTTCGGCGCGAGCGTCGGCGAGGACGGACGGATCTCCGCGCTGCAAGTCACCAACTCCGCGTCGTTCGCGGATAAGGAGCTCCTGTCATGCATGGCGGCGGTGGTCACCTCGATCCCCTTCGACCCGCCGAGCTCTGCACCGGGCAAGTTCGAATATCGGCTCGGTTTCCATCCGGGCCCGGACTAGCCTGCGTTCGTCTTGTGGCCCGCGCTCCGCACGCGTGATCATGCGAACCGCCCGATGACGACCCAAGACATCGTCCAGAAGCTCTGGAATCTCTGCCACATCCTCCGCGACGACGGGATCACCTACCACGAGTACGTCACCGAGCTGACGTACCTCCTGTTCCTCAAGATGGCGAAGGAGACGGAGACCGAGAGTCAGCTCCCCAAGGGCTATCGGTGGAACGACGTCGTCGCCGAGGATGGCGAGGAGCTGCTGAAGTTCTACCGCCGGCTCCTCCTGCACCTCGGCACCGAGGCGCGCTCGCCGCGCGTGCGGGCGATCTACGGCGACGCGTCGACGTCGCTCCGGCAACCGCGCAACCTGCGCAAGCTCGTCGAGAACATCGACCAGCTCGACTGGCACGACGCCAAGCGCGAGGGCCTCGGAGACCTCTACGAGGGCCTGCTCGAGAAGAACGCGAACGAGAAGAAGTCGGGCGCCGGCCAGTACTTCACGCCGCGGCCGCTGATCGACTGCGTCGTCTCGCTGGTGAAGCCGCAGGCCGGCGAGGTGGTGCAGGATCCGGCGGCCGGTACCGGCGGGTTCCTCATCGCGGCCGACCGGTACGTGAAGGCGAAGACGAAGGATCTGTACGATCTGACCGAGAAGCAGATCGCGTTTCAGCGGAAGGACGCGTTCGAGGGCGTGGAGCTGGTGCAGGACACCCATCGCCTCGCGCTGATGAACCTGATGCTGCACGACATCGAGGGCGAGCTGCACCTCGGCGATTCGCTGTCGCCGCTCGGCGGCCGGCTGGCGAAGGCCGACGTCATCCTGACCAACCCGCCCTTCGGCACGAAGAAGGGCGGCGGGCTGCCGACGCGCGACGACTTCACGTACAACACGTCGAACAAGCAGCTGGCGTTCGTGCAGCACGTCTACCGCGGGCTGAAGCCGGGCGGGCGCGCGGCGGTGGTGGTGCCCGACAACGTGCTATTCGAGGAGAACACCGGCGCGCAGATCCGCGCGGACCTGATGGACAAGGCGGATCTGCACACGATCCTGCGGCTGCCGACGGGCATCTTCTACGCGCAGGGGGTGAAGACGAACGTGCTGTTCTTCACCCGCGGCGCGACGAAGGACACGGGCAACACGAAGGCGGTGTGGGTCTACGATCTGCGCGCGAACATGCCGAGCTTTGGCAAGCGCACTCCCCTCGGGCGCGAGCACTTCGCGGAGTTCGAGAAGGCGTTCGGGAGCGACGCGTACGGGAAGAGCAGGCGGAAGGACGAGTGGGAGTCGGGGAGGTTCCGGAAGTTCACGCGGGAGGAGATCAAGGCGCGGGGGGACAACCTCGATGTCGCGTGGTTGAAGGACGAGGGGCACCGGGACGCCGATGATTTGCCGGAGCCGGAGGAGATTGCGGCGGAGATCGTGGGGTTGTTGGAGACGGCGATGGAGGAGATGAAGGGGTTGCAGGCGGCGTTGGAGGGCAGGTCGTGAGCGACGACGACCTTCCCATTGGCTGGTCTGAGGTGCGGCTCGGCGACATCGCGGAGATCCGTTCGGGTGTCGGTTTTCCACCGGCTCTGCAGGGACGCCGCAACGGAGCGTATGCGTTCGCGAAGGTTGGCGACCTATCGGCCGCGATCCGGTCAGGACGAGACGTTTTGTCCGGCGCCGCCAACTACGTCGACGAGCAAGACCTGAAACCTCTTCGCGCCAAGCCGATGCCCAGTGGCACCATCCTATTTCCGAAGATTGGTGAGTCAATTCGACTGAACTATCGGGTCGAGGCGAGTAGTCCGTTGGTCGTCGACAACAACGTCATGGGTGTCGTGCCCGACACGGCGGTCGTGCTGCCACGTTTCTTGCTCCACCGGCTCCGCACGGTGGACCTCTACCCACTAGCCGTCTCGACGACGGTTCCTTCATTGCGCAAGTCAGACCTCGCGGAACTAAGCATCGAGCTGCCACCGCTGGGCGAGCAGCGCCGCATCGTCGCCAGGGTCGAAGACCTCCTGGCCCGCAGCCGCCGCGCGAAGGAGGCGCTCGACGCGATCCCGCCGCTGCTCGAGACCCTGCGCCGCTCGATCCTCGCGGCGGCGTTCCGCGGCGAGCTCACCGCCGAGTGGCGCGCCAAGCACCCCGACGTCGAACCAGCCGACCGCCTGCTCGCCCGCATTCGCGTCGAGCGCCGCAGGAAGTGGGAGGAGGCTGAACTCACGCGGCTACGCGCGAAGGGCGCGGCGCCGACGGATGATCGCTGGAAGGAGAAGTACCGCGAGCCCGAGCCGATGAACGCGCAAGCCTTGCCTGAGCTGCCGGAAGGCTGGGCATGGAGTAGCATCGACGAGCTGAGCGCGGGTGACTCCAGCGTGTGTTACGGCGTCGTGCAACCAGGCGAGGACGACGTGAGCGGCGGCGTTCCGCTCGTTCGCGTATGTGACCTTCCGGATGACGGCTTCCGTGTAGAGCGATCGGACCTTCGAACGATATCGGCGGACATTGGCGCTGAATACAACCGTTCGCGTCTCGCAGGAGGCGAGGTGCTGGTCTCGGTGGTCGGTTCGATCGGTCGTGTCGCCATTGCCGACAGTGGGCTGGCCGGGGCGAACATCGCCCGCGCGGTCGCTCGAGTTGTTCTGACACCCAAAGTGCCTTCGGAGTGGCTCGCGTTTGCGCTCAAATCATCCACCCTCCAGCGACGGCTGCTGTTGGAGTCGCGTGAGGTTGCCCGGAAGACCTTGAATGTCGGGCAATTGGCGGGAATGCCTGTTCCCGTCGCGTCCGCCGAGGAGATGCGAGTCGTCTGTTCAGTCTTGTCCCAACGTCATGCGACAGTCGCGGCGCTGTCACGTGACGCCGAGGTTTCGCGCGCTCAAATACCGCGTCTCGAGTCGTCTGTTCTCGCGCGGGCGTTCCGGGGTGAACTTGTGCCGCAAGATCCCCCCGACCACCCCACCGAGGCCATGCTGCCACCGACACCTGCCGAATGCAACGAAGCGTGCGCGCTGGAGTTGAAGACCAAGTCCGCACGAGTCCGAACACGCAGACCGCGCGCGCGCATCGGACTCCAACATCGCGAGTAACACTGTTGTTCCTGGAGGCCGCAAATGGGAACACCCGCCACGCCCGATGACTACTACGATCACACACCCGAGCCGGGTCATGCAACTGGTGATATCTGGTGTGGACTACCCTCCTATGGCGCCCTGAAGCAGGAGCACGTCGCTGGGATCGTTGTGACGCCCGCATGTGACCTCCAAAACTCGAAGAGTGAGACGATAACCTATTTACCAATCCTCTCATTCGATGCTTGGTTTGCAACGTTTTCTGCGCTCACCGATATCCGCAGCGCAACGCAGAACTACTGCAGATGCCTTTTCGAGCAGGCTAAAGGCGAGCCGTTCACATTGTCGAGCATCCCGGCGGAAGAGGAGCTGGCGGCCTTACTTGCTCTGACCGAGTCGCTCCCGGACGACGGCAAGTTTCGCGCACGTGTGCTGGCCGGGATTGGCGCCCTGAAGGCAATCGTCAATCACACCACGCTGAAGTCGGACATATCGAGCCTGGTGACGTTGTTCAGTCAACGCGACTTCGTCGCAAAGTGCGAGAGACTCGTAACAAACGCGCTCCGCTCGGATACGCACTTCTTGCCAGCCCGCGGCCGATGGGCTGTGGCGGCTGTAGCGGACGATTCCTTTGCGAGCCACTCCCTGGTGATGTTTCGGTATCCCTTGACAGCGCCTCTTGACATTCTCAATCTGGCGAACGCCCCGAATGCAGATTGGTCCGCGGCGATTGCCGAGTACGCACCGTTACCAGCCGCGCGATTCTTTCAGAGCAAGAAACCTGTTCGGGTCGCCCGCTTGCGGCCCAGGTTCTTCGCCGACTTACTGTCGAGATACACTGGACTGTATGCACGTGTCGGCTCGCCGGATTTCGCCCCGTCTCTCGTAACAACTCTCGCAGAGGACATCTGCGGCATTCGGAAGGCGTAAGCCATGGACTACCTCGCAATTCCGCAGAAGACCGCCGGGTGGCTGTTGGGAAAGGCGGCACTCCTCGAGGCCCTGGCGGCTGATCTTCCTGCCCTAGCGACTAACGATGCATTGCGGAAGGGTGTCATTGTGGCCGGGCCCCTACGGATCCTGGCCTCACGGTCGGGTTCCCTGCTTGCGCTGTGGAACGTCGATTACTTGAGCGGTACCGGAGCCGAGCCGTGGGGAGTTGTCCGTCTGAGCGACCCATTCGGTTTGCTTTCAGAACCCGAAATCATTCGTGAGGTGCTACTACGGCAGCTTCAGGTTATCGATCGTCGGTTGCAGGGATTCTTGCTCGACTCGTCGTGGATGATGCGCAGTGAGCTTCAGGGGCTCACGACGTGCATTGCTGGGGGCGGGAAGGCCTGGAAGGACTTCCGTATCGGATATGTGGAAGGCGAGGGGACGACTGACCACTCCGTGGTGCGCGGCGTGCTCCTCACGGGACCAGCATGGGAAGACAACTCATTTCGCAACGCGTCTCTTCGCGAGTTGAACGCACTCCGTGCGCTATTGCCAGAAGCCAACTCCTTCTTCATCGAGTCGACTAGCCGACCGACTCTTGAGCATACTACGCTTCAGGTTGCACGCGCTGTTTCGGCGAGAACACCAGGAGACGGTGAACGAACGGTCGATGGGGTCCCCGTCTCACTGCCCGCACTGCAAACGGTGGCCGCGGGAGACGTTTACGAGACACTTGCTTGGACCTACGATGACTGGCTCGCCAACAGCGCGCGACTAACCGCTACGCAGCGGACCGTGCTGCTCGACGACATTATTGAGCGCCAGCCGGTACGCATCGTCGGTGCTGCCGGGTCCGGAAAGACCCTTCTGATGATGCTCCTCAGCATCCGCCAGCTTAGGAAGGCACGCCAGTCGGGGCACGATTGGCGTGCAATCTACGTGGCGCATAACTCCGCAATGCGCGAAAAGGCATGGTCGCGCCTCAACGAGCTCGGCGCCGGCGATTTCCTCGACCCGAGGGCCGCTCAACGTCTTGAGGTTCGGACTCTGTTTGACTATGCGCGGGAGGTCCTCGGGATATCTGACTTGTTGTTGATTGATCGTGATGCGGATGCCTCGAAGCGGTACCAGCGCGGCGTGGTTGTCGACGCCATTCGGCGCGTGTTCAGCAACCATCGCGATGCGGTGGAGGCCAGCACGCTCTTTTCGCAAGTCTGTCGCGAGGCTGAACTGTTCGAGAGCTTCGCGGATCTGATCGTCGATGAGGTGTCCGTCGCGATCAAAGGTCAGGGCATGAGCAGCGCATCGGATGCACGGCAGTACGTCGAGTCCGAGAAGCGGTTAAGTCGGGTACACGGTGTATTGCGACAGCGGGAGCGACAGATTGTCTGGGAGATCTTCTTGCGGTATCAGGAGGACGTTGCCCGCGAGCACGGCCTGCTGGACGCGGACGATCTTGCGCTCTCGCTCCTTGGTCGCCTCAAGACCCCGCTGTGGGAGCTGCAGCGCGCCCAAGTAGGCTACGACGTGGTCTTCATAGATGAGGCACAACTGTTTAATGAGAACGAGAAGCGACTGTTCCCGCTGTTGGCGAAGCGCGGGCCGCACGTTCCCCTCGTCATCGCCCTCGATCAGGCGCAGCAAGTTCGGGCGCTGACGTCTGCGGGTCTTGGCGCGCTGGGCGTGGAGGACGTGAGAAGTGAGACTCTAAGGAGCGTACATCGTTGCTCCGATCAGATCCTGAAACTCGCCTTCTTCGTGATTCAACACACCACGGACTTGTTCGGTGCTGACTTTCCCGACTTCACGCGCGACACCAGTTCTCAGCATGACGTTGGCGAGAGGCCGCCTCGGCTTCTGCAATCTTCAGCCGAATTCAGCCCCGAGGTCGCCGCGCGAGTTGTGGGCGAGCTGCGTCTAGCCAATCGCCGACAGATTGCCGTCGTGTGCTTTGCTGCCCGGTACTGGAATTCGCTGCGAGACGAACTGGGCCGCGGCAGAGATCCTGTGCGTGTAATCGAAGGCCGAGGAGAGTTGCTGCCAGCGCGCGGTAAGCCATTGATCGCAGTGGCCCGGCCGGACGCGATCGGCGGTCAGGAGTTCGACGCAGTCGTTTGCGTTGGGCTCGAACAGGGCGTCGTTCCATTGGTGGTGAACGAAAATGAAACGCTATCAGCTGCGCTTGAGCAGCAGGCCTTGCGTGAAATGTACGTAGCGTTTACTCGTGCTCGCACGGACCTCATTGTCGTGGTCGGCCGCGGCTCGGCCCCCAATGCCATCCTTCAGTCCGCATTGGAGCAACGGTTCATCTCAGCGGATTCTATGTTGCCGCCGAGTGGGCCCGGCAGCGCAGGCTAGCTAGCTTGGGCGAGTCCGGTGCCCCTTGCCAGAACCAGCCGCACGCCGTCGAGTCCGCGACGCAGACGAAGCCGCCTGAACCCAGTCGCGCACGCGCGCGACGCCGTCGTCTACAATTGCCCCGTGCCCCCAACGAGACCGCCGAAGAACCGGCCCTCTCGCCCGACCCACCCCCGCCCCCTCCCGGCCTCCTCCTCCTCTGGTCCGGCACCGACCCCACCTTCGTCGCCCGCCCGCTGCACCGTCCCCTGAAGATCGGCCGCAGCGAAGACACCGACGTCTGCCTCGGCGCCGACCGGTGGGTCTCGAGCCTCCACGCGGAGGTCTTCGCCTCGCTCGGCAGCTTCGTCGTCCGCGATCTCGGCAGCCGGCACGGCACCTTCGTCAACGGCGCGCGCGTCACCGAGGTCTCCGTCGAGCCCGGCGCCGTCGTGCGCGTCGGCCGCACGGTGATGCTCCTCGGGCCCCTCCCGGTGGGCCCCGCGACCGAGATCGACGGCGGCTACGTGGTCAGCGCCCACCAGCGCCGCCTCCGCGCCGCGGTGAGCGAGGCCGCGCGGCTCGGGATCGATCTGCTCATCCTCGGCGACACCGGCGCCGGCAAGGAGGCGCTCGCGAGGCACTACCACGCCTGCGGCCCACGCGCGCGCGGACCGTTCGTCGCGTGGTCGGCGGCGACGTTCCAGCCGACCACGGCGGAGGCCGATCTGTTCGGCTCGCGGCGCGGAGGGTTCACCGGCGCGGTCGATCGCGAGGGGCTGCTCGCGCAAGCCGACGGCGGGACGCTCTACCTCGACGAGCTCGGCGAGCTGCCGCTCGCGGTGCAGAGCAAGCTCCTGCGCGCGCTCCAGGAGCGCGAGATCGCCGCGGTCGGGGGCGGCCGCGCGCGGAGGGTCGACTTCCGCCTGTGCGCCGCGACCTCGGTCGATCTCGACGAGGCGATCGCCGGCGGGAGGTTCCGCGAGGACTTCCTCCACCGCGTCCGCGGCGCGACGGTGCGTCTCGCGCCGCTCGACGAGCGACGCGACGAGATCCCGTTCCTGCTCGCGACCTCCGACAAGCTGAAGGACGCGAACGTCGCCCTCACCGCGCCCTTCGTCGAGGCGTGCATGCTCCGGCGCTGGCCGGGCAACGTGCGCGAGCTGCGCAACGCGCTGTCCCACGCCATGATCATGGCGTGCTCCGACCCGCAGCTCTCGGCGCCGCCCGGCGCCCCGATCGAGCTGCTGCCCAAGCACCTCCCGACGCACACGCGCGTGAGCGCGCCCCCGCCGCCGTCGCCGCCGTCGGCTGAGGAAGAGGAGCGCCGCCGGCTGGCCGACGCGTTCCGCCGAGCGAACGGCAACGGCGTCGAGGCGGCGAAGTCGCTCGGCATGGCGAGGTCGACGTTCTACGAGAAGCTCGACAAGTACGGGCTCAAGCGACGCTGAGCGCCCCTCCGCCCCGGCGCACTCCGGAACGCTCCGGAACACTCGGAACTGCCCGACGACTGTTCAGGGAGCACGGGGTACGCGAGGATGATGAACCTCGCATGAGCTCCTCACGCATGAGCATCGCCGCGACCGTACTCCTCGCCGCGCTGGCCAGTTGCTCGTCGGTCGAGGACGCCGTCCCGATTCCGCTCGGCTCCTGTGGGTTGGTCGGGTGCGTCAGCGGCGCGCAACTCTCGTTCCGCGTGGCGACGACGACGGAGGTCCTCCTCGCGAGCACGATCGAGATGTGCCGAAATTCGCAGTGCTCGCGCGCAACGCCGACGTCGGTGCCCACCGGCGCCGGCGAGGGCTCAGGAGCGAGGCTCGTCGGCGCGATCGACGCGGCGTACACGGTATGGGGCGCACAGGCTGGACGCTTCGTCATCGAGGCGTGGGCGCCGGGCACGGGCGCGTACCCGTACGGCCTCGCCGACGGCGATCGCTACGAACTGCGCCTCATCGATGGCGGCGGCGCCCGGATCGCAGAGACGACGACGACAGTCACGTACGTCGAGAGCTACCCGAACGGCAAGGCTTGCGACCTTCAACCGTGTCGCGCGGCGTCGCACGACGGCGGCGACTTCACCGCGCCGACGCCGTCGGATGGCGGCACCGACGCGGCGTCGAGCGACTGAGGCATTCGACGCGCCGCCGACGCCCGAAGAGGCGGACCGCAGCCGGCTGCTCGACGCGCTCCGCCGCGCGAACAGGAACGGCGTCGAGGCGGCGAAGTCGCTCGGCATCCCGAAGTCGACGTTCTACGAGAAGCTCGACAAGCACGGGATCAAGCGCGGCTGACCCGCTGTGCCTGAGACGCACTGTGATGAGCGACTCGGCCCGCCCCTGTTACGCTCCCCACGATGCGCTGGTTCGCGTACGCCTTGGCCGTGTGTCTCGCGGCGAGCGCATGCCGCGACCACTCGACGCCGCGCGTGGTCGCCGACGACGCCCGCCCGGTGCTCGGTCCTCGCGGTCCCGTGATTCGGACGTGGAACGAGCTCGCAGTCGCACTCGAGCCTTGTATTCGCAAGGGACGGTCAGAGGGCGACACACGCGTGCGTCTGTCGATCGCAGGGGACCAGGCCACGGTCCTCGAGGGCGCGTGCTGGGGCGACACCGCTGATCCGATATGCATTCAGCGCACGATCGAGGACGCGATCTTCGCGGGCGAGCTTCGGGACAAGCCGCAGACCGTGTCGATCACCCGCCGCGCGAAGAGCGTCAAAGACGTGGTGTTCGGCCCCGTGCGCGTTCGAACGAACGCTGAGAGACTTCTATGCCGTCATCGACGCCGCGGTGGTCGGCACGGACGTGGAGCTCTTCGTCGGGGAGTGCACCCCGGCGCATTGGTGAGGTCGCCGGCGGCGGCCGGTCGCGTGCGCGAAGGCGGCGAAGCCGTCGGCGAGTGGCCGCGTCTTCGTCTCACGCCCCTGACGTGAGCGGTCCCGACTGCCGCGGCGTACCAAGCCTCGCCGATCGGTAGAGCGCCCGCACCGCTGCATCGGCTGGTCGCCGCCCGCCGGTGCGCTTCTCGCTTCGACGAAGCGCACGGAAGCCGGCGAGCATCTCGAGGAACGCGCGCCGCGCGTCGTCGAGCTCGCCGAACGCGGCGCGGATCGCCGCGTCGGGCGGCGGCCGGCGCCCGAGCCCGTAGCGGGAGGTGAGCGCCTCGCGGACCGACTGGTAGCTGGTCTGCGTCAGCCACGAGTACCGCTGGACGGCGCTGCCGAGCGCGATCAATCGCCGCCCGACCGGCTGCGAGCCGTCGAGCGCGATCGCGCGGAGCCGTCCGAAGCTCACCTGGCGATGCTAGCGGGTCCCCCGGCGCCGCTCCCGCGAGCGCCGGCGCGCGCGACCCCCATTCCGGCTCCGTCCGGAATCGGTCCGGAACGGTCCGGAATTTCCGGAACGCCCGACCTCCGTACCGCGCACGAAACCGGGCGAATCGCGGGTGATCCCGCCATCGCCCCGCCCGGCACGCCCCCCGCAATGGCGCCGCGCACGACCGACGCGACGCACGCGGCGCAGCGCGCGACGGCTCCAACACACGCGCCGAAGAAGGACTCGTGTCATGCCTGCCAAGAAGATCCCCACCGTCCTCCCGACCATCACTCCGACCATGACTGTGGACGTCAGCCAGAAGGTGCTCGACGGCACGCCCATGCGCGCGCTCGTGTTCCTCCGCGCGTCGCGCAACCTGCCGATCCGCGCCGCGCTCCAGCGCGTCGGCTACGGCGCCGAGGACTACAACGAGGGCTGGCGCCTGCTCACCGAGTCGTGCGGCTTCTTCGACGACGTCGAGGCGCCGATGAAGGACGAGGCGGCCGAGGCCGTGAAGGAGCTCGACGCGTGGGACGAGGGCGGCTTCCGCCGCGCGCGCGCCGCGCTCGCGCGCCTCCACCCCGAGCAGCACGACTTCGTGTTCCGCGGCGGCCTCAAGCCGAGCCAGGGCCTGCCCGCCGTGATGGGCGTGATGACCTTCCTAGATCGCCTCGACGAGCTCGAGAAGTCGCCCGAGCGCAAGTCGACCCGCAAGGCCGATCAGGCGGCGGTGGCGACGCTCGCCAAGCGCGGCATCGACGACAAGGAGCGCAAGCGCCTGCGCGCGCTGGTCGACCTGATCCAGAGCTCGCCCGATCTGCTCGACGGCGGCGACAAGCGCGAGGAGAAGAAGCAGGCCGCGCTGCTGAAGCTCCGCGCGTGGTTCGAGGACTGGAGCAGCACCGCGCGCACGGTGATCACGCGCCGCGATCAGCTGATCTCGCTCGGCCTCGCGCAGCGCAAGTCGAACGGGAAGATCGAGGACGTCGACGACGAGGCGTCGGACGACGAGCGCGCCCCGATCCGCCCGCAGTCCGCGCCGGTCCCCACCGCCGCCCCGTCGAACGGCGAGATCGCGACCACCAACTGATGCCGCGCCGAACGCGGGACGTGCGCCGACGCGTACGTCCCGCCGCGCGCCGTCCCGCTGTCGATCGCCGCCGGCCGAGGACCTTCGCGCGCCGCCTCGGAAGCCTCGAGCACCACCCGGAGACCTTGGAACGCGGTCCCGAACCCTTGGAACGCGCCCCGGAGGCTTCGCCGGCGATCTCCGGCGAGCCGGCGCCCCCGCAAGTGGCCGTAATCGGCGACAAATCCGGGATCCAGCCCGGACGTCCGGGTTGCTGGCGGGGCGCGCCGAGGACGTCGAGGAGCGAGCCAAGGCCGCCGGCGCGCGGAACCAGGCGGTTTTCGCGCGCCGCCGAGACCTCTCGGCCGCGCGCCAGGCCTCTCGGGTCGCGTTCCAAGCTCCCGGGACGCGTTCCAAGCAAATCTCCCGAGAAAAGGAGGGGTCTCCATGGACCGCCCGCGCTACCACGTGCTCCCCGGCACGTTCGTCGCCGCCGGCTACGCGCCCGACGGCGACTCGATCCGCTTCGCACCCGATCGCCTGGCCGCGCTCGACGAGCTGCTCGGCACGCTCCGCCTCCGCGTCGCCAAGGACACCTCGGTGCAGCTCCGCCTCGAGGGCATCGACGCCCCCGAGCTGCACTACCTCGCGCACGCGCAACGCCTCGGCGACGCCGCGCGCGACACGCTGCTGCACGCGATCGGCATCGACGACGCGCACGTCGAGCACGATCTGGTCACCCGCGCGCGCTGGGTGCGCGGCACCATCCTGACCCGGAGCATCGACCGCAACGGCCGCGTGATCGCCTACGCGTTCCGCGACGGCGCGCCCCTCGACGTGCGCGCGTCGTTGAACGCCGCGATGCTCCGCGCCGGGATGGCCTACCCGCTCGCCCACGACACCCAGCCGGCGGGCGATCGAAGGACCTTCGCGGCGATCGCGCGCCTCGCGCGCATCGAGAAGCTCGGTGTGTGGGCGCACGATCGCACCGCGTCGTTCCACCTCGCGACCGATCGCTCGATCGGCCCGCACGGCGGGCTGATCTTCCCCAAGCTGTTCCGGAGGTGCCTCGCCTACGTGAGCGATCGGCTCTCGGGCTTCCGCGGCGATCTCCGCGCGTGGCTCGAGGGCGAGGCGGGCGCGGACAACGACGTGGTGATCGTGCGGGGGAGGTTGATGCGGTTGAGCGAGTTGGTGGAGGAGGTGGGCCGGGAGGTGCGGACGCGGGTGGATGGGGGGCGGGTGGTCTTCGTGGCGCGTTGAGCTGCGCGCTTCAGGTCCTCGCGATCTCCATCGGAAAGGCAGCGCCATCTCCGGCGATCGGGCGAGGCGACGAACCGTGACGCACTTGGGAGCAGCCTGCTGTCGAACCGGCGTGACGACGCCTACTCGGCGCCGAACACCTCGTCGATCGAGCGCGCGACCGCCGCGCGGCGGAGCCACGCCAAGAGGACCGCTGCATCGGTGCACGCGCGCACCTGCGCCTCGAGCGTTGGAGACACAGGCAGCGAACGCGCGGAGAGCACCACGAGCAACGCCGAGATCGCTTCGGACACCCGGCCCTGCTCGAGGCCCTGCTCGAGGCCCTTCTCGAGGCCGAGGTCATAGCCGTAGTCGACGAGGTCCTCGATGATCACCGGTTCCATGTTCGCTCGCTCCATCGCGCGCATGAGCGCATCGTAGCGCCCCCGAAGGACCGCAGCCACGCCGGCCATGGCGCGTTCCTGCGGGTGCGCCCCGGGGCGAGCGAGCGCACGCACGACTCGATCGCAGAGCTCGTCGACCGACATCCCATCGAGCTCTGCTGCCATCGCGAACGCGGCCGTCTCCGGACGCGACAGCAGCAGCGATGCCCGGAGCTCCGCCAGTACGATCGTCGTGACGCGGATCGCGGTGCCGCCCCTGCGGACCGTCGCCAGGCGCTGGTCACGCGCCGGCCTGTGCATCCACACCGCGTAGGTGCGGACGTGCCGGTCCGGATGCCGGAGCGCCAGCGTCAGGTGATACGCGAAGACACGATCGGCGAAGTCGCCGTCACGATAGCCCTGGCCTTCGACGTGGAAGATGTCGCGCGCGCCGGCGGCGGCGACCCAGTCGGCTTCCCGCGGATGCGGGGGGACGTCGAGGTGCGGGTCATCGAGGGCGACGACGTCGTCATCTTCGACGCGCACGAGGTGCGGGACGACGAGACGGAGCAGCGCGAGGATGGAGCGCGGAGAGGCGCGCGCCAAGGCACGGAAAGCGCGATCGGTCTTGGCCATCGAGGATGACCCTTCGCACGATCGGCGCCAACGGCGGGTAGCGCGGATCACCGAGGAAACTGCGCCGTCGCCTCCGGCGGATGGGAGGTTCCGCCGGCGGCCGCCGGCGCCCGGTTCGGGAGGTGCCTGGTGCCCGTTAGGCTTGGGGATGCACGGAGCAGCACCCTGGTCTTCCCGAACGCGTCCCGTCGCGTCAGCGGCCGCACGCGTCTTCCGTCGAGCCGTCGTCGCGGCGTCTGCCGTCGTCGTCAGCGAGCGCGCCGCCGAAGCCGCTCCGAGCGGGAACGGCGAGCCGCCCACGGCTTTGGCTGCCACGGCACCCGAGCCGCCCAGCGACTACCGGAACGCCTCCGCCGCCGGGTTGACCGCCTCGTACGTCGCGCTCGGCACGTGGATGTGGCTCGCCTGGTACAAAGACAAGCCGGCGCTCCCGCGTTGGAAGTTCGGCGGAGACGGCTGGTTCGGCGACACGACCTACGCGGGCGGCGCCGACAAGCTCGGGCACGTCTGGAGCAACCTGGCGTTGTCGCGGCTCGGGACCGAGCTGTTGCGGAGCGGCGGGTGGGGGAAGCTGTCGTCGAGCCTCATCGCGTCGGGCCTGTGTCTCTCCGCGTTTCTCTTCGTCGAGGTCAACGACGGCCATTTCACCGAGTTCTCCCCGGCCGACATGGCCAGCAACACGCTCGGCGCCTTGGCCGCCGTCGCCATGACCAACTGGCCCGCGCTCGACGAGGCGATCGACTTTCGCGTCCAGTGGTTCCCGAGCGCAGCATTCCGGCGGCATGCGAGCGCCGACTTCGCCGAGGACTACTCGGGTCAGACGTACCTGTTGGCCTACAAGCCGCGATCGATCGCCGCGATTCGCGAGGCCGGTGGGCCGCTCGCCCTGCTGCAGGTCTTGAACCCCGTGCTGGGCTTCGAGTCGCGCAACTACAAACCGACGCCGTCGCCCGACGACCTGGGGGCGCGGCGACAGAGCTTGTTCCTCGGCGTGACGATCGACGTGCAGGCCATGATCGACGCGACGCTCGGCGGCCGCTCATCGACGGCCGCGCGATGGGGCCACGGCGTCGGGCACGCGTTCTTCGAGTACGTCAACCTGCCCTTCTCGACGCTGCCGGTCGTGCGTGCGTCGCGCTCACCCGACGCGCTGCGCCCGTAGGCTATTCGTGCCGCTCGGCGTCTCGCGCCGGCTGAAGACGCTCGGCCTGCGGTACCTCACGACGCGCCCGACGTTGGCCACGGGGCAGTTCGCGAGATACGGGGAGTCGGTCATCGAGACCCACCGACGCTGTTGGTCGGGCAGGAGGTGCGGACGCGCGTGGATGGGGGGCGGGTGACGGCCGCCACACCACCCGGATTCCGTCGTGTTGCTGAGGTGTGCTCAACGCCCGCGCCTGGCACGGGCGTAACATTTGCGTTACGTTGACGTTCATGGTCCGCGCCGCACGTCCGCAGACCGGCTTCGACGCCTTCGTCGAGGCGCAGATGGACGACCCGGAGTTCGTGGCCGCCTATCGAGACGCGCGCCGGGAGGTCGACGCCACCGACCGGCTCGTCCGCACCCTCGATGCAACGCGCATTCGTCGCGGCTACTCGAAGGCCCGCCTGGCGAAGCTCATCGACGCGAAGCCGGAGATCGTTCGGCGTCTCTTCACGGCAGAGGCGCCGAACCCGACGCTCGCGACGTTTGCGAAGGTCGCGGCCGCTCTTGGTCTGCGCATCGAGCTGGTCCCCGCGGGGACGACCCCGTCGGCAGCGAAGCGGCCGTCGTCCTCGCGTCGCGCGCCGGCGTCCAGGCGTGCTGCGCCGGCTCGTTAGACATTCTTGCTCGGCCTCACCGCGGCAGAGAAGAGCGATCTGGTCGAGTTCCTGAAGCCGCTTTGACGAAGCGAGGTGCATGCCCTCGGTGAACGCGGACTTCGGATCGACGAGGCGGGCGCGCTAGAATCCCTGGCGAGCGAGTCGCCCGTCATGATCGATCCAAACCACCCCCTCTATCTCCTCTCCCTGGAGCCTTCCGCCGAGCAAATCGCCGAGATGCGGCAAGAGGCCGAGCTGCTGCGTCGGCTCGATCGGGCCGAGCAGCGCGCGGAGGGCATGGCCGAGGCTCGGGCGGAGGCCGTGCGACGTGAGTGGGCAGACGCGCTGCGTGGGTCGATCGCGCTAGCGAGCGCCCGCCTCGGACTGACGATCGACGACGCACGGCGCGCCCAGCTCGAAGCCTCCGACCATCAGCAGCTCCAGGCGCTGCTCGACGTGCTGCTCGACAAGCGGGTCTGGCCGAACGACGGGTGATCTCGGAGCGCGGTGGCGTTCGTCGCACGTCGATCACGCAACCCTAGAGCGCCCCGGCACCATCGGTCATTGTTTGTCCGCGGTCCCTGCACGCCGCCGACGGCGTGCGTACGGGTGGCGCATGGAGCTGCTCGATCCCAAGCTCGACGTCGTGTTCAAACTCCTCTTCGCCGCGCCGGCGAACGAGCGGCTCCTGATCTCCCTTCTCGGCGCGGTGCTCCGTCCGGCGGTGCCCATCGCGAAGGTGAAGGTCCTCAACCCCGAGCTGCCGAAGGACCTGGTGCTCGATCGCGGCGTCCGTCTCGACGTCCTCGTCGAGCTCACCGACGGCGCGCGCGTGGACGTGGAAATGGAGTGCGACGCGCAGCGTGGTCACGGTGCCCGGTGGCTCTATCACT
>JACPFM010000053.1:26130-35695 GCA_016182965.1 Deltaproteobacteria bacterium | reverse complement strand
GCACGCGGGTGAAGATGTCGGCGGCGTAGTCGCCGACGACGCCGCTGCGGTAGCCGAGCGCGCTCAGGCGCGAGGGCAGCGCGTGGAGCTCGCGCGCGCGATCGTCGTAGCGCGGGAACATCGTGCGCATGCCGTGCGCGTGCGGCTCGCGGCCGGTGAGGATGGTGGTCCACGACGGCAGGGTGCGCGGCAGGGTCACGTACGCGCGCGAGAAGCGCACGTTCGCCGCGGCGGCGAGGTTCGGCGCGACCGCTGCGGCGAGCCGGTCGTCGCGGAGCGAGTCGACCGCGAGGATGACCACGTTCGGTCCGCCGGCGCGCTTCGCCGGCAGGTGACGACGACCGGTCACCCACAGCGCGACGCCGATCGAGGCGACCGCGCCGAGCCCCACCAAGACCTTGCGCAGATCGAGGGAGAGCCGCCGCGGCGCGACGAACGTCAGCAGCGCCCCGGCCGTGACCACGGCGACGCCGGCCGGACCGAGCACGTCGGTGATCACGAGCTGCGCGGTGCGCGCGATCGCGGCCCCCTGCCCGGCGCGCGACCACAGCCGATCCGTGTAGAGCTGCGGCATCCGCGCGATGCCCCACGAGAGCAGCGCCGCGTGCAGGCCGACGACGAGCAGGACGCGCGCGAGGGTGCGCCCGACGAACGTCGCGGGCGTTCTCCGCGACCGGCGCCGCAGGTAGAGCGCGAGCTCCGCCGCGATGCCGATGGCCGCGCCGGTCGCGACGGCGATGGCGATGATCGACGTCGTCAGCGCGCGCACGTCGGCGGCGAAGTGCTTCTTCGCGAGCTCGACGATCGGCGACGCGCGCACGCCGAGCACCTTGTCGTCGTCACCGCCGGAGTACGCCCAGGCCGTCGCGGCGAGCACCCACGCAACCCCCAGCGAGGGCGCGGCCAGCACGAGCTCGGCCGCGCGCGCGGCCCACCGCGTGCGCGCCTTCATCCGCGCGTGCTCCGCGCCGCCGCCATCACGGGTGACATCACGATACCGGGGTAATGGACACGGAGGCGCGGAGGAAGCGATCGCGGCGTTTCCCGCAGGAAACCGCCGGTCGCGCCCACCACGGCCACGTTCGAGCTCAGATGGGAGCCGCCTTCTTCGCCGCCTCGGCGCAGCGCTCGCGGGCGCGCCGCAGGGCGACGGCGAGCGCGGGGACCCTCTCCGCGCCGGCCAGCTGGACGTCGAGCTCGGCCACGCAGCCGGGCGCGTCGCCGAGCCGCATCAACCCGTCGGCCGCCTCGTCGATGGCGGCGACGGGATCGGTCGCCAGACGGATGGCGGCGCGAAACTCGCGCGCCGCGGCCGACGCGCGACCGGCGACCTCGAGCGCTCGGCCCCAACGGACCCGCAGGTGGGGATCGGTGGGATCGCGCGAGACCTCGGCCGCGCACGCCTCGACCGAGCTGCACGTCGAGCTCGACGCGGGGCCTTCGGGCGCAGCGGCACGCGGCGGGGACGCGCACGCGGCGAAGAGAACGGACACGACGGCGACGACTCGGCGCATGTGGACTCCGGAGGCGCGGAGCAGCGCGCTCCCATCGAAGTCCGTAGCGCCCGACGGCGCCGGCATTCGAACCGGCGCCGGGCCCATCCGTGCAGCCAAGTCGTCAGTCGTCAGTCGTCTTGGAGACCCCGGCGCGGCGGCGCCGGCGCAGCAGCGGGAGCGCGAGCGCGACGACGAGCAGCCAGGCGCCGTCACGCCGGCGTCCCGCGGTCTCGCAGCCGCATCCGCCGCCCTCGTCGGGCGGAGACGTCGCGGCCACGCAAGCGCCGGAGCCCGGATCGCACAGGTTGCCGGGCGCGCAGTCCGTGGTGGCGCTGCAGTTGGTGCCGCAGGTGCCGTCGCTTCGGCAGCGGTACGCGAGGCACGCGGTGACCTTGCCGTCGCTCGCGACCGACGACAGCCCGTCGGAGGAGCAGGTGGCGCCGGACACCGGCACGCACTTCGAGTCGAGGCAGCGATTGCCCTTCGCGCACTGCGCGTCGGCGGTGCAGTCGGTGCGGCAACCCTTCTCGTCGCACGCGTAGGGCGCGCACGTCTTGGTCTCCGGCGTGCGACAGCCGCCGAAGCCGTCGCAGGTCGAAGCGGCGGTGAACCGATCGACGTCGCAGGTCGCCACCTTGCACTCCTTGGTGGTGCCGAACGCGTACGCGACGCACTTGCTGACGTCCTTCGACCCGTCGCACTCGAGCGCCTTGCACACCTCGCCGGCGCCGTCGGAGCACGCGGTCCGGCTGCCGTGCGGCTTGCCGCTGACCGGCCAGCACGTGCCGCGGCGCGAGGCGACGTCGCACGCCTCGCACTGACCGTCGCACGCGCGGTCGCAGCACACGCCGTCGACGCAGCTCTTCGACCCGCACTCGTCGCCGGCCGCGCAGTCGGTGCCGTTGACCTTCACGCACTTGCCCTTCGCCGCGGGGAACGCGCAGGACCTCCCCTCGCCGCAGGTCGAGGACTCGCAGCACACGCCGTCGACGCAGTTGCCGCTCGCGCACGAGGCGCTGCTCGTGCAGTCGCGCCCGAGCGGATCGACGGGCACGCACGTGCCGGAGCTGCACCAGAAGCCGGACGCGCAGTCCGCCTTGCTGCTGCAGGACGTCTTGCAGGAGGTGACGTCGCACGCGTACGCGCCGCACGAGCGCGGGACGTCGTTGCACGAGCCGCCGCCGTTGCAGAAGCTGACGTGCGTCTCGATGCCGTCCTTGCAGCTGTTCGATCCGCACGCCGTCGCGCTCGGGTAGGTGCACTTGCTCGCGTCGAGACCGGTGCAGGTGATCCCGCACGTGGTCCCGATGCCGGTGCCCTCGCAGATCGGCCTGCCGCCGTGCGGCGCTCCGATGACCGCCGTGCAGCGCCCCTCCTTGCCGAGGACGTCGCAGGCGGCGCACTGTCCGGTGCAGGAGGAGTCGCAGCAGCGACCGTCGACGCAGTACCCGGAGCCGCACTCCGCCGCGTTGGCGCAGGTGGTCCCGAGATCCTTCGCGCACACGCCCTTGGCGAGCGGCGTCGCGCAGGAGTGCCCGGCGGCGCAGCTGCCCGTCGCGCAGCAGACGCCGTCGACGCAGTAGCCGGTCGAGCAGGTCGACGCGTCCTTGCAGGCGTCTCCGAGGCCGGTCGCCGGGAGGCAGACTCCGCCCTTGCAGTAGAAGCCGAGCGCGCAGTCGCCGTTGATGATGCACGACGACTTGCACGACGCGGTGCTGCACGCGTACGCCCCGCAGGAGCGCGGCACGTCGTTGCACCGGCCCGCACCGTCGCAGAAGCTCGCGTGCGTCTCGACGCCCGAGCTGCACGCGTTGGCGCTGCACGGCGTGGTGCCCGCCGCCGGCAGGCACCTGGTCGTATCGGAGCCGTTGCAGGCCGGGCCGCAGGCGGTGCCGGTGCCGACGCCGGTGCACGCCGGACGCGTCCCTCGCGGCGCGCCGGTCACCGCCGAGCAGGTCCCGACCTTGCCGCCGATGTTGCAGGCGGCGCACTGGTCGGTGCAGGCCGCGTTGCAGCACACGGAGTCGGCGCAGAAGCCGCTGCCGCACTCGTTCTCGGCGGTGCACGCCGCGCCGTTCGACTTCTTCGCGAGGCACGCGCCCCCGGCGCAGTACCGACCCGCGACGCAGTCGGAGTCCGCCCCGCAGGTGGTCGCGCACGCGCCGGAGACGCAGCTCGAGAACGGCGAGCAGGACCGCGCACCGTGCGGCGCGCCGCTCGCGACGTCGACGCAGGAGCCCTCCGAGCCCCCGACGTCGCAAGCCTCGCAGGTCTTGCCGGTGCACGCGGTGTTGCAGCAGCGGCCATCCGCGCAGAAGCCGCTCTTGCACTCGTTCTTGCCGGTGCAGGCGGCGCCGTTCACCTTCGTCGGGAAGCACAGGCCGGTGCTCGTCTGACAGAAGTTGCCGCTCGCGCACTCGCCGTCGGAGGCGCACTTGGTGCCGCAGCTGCCGTACTGGCACAAATACGGCGCGCAAGAGGCTCGCGTCCCGTGCGGCGGGCCGGCGAACTCCGTCGAGCACTGCCCCGCCTTCACGTCGCACGCCTCGCACTGGCCCAAGCACGCGCGATCGCAGCAGAAGCCGTCGACGCAGAAGCCGGTGCCGCACTGGTTGCTGCCGGTGCACGTCGCGCCCACGTTCTTCTTGGGGACGCACGCGCCCGCCGAGCAGTAGTGGCCCGACCGACACGCGTCGTCGGCGGTGCACGAGGTCGCGCAGCTTCCGCCGACGCAGGCGTAGGCGCCGCACGTGCGGGCGCCGACCGGGCTGCCGCTCGTCACCGCGCTGCAGCTCCCGAGCGAGCCCGGCAGGTTGCACGCCGAGCAGCTCGCGGTGCAGCTCGTGTTGCAGCACACGCCGTCGATGCAGTTGCCGCTCTGGCACTGGTTGCCGCCGAAGCACGCGGCGCCGTTGACGTATTTCGCGGCGCACGCGCCGCCTTTGCAGAAGTAGCCAGCGGCGCAGTACGCATCGGTCGAGCAGCTCGACGTGCAGGAGCCGTAGTTGCAGACGTACGGCGAGCACGATGCGCGGCCGCCGTGCGGGGCCCCGACGAAGGACGTATCGCAGAAGCCCTGCTTGCCCGAGAGATCGCACGCCTCGCACTGCCCGGAGCACGCCCGGTCGCAGCAGAACCCGTCGACGCAGAAGCCGGTGTCGCACTGGTTGTTGCCGGCGCACGCGTCGCTGACGCTCTTCTTCGGGACGCAGGCTCCCGACGAGCAGAAGTGGGTGGAGCGACAGGCGGTGTCGGCGGTGCACGAGGTCGCGCAGCTGCCGGACACGCACGCGTAGTCGCCGCAGGTGCGCCCGCCGATCGGCTGCCCGCTCCCGACCGGGCTGCAGGTGCCGGTGGTGCCGGGCAGGTTGCACGCCGAGCAGCTCGCCGTGCACGTCGCGTTGCAGCAGACGCCGTCGACGCACTGCCCGCTCTGGCACTGGTTGCCGCCGGTGCACGAGACGCCGTTGACGTATTTCGCGGTGCAGCTGCTGCCGCCGCAGAAGAAACCCGTGGCGCAGTACGAGTCGGAGCCCGAGCAGTCGCTCACGCAGGAGCCCCAGTTGCACACGTACGGCGAGCACGACGGGCGGCTGCCGTGGGCGGGCCCGAGGAAGCCGGTGGTGCAGCTGCCGACGGACCCTTCGACGTCGCACGCCTCGCACTGCCCTGCGCACGACGACGAGCAGCAGACGCCGTCGACGCAGCTCCCGGTCTGGCACTGCCTGCCTGCCGTGCAGGCGACGCCGTTGTCCCGCTTGGCGATGCAGGTGCCGCCGCTGCCGCAGTAATATCCGGGGCTGCAGCTCGCATCGGCGCTGCACGTGGTGGGACACGTCCCGGTGCCGCACGTCGCGTACGGCTCGCAGTTGGAAGACGCGCAGCACACGCCGGAGTAGCAGGTGCCGCTCGTGCACACGTTGCCGGCGCCGCAGGCGGTGCCGTTCGCCTGCTTGGCGACGCAGCTCCACACGGTCGTGAACGAGTCGTACTTGCAGTAGTACCCGGTCGCGCAGTAGCTGTCGGTCCCCGAGCACTGCGTGAGGCAGCCGCCCCAGTTGCACGCGTACGGCGCGCAGGTGTTGCTGCGGGTGCCGTGCGGCATGCCGGAGAACTCGGGCGAGCAGCGTCCGAGCCGACCGGGGACGTCGCATGCATAGCAAGTGGCGGTGCACGCGCTCTCGCAGCAGTAGCCGTCGACGCACTTGCCCGATGCACACTCGCGCGCGCCCACGCACGTGCCACCGTTGGCCTTCTTGGCGGTGCACACGCCCGCGTCGCAGAACGCGGTCGATCGGCAGTTGGCGTCGCCGGCGCACGCCGTGCCGCAGCTACCGGTGCACGTCCCGATGCTCCCGGGGAAGTCGCAGGCGGCGCACGGCGCCGCGCACGACGTCGCGCAGCAGTAGCCCTGCGAGCAGACGCCGGTCTGGCAATCGGCGCCACCCGCGCACGCCGACGCGCTCGGCTGCGGCGTGTAGATCTCGGCGGTCGACACGGCGAGGCCGTCGTCGTTGCTGCCGCCGAGGACGATCACGCCGCCTCCTTGCGCCGCAGGGATGCGCGCGATGGCGTGGTACGCGCGGGGCGTGAGCATGGACGTGGCCGCGGTCCACGCGTTGGTCGAGGGATCGTAGTCGTAGGCCTGCGTGCGGGCGGCGATGGTCGTCGACTCCTTGCCGCCGGTGAACAGCACGTGCCCGTTCCGCGCGACGAGCTCCATCGCCGTGCTGCGATCGTAGAGGTACGGCCAAGGCACCGACCCGGTGTCGGTCCACGTGCTCGTCGCAGGATCGAACCGATGCGCCTTGTACGGGCTCGAGACCCACAGCACGCGCCCGTCGAGCAGAACGATCAGCCGTGCGTCGTTCTCGTAGACGCCCTGCGGTGCCGAGGGAGGCGTGACCGCCGCCCAGGCGTTCGCGGTCGGATCGTAGAGCTCGGTCGAAGGACCGCTCGATTCGCCGGCGATCAACACCTTGCCGCTCGAGAGGGTGACGCAGCGCGGCTGGCTGTAGCGCTTCGCCGTCGACGCCACGGTGGTCCACGCGGTGCCGTTGAAGAGCTCGACGGCGAGGTTGGGCACGCCGGCCGAGTTGTAGCCGCCGGCGACCAGGACGCTCCCGCTGCTCAAGGTCGTCGCGCACGCACCGTTGCGCGAGTAGGCCATGGCAGGCGCCGCCGCCCACGTGTTCGTCGCCGGATCGTAGAGCTCGGCGTTGGTCGACCCGCCGCCGGCGAGGAGGACCTTCCCGGAGCCGAGCCTCGCCTGTGCGTAGTTGCCCGAGCCGTAGACGCGCGTTCCGGCGCTGGTCCACGTGTTGGTCGCCGGGGCGTAGCGGTACGCGTCGGCGGCGGCCTGCGTCACCAGGATCCGGCCGTCGCTCAAGGAGATCGTCTGCGGCCAGCTCAGCGTCGCCGGCGCGCTCGCCGCGGCCGACCACGCCGGATCGATGACGATCGGCAGCTTCAGCTCGGAGGGGTCGAGCGTCGCCTCGAGGACGCTCTCGCTCGCGTCTTCTCGTAGGGTGACCGAGAGCTCCCTCCGCGTGCCCTTCGCGTCGACGGCGAAGATCGCGTCGCTCTGGATCCGGACCAGGCCGGCGCGATCGACGACCTCGACCCGACGCCCCGCGAGCCGCACACGCGAGACGCCGGGACCATGCTGGATGCGATACGTGGTCGACGCGGGGGCGCTCGCATCGCGCAGCACGCGCAGCTCCTCGACCCGCGCCTCGGTGGCGACGTGCACCACGTCGGTCGCCGGGCGGACGCCCCGGACTATCACCGCGTGATCCTCGAGGTTCGCCGCCTTGGCGGCGTGACCCTCGGTTGTGATCGTGATCCAGACGTCGCTCTCGCCGGCGATCGCGAGGCGGAGCGGCCGATCGCCGCTCGCAGGGATCGTCACCTCGAGCTTGCTGCCCGGCGCCGACCACGGGTCGACCGCGCCGCCGCGGAAGCCGTCGCCGACGCGCACGAGCGCGCCGCGCGTGGCGAAGCGCTGCGAGATGTCGGGGAGCTCGCGCAGCACGGCCAACACCGGCGCGCCGTCGTCCGCCATGGGCGCGCTCGCATCGGCGACGGAGCTCTCCGTGCCGCGGCTGGAACACCCGCTGAGCAAGACGAACGCCAGCAACGCGCGACGTGCGGTCATGCGACCCCCCTTGCCCGGTACCGTTTCACGCCGCATCGGGAAGGTCACCCGTCGGACATGAGATCGCGCATGCGCGCCCGGCGAGCGGGCCGGGACGGAGCGTTCTCGAAGTGGGACAGCGTCAGTACTTCCAGACCAGACCGACGCCGAGGAGCATCGCGCCCGCGGTGTAGCGGCCGCCGTTGATCTTCGTCTGGTCCTGCTCGGCCGGATCGTTGGCGCGCACGACCTTCACCTTGGTGATCTTCGCCGACCGCGGATCGACGTCGGTGGTGAAGCCGAACGTGTAGCCGATCACGGCGTCGAGGCGCAGGTTGCGCTTCTGCGCGACCCACAGCGACGAGCCGGCGGCGATCTGGATCTTGTCGAGATCGACGGTGAGCACCGAGAGGTACTCGGGCGGCACCGCGCTGCGCTCGTACGAGGCGCCGGCGCGGAGGGCCATCGGGTACCCGCCGGCGTCGAACTCGTGCTCGACGCCGCCGTGGATGGAGAACGTGTCGCGGAACCCGCGCGCCTGGGCGAGCTCGCCGACCTCGTACGGATCGGGGAAGCCGGTGACGTTGCGCAGGCGGATGCCGTCGCCCGCCGGCTTGATGGTGATGCGATCGTGCATCGACCACGCCTCGTAGAACACCGCGACCTCGAGGCGCGTCTGCTTCTTCTCGCCGAGGCGCGTCTCGAGGCCGAGGCGCGCGATCGCCGGGAGCCGGAACGACACGCGCGCCTGATCGCCCTCGACGTACGCGTCGCGGAACACCGCGGCCGACGGCAGCCGGATCTTCGTGCTGGCCGGGGAGTTGACCCAGAACGGCAGCTGGAACGATCCGCCGATGCGGAGCTGCGCGCCCGGCGAGTCGCTGACGATGGCGATGAACCCGGCGTTGGCGGAGGGCGCGAAGATCGGGCCGACCTTCAGCTGCGTGTACGCGTCGTACTGCGGATCTTCCTGGGCGCAGAGGAGAGCCTGGGGCGGGCACGCGTTGAACGCGAGGCGCGAGGCGAAGGTGCCGGTGAGCATCTGCAGCCCGGCGCCGAGGGCGAACTTGTCGCTCGGCTTGTAGCTCGCGGTCAGGCCGATGACCGCGAGCGCCGAGCCGTCGAGCGTGACCAGCGAGTAGCGCTGCGGCGGCGGGACGGTGCGGCCGCGGTGCTGCATGTCGGTCTCGGGGTACGACGTCAGCGCGCTGTAGGGCGCCATGACGCTCGCGGCGAAGTTCCACTTCTCGTCGAGGCCGAGCCGGTTGGAGACGGCCACCGTCGGGAGCGGCAGCACCGGAGAGGTGCCCTCGACCTCCGGGAAGTAGTTCGACCCCTGGACGACCTCGTCGCCGGTCGCCGGATCGCGCACCAGCGAGCGCCGCTGGTAGGTCGAGCGGAACCGCAGCCAGCTGAAGTCGGCGAGCACGGTCTCGCCGGCGAACGCGATGCCCGCCGGGTTGTACCAGATCGCGCCCAGGTCGTCGGCGCCGGCGACGAACGCGCCGGCGCGCCCGACGGGACGCACGCCGCGATCGGAGAAGTAGAGCCCCGCCGCGCTCGCGGCCGAAGCGCTGGTGGCGACTGCGACAGCGAGGGCGCCGGCGACGATGCGCCGGCGGAGGGCGGGTTCAATCATAGTTGCGGTTCTTGACGATCACGTAGAACTGCTCGAGGCCGCGGACGGGGTCGACCAGGAACTCCTGGACGTTACGCGCCACGCTGCCGTAGTCCAGCGCCTCGAACGGCCCCTTCACGGTCGGCTCGGCGCGGTGCAGATCGGCGATGACGTCGATGAGCACCTCGATGGGCGTGACCTGCGACTTGCCCATCGGCGTCACCGCGTTGGCGAGGACCTTCGGGATGACCCGGCGCCCCTCGTGCGTGTCGGCGAAATGCCCCGTCTCGATCTTGTCGACCCTCTCGATCAAAT
>JACPFM010000053.1:0-26116 GCA_016182965.1 Deltaproteobacteria bacterium | reverse complement strand
CAAATCGAGGCTGCGCTTGAGGGTGCCGTCAGGCGCCGCGGCGAGCGCCGCCGCGTGGTAGATCGGCACCATATCCACCTCGTCGCCGACGAGCTGCAGGATGTCCTGCGTCGCGGTGAGCACGCTGGCGAGCGCGTCGTTCGCGCTCGCCTGGTTGGCGAGGTAGACGAGCAGCTCGCCGAGCTGCTTGCGCGCCTCGGGATCGGCGTAGATCTTCTCCTGCAGGTCCATCGCGGCCGCGAAGATCGGGCTCTCGATCGACTCGACGAACGACTTGTAGAGCCCGGACTTCGCCCAGTCGGCGAGGTCCCCCTTCGCCTTGTGCTCGGCGATGCGATCGTCGATCAGATCCATGAGGATCGGACCTGCCGTCCGGACGCCCGGGTTCTTGAAGCGCGACTTCGTCTTGTCGCCGTCGGGCGCCTCGACCGCGAGGAACTGATCGACGAGCTTGCCGCGGGCGGCGCGCCACAGCTCGTGATCGGCCGGCCCCTTCTCGCCCGCCCACCGGGTGTCGAACGCGTTGACGGCGTTGGCGAAGAGGTGGAAGTACGTCAGCTGCGGGACGGCCTTGCCGTCGTTCTGCGTCGTCGACGCGCTGCCCTCGCGATCGGTCAGCTTCATCGCCGCGGCGACCTTCGGATCGGTCAGGTCACGCATGAGCGCCGCCATCACCTCGTTGCCCGACTTGCCGTTCACCGACAGGCCGCGCACGACCTTGGTGAGCTCGTGGAGCGCGGGCACGATGTCCGTCGCGAACGCCTCGGCGAGGATCGGCTCGAACTGACGGACGTTCGTCTTGTAGCAGAACTTCGGGTTCGACTCGGGCGTGCCGCCGTCGGCGCAGCGGACCGGGTTCTTGCCCACCGACCAGTGACGGTGGAAGGTCTGCACCAGCCGGATGAAGTATTGCTCGCGGCCCTTTCCGTCGCCGCGCTTCTTCACGAACGGGGTGAGCGTCGGCGCGAGGCCCTTCACCGCGTCGTACGCCTCGCCCATGAAGATGGTCGCGCGTTGGCGGTTGGCGAGGAGATCGTCGGGCGACGCGCACTTGCGCGTGCCCTTCGACGAGCCGATCGGGCACACGTTGGTCGTCATCGGCTCCATCAGATCGGTGACGAACTTGTTGGGGTTGCGCCACATGACCATGCGGTTGAGCGCCTCGACGGTGGGCGTCTGCTTGAGACCCGTGATGCCCGACGAGCTCTCGAGCGTGCTGTCGAGCATGCCGCTCAGACCGATGCTGTTCAGCGCCTTGACGAAGCCGTCGGTGACCGGGAGCTTGCAGCGCGGCGTCGAGGTGCCCTCGATGTTCCCGCCGGCGATGCAGCCCAGGTAGAACACCGCGAGGTCGGGCACGTCGAGCACCTCGCACTCGCTGTAGGTCCCGAAGATCGGCAGCGTGAACGGGATGGGCCCGAGCTTGGTGCTGATCTTCCCCCCCTCCTTGTTGCACGACCGCACCAGGTACGAGTCGTTGATCAGCGAGAGGAAGCGCTGGAACAGCGAGCGGTTGTTCTCGTCGTCGGGCTTCGACCAGTCGACCTTGCGCGCCGGGTCCTTCTTGACGCCGCCCTGGGTGACGTTCCACCACGGGTCGTTGAGCTGCGGGCACTTCGCGTCGGGTTTGCTGCCCATCGCCCAGCACGAGTCGGCCGACGGGTTGTAATCGAGCGCGTCGCTGTGGGCGGCGAAGCGCGCCATGCCGTTCGGGAGCAGGAGCACGCGCGGATCGGCGAACGAGTCGAGCACGTCGCGCATGACGTCGGGCTCGGCGGCCATCTCGCCGACGATCTTGATCACCTCGTCCCACAGCGGGCTCTTCGGATCGAGGTTGATGTCCTTGTACTCGGGCTTGTTGGCGATCTCGCGGATGGAGAGCGCGGCGCCGACGATGCGCGCCAGCGCCGCCGGATGGTCGCGCATCAGCTGCCGCTGCAGCTCCACGTAGTCGGCGATCCGCGGCAGCTCGAGCACGCGCCCGAACGCGTAGACCAGGTCGGCGAGCGGCGCGGTCTTCGCGTCGAACTTCTTGAAGGAGACCGGGAACTTCTTGGCGGACCCGTCGGGATCGTCGTAGGTCTCCGTCGCGTCGACGCGCGCACCGAGCTGGTACACCGCGCCGTGCGCCAGATCGAGCAGGGCGCCGTTCGACGGGGCGGCGAGGGTCTGCGTGTCGACCAGCACCGCGTGGAGCATGGTCTTCGACGCGTCGCCGTACTCGTACAGGGTGGAGCCGCCGGCCGAGACGAGCGCGCGGCCGAGCGCGTCGCGCGGGCCCTTGCCTGCCTCGATGCCGTCGGCGGTCACGTACGCGAACGGGGTGAGCACGTCGAGCGGCTTGCCGTCGACGGCGAGGAAGCGCCCCTCGGTGTCGATGTCGACGAGGCCGTCGCCGTCCTTGTCGCGCGCGTTCGCCGGCTTCGTCGCGAACGCAGCGAAGCCGCGCAGGTCGCGCACGAGGAACGGCACCGTCGGCATGACGCCGCCGATGCCGTCGGCGGCGTACGCGTCGGCCCACGTCGCGGGGTACCCGGGGCCGGAGAGATCGGCCTTCAGCGGCGGCGCGTCGACGAGCAGGTTGGCGAGGATCTCGCTCGTGAGCTTGGGCTTCTGCGCGGCGACGCCCGAGAAGCGGTCCTTGTACCCGGTGATGCCGCTGCGCGGCGGCGCGATCTCGGTCTTCGCGAGCTCGTACTGGGTGATCTCGAGCAGCTTGCGGATCTGCTCCTCGGCCGTGCCGCCGGGGCCGAGCAGGCGAATGGTCGAGGCGACGACCTTGTGCAGGTCCTTGTATGCGAGCAGCGGGCGCGCCACGCCGATCGCGGTCGAGACCGTGCGATAGCCCTTGCGCCCACCGAGGCGCGCCAGCGCCGCCCGGACCTCCTGCGCCCGGGCGAGCCTCGCCTTGCGGATGGTCGCGTCGACCGGCGACTCGTCGGGCGGAGGCTTGGTCTGATCGAACGAGATCACGTCGAACAGCGCGGCGAGGGTGCGCGTCGACTCGGGGAGCGTGTCGTCGTCGTAGAGCGGCACCATCGCCGCCATCAGGTCCTTCAGATCGCTCTGCAGCGAGTCCTTGTCCGGGAACGTCGCGTTGAACGCCTCGATCAGGCGCGGGCGGTAGCGGACCATCACCGCGACCTTCGCCGGCATCGGCCGGTCGGCCTCGGAGTAGTCGTCGCCGTACTTGCCCTCGCCGTCGGGGTGACACACCACGCGCGACTTGCGCGCCTCGAGGTCGAACGGATCGGCCGTGGCGGCGACGCGATCGCAGAGGACCTGGAACAGGTCGTCGCCGAGCGTGAGCGGCTCGGAGGCGCGTCTCGTCGTGTCGAACTCGTTGCCGCAGGCACCGCTCGCGGCGGCGATCAGGCTGGCGAGCGCGGCGCTCTGGCCGGCCCGAAGGAAGGCCCGAAGACAGGGACGAAGACGCATCGACTGCAGCTCCCGGGGCTGGTGGGCCCTCCATTCTAGCGCAAGCGGCGCGTTGCGTTATCCGGTCGCGACGGGCCGATCCGAGAGCTCGACGCCGGCATGCCGGCTAGGTGGGTGCCGGCCCCCGCCGCCCTCCTGACGGCCGTCGTTGCGACGCGGGTCGGCCCGCGATAGCGCCGGGCCATGAGCGACGACATTTCGCACGTGAGGGTCTTCGGGGTCATCGGCGCCGGCCAGATGGGCGGCGGAATCGCACAGGTGGCCGCGCAGGCGGGCTACGAGGTGCTCCTGTCCGACGCGAGCCTCGAGCTCGCGCAGAAGGGCCGCGACAAGATCGCGAAGGGGCTCGACAAGCTCGTCGAGAAGGGCAAGCTCGCCGCCGAGGAGCGCGCGAAGATCGTCGAGCGGATCCGCCCGGTGGCGGGGCCGGCCGACTTCGGCCCGTGCGACATCGTCATCGAGGCAGCGACCGAGAACTTCGAGCTGAAGGTCAAGCTCCTCGCCGCGGCCGACGCGGCGATGAAGCCGGGCGCGATCCTCGCCACCAACACCTCGTCGATCTCCATCACCAAGCTCGCCGCGGCGACCCGCCGCCCCGAGCTCGTGGCCGGCATGCACTTCATGAACCCCGTGCCGCTGATGAAGCTGTGCGAGATCGTCCGCGGGGTGCAGTCGAGCGAGGCGACCGTCGCCACCGTGACCGCGCTCGCGCGCAAGGTGGGCAAGACGACGATCCTCTCGAAGGACGCGCCGGGGTTCCTCGTCAACCGCATCCTCATCCCGCTGCTCAACGAGGCGTGCTTCGCACTGCAAGAGGGCGTGGGCGCGCCCGAGGACCTCGACACCGGCGCGAAGCTCGGGCTCAACCACCCGATGGGTCCGCTCGAGCTCGCCGATCTGATCGGCCTCGACACCTGCCTCGCGATCGCCGAGGTGCTGCACCGCGAGCTCGGCGACGACAAGTACCGCCCGGCGATCGTGCTGCGGAACCTCGTGGCCGCCGGCTGGCTCGGTCGCAAGACCGGCCGCGGCTTCTACGTGTACGACGAGAAGGGTCAGAAGACCGGCCGCTCGCCGATCTGAGTCGTCAGTCGTCAGTCGTCAGTCGTCAGTCATCAGTCGTCAGTCGTCAGTCGTCAGAGACTGTGAGTCTTCCGTCGGGCTGGTCGAAGGTCGAAAAGGTCGAAGGTCGAACCAGGGGCGGAGCCCCTGGAACCCCGTGGAAACGGGCTCTCGATTCGACCTTCGACCTTCGACGTTCGACCTTCGATCTGGGAAGGCGTCGTCAGCTCGACGCACGACGGCGGGGCTCTCGCGCCGTGGCTGACGACGGACGACGGACGACGGACGACGCTCTCACGGGCACTCGCAGTCGGTGGTCTTGCAGCCGGTCAGCACCACCTTGATGTCGTACGAGCCGAAATCGAACGGCGTCTGGCCGGCCACCACGATGGTCACCCATCCGTCGCCGGTGGCCGTGTAGCTGCCGCCGGTCGACGAGCCGCACTTGAACGGCGAGCCCGCGCAGACGTTCGTCGCGCAGTCGAGGCTCTCCCAGAACAGCGTCGACAGGACGACGTCGGCGGTCTTGGCGGCCAGGGTGACCGTCGCCGTCTCGCCCTTGCGCATGAACAGCTTGTAGGCGTGATCGGGCCCCAGCGCGGGACAGAGGAGCGTGCCGTCGGTGATCGAGCTCCCGGTCGGCAACGGCAGCGGGATGCCAGTGGCGATGTACCCGGCGAGCGGCCCTGCGGTGCGTCGGCCGATCGTGCGCCCGGTCGCGCAGGTGAGGCGATCGCCCGAGCTCGTGGTGCAGCCGGCGACGACGCACGCGCCGCCTTCCGTCGACGACGTGTCGCTCGCGCCGGTGTCGGTCGCGCCGGTGTCGGTCGCGCCGGTGTCGGTCGCGCCGGTGTCTCCGACGGACGTGTCACCCGAGGTGTCCGCCGCGACGGATGTGTCATCGACGGCGGACGTGTCCTTCTGCGCCGTGTCCGGCTGCGCCGACGAGTCGACGCCGCCGGAGTCGGTCGGGCCGACGCCGGAGTCGCGCTGGAACATCGCGGAGCCGGGATCCTCGGCGACGGCGCACCCCGTCGCGCCGAACGCGAAGACCAGCAGCGCAGCGCGAAGCCGCACGTCGACGAAGCCGGGAGCCGGTCGCGGAATCACGGGTCGCCTCAGGATACCGGCACTTCGCGCTCGAGCGTCTTCTTGTCGAAGATGCAGTTGTCCTTGTTGCAGACGCCGATGGACATCTCGCCCCCGAGGCGGACCTTGCCGCTCTCCTGCGGCGTGAAGCCGACGGTGAGCTCGAGCGTGCAGTTGTCCTTGCCCGACGCGCAGGGGACGGCCTTGAACGCCTCGGGGTGATCGGCGCGCCCGAGCTGGGCCGCGGCGAACCGGACGGCGGGGGTGTCGGACGCCTTGAACTTCGTCGGGTACTCCTCGTTGACGTGGAACTCGCCCTTGGTCCGCAGCACGACGCGGAACGTCGCCGCCTCGCCCTTCTTGTAGGCGCCGATCGGCTCGATCTCGAGCTTGTAGGTGGCCGTCTCGAACGACGGCGCGGCCGCCGACGAAGACCCGGACGCGGCCGGTGCGGGCGCGGGCGCGGCGTCGGTCGACGCACGCTGACACCCGACGGCGATCACGAGCAGCACGGCCGCGGCGATGAGCTTGTTCATGGGGGAGAGACGTCTCGACGGTCCGTGCGGTTTCGGGGGTCGACCCGGATGGCGCCGCTCGGGCGCGACCCGGGTCGACGAGTCTGCGATCAGAACGGGATGTCGTCTTCGTTGCTCGGATCGGAGTAGCCGCCGCCGAAGTCGTCGTCGTGCGCGGGGCCGCCGCCAGCGCCGCCAGCGCCGCCGGCGCCGCCGGCGCCGCCACCAGGAGGAGCGCCACCACCGCCGCTGCGACCTCCACCACCGCCGCCGCGCTGCTCGGCGCCGCGGTCGAACGCGGGGCGCTCACGCTGGAACTGCCGACCGCCGCCGCCCTCTTCGCGCGCGGCGCCGCTGCCGCGGCCGGCGAGGATGACGTTCGTCGCCACGATGTCGGTGCGGTAGTGCTTCTGGCCGTCCTTCTCGTAGCTCGAGGTCTGGAGGCGACCCTCGATGAAGATCGTCGAGCCCTTCTGCAGGATCTTCTGCAGGGCCTCGCCGCGACGGCCGAACACGACGACGTTGTGCCAGTCGGTGCGCTCCTTGCGCTCGTTGCTGCGTTTGTCGAAGTAGCTCTCGGTCGTGGCGAGCCGCAGGCGCAGCACGGCGGTGTCGGGCCCCTGCCCGAAGCGGAGATCGGGGTCGGCGCCCAGGTTCCCGAGGAGCATCACGCGGTTCAGACCTTCAGCCATGTAAACCCCTCCGTCGGGCCCCGATGGGCGCGCTCGGGCGGTCGAGCGGAAGCCACGGGCACCGAAACGAACGTTCAGCGGGGCTACGACGCGGCCGGATCCTCGTCAAGGCCCCCTCACGGGGTGGGCGGAAAGACAATGACCGCCCACCGCGGCTCCGCCCCGGACGGCGCCTCCTCGGCGACGGCCCGCCCACCGAGCGCCTCGGCGCGCGCACGGCGATCGTCGCCCCAGACCAGCGCGGCCCGGGCGCCGCCCTGCAGGAGCCGATCGCGCAGGCGGCCATCGTCCTCGAACGACGAACGCCCGCGCGGACGCCGCGGATCCTGATCGCGATCGATCTCCGCCTCGCGCGGGCGACCGAACGCGGCGAGCACCGCGTAGTAGCCGTAGTCGATCCCGCCGAGATCGCGGGTGTCGACCAGCACGCGCGTGCCGACCGGCACGTACGACGACAGGGCGCGACCGGCGGCGACCTCGCGTGGCCGGGGAGCGCCGTCATACCAGCGGAGCGAGCGGTGCACGCGCAGCGCGATCCATGACAGGAGCGCCGCGCCGGCCACGATCGACCAGGCCGCGCGTCGCGCGGTGGAGCGCAGGTTCGCGAGCCAGGCGCCGATCGCGTCACCGGAAGCGAACATCACGATCGTCGCCGGTCCGAGCAGCGCGCGCTCGGGATGATGGGTCGGCGCGCCGTCGCGCACGTCTCCGGCGATCAACACGAGCAGCTGCAGCAGCGCGAGCCCGAGCGGCCGCCGCCAGTCGACGCCGAGCGGGACGCACGCCTCGCCGCGCGCGGTGCGACGCTCGATGGACCACGCGCAGGCGGCGCCGACGATCCCGGCGACCAGCGCCTCGCGCAGCTCCTCGACGACGCCGTACGGATAGCCGATCAGTCGCTCGATCAGGCTCGGACCCGCGCCGAGCGCCTGGCGGTAGCTGCGCACGAGCCGCAAGTAGCGGAACGCGTCGCCGTAGCGGAGCTGTTGCCAGGCGCTCCAGCAGACTGGACCCGCCAGCGCGATCGCGGCGGCGATCGCGAACCGCGCACGATCGCGCGGCGGCGCGCGCCGCGCGTCGATCGCGGTCAGCGCCGCGAACGCCACCGACAGCGGCCACGCGTCGTAGCGGCTCGTCGTGCTCGCGAAGAGGGCGACGCCGCCGATGACGCGCAGCCACGACGAGGACGAGGCCACCGTGATCGCGGCCGCGGCGGCGCACGCGGCGGCCGGCACCTCCGGCACGGTGGCGACGGCGAGCTGCATCGCCCACGGCATCGCGGCGGCCGCGATCGCCGCGGCCATCGCGCGGCGCGGACGCACACCGGCGGCGACGGCGACCGCGGCCACGAGGGCGCCGGACGCGGCGGCGGAGACCACCGCGACGACGCGCGCGACCTCGAGCGTGGCGCCGAACACGCGCATCACCGTGCCCACCGTCCAGAACGGCAGCGGGAGCCAGGAGGTCCCCGTGGGATCGAGGGTCGGAGCGGCGGCGAACCGCTGCGCGATGACCACGCGCGCGAAGTCGTCGTCGCTCACGGCGCGGAAGCCGAGCACCGCGACGACCGCGGCGCCGAGCACGCGCGCGATGGCCGCGACGAGCGCAACGCCGACGACGTCACGCCCCGAGGGACGGGACATCGCGCGTCAGGGCGAGCCGGCAGGCGCGGGCGCAGGCGGCGCGGCGGGCGCAGGCGGCGCGGCAGGCTCCGGAATCAGGGGCACCGGCCCGCTGCCCGCGGGTGCGCCCGTCGACTCCGTGGTCGGCGCAGGCGCCGTGGGCGGCGGGAACCCGAGATTCGGCAGGAGCGGGGCCGGCGCGGAGGCGCTCGGCGCCGGGGCGGTGGGCGTCGCGGGACCTGCGTAGATCACCTTCGCCGCCTCTTCGTACTTCGACGGACCGCGCTGCGAGGCGAGGCCGGCGAGCAGGAGCGAGGTGAACATGAAGGTGAACGCGGCCGCCTCCGTCAGCTTCGTGAGGAAGTTGCCTGCGCCGGCGCCGCCGAAGACCTGCTGGCTCGCACCACCGAAGGCCGCGCCCATTCCGCCGCCGCGCCCCTGCTGCAACAGGATGACGAGCACGAGGAACGCGCAGACGAGGACGTGAAGGATGGTGAGGAGGACGGTCATCCGGGGAGGGCGCTCCCTTTACGCGGAAGTCGGACGGGACGCCAGCTCCGCTGCGGCGCGCAAGATGGCCCCGAAAGCGGCCACGTCAAGGGAGGCACCGCCCACGAGGGCCCCGTCGACGTCGGGCTGCCCGAGGAGCGAGGCCGCGTTGTCCGCCTTCACGCTGCCGCCGTAGAGGATGCGCGTCCGCTCCGCGAGACCGGCGTCGCGAGCCGAGAGCTCCTTGCGGATGGCCGCGTGGACCTCCTGCGCATCGGCCGGCGTCGCGTTCTTGCCCGTGCCGATGGCCCAGACCGGCTCGTACGCCACGACGGCCGCGCCCTTGCCGGCGACGAGCGCGTCGGTGGCGGCCCGCAGCTGACGCAGCACCACCTCGAGCGTCGCGCCGGCCCCGCGCTCCTCGAGCGTCTCGCCGACGCACACGATCGGATGCAGCCGCGCCTCGAGCGCGACCTTCGCCTTCTTGGCGACGAAGGCGTCGGTCTCACCGAAGAGCTGGCGCCGCTCGCTGTGGCCGACGATCACCCAGTTGCAGCCCGCGTCGGCGAGCATGGACGCGCTCACCTCGCCGGTGAACGCGCCCTTCTCTTCCGGGTAGAAGTTCTGGGCGGCCACGCCGATGGAGGCGTGGCCGGTCTGCTCGGCGATCTCGGCGACCGTCTGGGCGACGGCGGCGAGGGCGGTGAACGGCGGCGCCACGACGCACTCGACGCCACGCAGCTGCGCGGCGATGCGCTGCACCGCAGCGGCGAGCTCGGCGCCCGAGGCGCCGCCGTGGTGCATCTTCCAGTTGCCGGCGATCAGCGGCGTCCGTGCGCGATTCATGTCGATTCTTTCACTCCGGTGAGACTCCGGTGAGGTGCGCCCACGCGCGGGCCGGGCCAGGTGCGCTCACGCGCGGGCAGCGCCGCGGAGCGCCTCGATGCCCGGGAGCTTCTTGCCCTCGAGCAGCTCGAGCGACGCGCCGCCGCCGGTGGAGATGTGCGAGATCTTCGCGGCGACCTGCTCGCCTGCGTCGTGGACCGCCGCCGCCGAGTCGCCGCCCCCGATGACCGTGAACGCCTTGCTGTCGGCGATCGCGCGCGCCACGCCGAAGGTGCCCTTGGAGAAGGGCTCCTTCTCGAACAGGCCGAGCGGACCGTTCCAGAGGATGGTCTTGGCGGACTCGAGCCTCTTGGCGAACGCGGCGACCGCGCGCGGCCCGATGTCGAGCGCCATGGTGCCGGCGGGGATCTTGTCGGCGTCGACGATGGACCCGTCGGTCGCGTCGATGCCGCTGGCGACCACCACGTCGACCGGCAGCAGGACGTCGATGTTCTTGCCGCGCGCCTTCTCGAGGATGGTGCGCGCGAGCGGGAGCTTGTCGGACTCCACCTTGGAGGCGGCGACGTCGACGCCCTTGGCCGCGAGGAACGTGTTGGCCATGGCGCCGCCGATCATCAGCGCGTCGACGCGCTCGAGGAGCGACTCGAGCACGTCGATCTTGTCGCTGACCTTCGCGCCGCCGAGCACCGCCACGTAGGGACGGTCGGGCGCCTCGAGCAGCTTGGACAGCGCGGTGATCTCCTTCTGCATGAGGAGGCCCGCCGCGCGCTGCGGCATCAGGCGTGGCAGCGCGTGCACGCTCGCGTGCGCGCGGTGCGCCGCGCCGAACGCGTCGTCGACGTAGACGTCGCAGAGCTCGGCGAGCTGCCGCGCGAACGCCTCGTCGTCCTTCTCTTCCTCCGCGTGGAAGCGGAGGTTCTCGAGCAGGCAGATCTGCCCGGCGCGCAGGTCGCGCACGACGCGCTTGGCCGACTCGCCGACGCAATCGTCGGGGAGGTGGACCTCGACGCCGAGCAGCTCCGAGAGACGCGCCCCGACCGGCTCGAGCGAGAGCTTCGAGTTGTCCTTGCCGGGCTTGGGCCGGCCGAGGTGCGACGCGAGGATGACCTTGGCGCCCTTCTCCATGGCGAGCCGGATGGTCGGCAGCGCCTCGCGGATGCGCGTGTCGTCGGTGACCTTGATCCCGCCGTCCGGCGCGTCGCCGAGCGGACAGTTGAAGTCGACGCGGATGAACAGGCGCCGGCCGTCGAGGTCGAGATCGCGGATGGACTGCACGCCGTCGAGCATCGCCATGGTGGGTTCCTCCCGCGGATCAGAGCTTGGCTGCCATGAGCTTCGCCAGGTCCACCATGCGGTGGGAGAAGCCCATCTCGTTGTCGTACCAGGACTGCACGGACACGAGGTTCTCGCCGATGACCTGCGTGAGCTTCGAGTCGACGGTCGACGAGTGCGGGTCGCCGATGAAGTCGGACGAGACCAGCTCCTCCTTCGAGAAGTAGAGGACGCCGGCGAGCGGGCCCTTGGCGGCCGCCTCGAGCGCCGCGTTCACCGCCGCCTTGTCGGTCTTCTTCTCGACCTCGACGACGAGGCAGACGATGGAGACGTCGGGCGTCGGCACGCGGATGGCGAAGCCGTCGAGCTTCCCGACGAGGCGCGGCAGCACGAGGCCGATCGCCTTGGCGGCGCCGGTGGAGGTCGGGATCATCGACTGCGCGGCGGCGCGCGCGCGACGCAGATCCTTGTGGGGCAGGTCGAGCACCATCTGGTCGTTGGTGTACGAGTGCACCGTCGTCATCTGGCCCTTGACGATGCCGAAGGTCTCGTCGATGACCTTGGCGACGGGCGCGAGGCAGTTCGTCGTGCACGACGCGTTCGAGACGATGTGGTGCTTGGCCGGGTCGTACTGGTCGGCGTTGATGCCGACGCAGAACGTCGCATCGACGTCTTTCTCGCCAGGCGCCGAGATGATGACCTTCTTGGCGCCCGCCTCGATGTGCTTCTTGCAGCCCGCCTGATCGCGGAAGCGACCGGTGCACTCGAGCACCAGCGGAACGCCGAGCTCCTTCCACGGCAGCTTGGCCGGGTCCTTCTCGGCGGTGACCCTCACCTTCTTGCCGCCGATCATCAGCCCGTCCTCGACGACGCCGACCTCGAACGGTGCGCGGCGGTGGACGGAGTCGTGCTTCAAGAGGTGCGCCAGCGTCTTCGGATCGGTCAGGTCGTTGATCGCGACCAGCTCGAGGTCGCTGTCCTTACGCTCCATCATCGCGCGAACGATGCAGCGGCCGATGCGTCCGAACCCATTGATCGCGATCTTGGTGGCCATGGGATCCTTCCTCGCCTTGCGTGGAGATGGTGTCTCGCAGCGCGGCGCGTGGCGCCGACGTGAGTCAGCACGGGGCGCGCCACGCGTGCAGCGGACGAACGCGTCCTAGACCCGGGGTCGGGTGGGTGCAAGCACACGTGCAATGACCATGCGGAGCGTCAGCGCATCACGCGGTCGTGGCCGGCAAGCCGCGTTGCGTCAGCGATCCGGCTCGACGGACCGCGCGACCGCGACGCGCCCGCCGGGGATGACGCCGGCGCCGGCGCTGCCGCCGTCGGCCACGTGTGGTTCCAGCGCGCGCACGAAGGACTGGACCCAGTCGACGTATGCGCGCAGTCGCTCGCGCCCGCCATCGGTCAAGCGGTACTGCGACAGCCTGCGACGGCCATCGAACGTGCGCTCGACCGCGATCACGAGCTCGTTCTCGAGGGCGCGCAGGTGCGCGCTGAGGTTGCCGTCGCTGAGCTCCAGCTCGTCGCAGAGCAAGCGGAAGCTGACGCCGGCGCGCCGCGCGATGGCGCCGCAGATCTCGAGGCGTGGATGCGCGAAGAGGCGCGCGTCTGGCGGCAGCTTCTCGCTGCCCTTGGTCACACTGTCGCGGCGCCCCTCGCGCCGCACGTCGGCGAGCCCACCCTTCGCCTCGGCCTGCATGACGACCCCCCCTGCCTTCCCCTCGAGCCACGTCGACTGCGGGATGACCCAAGATAGTCCGAATAATCTCCGGCATCCAAGGATCGATTGCGGCAGAGGAAGGCAAAGCAGAGCAACGGGTGACCGGGTGAGCCCGCCCGGCGGCGCGCTTTCAGGGATCACGTCCGTCCGCGCTCCCTCCCGCGCGGGCTCTCACGTCTTTGCCGACGATTTGCAGAGTGGGCGGAGCCTCTTGATCAGGGTGCGCCCGAAGCCCTTGATGCGCGCGAGATCGTCGACGGACCGGATTCGGCCGAGCCGCGCGCGCAGCTCGAGGATCTTCTTCGCGCGCCCCGGGCCGATGCCCGGAAGTCGACGAAGCTCCTCCTCCGACGCGAGGTTGAGATCGACCACGATCGCGCCATCGGGCAGCGCTTCGATCGCGGGCGGCGACGCTTCGGGGCCGCCCGACCCGCCGTCCGGCGGGGGAGGTGCCGTCTCGTCGACGCCGCCCTCGTGCGCGGAGGTCACCGGCGACGAGGTCGAGGACGCGGGGGCCGCGGCGGCGCTCTGCGCGCGGCGACCGAGGATCACGAGCAAGACGAGCAGCACGGGCGGCAGGGCGAGCGCCATCCACCGGCGCGCCCGCGAGGAGGGGCGTTGCATGACGAGCTCCTGAGGGTCGAGATGAGTCAGAGGACTAAGGGGACGCCGCGCGGGCCGGCCGGGCGCCTGCCCGCGCGGCGGGTGCGATCACATCGCGGGCGCAGCGGCCGACTCCTCGCGGCGGGCCGTGCGCGCGAGCCAGTCCTCGCGCGACTCCCAGTCGCGCATCTGCAGCTTGCCGTTCACCGGCAGCGCGTCGAGCGACAGGTTGAACGAGCCGTCCTGGTTCTCGTGGGCCCACCCGATGCGGACCCAGATCGACTTGCTGCCCTGCTTCTCGACGACGGTGTAGACGGCCTTGGTCTTGCGGCTGAACGATTCCATTGGTGGCGATCTCCGTGCCGCGCTGCGCCGGAAATCGACGCGAGCGGGCGACCGCCCCCATTGCTCGCGCGGTGCCACCGCCGAGGCGCGGCCGATCGCCGGGATTTCCCGCGTTTCTCCGCTCGTTCGGCGCGGCGGACGCCGCCGTCCGCCGGCGGCCGCCGGCGGCCCCCGAAATGCATGTCGAGCGCGCGGGGACGCGCAGATGTCGACGCGCGCGCCGTTTGACGGCAAGTTTGGGGCGCGCCGCGCCGGTCGGGGCGTGCATCGTAGGGACTACGGAGGAGACGGATGGGCAAGCACGACGAAATCGACAACGGCGTCTCGCGGCGCGGGTTCATCGGCACGACCGCAGCGGGCGCAGCCGTCGTCGCGACGGGCCTCGGCAAGGCCGGCACCGCGAGCGCGCAGACGTCCCTCGCGGCGTCTCCGCCGACCGGGTTCACGCCGATGTCGGCGCCGGGCAAGATCGTCAAGGTCTCGCGCGCGGGGTCGCTGCAGCCAAACGGGCTCTATCCCAAGCCCGAGGCCGCCAAGGCGATGTTCGAGAAGGCGATGCTCGAGCTCACCGGCGAGAAGAGCCTCGGCGCCGCCTTCGCGAAGTTCGTGCACAAGAGCGACAAGGTCGCCGTGAAGTTGAACGGCATCGCCAAGGGCAAGAAGTTCGGCACCAACAAGGAGCTCGTCGACGTCATCCTCGCGGGCATCATCGAGTCGGGCGTCCCCGCGACGTCGATCGTGGTCTACGAGCAGTACGGCTCGTTCCTCGCCGGCACGCGCGTCGATCAGTCGAACGTCCCCGCCGGCGTGAAGTGCGTGGTGCACTCCAACAAGGACATGGCGACGCCCGACATCGCCTTCCTCGACGGCAAGACCAAGATCAAGACCAAGTTCGCCCGTCCGCTGATGGAGGCGACGGCCGTGATCAACGTCTCGCTGATCAAGGACCACGCGATCTGCGGCTACACCGGCTGCCTGAAGAACATGACGCACGGCTCGATCAACGTGCCGCACGAGCACCACGCGCATCACGCCTCGCCGCAGATCGCGAAGCTCTACGCGCACGAGGCGATCAAGAGCCGGGTGCGCCTGCACATCACCGACGGCTACAAGGTCATGTACGACGGCGGCCCGGTCGAGGTCGTCTCGTACGTCCCGCACGAGGCGGTCTACGTCACGACCGATCCGGTCGCGATGGACGTGTTCGGCTGGGAGCTCGTCGACAAGATCCGCAAGGAGAAGGGCATGAAGTCCCTGAAGGACGTCGGCCGCGACCCGGCCTACATCCCCGCCGCGGCGGACCTCGGCCTCGGCATCGGCGACCGCGCGAAGATCGTGGTGAAGGACTTCACGGTTTGACGGAGTCGTCAGTCGTCAGTCGTCAGTCGTCAGTCGGTCGAGAGTCTAGAGTCTAGAGTCTAGAGTCTAGAGTCTAGAGTCTAGAGTCTAGAGGCGCGTGCGCGTGCGCTTCCGCGTTCGCGTGCGCGTTCGCGTGCGCGTTCGCTTCCGCGTTCGCGTGCGCGTTCGCTTCCGCGTTCGCGTTCGCGTTCGCGTTCGCTTCCGCGTGCGCGTTCGCGTTCGCGTGCGCGTTCAGCTGCCGCTCCACACCTCGTGCACGATCTTCGCCACCAGCTTGTCGGCGAAGCCCCTCGCCTGCGCGACCTTCCCCTTGCAGTCGTTGATCAGCACCGAGAACGCCACCGGGCTGCGGCCGGGGGGCGCGAGGACGTAGCCGGACAGCGCGACGGCGTCGTCGAGCGTTCCGGTCTTGGCGCGCACCGCGCGGCGGGCGTGCTCCGAGCGGAAACGGCCGTGGAGCGTGCCGTCGACGCCGCCGATCGAGAGGTGCGTCAGCACCTCCCCCTGGATGGACGGCTCGCGGTACGCCCACCGCAGCAGCGTGGCCAGCTCGTGCGCCGTGGCGCGGTTGGCGTCGAAGAGGCCGCTGCCGTTCTTCACCACGACGCCAGCGTCGATCGCGCCGATGCGCTCGAGGAAGCGCGTGGCGATCTCGGCGCCGTCGGCCATCGCCGCGGGCCGCCCCTTCTTCTCGCCACCGAGCGTCTTGAGGATCATCTCCGCATAGAAGTTGTCGCTCTTCTTGCCGACCGGCAGCAGGAGCGCGGCGAGCGGCGCGGACTTGTGGCGGGCGAGCAGCATGTGCGCGTTCGCCGTGCCGGAGCGGACCTCCCCCTTGACCTCGATGCCGACGTCCGCGAGGACCGCCTTCATCGCGTATCCGGCGAGCAGCCGCGGATCCTCCACGCGGCGGTAGTAGGTGACGCCGCGCACGTCGCTCGGGATCGAGCCGCTCACCACCGCGCGCATCCGCGACGGATCGTTCGGCGAAGGACCGAGCTGCATCTGCACGTTGGCGCCGCCGCCGTCCGAGAGCTTCACCGAGCCCTCGACCTCGACGAACCCGGGCGGCCAGAACGAGACCAGCGCGCGATCGCCGCCGCCGGGGCGGATGGTCGCCACGACGACGTTCTCGTCGAGCGAGATCGCGGCCACCGGCGCGCGGAAGGGCATCCACTCGTTCGGCTGCTGCTCGAAGGCCGGCGGCACGAATCGATCGTCGTGGAACCGCTGGTCGACGACGATGCCGCCCTCGACGCGCTTGATGCCGTCGCGCTTCAGCTCCAGCGCCATCTCGTAGAGGTGCCCCACCGTGAGCGACGGATCGCCGTAGCCCTTGAGCACCAGAGGGCCCGAGAGCACCGAGCCCTTCGTGGAAGGGCCGTACAGGCCCGTCTCGAACGTGTGCTCCGGCTTGAGGATGGCCAGCGCCGCGATCGCGGTCACCAGCTTCGCGTTCGACGCGGGGTTGAGCGGCTGATGCTCTCCGCCGGCTGCGAGCACGCGGCCGGTCTCGATCTCGATGGCCTCGACGCCGACGCGGAAGCCCTTGTACTCGGCGCCGCTCGCGAGCCGCGCGAGCTCGCCCTGCGCCGGCGACGGCTTCTGGGGCGTGGCCTGACTGGAGGCGAGGCGCGGGACGAAGACGCAGGCGGCGATCGCCGCGGCCGCGAGGGCGGTGGCGACGACGCGGCGGACGAGCCGGACACGGGGAGACATCCGTCCCGTCCTACCCCGACGCCGGCGCGCCGAAAACTCGCCCGGTTCGCGCCCCGCGCGCTAACGAGCGGAGGCTCCCCCATGCGCCGGCGCTCGACGACCGTGACCCTCGCCTCGGCCGTGCTCGGCGGCTCCCTCCTGGTCGTCGCCGCCGACGCGCGCGCGGGCGCCGCGTGGGGTGACGCCTCGTTGGCGCGGGCGGACGTCCGCATCGAGCTTTCGCCCGATGGTCGCGCGCAGATCACCCATACGGTCGGGCTTCGGGTGTCCGGCAAGAAGTTCCGCGCCTTCGCGATCGACGGCGTCGACGACGGGCTCGAACCCCCGGACGACCAGGCGACGCTCGCGGGGCGCGACGGCCCGGGCTGGCCGGCGACCGCGACCGACGGCAAGGGCGGCAGCGTCGAGGCGTTCGTCGAGCCGGCCAAGGAGCCGCGCAAGCTGCGCGTGCGACTCGGGCTCGATGGCGTGCCGCGCGGCGATTACGTCGTACAGGTCCGCTACCGCGTCGACCTCGCGCGCGCGAACGCGTTCGTGCGCGACGGCGCGCTCACCCGCTTCTCGTGGACCGCCCCCCGCTGGCCGGAGGGCTACGACGGCGGCAAGATCGTCATCGCGTTGCCGGCCGCGCCCACCGAGCCGAAGCTCGCGATCGCCGACGTCGGCGGCGACGGCGAGCACCCGGCCGACGGCGTCGCGCTGCTCTCGCTCAAGCGAGGCTCGCTCGCCGACGAGCTCGAGATCACGCGCCCGCACGTCCCGCCGCACGACGACACGCGCTGGATCCTCCGCGTCGATCCGAAGGCGCTGCCGTCGGTCGCGGCCAGCGTCGCCGCGCTCGAGCACGAGCACCGGGAAGCCGGCGTCGCCCCCGCGCCCCACGGCCGACGCGCCCGCACCACGCTCGGCGTCCTCGCCGGCGCGCTCGGCGTCGCGCTCGGGATCGCCCTCGCGCGCCGCGATCGCGACGCGCAGCTCGCCGGCGCGTTCCGTCCGCTGCTGCGCCTGTCGCCGACCGCGCGTTCGATCGGCTACGGCGTGACGTCGGCGCTCGCGATCGCCGCTGCGTGGACGAGCTTCCCCCTGCTCGGCGCGGCGTGCGTCCTGGCCGCGATGGCGCTGGCCACGCAGCGCGCGCCCTTCCCCGCCGCCGAGCCGCGCGCGGTCGGGCGCTGGCTCGCGGTGCCCGACGCCGCGATCGCACCCGGATCGCGCGCGCCCCTCGGCCCCTTCGATCCGCGCGGGCGCACCGCGAAGATCGCCCTCGGCGCGATCGCCGTCGCGTTCGGCGCCGCCATCGCCCTCCTCTCGCGACGGGATCCGCGCGCGGCGGTGGCGCTCGCGATCGACGCGACGCTGCTCTTGCCGCTGTTCCTCAGCGGCCGCTCGGCGCAGCTGCCGCCCGATCGCGTCGCCGGCGCGTGGGATCGGCTGCTCCCGATCGCCGAGGGGCTGCGTCAGGCCGAGCCCTCGCGCGTGCGGGCGATCGCGCGCACCGCCGGACGTGCGATCGACGAGGTGCGCGTCCGTGTCGAGCCGAGGCAGCGCGGCGCCTCGTGGCTCCTCGAGATCGGCTGCGGGCTCGTGCACGGCCCCGGCGGCGCGCGGCTCTGCCCCGAGATCCTAGTGCGCACCGACGCGAGCAGCGGGCTGGCCGAGCACCTCGAGCGGCTCACGCGCGGCGCGCCCGCCCTGCGCGGCGAGGACGAGATCGCTCTTGCGCTCGGACGCAGCCCCGACGAGCGGGTGCTCTGCGTACGGCCGGCGGAAGCGCGCCCGGCGGCGATCGTCGCGCGCGCCACGGCGCTGATCGAGGCCGCCGAGGCCTTCGCGTCCGCCGCGCCGGCGGGCGCCCCTCGCGATTCGGACGTGACGAGCTCCGAGCAGACCGCGGCGGCGGCCTGATCGGTCCGCCGACGGAGGCGCGCGCTCGCCCCCATCGGGGGCGCTCGAAACGTTCGCTTTGACGGCCGTTGCAGGGCGGACCTAGGCTCCGCTCCCCCTTGTCCCCGGCACACGTCCTCGCCGTCTACGCCGAACCGCTCGTCGCCGGGCGCCGTGTCGCGATCCTGGCGCCCGAAGACGCTTCGCTCGTCGAAGCCGTCCTCGCGCTCGGCGCGCGGCTCCTCTACGTCTACGACCCGCGTCCTTCCGTCGACGGCCCGCGCCGCGGAGCCGACCCGCGCGTGACCGTGGCGCCGCTGCGCGCCGGCGATCTCGGCGTGCGCGAAGGAGCGTTCGACCTCGCGCTGATCCCCGATCTGTCGCTGCTCGGAGACGCCGAGGCGGCCCTCGCGTACGTGCGCCGGCTGGTCGGCGGCAACGGCGTGGCGCTGATCGGCTGCCGCAACCGCGAGGCCGGCGCGCCGTGGACGCGCGCGCCCGAGGGCGCGCCCTCCCCCTCGTACACCGAGTTCTACGATCTGTGCGCGCTGCAGTTCGCCGAGGTGCGCATGGCCGGCGTCGCGCCGTTCGCCGCCTACGCGATCGCCGAGTTCGCGCCCGAGCGCGAGCCCACCATCGCCTTCGACGCTTCGCTGGTCGCGCAGCCCGATCCCCCGGAGTGGTTCGTCGCGATCGCCGCCCAGTCGAGCACCCACGTTCTCGAGGCGTACGAGATCATCCAGCTCCCCCGCGAGTCCGTCGCCGTCGAGGCGACCACCGATCCCGGCGAGCTCGACGCCTTGCGCGCGCAGGTCGGCGCCGCCGACCAGCGACGGCAGGAGGCCGAGGCGCGCGCCGGCGAAGACGCGCTCCGCGCCGAGCGCCTGTCCAACGAGCTGCGCGCGCAGCACGAAGAGGTCCGCAAGCTGCGCGACCGCACGGCGCGTCTGACGAAGGAGCTCGACGACGAGCGCCGCGCGCACCACCGCGCGTCCACCGATCTCGAGGCGGCGCGCGCCAACCCCGAGCTCTCGCAGCTCCGCGAGCGCACCCTCGCCCTCGAGGCGGAGCTGATCGAAGCCCGCACGCAGCTGGCGACCCCGCGCGCCGCGCCGAACGAGGCGCGCCTCCAGCAAGAGCGCGAGTCGCTCGCCGCCGAGGTCACCTCGGTGCGGCAGGCGCTGGAGCAGGCCCGGACCAACGCCGAGCAGCTCCGTCAACGTGTCATGGAGCGCGAGCGCGAGCTCGCCGCCTCGCGCGCCCAATCGAGCGCCCTGGAGGCGCGTCTGGCCGAACAGGTGGCCGTCGTCGACCGCGGCGCGCGCGACGCCGAGGCGGCGCGCGTGCTCGCCGAGCGTGCGACGCAGGCCGAGACCACCGCGGCGCGCGCGTCCGAGGAGCTCGTCGCGCTGCAGGTCACCCACGAGCACGACGTGGCCTCGCTCGAGGCGGCGCTCCGCAGCACCGGCGAGGACTTGAGGCAGGCGAAGATCGAGCTGGCGCGCCGGGAGCGAATGGTCCGCGAGCTCGTCGCGCAGGTCGAAGAGGCGGGCGGCGGGCAGCTGCCGGTGCCGATACAGGTCATCGCGCCGCCGCCGGAGCTGCTGCAGGAGCTCGATCTCGCGCGTCGCGAGCTCGCCACGCTGGTCGCCGAGATCCGCCGGCGCGATCGCGCGCTCGAAGAGGCGCGCAGCGCGTTCGAGGCGGCACGGGCCGAGGTCGAGTCGGAGCGCGCACGGACGGAGGCCCTCGCGCGCGACGCGGCGCGGCGTGAGGCGGCGCTGCAGACGGCATCCTGGCGCATCGCGGAGCTCGAAAGGCTCGGCGCCGACGGCGGCGAGGAGCCCGGGCGCGGAGAGGCCGCGGCGGAGCTCGACGCCCTGAGGCGGGCGCTCGCGCAGGAGCACGCGAAGGTCGAGTCGCTCGAACGCGCGCTGTCCACCACGCCCGGCGACGATCTGCGCACGCGTCTCCAACAGCAAGAGGCGCTGATCGCGCAGCTTTCCACGGAGCTGGCCCAGGCGAAGGCCGATCGCCAAGGTTGACACGCTCGAGGCCGAACTTAGAGTCGCCAAGGCATTGCCGGCGGTCACGCGCGGAGCACCCGTCGTCCTGCCGGGTTCCCCCAAGGCAGTCCCCCCGAGTCATTGATGGAAGATCGCCGCGACCTCTACGAAGTGCTCGGCGTCTCCCGCACCGCGAACGCGGAAGAGATCCGAAAGGCCTACCGACAGGCCGCCCTCAAGCACCATCCCGATCGCAACAACGGCGATGCGGCGGCGGCGGCGCGGTTCAAGGAGGCGACCGAGGCGTTCCAGGTGCTCTCCGACGAGGAGAAGCGCGCGATCTACGACCAGTACGGCTTCGCGGGCCTCGAGGGCAGCGGCGGCGGCTTCCCCGGCGTCGACCTCGGCGACCTCTTCGGCAACTTCCAGGACCTCTTCAGCGAGTTCTTCGGCGGCGGGCCGTCGCGCGGTCGCGGTCGTCAGGCGCAGCCGCGGCGCGCGCCCGACATCCGCATCGGCGAACGCCTGTCGATGCGCGAGGCCGCGTTCGGCTGCAAGCGCGAGATCGGCATCCGCTTCCCCGCGCCGTGCCAGGAGTGCCACGGCACCGGCGCCGAGCCGGGCACCCAGCCGGTCACCTGCAGCAACTGCCGCGGTAGCGGCCACGTCTCCAACGCGCGCGGGTTCGTCATGTTCACCGCGCCATGCCCGAGCTGCCGCGGCGAGGGCAAGGTCATCCCCACGCCGTGCAAGGCGTGCCAGGGCGCCGGCGCCCGCGAGAAGAGCAAGAAGATCGTCGTCGCCTTCCCCGCGGGCATCGACGAGGGGCAGATCCTCCGCGTCCCCGGCCAGGGCATGCCCGGTCCGAGCGGCCCCGGCGACGTCCTCGTGCAGATCGAGATCGAGCCCGACGAGCGCTTCGAGCGACACGGGGCCGACCTCGCGACCAAGCTGAAGGTCTCTCTCGCCGACGCGATCCTCGGCGCAAGGGTCGCCGCGCCGGCGCTCGACGACGAGCCGCTCGAGATCGATCTGCCGGCCGGCACCCACACGGGGCACGTGGTGGTGGTGCGCGGCCGTGGCGTCCCCAAGCTCGAAGGCAAGGGCCGCGGTCGGGGCTCGCTGCACGTCGTCGTCGAGGTCGAGATCCCCTCCGGCGACCAGCTGACGGCGCGCGGGCGCGAGCTCGTCGAACAGCTGCGTACCGAGGTCGACCGCTCCGCCGCCGCAGAGGCGCCCGCCTCCGAAGCGCGCGTCGCCCGCTGACCGCGTCCGGCCGGCCCCCGCATCGTCGCCCCGAGCGGCCGCCCCCGAGCCGCCGCCCCCAAGCCGCCTGCAGCGGCGCGCCTTGCACGAGAGCACGCTCGGGGGCTAGAGTGCGCGCCCCTTTTCGCGCACAGGAGTGCCATGCCGTCGAAGCTCGAGCAGTTCCTCTCCAGCAAGAAGATCGATCGCCGCCAGCTGCTCGTCGTGTCGAAAGACCTCGAGCAGCTCCGCCCCGAAGACCGCAAGCTCAAGCTCGCCAAGCGCCAGAGCAAGGGCGAGGGCAACGAGGGAAAGGCGAAGCCGACCGGCAAGCCGCGCTCGGGCCGTCCGCTGAGCGAGGTGACGCTGAACAAGATCCTCGCCGGCAAGGACGTCTCCGGTCCCTCCAAGACCCGCGTGCTGCGCGCCGTCAACACGATCCTCGAGCGCAAGAAGCAGGACAAGGTCCAGATCGCCGACCTGTTCGACCTCGCCAAGAAGGCCGAGTAGTCGACGAGCGAGCGGCGCACGCAACCGCCTTCGCGTCCCTGTCGACGCGACGACGTGACCACGCGCATCTCCTCGCTCGAAGCTCGTTTCCCGCGGCGCCTTCGGTATCCGAGGGGCCCTGAACACGTCGAGGTCGCCGGCACGCTCGCAGGCGACCTCGATGTGCTTCACGCACCCGTCGCCATCGTGGGCACGCGGCGGCCTCCGCCCGACGCCTGGCGCTACGCCTACTGGCTCGCGGCCACGCTCGCGCAGAAGGGCGCGACGATCGTGAGCGGCGGCGCCTTCGGCATCGACGCGGCAGCGCACGAAGGCGCGCTCTCGGTCAACGGCCGCACCGTCGCGGTGCTGCCCAATCCCCTGTCGCGCCTCACACCCGCGGGCAACTCGGCGCTGTTCCGCCGCATCCTCGCCGCCCGCCACGGCGGGTTGGTCGGCTTCCTCGAGCGCGATCAGAAGCCGCGCTACCACGAGCGCAACGCCGCGATCGCCGCCCTCTCCGAGCACGTCGTCGTGGTCTGCGCTCCCCTCGAGAGCGGCGCGCGCAACACCGCGGCCGAGGCGCGCCGCTTCCATCGTCCGTTGTGGATCGTCCCCGGCGCCCCGTGGGAGCCGACCTCGCAGGGATCGCTGGAGGACCTGCTGTCGACGAGTCAGCCGTTGATCTCCCCCGAGCCGCTGCTGCAGTCGCTGGGGCTCGACACCAAGGACGTGGGAAGCCCCAGCGCCGTGCTGTGGGCGCGACCGTGGCGCGACGCGCCCCACGATCCCAACCCGGCCCCGCCGCCGCGCAGGCCCGTCACCTCGAGCCCGCCGACGGCATCACCTCCCGTCGCGCCTTCCTCCGCCCTCCCTTTCTCCGGCGCTCGAACCGCCGGGACCGTGCTTCCTCCTCCCGACGAGAAACGGCTGCTCGATGCCCTTCGGGAAGCCCCCAAGACCATCGACCAGCTGGTGCTTCGGACGGGTCTTCCGGTAGAGGCCGTCCGCGTCGTCCTCTTGACGTGGACGGTCGAGGGGGTAACAAGGGAAGGCCCTTTCGGGGTCTTCCGTCTGTCAAGTAGCTGAAACGAAAAAGGATTTCGGATTTCGATGGCGTCCCGTGGCAATACGCTCGTCGTGGTCGAGTCGCCGGCAAAGGCGAAGACCATCAAGAAGTACCTCGGCGCGAGCTATCAGGTGCTCGCGTCGAAGGGCCACGTCTGGGACCTCCCGAAGAAGTTCGGGATCGACATCGAGAAGGGCTTCCAGGAGACCTACGAGGTCATCGAGGGCAAGGAGAAGACCCTCAAAGAGATCAAGGAGGCCGCCAAGGACGCCGACGCCATCATGCTGGCGACGGACCCTGATCGCGAAGGCGAGGCCATCGCCTTCCACCTGGCGCAGGAGCTCAAGGGGGCGAAGAAGCCGACCCGCCGCGTGCTCTTCACCGAGATCACCAAGCGCGGCGTCAAAGAGGGCGTCGACAACCCGCGTGATCTCGACGCGCGCCTCTACGACGCGCAGCGGTGCCGTCGTGTGCTCGACCGCATCGTCGGCTACGACGTCTCGTCGCTCGTGTGGTCGAAGCTGGCCTTCGGCCTGTCGGCCGGTCGCGTGCAAAGCGTCGCGCTGCGGCTCATCGTCGACCGCGAGCGCGAGATCGAGGCGTTCGTCCCCGAGGAGTTCTGGAACCTCGCCGCCCGCCTCGTCGGCAAGGTGAAGCCCGGCTTCACCGCGAAGCTGCACACGTGGGACGGCAAGGCGATCTCCAAGGACAAGATCGGCGACGGCGACACCGCGCACCGCGTCCAGTCCGAGCTCGCCAAGGCGAGGTACAAGGTCGCCAAGGTCACCCGCGCCGAGCGTCAGCGTCGTGCGCCGGCCCCCTACACGACGTCGAAGCTCCAGCAGGACGCGGCGAACATCCTCCGCTTCCCCGCCAAGCGCACGATGCAGGTGGCGCAGGGCCTCTACGAGGGCGTCGAGCTCGGCAAGGAGCTCGGCTCGGTCGGCCTCATCACGTACATGCGCACGGACTCGGTCCGCGTGAGCGACGACGCGCTCACCGCGGTGCGCGCGTACATCGGCGAGACGTTCACCCAGGCGCACCTGCCCGGCTCGCCCAACGTCTACAAGTCGCGCAAGAGCGCGCAGGAGGCGCACGAGGCGATCCGCCCGACCAGCCTCGACTTGCCGCCCGAGAAGGTCGCCAAGTGGCTGAAGCCCGAGCAGCTGAAGCTGTATCGGCTCATCTGGAACCGCTTCGTCGCCTCGCAGATGACGCCGGCGGTCTACGACCAGACCACCGCCGACATCGACGCGAACATCCATTCGAACGGCGTCGAGGTCACCCACCAGCTGCGCGCGACCGGCCGCGTGCTGAAGTTCAGCGGCTGGCTCGAGGCCTACGCCAAGCGCAAGGAGCCCGACGAGGAGGTCACCGAGCTCGCCGGAGAGGAAGATGGCGAGGAGAAGGCGCCCGAGAGCCGCCCCGCGCGTGACGACGGCAAGGACGACGACACCGAGCTGCCCGCGCTCGAAGAGGGCGAGGTCCTCTCGCTGGTCACGCCGCCCGGCGTCTCGGCCGACCAGAAGTTCACCCAGCCGCCGCCCCGGTTCAACGAAGGCTCGCTGGTGCGCGCCCTCGAAGAGCGCGGCATCGGGCGCCCGAGCACCTACGCCGAGATCATCTCGAAGGTGCAGGCGCGCGACTACGTCGAGAAGCCCGACGGGCGCACCTTCAAGCCCACCGAGCTCGGGAAGATGGTCGTCGACGGCCTCGTCGAGGCAGCGCTCGACTTCATGGACCCGGAGTTCACCGCGAACATGGAGGAGGAGCTCGAGCTCGTCGAGCAGGGCAAGCTCCCCCGCGAGAAGCTCCTCGACAGCTTCTACAAGCGCTTCAAGAAGCAGCTCGAGAAGGCGAAGAAGCTCAAGCGCTGGACGCCCGAGCCCTCGCCGACCAACGAGACCTGCGATCTCTGCGGCAAGCCGATGCTCAAGCGCTGGAGCAAGCGCGGATGGTTCCTCGGCTGCAGCGGCTACCCGAAGTGCAAGGGTACGCGTCCCCTCGAGATCGACGCCGAGGGCAACCTGTCGGTCGCCAAGCCGCAGCTCACCCAGTACCTGTGCGACGTGTGCGGGCGGCCGATGGCGCTGCGCAGCGGCCGCTACGGGCAGTTCCTCTCGTGCACCGGCTACCCCGAGTGCAAGAACGCGCAGCCGGTGCCGCTCGGGGTCAAGTGCCCGAAGTGCAAGACCGGCGAGCTGATCGAGATCCGTCCCGCCAAGCGCGGCGGCCGCACCTTCTACGGCTGCTCGAACTACAAGCACGAGACGATCAAGTGCGACTTCAAGCTGTGGCAGCGGCCCATTCCGGAGCCCTGCCCCGACTGCGGCGCCGCCTTCCTCGTGCGCGGCGGCAACAAGGCGCGCCCCATGATCCAGTGCGTCACAGAAGGCTGCGGCTACAAGCGCGAGCCCACTGAAGAAGAGCTCGCCGGCGGGACGACGCCGCGCCTCGAGGAGCAACCCGCCGACGCGACCGTGTGAGGGTCGGTTCGAGGCACTGGGGCGTGTCCCTGAATCCCCCCGGGATGAATCCCTGACCATTGGTCTCATCCGGCGCCTTAATTCAGCAGCGCCAGCATTCTCGCTGCTGGGCCGAGCTCTTGGAGCCCGCGCCGGATGTTGACCGCGCCTGGCGGGCCGC
>JACPFM010000057.1 GCA_016182965.1 Deltaproteobacteria bacterium | reverse complement strand
GAGACGAGACGAGACGAGACAGCGGCGGTTCTCGCTACGGCTGACGACTGACGACTGACGACTGACGACTTGCCGTCAGTGCGCCGCCGGATCGAGCGGCTTGGCGTCGCATGCGTCGCCGAAGCCGTCGGCGTCGACGTCGGACTGCTTGCCGATGTCGAGCGGGCGCGGCGGGTTGAACACGTCGGGGCAGTCGTCCTTGCCGTCCTCGATGCCGTCGCCGTCGCGATCGGTCGCCGAGGTGCCGGCCGGGTAGGTGTCGCGCCACGGCGTGCAGCTCGGCTCGTTGGTCGGCGCCTTGCCCTTGCAGAAGTAGAGCGGGTAGTTGGTGGTCAGCGCGGTGCGGATGCCCGCCAGGGTGACCCCTGCGACGTCGAGGCACACCTTGCGCGCGACGCCGCACAGTTCGAGGGCGTCGCAGGTACCGCCGAGCGCGTCGACCAGCTCGGCGTCGCCGACCAGCGGCTTGCCCGCGCGGAGCACCAGGCGCACGTCCTCGACGCCGGCGTCGATCACCGCGCGGAAGCCCTTGCTCACGCGCGCGTCGAACACGGCGAGGTCGGCCGCGAAGCCGACCGCGAGGCTGCCGATCTCCTTGTCGTAGCCGCCCGCGGACGCGCCGTTCTTCGTCGCGATGTCGAACAGCTCGCGATCGGAGAGCGCCTTGGCGAAGTACTTCTGGTTGAGCGCGTCGGCGCACTGGAGCTCGCGCAGCAGGTTGATCGACCCCGAGGGGAGCCAGTCGGTGCCGATGCCGATCTTCACGCCGGCCGCCTTGAACACGGTGATCGGCGCGGTGTCGCCGTAGTAGTCGATGTTCGAGCGCGGCGACCACACGATCATCGCGTTCGCCTTCGCCGTGGCCGCGACGTCCTTCGCGCTGAGCCCGACCGAGTGGATCATCGCCGTGCGGTCGGTGATCACGCCCACGCTCGACTGCGAGAGGCACTGGAACTCGTTGTTCGCTTCGACGGCGATGCCCTCGGCGACGTGCGGCACGTAGGCGCCGCCCTTGAACGCGTCGGCGGTGGTCACCACCTTCGTCGGATCGCACGCGGCCGGCGTGACGCGACCGGTCGTGTCGTTCAGGGGGAAGGTGTCGAAGATCGCGGTCTTGCCGGCGAGATCGGCGGTGTCCTTGTTCTTCGGGTACTTCGCGAGGTTGCGGGCGAGGCCGTCGACGCCGCCGGAGCCGACGATCGAGGTGACGCCGCCGAGGACGAAGCGCAGCTCGGCGATCGCGCTCTCGGTGTCGTTCTTCACGCGCGGCATCGTCGGCAGCTCCTTCTCGCCGAGCGCGCCGGTGCGCCAGCCCTGCCGCCACGTCCACCGGGTGGTGCCGTGGACGTAGGGGCCGCCGACGTTGTAGTCGGTGTGGTCGTGCGCGTTGATCAGGCCCGGCGCGATGACCGCGCCGTCGCAGGTCAGCACCGTCGCCTCGCCTGCGGTGCAGGCGCCGACGCAGGCGATCTTCCCCGCCGCGTCGACCAGGACGGACCCCGGCGAGGGCTCGCCCGTGGGCAGCAGCAACGTGCCGGTGAGCATCACGCCGGCGGTGCCCTTGCTGGTCACCACGCACGGCGAGGTCGCCGCGGGCGCGTCGCTCCCGCCGTCGGTCGGCGTGATGCCCGGGGGCAGCGAGCCCCCTTCGTCGCTGCCACATCCGATGACCGAGAGCGCAAACAGAGCAATGACTCCAGCCTGGCGCATGCTCCCGGTCTACTCGCCGCGAGCCGGGGTCGCCAGCGATCGGCCGCATATCGCGCCGCGTCGTGCTGCGGTACGAATCGGCTGCCATGGACTTCTCCGAATCCGACAAGGTCACCGCGATCCGCAAAACCGTCCGCGAGTTCATGCAGAAGCAGGTCTTCCCGCTCGAGCCCGAGCTGCGGCGCAAGGGTTTTCCCGCGATGCTCCCGGTGCTGAAGGAGACGCGGCAGCGCGCGAAGGAGACGGGCCTGTGGGCCGCGCACATCCCCGAGGAGCACGGCGGCGCGGGGCTGAGCCTCCTCGAGTTCGCGCACATGAGCGAGGAGCTCGGCAAGAGCCCGGTCGGCCACTACCTGTTCAACTGCCAGGCGCCCGACGTCGGCAACATGGAGATCCTCATGGAGCTCGGCACGCCCGAGCAGAAGGAGCGCTGGCTGAAGCCGCTGATCCGCGGCGACATCCGCAGCTGCTTCACCATGACCGAGCCCGAGTACGCCGGCTCGAACCCGGTGTGGATGGGCACCACCGCGCGCAAGGAGGGCGACGAGTGGGTGATCCGCGGCCACAAGTGGTTCTCCACCGCGGCCGAGGGCTCCGCGTTCGCCATCTGCATGGCGGTGACCAACCCCGACGTGCCCGAGGCGCACCAGCGCGCCAGCATGATCATCGTCCCGACCGGCACGCCCGGCTTCGAGATCATCGGCAACCTCTCGATCATGGGCGATCGCGGCGGCGACTGGGCGAGCCACGGCGAGGTCAGCTACCAGGACGCGCGCGTGCCGCTCTCGAACCTCCTCGGCGGCGAGGGCATGGGCTTCACCATCGCGCAGCTGCGGCTCGGCCCCGGGCGCATCCACCACTGCATGCGGTGGATCGGCATCTGCGAGCGCGCGCTCGACATCCTCTGCCGCCACGCCGCCACCCGCGAGATCGCCCCCGGCAAGCCGCTCGGCACCAAGCAGATGGTCCAGCAGTGGATCGCCGAGAGCCGCGCCGAGATCCACGCCGCGCGCCTGATGGTCCTGCACGCCGCGTGGAAGATCGAGAACGGCGGCACCTACGCGGCGCGCGAGGAGATCTCGCTCATCAAGTTCACGGTCGCCCGCACCATGCAGCGGGTGATCGATCGCGCCATCCAGGGCCTCGGCGGGCTCGGCATGACCGACGACACGCCCCTCGCCTTCTGGTGGGCGCACGAGCGCGCCGCGCGCATCTACGACGGCGCCGACGAGGTCCACATCGAGGTCGTCGCCAAGCGCATCCTGCGTAACTACGGCCTCAAGGTCGCGCGCTGACGCTCACGAACGCTGCGGCGGCGGCTGCTGCTGAGGGGTGAGGCCGGCGCGGATCGCGTGACCGATCGTGTTCGTCAGCTCGGTCAGGTCGAGCGGCTTGCGCAGGAACGGCACGCGGAATCGCGACGCGATGGCGGCGGCCTCGCGGGCAGCCGACACGAGCACCACCGCCGTCGCGGCGCCCTCGCGGGCGAGGTGCTGCAGGAGCGGCTCCGCGGTCTCGTTCTCCAGCTTCCAGTCGAGCACCGCGGCCGTGACCGGCTGCCTGCGGAGCGCGACGATCGCCGAGCGCAGATCGCCGACGGCGACCACCGCATAGCCCTCGTCGGTGAGGAGGTCGGCGAAGGTGGTGCGGATCGCGCCGTCGTCTTCGACGAGGAGCAAGCTCAGTGGATGCGGCTCCGACGCGGCGGCCATGGACAAACCTCGGGTCCGCCGCGCGGGGCTGACGAACCACTTTGTTGGACGCGCGGCACCGATGAAACGTTCCAAAATGTTGCGCTTGCTGCGAGCTAGGCCCGAGCTCGACCCGGCAGCACGTCACCGCAGCGGTTCGGGGTGCATCGCTACGGCCGCATGAAGCCGCAGCTCCACGTGGTCGTGGTCAGCACCCGTCCCGCCCGCAAGGGTCCTGCGCTCGCGCGCTGGCTCGTCGACCGGGCCCGAGCGCACGGGAGGTTCGAGGTCACGCTCGTCGATCTCCGCGAGGAGGACCTGCCCCTGCTCGACGAGGCGAACCACCCGCGCCTCGCGCAGTACGAACACGCGCACACCAGGGCGTGGAGCGCGAAGGTCGCCGGCGCCGATGCGTTCGTGTTCGTCACCCCCGAGTACAACTACGGCGTGCCCGCGCCGCTGGTGAACGCGCTCGATTACCTGTTCCACGAGTGGCACTACAAGGCGGCCGGCTTCCTGAGCTACGGCGGCGTGTCGGGCGGCCTCCGCGCGGTGCAGATGGCCAAGCAGCTCGTCACCGCGCTGCGCATGATGCCGATCCCCGAGGGCGTCTCGGTCCCGATGTTCGCGCAGCTGATCGACGACAGCGGCGCGTTCGCCGCCAGCGAGCTCCACGAGAGGTCCGCGACCGCGATGCTCGACGAGCTGTTCAAGTGGACGACGGCGCTGTCGCCGCTTCGCGCGTCGTCGCCCGCGCGCGCGTAAGCCGCCGTCGCTCCCATCGAGCGTGCAGCACGCCGCTCAGAACAGCGTGTAGACGAAGGGCGCGACCGGGGTCTGCGCCACGACGAGGAGCACCAGGACCAGGAGGCTGACCACGAGGATCGGGACGATCCACCACTTCTTGTGCTCGAGGGCGAAGGCGGCGAGATCGCTCGCGACGCGCAGCGTGGGGCTCCTCCTGGCCATCGCGGGCAGTATAGCCGCCGCCGGTCAATCGGGCTCGAATCGCGGGCGCGCCGACGCGGGGAGCTCGGGTTGGTCGCGCCGATCGAGCAGCCGATCCTCGAGGACGAGGTAATCGATCGAGGTCGACAGGAAGCACACGTAGGCCTCGCGCGGCGTGCACACGATCGGCTCGCCGCGGACGTTGAAGCTGGTGTTCACCAGCACCGAGCAGCCGGTCTCCGCGCGGAACGCCTCGAGGAGCGCGTGGTAACGCGGGTCGTCCCGCCGGCTCACCGTCTGGACGCGCGCCGACCCGTCGACGTGGGTGATCGCGGGGAGCTTCGACCGCGCGACGTCGAGGCGATCGAGACCGCTCCTCTGCGCGTCGTCGGCCGAGCACTCGAGCAGGTGCTCCGGTCGCACCGGCGCGGTGACCAGCATGTACGGCGAGTCGCCGTCGAGATCGAAGTACCGCGCCGCGTCTTCTTCGAGCACGCTCGGCGCGAAGGGGCGAAACGACTCACGCATCTTGATCTTGCGGTTCATCGTGCGCTGCATGTCGCGGCGGCGGGGATCGCCGAGGATGCTTCGCGCTCCGAGCGCGCGCGGCCCGAACTCCATCCGGCCCTGGAACCAGCCGACGACGTGGCCCTCGGCGAGCAGGCGCGCGACGCGCGGGAGCAGCGCGTCGTCGGGGAGCCGCTCGGCGCGCGCGCCGAAGCTCGCGAGCACCTCGTCGATGGCTGCGTCGTCGAACCGCGGACCGAGGCGGGCGCCGTGCATCGCGTCGCGCGATCCGGGGGACGGCCGCGGCTGCCCGAGGTACCCGTGCCACGCGGCGAACGCCGCGCCGACTGCGCCGCCCGCGTCGCCCGCCGCGGGCTGCACCCAGATGCGGCGGAACCCGGTGCCCGACCGGACGATCTTGCCGTTGGCGACGCAGTTCAGCGCGACGCCGCCGGCGAGGCACAGATCTTCGAGGCCGGTGCGGCGATGGAGATCGCGGCAGAGCGCGAGGACGATCTCCTCGGTCACCGCCTGGCAGCTCGCCGCGACGTCGAGATCGCGCTGGGTGATCGGCGCGTCGGGCGCGCGCGCCGGCCCGTCGAACAGCCGCTCGAACGACGGGCGGATCATCCGCTCGCCCTCGAGGAACGCGAAGTGCTCCATCGCGAGGCGGAACGTGCCGTCCTCCTTGAGATCGACGAGCTCGCGGAGGATGCGCTCGCGGTAGACGGGCCGGCCGTACGGCGCGAGGCCCATCAGCTTGTACTCGCCGGAGTTGACCTTGAACCCCGCGAGGTAGGTGAACGCCGAGTAGAGCAGGCCGAGCGAGTGCGGGAAGTGCAGCTCGCGGTGCAGCTCGAGGCTCGCGCCGTCGCCGACGCCCGCCGACGTCGTGGCGAGCTCGCCGACGCCGTCGATGGTGAGCACCGCGGCGCGGTCGAACGGCGAGGGGTAGAACGCGCTCGCCGCGTGCGCTTGGTGGTGCTCGGTGAAGATCACCTCGGCGTCGCCGGGCAGCCGTCGCTCGAGATCGCGGGCGATCCACAGCTTCTGTTTGAGCCACACCGGCAGCGCCTTGGCGAAGGCGAAGAACCCGCGCGGCGCGACGGTGAGGTGCGACTCGAGGATGCGCGCGAGCTTCCTCACGGGCTTGTCGTAGAAGCAGATGAGATCGAGTCGCTCGGGCGTGATCCCAGCCTCGGCGAGGCAGTAGCGGATCGCGTGCTCCGGGTAGGCGGCGTCGTGCCGCTTGCGCGTGAAGCGCTCCTCTTGGGCCGCCGCGACGACGCGACCGTCCTCGAGGAGACAGGCCGCGGAGTCGTGGTAGTACGCCGAGATGCCGAGCACGTACGTCGGCATCACCCCATCCTCTCGAAGTCGCGCGGTTCGAAGCGACGGGTGGTGCGCTCGACCCAGTAGCTCGTCGCGCGCGGATCGCGGCGGAGGGCGAGCACCTCCTTGCGCACGATCCACAGCACGATGCGCATCGGCGTGATCACGCCGAAGTAGATCACGGCCAACACGATCGGCGTCGTGACGAGGCCGATCCGACGACCGAGCTCCATCCACGCGCGATAGAGCGGACGCGCTCTGCCCGGCGCGACGAGCGCGAGCACGCCGACGACGCCGAGCGCGCCGGCGACGAGCAGCGACGGCCACGGATGGCCGCGGCGGAACGAGGCCCACTCGACGATCGCGGAGACGACGAGGAACAGCGCGCCGAACCATCGCACGTCGCGGTCGGTGTCGCGGATCATCGCGGCGGAGATCGTAGCATCAGCGCGGCTTCGAGCCGTCGCCGAGCTGCGGGAATCGCGCGCGGATCTCGCGATCGAGCGCGGCGGCGAGCAGCGCGTGCCCCTTGGGCGAGAAGTGCGCGTTGTCGGAGAGATAGAGCTGATCGAGCTCGGCGTGCCGCGGCGACACGTCGAGCGAGAAGTCGAAGATCTGCCGAGGTCGCTCGCGGAGGATGCGCATCAGGTCGTGGTAGCGCGCGTAGTGCAGGTACCGTGTCTCCTCGTGGACGCTGTGCTCGTACTTCAGCGGCAGCATCAGCCACAGCACCGGGACGTTGCGCGCGACGGCGAGGGCGTCGATCTCGTCGAACAGCTTGCCGATGAGCGCCTCGGTCTCGCCGCGCCGGAGCGCGCACGGGCCACACATCTTCGTGAGCAGGTCGTTGGCCGCGTGCGGTTCGCGCCAGAACGCACGGAACAGCAGGCTTCCGGCGAGTCGATCGATGCAGCCCGACGCGGTGCCCACCCGCTCGAGCCTGCCGTGCTCGACGGCGTACAGCGGCTTGCCCTTCCCCCAGGTCATCTCGCGGGCGGTCAGCTGGAAGTCGTTGCCCGAGAACAGGCCGACGACGATCACCTTCGGGTTCAGCTGCGGGAGGATCCGCCGCAGGTAGAGGAAGTACTGGTCGATCGAGTACCCCGAGACCGCCGCGTTGAGGATCTGATCGCCGGGGCGCGCGCGTTGCAGCGCCGAGGAGACGGTCTCGGAGGCGTCGACGCCCTGCCCGTACACGATCGAGTCGCCGATCAGCAGGATCTGCGGCCTCGTGGGATCGGCGACGTCGAGGCGTGCGCCGACCGTCCCGGCGGGCGCGCCGGGCGCCCACCCGATCTCGCCGTCGGCCTGCTGCGGTCGCGCGGTGCCCGAGGCGCCGACGAAGTGGACCGCCCGCGCTCGGATGCGCGTCGCGACGACGAGCGCGAGGACGAGCGCGACGAGGCTCGCGGAGAACGCGAGGGCGATCTGGCGGCGACGAAGCGAGGGCAACGCGCCGTCGGGGCCGCGGCGCAGCAGCGCCGAGACGACCCAGACGGCGCCGCCGAGGATCAGCGGCAACGCGATCGCCGCGATCCTCGCCGAGTCGGCGAACGGCAGCTGCAGACCGAGCAGCATCACGATCGCCGCGAGCACGAGCTCGACGATCCAGCGCCGCGCCCGCATCACCGCCTCCTGTCGAACACGCGAAAGCGGTCGCCCGGCTCGAGATCGTCGAACGCCGCCGCGGCGGAGATGTCGAGCTCCTTGCCGCCCTCCCAGCTCCCCGGTCCGAAGAGGAACGTGAGCTCGAGGCCCTCACGCGTGGCCGCGGGCGTCCAGCCGGGGAGCTTCTGCTGCGCGATCAGGTCGGAGTCGCCCAGAACGACGAGCGGCGCCGTGAGCCGCACGCGCGCGCGGAACGGCACGTGGTGCTGGGTGGTCGGATAGTCGAAGTCGTCGACGAACCGAAGCACGCGCTCCGGCTCGGCGGTGAACGACAACACCTCGAACCGGCCCTTGCCGAAACGGCGGAGCTCGCTCTCGGCCTGCTCGGCGCGGTGCCGCTCCGCCGTCGGATCCGGGGCGATCGACGGCGCCTTCGCGCAGGCGACGAGCGCGATCACGACGGCGAGCAAGGGGCGCATCGGCGCGAAGCTTCGCGCCGGCGCCCCGGCCCGTCCAATCGCCGTCCAATCGCCGTCCAATCGCGTGGAGGGGGCCATGTCCGGCGAAGGGCCGGACGCGCGCGCCGATCGTCGAGCACGATCAGCCCATCGTCCACGTGGTCGCCGCCGAGCGCGCCGCGGCTCGAACGGCTGAGCGCAGAGACGCGCGACCTCAGCTCGCCCCGACCGTCGCGGCGAGCTGCGAGAGACCTCGGATCATGTAACCTCCTGGCGCGGAATCCGCCGAGCACGCTGCGAACCCCCCACGCCGCGACAGGCCCTCGCCGCACCGAGCGAGGGCCGTGCCCGCCCGAGATGACAGGAGCCATCCCCATGACGACGAAATTCGAGCAGGAGATCGCGGAGCTCCGCGCCTGGTTCGAGAGCCCGCGGTTCGCCGGCCTCAAACGCCTGCACAGCGCGCGCGAGGTGGTCGAGCAGCGCGGCACGATCCGCGCCGACTACGCCATCGCGCGCGACACCGCGGCCGCGTTCCACGCGCGCCTCCGCGAGCTGTTCGGCGAGGGGAAGTCGATCACCACCTACGGGCCGTACTCCCCCGGCCAGGCGGTCTCGATGAAGCGCGCGGGCATCGAGGGGATCTACCTCGGCGGCTGGGCCACGAGCGCGAAGGGCTCGAAGGACGAGGATCCGGGGCCGGATCTCGCGAGCTACCCGCTGAGCCGCGTGCCCGACGAGGCGGCGCCGATCGTCCGCGCGCTGCTCGCGGCCGACAAGAACCAGGCCCACGCGCGCGCGCGCATGAACGACGAGCAGCGCAAGGCGACCCCCGAGATCGACTTCCGCCCCTTCATCATCGCCGACGCCGACACCGGCCACGGCGGCGACGCGCACGTGCGCAACCTGGTGCGGCGCTTCGTGGAGGTCGGCGTCCCCGGCTACCACATCGAGGACCAGAAGCCCGGCGTGAAGAAGTGCGGCCACCAGGGCGGCAAGGTGCTCGTCGCCGAGGACGAGCAGATCAAGCGCCTCACCGCCGCGCGCTTCCAGCTCGACATCATGGGCGTGCCTGGCCTCATCGTCGCGCGCACCGACGCCGAGTCGGCGACGCTCCTCGACGGCTGCGGCGACGAGCGCGATCAGCCGTTCGTGCTTGGCGCGACCAACCTCGCGACGCCGAACTTCAAGTCGGCGGTCATCGCGCTCCTCGCGCGCTTCCACGCGGCGGGCGTCGAGGAGCTCTCGGGCCACCAGCTGTACGCGACGTGCGAGGCAGAGCTCGCGATCGCCGACGCGTGGCTCGTCAAGGCCGGCATCGTGCCGCTCGTCGAGGCGGGCGCCGCCGAGTACAGAATGGGCGCGCAGGCCGACGCCGTCTTCGAGAAGGCGTTCGACAAGTTCTCCGACGCCTGGCAGGCCGACGCCGGCGTGAAGACCTACGCCGAGGCGGTCGCCGAGGTGCTCCAGTTCCGCGCGAGCGAGGGGGAGCGCTACCCGATGACCGAGGACGCGTGGCTCGAGCTCGCGACGAAGGTCGGCTGGTACGAGGCGCGCGAGAAGGCGAAGGCGATGGGGATCGAGGTCGTCTGGAGCGCCGAGCACGCCAAGACGCCCGACGGCTACTACCAGGTCCGCGGCGGCATCGACTACGCGATCGCGAAGTCGCTGGCGGTCGCGCCCTGGGCCGACATCCTGTGGATGGAGACCAAGAGCGCCGATCTGCACGACGCGAAGAGGTTCGCCGACGCGATCCACGCGAAGTACCCGGACAAGATGCTCGCCTACAACCTGTCGCCGTCGTTCAACTGGGACACGACCGGCATGAACGACGAGCAGATGCGCAACTTCCCGATCGAGCTCGGGAAGATGGGCTTCGTGTTCAACTTCATCACCTACGGCGGGCACCAGATCGACGGGCTCGTGAGCGAGGAGTTCTCCGCCGAGCTGAAACAGGACGGCATGCTCGCGCTCGCGAAGCTGCAGCGGAAGCTCCGCCTGCGCGAGTCGCCGTACCGCACGCCGCAGACCCTCGTCGGCGGGCCGCGCGCGGACGCGGGCCTCATGTCGATCTCGGGCCGGACCTCGACGACCAAGGCCATGGGCAAGGGGTCCACGCAGTTCCAGCACCTCGTGCAGACCGAGGTTCCGCCGAAGAAGCTCGAGGAGTGGCTCGACGCGTGGCGCGCGCGCCACGACGTGGAGCAGAAGCTCCAGGTCTCGCTCAAGCCGCTCATCGGCTCGTCCGACCTGCTCGAGCTCGCGATCCTGAACGACAAGGGCGACAAGCTCGCGAACGTGACCTTCGCGCCGATCACCGATCGCCGCGGGCGCTCCATCCTCTCGGTGCGCGACCAGAACACGTTCGACGCCGGGCTGCGCCAGAAGCGCCTGATGACGCTCGCGCAGCTGTTCCTGCTGACGCGCTACAAGGTCGACTCGGTGCACTACGTGACGCCCACCGAAGACAACCACAAGCAGTGCGAAGGCATGAAGGCGCGCGGGATCTTCACCAACGTCAACGACGAGGTCGGCGAGATCATCGTCGCCGACGTGAACAAGGACGCCGTGAAGAAGCTCGCGAGCGAGAAGGCGGCGATCGAGGCGCTCCTCGAGGCCTGATGCGGTCCGGGGCTGGCGAAGCCCTGCGGGCTGGCTACCCGGCGGAAGTGCGGCCCTGTTTCGACTCGCAGGCCGAGGCGCCCTGCTGCGATGCACTCACCAGTCCGCAAGCGTTTCCGTGAATTCCTCGTAACCGCGGGCTGAAGCCCACGGCAACTCGCCCAAGCCCCGCTTCGCGGGGCTCAGCGAACCATTTCGGGAGGGCGAGACCGGAGCTCCCGAGATCAAACCTGCGGCGGACGTCCGAGCAAGCCCAGCGAAGCTGGGCTTGAGACGTATGCCGTGGGCTTCAGCCCGCGGAGATCAGAAGCTCCTCTCGTCCGGGGTCGGCGAGGGTGCTCTTGCGGGGCAAAAACCGGGCTGAACATCCGCCGGGTGGCACTGGAGGTTCGTGCCGAGCAAGTGCTTCCGAAGGCTCGCTGGCGAGACCCATGAGGCTTGCTTCTTCGGCCTGATCGTTCTTCTCCATCCCTGCGACGACACGCCCAAGCAAGGCTGGCGACTCGGTGAAGTCCGAATTCCCGGGATGTCTCGGGATGCCTCAGTGCGCGCGCAGCCAGCGCGCGACTGGCTCGAACACGGCCTGGGGTGCGTCGTTGCCGATGAAGAGATCGGCGTGCGCGTACCAGTCGTCGGGCGTGCCGACCTTCAGCACCTCGACGTCGCGGCCGCCCCACACGTCGAGCACCGACAGGGCGGTCGGCTCGGGGACGATGCCGTCGCGGTTGCCGATGACGACCAGGAGCGGCTGCTGGCACCGCGACATCGCCTCGGTCACGTTCACGCCGCGCAGGATCATGTCGCGCGCGCCGATCCACCGCGCCAGATCGCGGTTGGTGCGCGGGTGCGCGTCCTCGACCGTCTGCGCCATCTCGACCGCGTGCGAGAGATCGACGTGGGCGGCGTTCATGTAGATCGAGAGGAGCGACGGCGTCTTGGCGAGCAGCGGCAGCAGCGTGCGCGCGAGCCGCCGGTTGCCGGACATCTTGAACATGCCGACCAGCCACGGCGAGCGCGTCGGCAGCGAGAGCAGCGGCGACACGCGCACCCAGCGCAGCGGCGAACCCATGGCGACCAGCGCGCCCACGCGCGAGCGCGCCGCCAGGGCGAGGTGCGCGTAGGCGATCGAGCCGCCGAGGCTGCAGCCCACCAGCGACACGGTGTCGGCGGTCGAGCGCGTGCGGGCGAGGACCTCGTCGATGGCGAGCGGCAGATCGATCTCCGCGAAGGCGCGGAGCGACGGGACGCCGGCGTCGGGATGGACGGCGCGGGCGTCGCCCTGGAGGCGGAGGTTCGCCGTCCACATCTCGAAGCCCGCCTCCGCGAAGTGGCGGAGCATCGAGGTGCCGCGCGGGTGGAACCCGAAGATGAACGCGTTCATCCCGTACCCCGGCAGGATGACCACCGGGCGGGCCGAGCGATCGAGGTGCTCGGGCGACCACGTGCGGGTCAGATGGAGCTGCCAGCCGTCTCGCGTCCGCGGGTGGTGCTCGTCCTTCGCCAGGAGGTGCATCGACCGGACGAGGGTATCACCCCGCGTGGGGCCTGCGGGCGCGCCACCCGGAAATCGCGCGAACGTTGCGCGCATTCGGACGCGGTTTGGCATCGGCTGCGCAATCGAGCGCTGGGCGAACACGGATTCTTAGTGGATATCGAGGTCCACCATCCTGGCGCGTGCGTTGCAGATGCGAGCGTGCCGTTTCTGGCTCTTTCCCACGGGTTTCAACATGGAACATCTCGTCGCTCGCAACCTCGGTGCAGTGATCACGACGCTCCTCGTCTTCGCCGCGATCGGGTGCGGCGGAGACGATGCTGCGGCCACCCCGGCCACCGACAGCGGCGCGCCGGACACCACCGCCGACGCGCCGGAAGACGCCGTCGTGCCGGAGACCTCCGTCGACGCAGTGGCTGACGTCACGGTCGACACGCCCGCCACGCAGAACTGCGCGACCTGCCACTCGGCGTACATCGCCAAGATCGAAGGCAGCAAGCACAAGGCGCTGACGAACAAGTGCCTCGACTGCCACAAGGACGCGCTCGCGCACCAGGCCGATCCGTCGAAGGTCAAGGCGTCGCTCGACTTCTCGCTCGACCTCTGCGCGACTTGCCACGCCGATCAGAAGACGCAGTACCTCTTCGACGACGCGACGAAGCCGGGCGACTACGGCGGGTCGATCAAGACCTCCAAGTACCTCGACTTCCCCAAGTACAAGCACCTGATGGGCGGCCACGGGTTCACCGTCGAGTACAACGAGGAGCGCGCCCACGCGTACATGCTCAAGGACCACATCGAGATCGCGCGCAAGCAGAACGCGGTCTGCCTGCAGTGCAAGAGCACCCCGCTCACCTACTTCTGGGGCGAGACGCGGCGCGGCGAGACGGTGTTCGGCAAGGAGCTCGCGTGGGACGCGAGCGTCGCCAAGATCAAGGCGAACTGGCCGTCGACCATCGACCACGGCACGGCCTGCAACCACTGCCACGATCCGCACACCACGTCGTTCCGGCTCATCCGCAAGCAGATGATCAACGCGATCCTCGAGCGCGGGACCGATCCGTACGACGCGACCCGCAACTACGTCCCGAAGTCGGTCGCGGACCTGAACGCCAAGCTCAACGAGAAGGGCACCGACGGCAAGCTCACCGACAACGCCAAGCGCCTGGTCGGGACGCTGACGTGCGCGCAGTGCCACGTCGAGTACACGTGCGGTCCGGGCGCCGACAAGACCGTCCTCCGCGACGAGTGGCCGTGGCGCAAGCTGCGCGACCTCGAGGCCTACTACAAGGTCAAGTACGACACCGTCCAGGACTGGACGCACAGCGGCACCGGTCTCAAGGGCATCAAGGCGCAGCACCCGGAGACGGAGTTCTTCTGGGAGAGCAAGCACTACAAGGCCGGGGCGACCTGCATGTCGTGCCACATGGGAACCACCGAGGCCGGCAAGCCGCGCAGCCACTGGTTCACCTCGCCGTTCAAGAACCCCGAGAAGACCTGCGCGGGCTGCCACACGGGCTCGCTCTCGAGCTTCGTCACCATGGCCAAGACCACGCAGAAGACGGTGATGACCAAGGCGACCACGGTCGAGAACGACCTCGACGCCGTCCTCACGAAGATCGAGGCGCTCGCGACCGACGAGACCTTCGACAAGGCGAAGCTGCTCCAGGCGAAGGAGGCCTTCATGAAGGGCCTGCTCTGGTGGGAGTTCACCGTCGTGTCGGAGAACTCGGCCGGCTTCCACAACCCCGACGAGGCGACCATCAACCTCGACACCGCGCAGGGCGAGGCCAACAAGGCCAAGGCGCTGCTCGGCCTCTGAACCGGCGGTCGCAATTGCGGGCCTCGACGTCGTGGGTGCCCGCGCAGACCAGGTCATCAGTCATCAGTCATCAGTCGTCAGCGCGAGACGAGGCGTTCGCCTTCGCTCTTGGCTGGGCTGGTGACTGACGACTGACGACTGACGACTGGGCATCACGCCGCGCCGCAGACGCCGGCGCGGCACTTCGGCGCCTCGCTCGGGCAGTTCTTGTCCCCTTCGCACTGGACGCAGACGCGGTCCTTGCAGAACGGCTTGCCGGCCACGCCCGAGCAGTGCGCGTCGTCGGTGCACTGGGCGCAGCGCCCGTCGTTGCAGATCGGCGTGGCGGCGCCGCAGTGCGCGTTGGTCAGGCACGTACGGCAGTCGCCGCTGATCTTGTCGCAGAAGGGCTCGGCGCCTCCGCAGTTCGCGTCGGTGAGACAGCCGGACTTGCAGCGCCCGTCGCCGTCGCAGATCGGCGCGCTCGCCGGGCAGTCCGAGCTCGTCAGGCACTGCACGCACCTGCCCTCGGCGAGCAGGCACAGCGGCGCCGCCGTGCCGCAGTGCGCGTTGCCGGTGCACGCGGCGCAGCGCTTGGTGACCGGATCGCAGATCGGTCGCGTCGTGCCCGCGCAGTCGGTGTCGCCCACGCAGCCCACGCAGGCGCCGGTCGCGGAGTCGCACTTCGGCTGATCACCACCGCAGACGCCGGGCGTCGCGGTGCACGACGCCTTGCAGACGTTGTCGCCCGGCCAGCACGCCGGCGCCGACGCAGGACAATCGCCGTTGCCAGCGCAGACTTCGCACCGCCCGCGCACGCATCGCGGCTCGGCGACGCCGCACTGCGAATCGGCGGTGCACTCGACGCAGCCCAGCGCCGGATCGCAGACCCTCGGCGCGGTGCACCCGTCGCCGCACTTGCCGCCGGTGCTGCCAGCGGGACCGATCTCGCTCTGCGTCGAGTCGCTCGAGCTGCAGGATGCAGCGACGAACCCGGTCGCGGCGAGCAGCGCACTCGCGCCGAGCGCACGAAGGAACGAAGAGGTGAGCTTCATGCCTTGACGGTACCGCGTGCGCGATCCGATCAGGCACGGTCGCGCCGCGGTTCAGCGGCAGGACGGCGTGCGCTGGTCGGCGAGATCGCACCAGAACGGCTCACAGACCTGCTTGACCGACACGCACGCGTCGACGCTCTCGTGCGACGCGTCGCTGCCCTTCTCGCAGCCCTCGCCGGGGAACAGATCGGCGGTGACGTTCGTGAGGTATTCGAGCGGCTCGCGCGAGCCCTTGCTCGTCGCTGCAGGCGGCGGCGCGCTCTCGCAGGTGTCGGGCACGCCGACCGCGAACCCGGCGGCCGGCGACTTCAGCAGGCGCGCCTCGGTCGCGGGGCCGAACGCGCCGTCCTCCGCGATGCGGTCCTCGGGGTGATTGCGGTTCCACAGCCGCTGAAAGGCCTTCACGTCCTCGCCGCGGAGATCGACGCTGCCCGCGCCCCGGTAGTCGAAGTGGAAGCGGTCCTTGGAGCCGAGCCACACGAAGCCGGCCGCTTGCAGCGCCGCGCGCCACGTCGCGTTGTCGGGGTCGCGCACGTCGATGGCGATGCCGGTCTCGTGGTTGCTGCGCCCGGGCGCCGCGACCGCCGAGAAGCACGAGGCGCGTCGGTACAGGAAGTACTGCTGCGCGATCGTGCGGTACATCGAGTTGATGCCCATCGTCGCGCCGGGGCGCGCGCCGAGCGCGCGGATCAGCGCGTCGGCCGCGGGCTTCTCCATGAAGCCGTGATCGGCGTTGTTGGTGAGGCGACCGCCGCTCGGGACCTTCACGAGGAAGCCGGGGCGCACGCAGCGCGCGAGCTCCTCGAGGATCTGCTGCGACAGGCCGTACACCGGGCGGCTCGCGCAGCCGCCGCGCGCGATCGCCTCGGCCACCGTCCCCTTGGTCGTCGTCATCGGCTTGCTCGCGGGCGACGCCGCGGCGATCGCGTACCGGCCCTTCTTCGCGCCGGTGTGCACGTCGCTCGTGAGGTCCCACTGATCGGTCGACGCCTGCACGTTCTTCGGCAGCGCCGCCCAGCCTCGCTTGCCGAGCTTGAAGATGACGCGCGAGGGCCCCTTCTCGACCGGCGCGCCGTTGACGGTGCCGGTGCCGGAGACGTCGACGACCACGCACGCGTCGGCGCTCACCACGCGCGGCGACGGTGCCTTGCCCGCGCCCGCGGGGACCAGCACCATCGACTTGCTCTCGTCGATCAACGAGTAGGTGTCGCCTTCGGGCGCGGCCGGCGCGCAGCCGAGCATCGTGTCGACCGGCACGGTGCCGCTCGGACAGTCCGCGCACGACACGGAGCCCTTGCCGTCGGTGACGCGGAAGGTGCCGTGCACCTTGTCGCTCGAGGCCGCGTAGCAGGTCGAGGAGATCACGGTCTCGGGCACGCTCACCAGCGGGCCGCCGGCGTCGTCGGAGTCGCCACCGGCGCCGGGCAGCACCAGCGCCTTCTTGCAGGCGAGCACGTCGAACAGACCGAGCGCCGACTTCGCGTCGGTGATCCCCTTCTCGCAGGCGCCGCAGGCGCTCCACGCCGCGTCGCCGCTCGGATCGATCGCCTTGGCGGCGCAGTCGACGCAGGTGTCGAAGGTGGCGGTGATGCTCGCGAGCGCCTTCTTCAGCGCGGATTTCGCGCTGCCGACGCAGGTGCCGAGCGACTCGCCGTCGAGCAGCGCGCCGGTCGAGGTGCCGACGCCGCTCGCCGCCGTCTCGGCCTCGATCTCGTCGAGCAGCGAGGTGAGCCACGCGCGACGCTCCTCGACGCCGGCCTCCCTCTCGGGCCCCCCTCCGGGGGCGACCTCGGTCTCTCGCACGCGGCTGCCCTCGAAGATCGCGGCGATGTCGGTCGGATCGCGCTCGACCGAGAGCGACAGCCAGCGGCCGACGTCGATGGCGAAGCGCCCGCGCGCCCGCACCGCGCCGTCCTCGGCGTGCGCCCAGAAGTCGACCGCGACGCGCATCGCGTCGTGCGTGGTGATCACGGAGGTGGCCTCGTCGGCGTCGTCGTCGAGCAGGCGCAGCTCGATCTCCCACCACGCCACGCCATGCTCGCGCGCGAACGGCGAGCGCGCGTCGGTGGCGATGACGTCCTTGGTCCCGGTGCCGGCGAGCTGCTCGCCGCGCGGACCTTCGACGTTCGGCTCCGGCGCCGCGGGGTCGGCGCCGCAGGCAGCCAGCACGGAGACCGTCGAAGCGACGACGAGGATCAACGAGGCGCGACGACGCATGTCGTCCAGGGGAGCACACGGTGTGCCGCGCGAGAATCACGGAGATTTCGGCGTCGAACACGGCGCGTGCGTCCGCACTGTCACGCGACACTGTCTCGCGCGTGGGACAGCGCGCTTACCATGCGCCCGTGCACCTGCCGATCACGCCGCCGCTGCTCCCGATGCTCGCCAAGCGCGTCGACGCGCTCCCCCAGGGTGAGGGCTGGATCTACGAGCCCAAGTGGGACGGCTTCCGCGTCCTGGTCTTCCGCGACGGCGACGAGCTGTTCATGCAGAGCCGCGACGAGAAGCCGCTCGATCGCTACTTCCCCGAGGTGCACGACGCGCTGCTCGCGCAGCTGCCACCGCGCTGCGTGCTCGACGGCGAGGTGGTCATCGCGCGCGACGGCGGGCTCGACTTCGAGGCGCTGCAGCTGCGGCTGCATCCGGCCGCGTCGCGCGTGAAGAAGCTCGCCGCGGAGCTCCCCGCGTCGGCCGTGTTCTGGGACGTGCTGTGCGTGGGCGACGACGACCTGCGGTCCGAGCCGTTCCACGCGCGGCGCGCGCGGCTGCAGACGCTGCTCGCTGGCGTTCGACCGCCGCTGCACGTCACGCCGGCCACGACCGATCGCGCGACCGCCGAGGACTGGTTCCGTCGGTTCGAGGGCGCCGGGCTCGACGGCGTGATGGCCAAGCCGAGGGACGGCACCTACGAGTCGAACAAGCGCACCATGATCAAGGTGAAGCACGAGCGCACCTGCGAGTGCGTGGTCGCCGGCTTCCGGTGGCACAAGAACGGCGACGGCACCGCCGTCGGCTCGCTCCTGCTCGGCCTCTACGATCAGAGCGGCGCGCTCCACCACGTCGGCGTCGCGGCCAGCTTCACCGAGAAGAAGCGGCGCGAGCTGGTCGAGCACCTCTCGCCGTACCGCACGTCGCTCGAGGGCCACCCCTGGCGCGCCTGGATCAGGGACTTGGGGGACTTGGGGGACTTGCCGGGCGCCGACGAGGAGCCGAAGCGCAGGCCCGGCATGCAGAGCCGCTGGAGCCGCGGCAAGTCGATGGAGTGGGAGCCGCTGCGCCCGGAGCTCGTCGTCGAGGTCGCCTACGATCACATGCAGGGCTCGCGCTTCCGCCACACCGCGCAGTTCCGTCGGTGGCGCGTCGACAAGAAGCCGGGCGACTGCACCTTCGATCAGCTCGAGACGACGGCGCCGTACGAGCTGAAGGAGATCTTCGCCAACGGGTGAGCGTCAGCCGTGGGGCTGCGCTCGTCCCTGTGTCTCGCGGCGCCGCTCACGCCCGAGGACCGCGGCCAGGTCGTGCATCTCGTCGGCGATCTGCTCGACGAGATCGTCGAAGCTGATGAGCCCGACGAGGAGGTCTTCCGTGTCGACCACGGGGACGCGCCGAATTCCGTACGAGCGCATTCTCTTCAGCACGTCGAGCAGCGGCTCCTCCTCCCAGGCGCGGATCAGCTCCTTGGACATCACGTCGCCGACGCTCAGCGTCTCGACCTTCGGTCGCTCCTCCCCGAGCATGTGAACGAGGATGTCGCGATCGGTGATCATCCCGATCGGCCTGCGGCCACGGTCGACGTCCTCGACGACGACGAGCGAGCCGACGTGCTCGTCGCGCATGCGCTTGGCCGCGCCGATCAGCGAGTCCGCCGGACGGACGATGAACACGGTGCGGTTGCAGAACTCCCCGGCTGTGACCATGGCAGTGCCCTCCGTCGTGAGCGCGAGCAGCAGGCTCACGACCCGGCAGGATGGGTGCAGTCGCCATGCCGCGGCCGCACGAGGCCGCGCGCGACGCGGACCGCTCAGTGCGCGCTCGCCCACGGCTCGCTGATGCCCGCGAGCGTCCAGGCGATGGAGTTGGGGCTGAGGCCGTCGTCCCTCTCGCGCGGCTTGCGCGCGTGGACCTCGGCGTGACGCAGCAGGTCACCCATCGACAGCAGGCCCACGAGGAGCCCCTTGGCGTCGACCACCGGGAGCCGACGCACTCGCTGAGCACGCATGGTCGCCTCGGCCTTCTCGAGCGACTCGGTGTCGCGCACGGAGTACAGCGCGTGCGACATCGCGGTATTCGCGTGTATGTCGCCGAGCGGGCGCCCAGTCGTCAGCGCGGCCATGCAGATGTCGCGGTCGGTGATCATCGCGACCGGGCGGTGGTGCTCGTCCACGATCGGAACGCAGCCGCAGTCGCCGCTCCACATTCCCTGAGCGATCGTGGCCAGATCGTCCTCGGCGTGCGCGACGCGAACATCCTTCGTCATGAGGTCACGAACGAGCATGGCAGCCTCCTCGGTCCAGGGTCGGAGTACGCGAGCAAGGGCTGCGCCAGACGGGGCGCGAAAGGCCGGCGCAGGGACGCGGTAGCGGCCGACCGAGAGCACGAGTAATCGACCGTCATGCGCACCCACGAGTCGATCGGCCTCGCGGTCCCCGACATCCTCCTGCCCAGGCCGGGCACCGATCTCGCGAAGTGGGCGGTGGTCGCTTGCGACCAGTACACCTCCGAGCCCGAGTATTGGGAGAAGGTGGCGCGCCTCGTCGGCGACGCGCCGTCGACCCTGCACGTCACCTACCCCGAGGTCTTCCTCGGCGAGCCGAGCCCCGAGGCGCGCATCGCCCGCATTCGCGAGACGATGACGAAGTACCTCGACTCCGGCCTCTTCGAGGAGCTCACCGGGTTCGTGCACGTCGAGCGGACGATCGCCGGCGGGCACGTGCGCCACGGGCTGATGGCGTGCCTCGACCTCGAGCAGTACGACTTCCGCAAGGGGTCGACGAGCCCCATCCGCGCGACCGAGGGGACGATCCTCGAGCGCATCCCCCCGCGCGTGAAGATCCGCGAGGGCGCGGCGATCGAGCTGCCGCACATCATGGTGCTGCTCGACGATCCGGGCGACACCGTGCTCGGTCCGCTGCGCGACGCCGGCCAGGCGCCGGGCAAGACGCTCTACGACCTCGATCTGATGCTGTCGTCCGGGCACGTGCGCGGCACGCGGATCGAAGATCCGGCGCTGGAGGCGGGCGTGGTGCGCGCGATCCAGGCGCTCGCCGATCCCGAGGAGTTCGCGCGCAAGACGCGCGTCCCCGCCGGCACCCCGGTGCTCCTCTACGCGATGGGCGACGGCAACCACTCGCTGGCGACGGCGAAGACCATCTGGGAGAGCACGAAGGCCGCGGCGGCCGACCCGCAGGCGGTGCTCGGGTCCAAGCTGCGGTGGGCGCTCGTCGAGATCGTCAACCTGCACGATCCGTCGCTCGTCTTCGAGGCGATCCACCGGGTCGTGTTCGGCCTGGAGCGCGATCTGATCGCGGCGATGCGCGAGGCGTTCGGCGATCGCTGCAAGGTCGCCTCGCTCCCGAGCTTCGACGCGGTGCAGGCGGCGGTCGACGCGCAGACCGGCGTCGCGCACCTCATCGGGGTGGTGACCGACGCGGGCTGCTCGGTGGTCGAAATCTCCGAGCCCTTCGCGAACCTCGCGGTCGGCACGCTCCAGACGTTCCTCGACGCCTTCATGAAGGCGGGCTCCGCCCACGAGCTCGACTACGTGCACGGCGTCGACGCGGTGACCTCGCTCGGCCGCAAGCCGGGCAACGCGGGCATCTACCTACCGGCGATGCACAAGGACGATCTCTTCCGGACGGTCGTCCTCGAAGGCGCGCTGCCGCGCAAGACGTTCTCGATGGGCGAGGCGCACGAGAAGCGCTTCTACCTCGAGGCGCGACGGCTCGCCTGAACGCGGTCGAAGCCTCGCGGACGGCACGCGCAGGCGATCACGTCTCAGGGTGCATCGTCGTCATCAGTCGCTCGAGACGCGCGCTGATGCGCACGGGGTAGCGCTCCGGATCGCGCAGCCGGCGCACCGAGAGCGGCAGCGACTCGCGCTGCGCGCGGGCGTGCGCGCGGATCGCCGGCAGCGCGGGGAGCTCGCCCACCAGCTCTCCGCCGCGGAGCACCGGGACGAGCAGCGGCTCGCCTCGCCCGTCGAGAACGTCGCTCGCGCCCCCGTCCGCGACGCGCTCGTCGGCGAGCGCGAGGGTGTCGTACGCGAACCGTCCGTCGCCGTCGACCGCGCGGAGGACCTGCTTGGCGTCCGGGTACGTCGCCTTGCCGGCGCTCAGCTTGCGCACCGGGCGATGCTCGCCGCCGCGATCGATCGCGACGAGCTTGTAGACGCCGCCGAGCGCCGGCGCGTCGCGCGAGGTGATCAGCTCGGTGCCGACGCCGAACAGATCGATCGGCGCGCCCGCGGCCACGAGGTCCGCGACGCGCTCCTCGTCGAGGTCGCCGCTGGCCACGATGATGGCCCGCGGCTGCCCCGCGCCGTCGAGGATCCGCCGGGCCTCCCGGCTGAGCGGCAGCATGTCGCCGCTGTCGAGCCGCACGCCGCGGATGGGGCCGACCGACACCGCGCGTCGTACCCCCTCGAGGGTGTCGTAGGTGTCGACGAGCAGGATGGACGAGCGCGGAAACGTCCGGTGGAAGGCGGCGAAGGCGTCGGTCTCGTGGGTGAACGCCATGGTGAAGCTGTGCGCGGCGGTGCCATAGACGTCGAGCCCGAACGCGCGGCCGGCGAGCACGTTCGAGGTGCCGATGCACCCGCCGATGACGGCGGCGCGGGCGCCGAAGACGGCGGCGTCGAAGCCGTGCGCGCGCCGGGCCCCGAACTCGATCACGCCCCTGCCCGCCGCCGCCTCGACCACGCGCGCCGCCTTGGTGGCGATCGCGGTCTGGTGGTTGACGGTCGAGAGCACGAACGTCTCGACGAGCTGCGCCTCGACGATCGGCGCCCGCACGCGGAGCAGGGGCTCGTTGGCGAACGCGACGGTGCCCTCGGGGATCGCCCAGAGATCGCCCGTGAAGCGGAGCGCGCGCAGCCGCTCCCAGACCGGCGGCTTCACGTCGGCCATCGACGGCAGCGCGCGGAGGTGGTCGATGCTCGCGCCGTCGAAGCTCAGCCCCCGGAGGTACTCGACGACCTGCTCCAGCCCGGCGACCACGAGGTAGCCGCGGCGCTCCGGCAGGTCTCGGACGAACATCTCGAACGTCGCGACCGTCACGTCGAGCCCGGCATCGAGGTACGCGGCCGCCATCGTGATCTCGTAGAGATCCGTCGCCAGACCGTAGAGGCCTGAGTGCGCGAGCAGCCCGAGCGTCGGACGAGCGGCCACGCCGGCTGACATGCGACGGCGGTGCCACCGGGCCGAAGAGCGCACCGGGCACGGAAGTTGTTCTTCTGACCGCGAGGTCCACGCAGATGATGCAGCTCGACATCGCACGCGACACCGACGCGCTGCTCATGGTCGACCTTCAGCCCGACTTCATGCCGGGCGGCGCGCTCGCCGTCGCGGAGGGCGATCGCGTCGTCGAGCCGATCGCCGCCATCGTGCCGCGCTTCCGCACGGTCGTGGCGACGCAGGACTGGCACCCGCGAGGCCACGTGTCGTTCGCGTCCGCGCACGGGCGAAGGCCGTACGAGACGCTCATGGTGCACGGCTACGAGCAGACGCTGTGGCCGGACCACTGCGTGAAGGGCAGCCGTGGCGCCGCCTTCCACCCCGCCGTGCCGCTCGAGCCCGTGTCGATGATCCTGCGGAAGGGAGCCGATCCCGACATCGACTCGTACAGCGCCTTTCGCGAGAACCTCGGCCCCGACGGCACCCGTCGTCCGACCGGGCTCGCCGGGTGGCTCCGCGAGCGCGGCATCCGGCGCGTGTTCCTCTGCGGGCTCGCCCGCGACTTCTGCGTGCTGTGGTCGGCGGAGGACGCCGCTGCGGCGGGGTTCGACGTCGTGGTGCTCGATCCGCTCACCCGCGCCGTGTTCCCGGAGAGGGCCGCGGAGGCGAACGCACGCTTCGCGCGCGCCGGCGCGCGGCTCGTCGGGTGAGCGCGCTCACGTCGGCCGGCGCGCCGCGACGAACGCGATCGGCAGCACGCCTGCAACGACCTCGAGGCGCTCGACGATCGCGCCGCTCGCCGTGATCGCCGCGCGCAGCCGCCGCGCGTCGAAGCGCCGCGCGCTCGGGAACCCGGTGACCGCGAGCGCGCGCGACACCGCGCGCGCGAGCAGGTGCTCGTCGTGGCAGAACGTCGGCAAGAGCAGCGCCCCGCCCGGCCTCGTCGCCGCGAGCAGGCCGGCAAGCGCACGCGGGAGATCGGGCACGAGGTGCAGCACGTTGGCCGCGACGACGGTGTCGAAGCCGCCCTCGTCGAGCGCGTACAGATCACGTCGGGCCGTCCGGACGTTGGTCCAGCCGGCGCGGCGCACCCGCGCCTCGAGCTGTGCGACCATCGCCGCGGACTGATCGGTCGCGAGCACCTCGCGCGCCCGCGGCTGCAGCGCCGCGGTGACGAGGCCGGTGCCGGCGGCGACCTCGAGCACGCGATCGTCGAGCCCCACGTGCCGCGCGACGAGCTCGAGCACCCGCGGCATCGGGCCGCCGAGCACCCGCATCGAGAGGTCGTACCGCGTGGCCACGCGGTCCCAGTACGAGCGTTGGTCTTTCATGAGGGAGCAGACGCAGCGGCGTGCCGCGCATGACACGCCCAAGACCGATGAAGCGGAGCAACGAGCGCAAGGATCGGAGAAAAGAGACGCGGCCCGGCCGGTCCTCGGTGCACTACGATCTCGCCGCCATGGATCTTCGGTCTCGCGCGCGTATCCTCTTCGCCGGCTCCCTCCTCCTCGCCGCCTGCTCCTCCGACCCCGACGACGCGACCGCGCCCGGCGGCCGCGGCGTCGACCCGACCGAGCCGCCGCTGCCGACCGCGCCGAGCGTGCCGGCCAGGGAGTGCGTCATCGATCTCGCGAAGCACGGAATCGCCAACGACGGGACGCGCCCCGACGCGACGACCGACGGGATCAACGCGGCGATCGCGGCGCTCGTCGGCGAGGGGTGCGGGCGCGTGAAGCTGCCCGCGGGCACCTACGCCATCGGCAAGAAGCTCTCGGACGCGTACACGGGCGGCATCAGGCTGAAGAGCGGCATGACGCTGGTGATGGACGACGCCGCCGTCCTGCAGCTGCGCCAGACGGACACCTGGGCGTACTGCGTGATCGAGATCTCCGGTCAGCACGACGTCGGCGTGACCGGCGGCTCGATCGTCGGCGATCGCGACGTCCACGTCTTCAAGGAGCCCGGCGAGGAGGGCCACTGCATCTGCGTGCAGGACGAGAGCGAGCGCGTCGCGATCGATCGCGTGCGCATGAGCAAGGCCATCGGCGACGGCGTGCTCGTCGTCGCGCAGGGCGAGGCCGGCTCGTCGTGCAAGGACGTGTCGATCACCAACAGCGAGCTGTTCGACAACCGCCGCCAGGGCGTGTCGATCGTCGGCGGCATGCGCGTGCTGATCGCCAATAACGAGATTCATCACATCCAGGGCACCGCGCCGCAGTTCGGCGTCGACATCGAGAGCCTGAAGTACCTGAGCCGCGACATCACCATTCGCGACAACCGCTTCCACCACAACCGCGGCGGCGATTTCGTGAACACCGACGGGCGCGGCGTCCTCTTCGAGCGCAACACGATGGAAGACGGCGACGGCAACAAGTACACGGACGGGCCGGTCATCTACTGGAGCAACACCGATCAGATCATCCGCGACAACTCCATCTTCATGGCGCAGGGCTCGGCCAACGGGAAGATGGGCATCCTCGAGTACTCCCACAAGAAGCCGCGCACCAACCTCACACGCACGCTGATCGAGGGCAACACGCTCCGCGACTGCTCCATCGACGTCATGTACGACTCGCTGGTGACCGTGCGGCGCAACGTCGTCCGCGGGCCGTCGGCCGCGTACATCTTCTTCCAGGTGAGCGGCCTCGAGCTCTTCGACAACGTGCTCGAGAAGGACGGGCGCTCGTATTCGTACATGCTCCACGACTGTCGCGGCGCCGCGTCCGGGAATGTCCTCAACGGCACGGCATTCCCCATCACGATGACGCCCGACGCGCCGTTTTCCAACTGGGATGGTCGCTAGCACCCTGCCGAGCGGTACCAGCGCCACCGCCTGACGGCACGGCCGAGCTCGCGCGCCGGACGACGAGCGCGCGATTTCCGCGGGATTCTACGGCAGAGGCGCCGCCGCCGAGTTTTCGGCAGCGCGTGCCGAGGCTTCGGCGGCCGTTCCGTCGACGACGAAGATCGCGTCGCGCAAGTCCCCGAAATTTGGGCGCCTCCGCCGACCGCGCGGCTGGTCTGCAGCTTGCGATGGGCGACATCGACTGCCCATCAGTCGGACCCATCGCCGCGACGGCAGAGCTGACTCGCCAAAGCGCGCCGACTGGGTGTCTGGGAACACTCGAAAGGACGGGAAATCATGCGCTCATCGTTTCTTCTGGCCGCCCTGCCGCTCGCGGTAGGCCTCATGGTCGGCGCCTGCAGCGGCGCCGATGGCGAGAATGGAGCGCCTGGCGCGCCCGGCGCGGACGGGATCGCGGGTGCGACGGGACCGGGGGGACCCACGGGCACCGACGGCACGGCTGGCGCCACGGGCGCGACCGGCGCCACGGGCGCGACCGGCGCCACGGGCGCGACGGGTGCGACCGGCGAGCCTGGCGCGGGCTACCTCAAGCTCGAGACCGCCGGCGTCGTCGGCTTCGTGAAGTCGATCAAGGACGTCGTCTCCAAGGGCACCGTGTACTTCGTGCCGGCGGCCGACGTCGCCGCGCTGCCCGCGACCACCATCGACAAGGCGTCGACGAACGACGAGCCGCTCGAGGACGTCATCGCCGCCAAGGGCTCGACCTATCAGAAGGCCACCGTCGGCGCCAACGGCTCCTACAAGCTGCCGACGCTCTCGACCGGCAAGTACTTCGTCACGTTCGTCCCCGACAGCGCCGACAAGCAGCACCTGCCGGGCGGCAGCGTGTGTCGCACCGCGCTCGAGTCGACGGCCCTCGTCGGCACGCAGCTCGATCTTCGCGTCTCGGAGAACGCGCCCGCCGACGCGACGTACATCGGCTCCTCCAAGTGCATCAACTGCCACGGCAAGGACTACATCAAGAAGACGATGCACCGCGTGGGCATCTGGTCGCCGTATAGCAACGGCTCGCTGCAGGACACCGAGTTCCGGTCCGCCGATCTGCAGAAGGCGTTCACCACGAAGTTCGTGCCGGGCACGACGGTCTACTTCTCCGCGTACGACTCCACGCGCGGCATGGACAAGTACAAGACGAGCGAGGCCGATCCGGGCTCGGGCGTGTCGTTCACCGTCAGCGTGCGCAAGGCCACCTCCGGGAAGTACGAGTTCGTCCTGCACAACGTGAAGGACACGACCGATCCCGATCGCGTCCTCACCGTCGACGCCGTGTACGGCGGCGGCGTCAACAAGCAGCGCTACCTCACGAAGGTCACGACGTCGACCGGCTGGTTCTACGCGACCCTCCCGCTGCAGTTCAACCAGCAGGGCGCCGAGGCGAACGCCGACCGCACCACCAAGGTGTGGCGCGACTACAACAGCTCGTACTACTACGACGAGACGACCAGCCATTTCAAGACGCCGGCCGCGTCCAAGTCGTTCGAGAAGAACTGCGCCTCCTGCCACGCCAGCACCACGCAGCTCGTCGGCTCCGACACCACGAACTGGTCGCTGAAGGGCGTCGTCTCCGACCCGCTGGCCGGCGACTTCGACTACGACGGCGACGGGCTCAAGGACGAGGTCAACATCGGCTGCGAGACCTGCCACGGTCCGGGCTCCGCCCACTGGGAGTCGGCCGGCCAGGGCCGCTACATCGTCAGCCCCTCGCTGCTGACCCCCGAGCGCTCCTCGGTCATCTGCGGTCAGTGCCACAGCCGCCCGAAGGGCGCGCAGGGCACCGACAGCCCGGTCAACGCCGCCGGTTGGATGCTGCGCGCCGGCGACAGCCGCGCGAACTTCCTCGCCAACCACGCGACCACGCAGCTCGACGGCGCGGCCAGCGACTTCTACGGCGACGCCAAGAAGCACTCCAAGTCGCACCACCAGCAGTACTCCGACTTCATCCGGTCGAAGAAGTACAAGAACGCCAGCAGCCTGCTGACCTGCGCCAGCTGCCACGACCCGCACGCCGCGAATCGTCCGCGCCAGCTCGTGGCCGACGTCAGCGACAACACCAAGCTCTGCGGCACCTGCCACAGCTCGATCGCGACCGGTATGATCGCGCACATCGACACCAAGCTCGGCGCCGGCATGGGCAACATGATGAAGAGCGCGAAGTGCGCCGATTGTCACATGCCCAAGACCGCGCAGACCGGCTCCGGCACCGCCGGCGCCACGATCAGCGGCACCGTGTACTGGGACAAGGACGTCCACTCGCACATGTTCGACATGCCCAAGAAGGCCGATTCGAGCCTGACCGGCCAGAAGATGCCGACGGCGTACACCAACGCCTGCGCCGGCGCCTGCCACAACATCGCGCCGTGATGTGATACGTCGCAGCGAGGGTCGGAGGGCCCTCGCTGCGAGTCTCCCAGTGTCCTCCGCGTCACCTCTCGGCCCGCACACCCGTCCGTGCGAAGCCGAGGGGTGACGCCCTTTTTGTCGGCACCATTCCTGCGGCGTCGCATCCTCGAGGAGGACTCCGTAGAGTAGCTCGTATGTCGCACGCGGCGCGGCTCTCGTTGCGGCGACTCACGGTCGCCGATCTCGACGTGGTCGTCGCGGTGTACGGCGGCGTGCCCTCCTTCTTCGAGCTGCTGATCGGCCGCCGCGAGGTCCCGCGCGAGTACGTGCGCGACGAGATGCTCGTCGGTCCCCCGGGTCACGAGAAGGTGTTCCTCGGCCTCGATCGCGGCGGCGAGATCGTCGGCGCCGCCGACGTGCTGCCGACGTATCCGGCCGTCGGGGCGGCGTGGATCGGCGTGTTCCTCGTCTCCGAGGCGCACCAGCGACGCGGGGTCGGGCGCGCGGGCGTCGCGCTCGTCGAGCAGTACGCGGCCTCGCGCGGCGCGCGCCAGGTGTCGCTCGGCGTCGAGCTGGTCAACGCCGCCGGCCGCGCGTTCTGGATCGCGTGCGGCTATCACCCGACCGGCGAGCTGTTCGACACCGACGTGCTCGGGACGGCGCTGCGCGCGGAGGTCCTCCGCAAGCAGCTTCGCTGAGCGTCGTCAGTCGTCAGTCGTCAGTCGTCAGTCGTCAGTCGTCAGTCGTCAGTCGTCAGCCGAACGGAGGCCAGGAGAACCCGCAGCCTCGCCCTGACGAACCGACGACTGATCACCCAGTCTGCGTGGCCAGCCACAATCCGACGTCTCGCAGTTGCGACCGCTGATCTAGAGAGGGCCCTTGCAGCAGCGGAAGCCGCGCTGCGCGGTGCGTGTGTCGATCGGTGCCGAGCCGAACGTCACGCACTTCCCGTCTTTGATCGAGTTCACGTACGACCCGCCGCGGCGCCCGCACTGGATCGTCAGCCGATCTTCGGGGGTGGTCCCGGCGCGGAGATTCCTGCAGCCGGACGTGTCCCATTCCTCGACGTTGCCGGACATGTCGAACACACGATTGTACGGCGGCTCGATACCCACGCAGCCCCCGAGGCTGCCCACCGGCGCGGGCCCTGCGCCGGGCATCTCGAGCCGACACGTGCCCATCGCAGGCGTCGTCGAGCCCACCGACCACTCGGTGATCGCCGGACCGTTGACGCAGGCGACCGTCCACTGGCTGTTGGCGTAGGCGTCGGACAGGCCCACCCCGTCGCTCGCCCGATCGCCACACAGCCGCTTGCCGGCCCACGCGCAGTACGCGTGGGCGTCGCAGAAGTCGACCATCACGACGGGCAGCGCGCTCGCGGGGATCGTGATGGGCGAGCCGTAGTCGCCCTTGTTCCAATCGCAGAAGGCGGGCTCCGCCTTCTTGTCGGTCGCCTGGAGGAACTGCACGTATTCGGCGGCGCTCACCTCGTGGGTGTCGATGCAGAACGTGGGAGCGACGGGGACGTAGACCATCCGCGCGCCGCGCGTGGCGCCGCACTGCGAGTCGTTGCCGGCCGACTCGAACGGCACGAGCGCGGCGTCGCTCGCCGCGTCGGCGTCGGGGGCCACCGAGTCGACGGAGCTCGAATCGGCGGGCGTGTCGGCGGCGTCGACGAGCGTGTCCGATCCACCATCGGCGCTGGTGTCGGGCGAACTGGAGTCGACGCCGTCGTCAGACGCCGCTTCGACGGAGGTGTCGTCGCCGGCGTCGTGGTCGGACTCCGCGACCGACTCGCCGCGGCACCCCGCGAGCGCGCTGACCACGAGCAAGAGGACCAGACGACGCATGCGCAGCGGAGAGGTGTAGCGCGAACCCTGCGCCGGCGCCAAGCGCGTCGAGACCGCACCGCGTGGAGCCGTGTCCGGCTCGAGCCCGATAGCACCCGAGTCGGACCACGGATCGCGAGCCCATCCCGCTGACCGCTGCCGCCGCCGCTCACGCTTCCGCTCCCGCGCCCGCTACCGCTGCCGCGTACCGCGGCCCATCGCTCGATGTATGCGGACACTTCCGGCCGGCGGTACTAGTACGGCTGTCGCGTCTTCGAACGGACCGGTGATTCAGCGCGACGACCGGCGCCACGCAGCGGTCGGATCGTCGTCCGGATCCGGCTTCTCCTGCGGCGGCCGCGTCTCCTCGGGCACGTTGCGCAGGTTCACGCGCACGCGGGTCCACGTCGACGAGCGGCCGCGCATCGAGTCGACGAGCACGTCGTCGACGGCGAGCAGGGCGGCGACCTCGGGGTGACGCGCCTTCCACCGCTCGAGACCGGCCAGGGCCTCGTCCTTCTTCGGCGAGTTGGCGATCACGATCAGCGGGTGCGCCTCGCGACGCCTCGCCGTCTTGGTCGCGTCTCCTTCGTTCGCGCCTCCCGGAGGCGCCGCGCGCCTGGCGCGCGAGGGGGCGACGCGCGGCGCTTCGCCCTCCATCTTCCGGTAGTGCGGCGGCCACGGCGCGTCGCCGAGCCCCGCACGCTCGTCGCGCGCCGAGAGCTCGAGCAGGCCCTCGAGCGATCCCGGCGCCTCGTCGATGCCGGCGTGCACGTCGCCGATCGCGCGGAAGCGCGCCGGCATGGTGAAGAGGGTGAGCTCGGAGGGCTCGCAGGTCGAGACCTCGTCCCAACGCAGCGGCGCCGAGACGCGCGCGTCCTTCAGCGGCCGCACCGAGTACGCCGAGCAGGTCGTGCGGTCCTTCGCGTTCTGGTTGTAGTCGAGGAACACGCCGTGCCGCTCCTCCTTCCACCACTTGCTGGTGGCGATGGCCGGGGCCCGGCGCTCGATCTCGCGCGAGAGCGCGAGCGCCGCGCGGCGCACCTCGTCGAAGCCCCAGCGCGGGTGGATGCGCACGTTGACGTGCATGCCGCGCGATCCGCTGGTCTTCGGCCAGCCCACGAGGCCGTGATCCTCGAGGAGCGCCTTCACCTCGAGCGCGACGCGCCGCACGTCGCTCCACGCGACGCCGGGGCCCGGGTCGAGATCGACGCGCAGCTCGTCGGGGTGATCGAGATCGTCGGCGCGCACCGCGTGCGGGTGCAGCTCGATGTTGCCGAGGTTGGTGCACCAGGCGAGACCGGCCGCGTCGTCGACGACGAGCTCCTCGGCGGTGCGCCCGGAGGGGAACGAGAGCGTGACGGTGCGGAGCCACGCGGGTCGGTTGCTCGGCGCACGCTTCTGGTAGAACGGCTGGCCCTCGGCGCCGTCGACGAAGCGCTTGAGCACGAGCGGTCGGTTGCGGATGCCGCCGAGCGCGCCCGGCGCGACCGCGAGGTAGTAGTTCACCAGATCGAGCTTGGTCACGCCCGCCACGGGGAAATAGACCTTGCTCGGGTGCGAGACCTTCACCTCGCGACCTTCGATCTGCAGGATCGCCGGAGCCTCTTCCTTGCTCACCGCGCGAAGGGTATCCGTTCGTCGTGGCCGACACGAAGCAAGACGTGCTCAGAGATCTCCTGGACGTGCTCGAGGAGTTGACGCGACTGACCACGCTCGAGGAGGGCGACGTCCAGTCGTTCCGGGTTCGCGCCTACGAGAGCGCGGCGCGTGCGATCGAGGGCTACCCCGGGGACGTGGCGAAGCTCTCGGTGACCGAGCTGCAGAAGCTCGAGGGCATCGGCAAGAGCACCGCGGCGAAGATCCGCGAGTACCTCGACACGGGCAAGCTGGCGAAGCTCGGCGAGCTGCGCGCGAAGTTCCCTGCGAGCGTGGTCGCGCTGTTGAACGTGCAGGGCCTCGGTCCCAAGGGCGTCCTCCGGCTGCGCAGCGAGCTCGGCGTGCAGAGCCTCGACGACCTGAGGCGCGCGGTGGCCGAGCAGAAGCTCCGCGGCCTCAAGGGGTTCGGCGCGAAGTCGGAGGAGAAGCTCGCGCACACGCTCGCGCGCATGGCGGCGCAGGGCGAAGGCCGCACGCCGATCTCCGTCGCGCTGCCCCTCGCCGAGCGCATCGTCGCGCACCTCTCCGAGGTGCCCGGCGCGTCGTTCGTCGGCTACTGCGGCAGCCTGCGCCGGTTCTGCGAGACCGTCGGCGACGTCGACGTCATCGTCGCCGCGACCTACGCGGCGCCGGTGATGGACGCGATGGTCGCGATGAGCGTCGTCGATCGCGTGCTCGTGCGCGGCGACACCAAGACGAGCGTCGTCACCCGCCGCGGCACGCAGGTCGACGTACGCGTGGTGCAGCCCGAGCAGCTCGGCGCCGCGATGCTCTACTTCACGGGTTCCAAGGCGCACAACGTCAAGCTGCGCCAGCGCGCCCTCGCCCGCGGCTTTACCCTCAACGAGTACGCGCTCGCCGAGCTCGAGACGGGGCGGGTGATCGCGCGCGAGACGGAGGGAGCGATCTACGCCGCGCTCGGTCTGCCGTTCATCCCGCCGGTGCTGCGCGAGGACATGGGCGAGATCGAGGCCGCCGAGCGGGGCGCGTTGCCGCGGCAGATCTCCGACATCCGCGGCGACTTCCACGTGCACACGACCGTCTCGGGCGACGGCCGCTCCGACCTCGGCGACGTCGTCGCGGCCGCGCGCGCGCGGGGCTACCGCGTCCTCGCGATCACCGATCACGCCGAGGGCACGCTCTCCGGCGTCGGACGCGACGCGCTCCTCGAGCAGCGCGCGCGCATCGCGGCGCTGCAGCGCGAGCTCGGCGACGCGATGGCGCTCCTCCACGGCGTCGAGCTGAACATCGGCGCCGACGGCGCCCTCGACTACGATCTCGAGTTCCGCCGCCAGTTCGACTTCTGCCTCGCGTCGGTCCACGATCACTTCGACCTGCCGCGCGAGCGGCAGACCGCGCGCATCGTCCAGGCGATGCGCGATCCGACGGTGCGCATGATCGGCCACCTCTCGGCGCGCATGATCGGCGGCCGGCCGGGCATCGACGTCGACGTCGACGCGATCTTCGACGCCGCCGAGGAGCACGGCGTCGCCCTCGAGGTGAACGGCGGGCTGCCGCGCCTCGACGTCTCCGTCGACGTGCTGCGCCGCGGCCGCGATCGCAAGGTGACCTTCGTGCTCACCAGCGACGCCCACCACGCGACCGAGCTCGATCGCGTGCGCTTCGCCGCGCTCAACGCCGAGCGCGCCGGGGTCGACCCGGAGCGCGTGGCGAACACCTGGGACGCCGATCGCCTGCTCGCGTGGGCGCGTGCGCGGCGGTGATGACGGCCGGTGCTAATCTCCCGGCATGGCGAACGCCGCGCACCGACGAGCGACCCGTGATGACTTCGCACGTGCGATCGCGGAGGGACGGGCCGTCGAGCTCATCGCCGGCGAGCTCATCGAACGGGCAGCCCCCACCTTCGATCACGGACAGGCCCAGAGCAAGGTCAACGGACAGCTCGACGCGTTCAACCGCTCCGGCGGAGGACCGCGCGGTCCGGGCGGTTGGTGGCTCGCGACCGAGGTGGAGGTCCTCTACCCGAAATTCGAAGAGGTGTTCCGCCACGACGTCGTCGGCTTCCGACGCGATCGCCAGCCGGCGAGGCCGTCGTCGTTCCCCGTCGAGGAGCGCCCCGACTGGGCGTGCGAGGTGCTCTCGACGTCGACGCGTCGCGGCGCCGCGCGCCGCGCCGGTCGGGTGTACGATCTGGTGAAGAAGCAGCGCACGCTGCACGCGCACGGCGTCCCGCACTACTGGCTCCTCGACCCCGACGCAGAGGTGCTCACGGTCCTTCGCTGGTCGGAACCCGGGTACGTCCAGATTCTCACGGCGACGGTCGGCGAACGCGTCCGAGCGGAGCCTTTCGATGCGATCGAGCTGTCCGTGAGCGAGTTGTTCGGCCACGACGAGTAAGCCAAGCCGGTCCTTCGAGCCTGAAGCCGAGATCGGTGAGCGCGATCTCGCCTCGTCAAGGCGTGCCGAGGAAGGGCGCCAGCGCGGCCCGATCGAAGTACACCTCGTTCCGCGACAGGCGGGCGCCGCGGAGGATCGCGAGGTCCATCCCGTCGACCTCGATCACGAGCTCCTGCCCGGGGCGGCGGAAGGTCGCCCGCCACAAGAACGCGACGCCCGTCTCGTTCCGCAGCTCGAACACCTGCCGCTGCGCCCAGGTCATCTGCCAGCCGACGAAGAGCTTCGTCAGGTAGCGGCGCAGCGCGTCGCGGCCGACGACCTCGCCGCGGGTGTTCGGATCGCGGTAGCGCACGTCGTCGGTGTAGCAGTCGAGCACGCGCTCGACGTCCTGCGCGTTCCACGCCTCGAGGAAGCGCGTGATCAGATCTTCGAATCGTTCCATGGCGGTCCCTTCACGGTGCATGACCATCGTCCGACGACGCGCGGGCGGTCCTGCCCGCGATCGCCTCTCCCGTCCGCAAAGAGGGCGAACGTCGTCGCGTCGCCCTCGGGCTGCGCGTGCAGGCGCACCGGCGCGCCGTGCGGGACCGGTCCCTTGAGCCACGCGTCGAGGCGCTGCGGTGCGGCGGGATCGATCGCGGGCAGGCGCGCGAGGCACTCCCCGAGCACGCGCGGTGGGTGGTAGAGCGCCTGCCGGAAGCCGAACCGCCGCGCGTACCAGTCCCAGGTGTGGATGCCGTTGTAGTCGCCGGTGAAGGCGCCGAACCGCAAGTGGCCCTCGTCGCGCATGGTCCACCGCGCGAGCTCCGGACCGAGGTCGGAGGGCGAACGCGTGAGCGGCGAAGGCGCGCCCGCCGCGCCGAAGCGACCGCGGGCGAGGAACGTGACGGTGCTCTCCCAGGCGAGGGCGCCGGAGACGTGCACGGTGGTGTGCAGATCGAGCTCCGCGCCCTTGTCGAGCGCGCGCCCGCCTTCGAACCGCGCCTCGAAGTCGAGCGCGGCGTCGACGGGAATGGGGCGGTGCTGGCGCAGGTGGTTGCGGATCTGCAGCACGCCCCAGATGGGCACGGGGAACGCCGGGTGGGTGAGCACCGCCATCGCCAACCGGAACCCGAAGGTGTGCGGATAGAGCAGCGGGAGCGTCGCGCCCGCCGGAAGGCCGGTGAGCTCGAGGAAGCGGCCGAGCTGCTGCCGATCGGGCCGGTGTCCCGACCACCGCGCGGCGATGGGAGGCGAGAGATCGATCCGGCGCGGCACCGGCAGCGCGCCGCGCAGCATGTAGGAGAGCGCCGAAGGCGTCGCGTCGTAGCGCAGATCGATCTCGCGAGCGGGCATCTCCCTCCTCCTTCGGGGCACGACGGAATACGACGGATACGACGGGTCACGCGCGCGCGAGGTCGCCGAGCGTCGCGCGCACGGTCTCCTCCACCAGATCGTCGAGCACGCGCGGCACCGGCTTGCCCGCCTGCACGTACGGCTTGAGGCCTCCGAACGGCGCGTCGAGCAGCGCGTAGCGCAGCCGCGCCATCAGCTCCGCGTCGGAGCGACCGAACGCGCGCCGGGCGAACGCCCGCAGCGCGGCGCCGAGCTGCGGCTCGAGCGCGGCCGCGCGCCCGGCGAGCGGAGCCGGCCAGTCTCCGGCGACGAAATCCTGCCGGCGGTGGAGCAGGAGCAGGCGCGCCTCGAGGGCGTGCTCGCGCGTCCACTGCGCCATGAAGCGAGCGGCGCCGGCGGCGCCGTCGACGTCGTCGGCCTTGGCGAGCGCCGCGACGAAGCCTGCCTGGAAGCCCTCGACGACGTCCATCCACAGCTCGGCCAGCAGCTGCTCGCGGCTCTCGTAGCGATGATAGATGGAGCCGGTCGGCGCCCCGACCTCCTTGGCCACCGCGGCGACGGTCACCGCCTGCGGCCCGCGATCGGCGACCAGACGCAGCGCGGCAGAGGCCATGTCCTTGCGATCGAACCGGGGAGCGCGACCCACCATTCTAGAATCATCATTCTAGATTGGCCTGTCAAGAAGCGGCGGACCCAGCCGGCCAGGCCGTGCCGGTCGGTCCCCCGTGTCCAGGAACGCCAGCCGGGCGGGACCTTCGATCCAGCGGACGCGAGCGGCCAATCGAGATGACGCCGGGCCCGGAGGTTCGATACGCTCGCGCGCAGCACGTAGCGACCAATGGAGTCGCGCGTCTCGAAGGAGCTCCCATGAAGCACGTCGTTTCCTCTCTGGCCGTCGTCGCCCTCGCACTCGGCGCGTTCGGCTGCACGCCCACCCCCGAGCAGACGTGCAACAAGTTGCAGGAGCTCGCCGACAAGGAGAAGGAGTCCTCGTCCTCCGGCAAGAAGCCGTTCGAGCTCTCGATGTCGAAGTGCATCAAGAACATGAACGAGATGAAGGAGCGCGATCCGGACGCCTACAAGTGCGCCGCGAAGATCGTGAAGAAGCTCTCGAACCTCGACACGGCGTTCCTCGCCATCTCGGTGTGTGACAAGAACAAGCCGAAGAAGTCCTCGACCGACAGCGACGACGACGACGACGGCGAGTCCAAGACGAAGAAGTCGAAGAAGGCATCGAAGAGCGACGACGAGTGAGCATGTGCTTTCCCCCGGACTGAAGTCCGGGGCACCGACTGCACCTCAAGTCCTTCGGACTTCACCGACTCGCCCGACCGGCTTCGGGTTGTCGCCGCACGGACTGAGGGCCGAGCATGCGTCGGAATTCCCAGGCCAACGCAGCTTCACTCCGTAGCCCGTAGGGCTTCGCCCGGCTGCCTTTCCCTCGGATTCAGTCCGGCGGGGGGGTACGTCTCGATGCTACGCTGCTCGCGTGCATCGCGCCGCGCTGCTCGCCTGCCTGGTCGTCGGGTGCGCGACCGGCGACGACGACGGCGTGCGGCCGCGGCCCGACGCCGGCGCCGACGCGGGCGCGCGCGACACCGGCAGCCCCGGCGACGTCGCGCCCGAGGCCATCTTCCCGGTCGAGGACGCGGGCGAGAAGGGCCTCTGCGGCACGCCCGCCGGGACGACGATCACCGCGAGCGGCTCGTACTCGAGCACGCCGGAGATGGCGATCGACGGCAACCTCGACACCTACTGGAACTCCGGCGGCTACACCGGCTCGGTGCGGCTGAAGTTCGCCGGGGCGATCCGCTTCGATCGCGTGCGCCTCGCCGCGACCGCGCTGCCCGCTTGCGACGAGACCTACACGCTCGTCGGCTGGGTCGGCGGCGCTCCCACCACCATCGCCACCGCGACGCGCTCGGTGCCGAGCGTGGGCGCGTGGTTGCCGACGATCGAGGTGACCGCGGGGACGTGGGACGAGCTCTCCGTCGAGGTCGCGAAGGCCGCGTCGTGGATCACGCTCGGCGAGATCGTGGTCTTCGACTCGACCGCCGGCTGCGGCCTCCCGTGAGCGCGTAACTCGCCCGCGCCGCGGCGCATCCTCTCGGACCGGATGCTCGCAGTCGGTCAGCCCGCCCCGCCCTTCACGGCGCGTACGACGCTCGGCCGAAGGGCTTCCGCGACAACTACGACGAGCTGCGCGCGCTCGGCGCCGAGGTGGTCGGCGTGTCGTCCGACTCGCTGCCCACGCAGTGCGAGTTCGCCCAGGCGCACGGGGTGCGCTTCCCGATGATCGCCGACCCCGACCGCGCCATCGCGCGCGCGTACGACGTGCTGTTCACGTTCTTGCCGATCGCGCATCGGGTGACCTACGTGCTCGATCGACGCGGCACGATCGCGGGCGTCTTCAAGCACGAGTTCCAGGTGCTCAAGCACCTCGACGAGGTCACGAGGTTCGTGCAGGCCCTCGCCCGACAAAAAAGGTGAAGCCCGAGGCGAGGCGCCCCGGGCTCCACGAGGTTCACCCGACGATCAGAACATCATGCGGTAGCCGAGCGAGAGGCTCGCGGCGCCCGCGTTGCTGTCACCCGTCGCGGTGTGATTGAGCCCGCCGTACTGCAGGAGCAGCTCGGCGATCGCCGCACCAGGACCGAGACGGATCTCGAGACCGAGGGGGACGCCGACGCCGACCTTCGTCGACTGCTCGCGCGTCTCCTGGAAGGCGGGGCCTTCGCCTTTGACGAAGCTCTGGAGCATGTAGATGCGCGGCCCGACGCCCGCGTACGGGACGAGCAGGCCGGACGTCTTGATGCGGTACATGACGAACGGCATCACCTGCAGCATCTGCTGCGTGAGGTGCCATTTGTACTGACCGCCGGCGACGCGGGCGTCGGTCTCGGTGCCGTCGGCCTTGGGCGCCGCGTAGTCGGCGGCGACGCCGAACGCGAGGCCCATGTCGAGGGCGTAGCCGAGGTCGATGCCGCCGATGGCGTTGGGACCGAGGCCGCCGAACGGCACGATGCCGCCGACCTTCCCGGTCACGAAGAAGCCCTTGTTGCCGGCGCCGTGACGGGTCGGCGCGGCGGCGGGCGTGGGCTCGTCCGCGGCTTGCGCGGGCGCGGAGGCCAGCGCGCCGCCGAGGGCGAGGGATGCGACGAGGAGGGTGCGAATGGTCTTCATGGTCGTGCCTCCTCCGGTCACCAGATCACCGTCTCGGTGGACTTGCTGGCGGCGAGCGGCTCGTCGGTCTGACCGCCGAGCAGGAAGATGAAGGCGCTCTGCACCGCGCTGCCCATCAGGTAGCGGCCGTGCGTCATGGTGAGGCCTTCGTTGTTCCACGAGTTCGAGTCGAGGGTCGGCACCGGCGAGATCATGATGCCCGCCTTGGCCCCCTTGGTGGGCGCCGCGCCCTGACCGCCGAACACGTAGAGGCGACTGTTGGCCGCGCACACGCCGTAGCCGGCGTGGTCGGAGCCGAACGACTTGAGCGTGGTGGTCCACGCCGTGAGCTGACCGCCCGCCTGCACCTTGGTGGCGTCGACCTGGCCGCTCAGCGTGCCGGCGCTGATCTTGCCGCTGCCTGCGTAGATCCAGGTGTCGCCGGCCGCGACGAGCGTGCTCTGCGCGCGGGTGACCGTCCACGCGCCGAACTCGTCGCGCGCGAGCGGGTTGGTGACCGTTCCCGCGGTCCACGACGCGGCGGCGGTCTGACGACCGTTCGCCGCGACGGTGACCTTGAGGAACTCGTAGGTGCCCACGTTCGTGGTTGCCGCGCTGCGGCCCATCAGCGCGTAGACGTACAGGCTGGTCGCGTCGGCGGGATCGAACGCGGCGGCGACGCCGACGCCCGAGCGCTTGGTGCCCATCGCCGGGAGCGAGGCCCACTTGCCGGTGCTGCCGAGCGGGAGCGGTTTGTCGGCGGTCGGGGTCTTGCTGCCGTCGTCTTCGAAGGTGAGCGTGGCCGCGCCGGTGACCGTGGCGAGCAGCGTCTCGCTGCCGGCCGCGCCGTCCTTGGCGGTGCGGTAGATCTTGTAGCCGGACACGCCGGGCACCGCGGCGCCGAGCGAGTCGAGCGGGGCGCGGTAGACGAGCGTGACGACCACCTTCTTGCCGGCGAACGTCGGCACCTTCAGCGAGAACACCTCGCTCGCCAGCGACTCGCCACCGGGGTTGTCGGTGTCGGTCGCGTCGAACGTCGCGCTCACACGGTACTGGTAGAGACCCGGCTCGAGGCCCTTGGCGGCGTCGAGCTTGAGGTCGAGGTCGGTGACCTCGGGGGTCTCGAGCGGGGAGAGGATCAGCGCGCGCTCGGCGGAGGCCACCGGGCCCGTGCCGTCGTTGCCGCCGACGAGGTAGATGTACCGGCCGACGGTGGTCGTGCCGGCCAACGTGCGCTTGCTCGCGAGGGTGACCGGCGAGACCGACCACGCCGACACGGTGCCGAACAGATCGACCGGCGCGAACTCGTAGGAATCGAGCGCGCCCGCGGGCGTGCCGTTGTCACCGCCGATGGCGTAGACGAAGCGCTGCGCGGCGGTCGCCGAGCCGGAGGCGCCGACGAGGGCGCGACGCGCGACGTTCAAGGCGGTGCTCGGCTTGGGAGCGCTCAGGTTGAACGACGAGTTGGTGACGCCGAGCGCCGAGTAGTCGAAGTACGACCCGTCGGCGTTGGTGATACGGAGGACGCACACCGAGCCGGCAGGGGCCGCGGTGTTGATGGTCAGCGTCTGGCTCGTCGCCGTGCCGCCGGCGCCCTTGGTGATGGTGGTGGTGGCCGCCGTCCCGCCGGCGGGATCGACGCACCGCATGGTGTAGGTCGAGCCGGTCTGGAAGTTGCGGCCGGTGAGGACGACCGTGTCGGCGGTGCCGGTGACGACCGAGGACGGGGTCGCCTGGGTGATGATCGGCGTCGCGGCCGCGAGCTCCTTGTACGCGTTGGTCTTCACCGCGACGGTGCCGTCGGGGTTCACGAGGACCAGGTCGTAGTCCTTGACGGCCGTGCCCTTGGGGACGGTCGCGGTGAGGCGATCGCCGTCGAGCACCGAGACGCCGAGGAGCGGCACGGCGAGATCGGTCGGGGTCGCGCCCACCGGGTTGAGGAACAGGCGCGCGCCCGCGAGGAACGGCTTGTTCGCCGGAGCCGCGGCCGCGGTGTCGCGGAACACGGTGATCGCGGTGTCTTCGCCGGTCCAGCCGAAGGGCGGGACGACCTCCCTGATGGTGACGGTCTTGTCGCGGACGACGGTGAGGCCCTTGGGGAGCGTCGCGAAGCACGCGCTGCTGTCACGCAGCGTGACGTCGTAGACGCCCGCCTTCTGGTCCGACTTGATGGTGACCTGCACGCGGTTCGGGTAGCCGGTGACCTCCTTCGGATCGAGCTTGGTCTCGGCGCCCGCCGCGTCGGTGATCGTGACCGCACCGGCCAGCAGCGGCTTGGTGATCGAGGTCGCGAAGATCGTCGCCTGCATGTTCACGCCGTTCACGACGACCGGCGGGTCCACGTAGAACACGATCGGGCCGGTCACGACGGTGACCGTCTTGTGCGGGAGCGGACGGTCCTCGCAGGAGTCCGGGTTGGTGACGATCACGTCGCACTTCTCGCCGGGCGTCGCGCCGCCGCCGAACGTGGCGGTGAGCTTGGTCGCGCTCTCGACGGCGACCTTCGACGCGTCGACGGACGACGCCGGGCACTTGAGCGTGACCTTGGCGCCGGCCTGGAAGAAGTCGCCGGTGACGGTGATCTGGCTGCCGCCCTCGCACACGCTCGCCGGCACCACCGCGTCGACGCGCGGCGGCGGGTTGATCGTGAGCTTGATGGTCTCGCTGGTCTTGCAGTCGGCCGGCGCCGGGTTGGTGACGACGACGTCGAGCTCGGTCTTGGTGGTGACCTTGTACGTCCCCGCCGGGATCTTGATGGAGAGCCCGGAGCAGAGGCGGACGTTGGTCTCGACGAAGTTGCCCTCGACCGTCTCGCAGCCGGTGGGATCGACCGCGGGCCACGGCTTGTCGCCGACCATGACGGTCGGCGCCTTCTCGGCGCCCGCGGCGCCGTGGAACAGGAAGTTCTGGCCCGTGATGACGACGATCTGCTCCGACTGATCGTCGCAGATCGCCGCCGGCTTGATCTCGGAGATGGTCGGCCGCGGCACGATCGCGAGGGTGCGGTTGATCGACGTGGCCTTCTTGCCGTCGGGGTTCGTGACGATGATCGTCATGACGCCCGTCGGCAGCTTCTCGGTGACCGGTTTCCCGGCCATGTCGGCCTCGCCGAAGATGTCGAAGGACATCTGCGACTCGCTGGTCCATTTCACGCGGCTGGCCGTCGGGTTCGCCGGATCGTCGGCTATGGTGATCGGCTCGGCGAGCGGAGCGGCGCCGGCGAGCGGCGTCTCCATCTTCAGCTGGATCCTCGGCAGGATCAGCTGGCGCTTGTCCTCGAGTGTCTTCGAGGGCATCGGGGTCATGTTCTGACCCTTGATGTTCACGGTGGTGAACGGACTGGATACTGTCTTCTCGTTGCAGGCGAGATCCGGATCGACCGCGCCAGGCGGCGGGTTCGACGATATTCCCGGGCTCTCGATCTCGTGCGAACACCCTGCGGCGCTGACTGCGAGCGCGGCGGTGATCGCCGTGAACAAGGCAAGACGTAGGGCTCCACGCATGGCAGTTACCCGACCCTTTCGTCGAAGATATGTACCACGACACATCGTGATCAGGCGCAACGTCGAACGCGTTCGTTCATCTTCGTTCGCGACCTGATGCATGCAGTCATCACGCACGACGCGAACGTCGCGGAGCGCGGGACTCGGCGTAAGCGGAGGGTGCGTGCAACAATCCGACGATGCGCGTCGCGACGATCGCCGGAACCCTGGTTTTTCTCGGCTGTGCAGGCCAGAGCGACCCGAACGGCGCGGCCAGACCCACCGACGTGTGCGAGCGCACGCAGAAGGGTCGGGTGACGCTCGCGGTCGACGCGGAGCCCATCGTCCAGAGCCGTGCGACGGCGGTGTTCAGCGACGTCATCGTCTCGTCCCAGGCGCCTCGCTGCACGACACGCCCCGTCGGCGGGTGCAGCGTCACCGAGTGCGTCGCGGCCGATCCGCCGGCGGGTCTCGCGTGTCAGGAGCTGGTCCGCACGACGGGCGCCGGATCGATCTCGATCAGCGGCGGCGCCAGCGCCCCGCTCTCGATGACCTCCGACGCGAAGCGCGGTTACGCAGGGTTCTCCAGCGGCGGCGCGCGGTGGACGCCGGGCGACGCGCTCACGATCACGGCGGCCGGCGGCGAGGTGCCCGCGTTCGACGCGACGCTGACGTTCCCGAGCCGCGTCGAGATCACCGGGCCGGCGGACTACGTCGCCAAGAAGAACCCCATCGCCCTCGACTGGAAGACCGGCGTCCCGCTCTCGTGGAAACCGGGCGTCGGGCGCGTGTGGCTGCACCTGTTCCAGGGCGATCCGGAGCTGCGCAAACGCACCGACATCGAGTGCGAAGCCGACGCGACCTCCGGCAGCTACACCATCCCGAGCGACACGCTGGTGATGCTCGAGGGCTCGCGCGACACCACGAAGGCCAACGCGACCCTGGAGATCGCCGGCCGCTCCATGGTGGAGCGCGCGGCCGGCGAATACACCGTGATCGTCGAGGCGATCTACCGCGAGGAGCCGCGCCAGCTCGTCCTCGCGCTCGACGGGGCGCCGGCGAAGTGAAGCGGGGTCGAGACGCGCTCGAGACGGGGTCGAAGGTCGAAGGTCCAAGGTCGAAGATGTGATCGCCACTGCTGTCGGCTTCGGCGTTGATGCTCCGAGCGCGCCGACGCGCCCGAGGCTTTCGGGTTTCGACCTTCGACCTACGAAGCAGCCGCCCCGAGGCGTCGCAGCGGAGAGAAGCGGCCGTACCTAGTACGCCGTACTGGCGAGAGCCTGTTGCAGAAGTATCCGATTTCGCCCGGGTCCGCCTTCGGCGGCCCCGGCAATTTGCCCTCACCCAACCCTCTCCCGGTGGGAGAGGGCTCGAGAATTCCTGCTCTTCTGGGCCCCTCTACCTCTGGGAGAGGGGGCGGGGTGAGGGCAACTTGCCCGCGAGCGCAGCGAGCGGGCTGACTTCCGCAACTGGCTCTAGCGAAGTCGCTCCGCGACTTTCCTAGTACGGCGCTCCAGCGTTGGGAGATGAACCAGGTACGAACTTCCAGTGCGCCTTACTAGAGCCCATCCGCGTGCCGCCACAACCGGCGTTCCACCTCGCCCCACGCGGCCATCTGCTCCTCGCGCTGGACGGCGATGCGCAGGTGCAGATCGCCGTTGGCGAGCACGATCACGCCGACCCCTCGGCCGTCGAGGTGCATGCGGGCGGAGGCGCCGTAGTAGCTGCCGCCGTGCCCCCACGCGGGGCGATCGGCGACCGGTCGGTGCTCCCAGAACAACCCCTGCCCCGTGATGTCATTGCCGGGCGCGCTCGCGGCGACCTGGATCTTCGTCATCTCCGCGACCGTCTCCGCCTTCAGGATGCGCACGCCGTCGAGCTCGCCCCCACGGGCGATCGCCGCGAGGAAGCGCCCGAGGTCGGCGGCGGTGGTGCGCAGCGCGGTGGCCGGGTAGTAGGGGACGCTGGTCTGCGGGTTGGCGACCTGTCCCTTGCTCGGCACCCAGGTGTAGTGCGTGGCCAGCTGGCTCGCGGGCAGATCGGCCATCCAGAACGACGTCGACCTCATGCCGAGCGGGTCGAGCACGGCGCGCTTGCAGTAGCCATGGAACGATTCGCCGACGGCGATCTCCGCGACGAGCGCGGCGAGCGCGGCGCCGAAGTTCGAGTAGACGAATTTGTCGCCCGGCTTCTGGGCGCCGAAGCTCTCGCCCTCGACGTACGTCTTGCCGCCGGGGACCAGGTAGGGCTCGAGCAGATCGCGCAGCGTCACCGTCGGATCGCCGGGCTTCGCGAGCGACACGAGCCGCGTCGCCGCCTCCTGGATGCTGGAGGTGTGCGTCATCAACATGCGCAGCGTGATCGGCACGTCGGGCCACTTCGGGTTGCGCACCGGGAACGGGAGCACCTCGCTCACGTCGCGGTCGAGCGAGAGCTTCCCGGACTCCACGAGGGTCATGATCGTCGCGCCGGTGACCGTCTTCGAGAGCGAGCCGACGACGAGGATGTCGCGCTCGGTCATCGGGCGCGAGGAGGCCACGTCGGAGACGCCCCAGCCCTTCGCAAGGACGACCTTCCCGCCCTTGACGATGGCGGCCGAGAAGCCGGGCAGCTGCGTCGCCTCGAGCGACGCGATCATCGTCTCGTCGAGCGACGGCCCCTTCGGCTCCTCGGCCGAGGAGCACCCGATCGCCACCGCCACGGCCAACCCCCAGATGCCGGCGCGCACCACGGGAGCGTACCGCGGTATGCTGCCCGGCGCGAATGCCCCGCCCCAAGTTCGACGACGTCGAGGTCGATGGGACCCAGGTGGACGAGTCCGCGTCGGACCGCGTCCTCTTCCACGTCATCGCCACGCGCGCCGAGATCGGCGACCTCCCGGTCGACGAGGCGTGGGCGGCGCTCGCCGAGCGGTATCCCGACGACGTGCGCCTGCGGCTCCTGGCGATCGCCGCCGACGTCGACACCAACGGCGTGCGCGATCCGGAGTGGCTCGTCTCGGTGATGCAGTCGATCGCACCGACGATCGACGAGGCGTCGCGCCCGGCGCTCTCCGGCCTGGTCGCCGTGGCCTTCGAGGACCTCGGCCCGGAGAACGCGCTCCGCTCGCGCGCGCGCGCGCTCGTCGCGAACTGGCCGAAGAGCGCGACCGAGGCGCACCGCGCGCTGCGAGCGCTCGAGACGAAGGTGCTGGTCGAGGCCGATGAGCGCACGCGCGGCGGGCGCCCTTGGGGCGAGCGCGCGGCCGAGCGCGTCGCCGAGGTGGTGACCAAGCCGAACGCCCCGCCGCGCCCCTACTCGCCGACCGAGGCGTACGAGCGCGGCGATCGCCTCGTGCACCCCAAGTTCGGCGAAGGGGTCGTGCTCGGCGCGGCCGAGGGCAAGATCGAGGTCGCCTTCGGCGACGAGCGAAAGCGCCTCGTCGCGCGACCCTGATCTGAGCCGCAGCCCAGCCGATCGGTCAGTCGCAGATCAGCTGCCCGTCCTTCGCGGTGCAGCCGGTCTTGCACTTGCGATCGATGTTCCACGTGGTGCCCTCGTCGTCGGCCTTCTTCATCTTGCACACGAGCAGCGCCTTGCCGTCGTCGCTGCACGCCGCCATGCGGTCGCAGGGATCGCCGAGCTTGGCGACGCCGAGATCGCACGAGACGTTCTTGCAGCGATCGGGGCCGGGGCAGCTCTTGTCGACGACGAACTTGCCGTCGCGGCACGCCATGATCGACTTGCCGTCGGCGGTGCAGGCCGCGGTGATGAAGTGGCAGAGATCGCCCTCTGCGAATGCGCCGTTCGGATCGCACGACACGCGGCCGCCGCCCTGGTCCTTGCAGCCCACGGGGCCGGGGCACTTCTGCGAGAGCGCGATGACGCCGCTCTTGCACTGCACGAACGCCTTACCCTCCTCGCCGCACATCTCGACGCGCGCGTCGACTGTGCACTTGTCGCCCACCTTCGCGCCGGCGTGATCGCAGGAGCTGAGGCCGCCTTGCTGCATCGTGCAGCCGTCGTCGCCGCGGCACGGCTCGACGAGGTACTTGCCCCCCTTGCAGATCGCGCGGCTCTTGCGATCAGCGCGGCAGGCGCCGAACCCGTCGAGCGCCGCAGGGCACGGATCGCCGCCTTCGTTCTCGGTGCCGTCGCAGGTGACCACGCCCTTCTCCTCCGCGCAGCCGCGCGGCCCCTTGCAGGTGTCGAGCTGCCACGCCCCGGCGGCGCAGTAGAGCGCCGACTTGCCGTCGACGCAGGCGCGCTTGCCCGCTTCGTCGCACTTGTCGCCCGCCTTCGGCTTGCCGCACGCGAGAAAGAGACCGACCAGGGCCAGAAGCGAGAGGGAGGTCAGGAGCTTCATGGGCGCGGATGATGCCCGATGACGCGCGCAGAGTCTTCCGTTACGCGCCTCTGATGCGGAACGGGATGCGGATCGCCCTCGCCACCTGCGCACGGATCCCCGAGCCCGATCCCGATCAGGACCTCTTGCTCGAGGCGCTCGCCGCGCGCGGCCTCGAGCCGTTCCTCGCCGCGTGGGACGATCCCGCGCTCGATCTGGCCGGCGCGCGGATGTGCGTGCTGCGCTCGACGTGGAACTACTATCGCGCGGTCGACGCGTTCCTCGCGTGGATCGATCGCACCGCGGCGCAGACCGCGCTGTGGAACCCGGCCCCGGTCGTGCGCTGGAACGCGCACAAACGCTACCTCGCCGATCTCGCGGCGCGCGGCGTGCCGGTCGTGCCGACGCGCTTCCTGCGGAGCGGCTCGGAGCTGCGCGAGACCATGCGCGATCTCGGCGCCGACACGGTGGTGATCAAGCCCGCGGTGTCGGCGGCGTCGTTCGAGACGATCAAGGTCGGGCTCGACGACCTCGGGCGGGGAGCGCGGCACGTCGATGAGGTCGCCGCGCGCTGCGAGGTGATGGTGCAGCCGTACGTCCGCTCGGTCGAGGGCTGGGGCGAGCGCTCGCTGATGTGGATCGACGGCGCGCTCACCCACTCCATCCGCAAGAGCCCGCGCTTCGGCGGCGAGCACGAGACCGTCTCCGAGGCCCAGGCCATCGAAGCCGACGAGCGGGCCCTCGCCGAGCGCGCGCTCGCCACGGTGGAGGAGCCGCTGCTCTACGCGCGCATCGACATGGCGCGCGACCAGCACGGGGCGCCGATGATCATGGAGCTCGAGCTGATCGAGCCGTCGTTGTTCCTCGCGCAGTCGCCGCCGGCGCTCGCGCGGCTCGCCGACGCGATCGCCGCGCGCGCGTGACGAGCACCCTACTTGCGCGGGTGCTGCTCGAAGAAGCTCCAGATCGACTGGCCGAGGTCCGGCGACAGTTTCATCGGGATGTGCGTGGAGCCCTCCAGGCTCCACAGCTCGGTGGCCACGCCGTCACGGCACGAGGGCCACTTCGCGATCTTCGTCTCGGCGCCGGGGACGCCGAGATCGAAGTCGATCGGCGCCGCGCTCTCGTCGGCCGTCGCGGCGCAGCCGTTCCACTTCGCCCACGCCTCGACGGTCGCGCGCGCCGAGGGGAACGCCGTCGCGAGCCCGCCGGTCTTCGACGGACCGCCCGCGTAGTCGACCGTCTCGTCGGCGGTGCCGTGCACGTGGCGGATGGAGACCGCCGCGCTCGGCTTGCACTTCGTCATGTCGGCGTAGAACGGCGGCGCCAGGACCCACGCCGCCGCGAACGTCGGCGCAGCGTCGCACGCGAGCCGGTAGGACATCGCCCCGCCGTTGGAGTGCCCGGCGAGGTACACGCGCTTGCGGTCGACGGCCCACACCGAGGCGATCTCGTCGACGAGCCCGGTGAGGTACTTCACGTCGTCGACCTTCGTGCCGTCGAAGTCGCAGCAGGTGTCGACCGCGTTCCAGAAGCGCTTGGCGTCCTTGTCGGGCGTGCCGTCGGGCGCGACGAGCAGGAACTTCTTCTCGTTCACGAGCTTGTCGAGCTTGAGGTAGATCGCCTGCATCAGCCCGCTGGCGCCGAACCCGTGCAGCACGACGACGAGCGGCATCGGCGTCTTCGGATCGGCGCCCTCCGGCGCGCGGAAGAAGGGCACGGGGCGATCGCCGCCGAACACGTAGTCCTCGGGGGCGATCCCGGTGTCCTTGGCGCCCGCGTCGGTCGCGGCAGGCGTCGTGCCCGACGGCGAGGATTCGCTGCAGCCGAGGAGGAGAACGGCGAGGAGGACGGGCCGCATGGTCACGAGTGCGTCTCCGTCAGCGAGAGCTCCTGCACACCCTCTGCGCGCCCTGCGATGCCCTCGATCGAGGCGGGGCCCTTGACCTTCATCGAGACGAGACGGCCGTCGCTCCGGTAGATCATCGCGCCGGCGAGCTGACCGTCGAAGCGGATCTCGCCGAACGCCTCGGACCACGCGAGATCGATCGAGAACACCGCCTGACGATCGGACTCCGCGTCGCGTAGGTCGGCGAGCCTGACGGTCAGCGAGCTCACCTTCGCGGTGCCGCCGGACGCGCGCCCGATGTCCCAGGCCATGACCTGCTCGAGCGAGGGCACCCGATCGCCGATCGCCATGGAGCCCGTGGGGAAGCCGCCGTTGTCGAAGGCGTCGCCCTCGTCGAGGCGCGGGAACAGGCGCGAAACCAGCGCGGAGTCGTGCGGCGACGCGGGCACGCCGTCGGAGGCGAACACCCGCGGCCGGACGACGCCGCGCGCGAGGATGAACGTGCGCCCCGCGAGCGGCCCGGTGAGGACCTTGGGCTTGCCCTTGACGCCAAGGACCGTCGTCTCGTCGGAGACGAACGTTACTTCGAGCCTGCTTGCGCGCTCGCCTTCGACGGCGAGGACCTTCAACGACTGTTCGGCGACGTGACGCACCGTGAAGCTCGCGCTCTTGCCGGTGAGCGCGTGCCCGGTCACCACGTGCTCGAGCCTCCGCGTGGTCTTGCTGCCGACCGTCGCAGCGCCATATCGGATGGTGATCGAGCGGCTCGCCTCGGTCGTCGGCGAATCGCCGGGAGCGACGGCGGCGGTCTCCGCGCCGCTGGAGGCGCTGGCGCTCGCTTTGACCTGAACCGTACCCGTGCACCCTGCGACCAATGGTGCCGCAAGGAGGACCGCCAGCCATCTGCGCATCAACGAGTCGTATCGAAAGGCGCGACCCGGCGCCACCGTCGTCGACCACCACGATCACCCGGTGAGGCGCGCGCTCGCGATCTTCCTGCTGCTTCTTGCGCGCTCTCGCGAGCCCGTGCGATCGCCGATGCCGGCGGGCGCGATCGAGACCCGCGAGCGTGCGTGCCGACGATCGGGAGCTCCTCGGTCGGCGTCGGAGCAGAGGAGCGTGACTCAGGACGCAGCACGGCGATCTCGATTGACGCACGAGCACACCTCGACCTACCTCGGCGCCTTGGAGGTCCCGGTCATGAGCAAGGTCTTCGCCGCTGCCGTTCTCGCCCTGTGTTTCTCGTCCATCGGCTGCGCGGTGCAGACCGAGGAGCCGGTCGAGGGCCCGTCCGAGAAGACCGAAGAGGCCGCGCGGAAGACCTGCCCGCTTCCTTCGTGCGCGCCGCCGCCCGACGGTTGCCGCTACGAGGGCATGGTCACCTTCCCGTGCAACAAGGTGACGTGCGGCCGGCTGGTCTGCGACGGCAGCACGCTCTGAGGCGCGAACGCGAGTCGTTGCGCCCGCGGCGCGTGCTCTCATCCTGCACGTGGACACGGACATCTGCCTGACGGTCGGCGCGCACCTGTTCAACCTGCGCGTGGCGGCGCTCGTCGTGCGCGACGGCCGCGTCTTGACCTGCCGGTTCGCGGACGAACGCCACTCCTTCCTGCCGGGTGGTCGGGTCGGGGCAGGCGAGCCCACGCGAGACGCGCTGCGCCGCGAGCTGGCCGAGGAGCTCGGCGTGCAGTGCGAAGTGGGGCGGCCGGTGTTCCTGGTCGAGGGCTTCTTCACGCTCGACGGGAGGGCGTTCCACGAGATCGCGCTCTACTACGTCGCCGAGGTGCCCGAGCAGGTCCCCTCCAGCTTCGAGGATGGCGGGCGCACGATCTCGTTCGAGTGGGTCCCCCTCGCCGAGCTGCACGCGCGGAACCTGCAACCCGCGCTGCTGCGAGAGCGCCTTGCGGACCTCCCGAGCGAGCTGACCCACCTGGTCAACGTCGAGTGACGCACGGCTGGACGGACAGTGTCCGCCGGTCGAGGCCGTCCACACGCGAGGCTGCGGTCACCCATGGGACGGGATCGGAACGCGACGCCCGAAGCTTCCGTCGGCGTTGCGCTGCGGGATCAGCAGCGTGCGTCCTGCGCTCCGCAGCGTCAGCCCGAGCGCGCTCGCGTCGATCTCGAGCGAGCTCGGAGCCGGCTGCGCCCCATCGAGATCGATCGCGAGCAGGCCGAGGCCGCCGCGTCGGTAGCGCGCGAGGAGGTCTGCGAGATCGGGCTGCAGCTCGCCTCGATACACGGCGAGCACCTGCGTCATCCCGTGCTGGCGAAGGAGTCTCGCAGACGGCAGATCGCTCGCGAACACCATCCATCGGTTGTCGAGGATCCCAGGCAATCGCGGCCGATCCGGCCGCATCCTCCGAGCGTCGAGCACGAAGGCCGGCGCAGCGTCGGGTCGCGCGTCGAGTGCCTCGGGCACCCGCGCGACGGCGCGCAGCGCTTCGAGCACCGGCACCATGTCCACCGTCTCCGAATCGGCCGCGGTCGTGTTGATGGCGACGATCGGACGGAATCCGCGGCTCACGAGCGCGACGCCTGTGTAGATCGCCTCGGCACCGTCGAGATCCACGATGATGGCGGTCTCGCGGGCGTCCGGGCCTCTGTGTGCGGCGCTGCCAGGTGGCGGCTCGAGCCACGAAGTGTCGATCTTCATCCATCGATGGAGCGCGTCTTGCGGCTCGCTCTCGGGCGGCAACTCGACGCCGTCCGCCGTCGCGAACAGCGCAGCTTTCGTCCAGGCTGCCCAGGCATCGGTCCCTCGCCAGACGTCATAGGGCTCCACCTCGCTCATGCGCCCTCCTCCACGAGCACGATCACGTCCTGGGCGCCGTCGTCGATCAACGGTCGGGTGGCGGCTCTCGCGTACGCGCCCGCCGCGCGACCGTTCACGATGAAGACACCGACGCAGACGTGCCGGGGCCCGAACGGCGTGTCGATGGCGCAGGACACGAATCGCCTCTGCATCACCCAGCGGTCCGGCCGCGCGACGGCTCGCGCGCAGAGCCTCTCCCTGCGTCGTCGCGAACCCACGCCCGCGACGCTCACGAGGTAGCCCTCGTGTCCGAGCGCGGGCTTGAGCACCCAGTCGTCTCCCAGCACCGAGCTCGTCGGCGTACGCGTCTCCGGCAGCAGCGCACGCCACGTCGGGAGCGCGGTCGAGAGCTCGCCGAAGACGAGCGGAAAGCGCTTCGACTGCGACAGTACGGCCCATCCCGGGTTCGCGACCGGTGTCGCGCCCGCCGTGAGCAACCTTGGCCAACCCGAGCGGCGCGAGAGCCGCGGCAGCCACTCCGAGGGGAAGAAGCGGAACACGAAATCGAGCGGGACGCGCGAAGGTCCGGCGACGAGGAGATCTCCGACGAGCCCGAGCGCGCCCACGTGGAAGGGCGACGGCTCGAGTCCGACCGCGGCCATCCGGCGAGCGAGGTACGAAACGACCTGGCGGTCCTCGGTGAAGATCGAGAGGTGCATGAGGCCCACGCGCGCGTGCTCTCCGGCTGCGCCGCGGATCGCCTCCGCGAGCGCAAGCGCCGGGTCGGCGGGCGATGTCACGCCGTCGATCTGCTCCGCGACCATCGGAGCTACACCGGCGCTCTCGATGAAGCCGCCGCAGACGTCGAGGTTCCCCTCGGTGATGCGCAGGCCCTCGACGGTGGGGTGGAAGTCGAAACGCATGAAGCGGACCGGCCCCGCGGTGGGCAACTTCGACACGTCGGCCAAGACGCGCTGGAGCGCGATGGGCAGCCCCAGCTCGCGATGCAGATCCGGCCGCGACAGGAGCTCCTGCTCCGCGGAGGTGGCCTCGCATGCGAGGGCCTCGGCCGTCGTCGCGAGCCATCGCCACGTCTGCCGCGGGAGAACGAGGGCGAACGGTGCGAGCGTCGGGCCGTCGCCACGCTGCGTGCTCCAGCGGCACGCGTCGAAGATCGCGCGGCGCACGACCTCGTCGTAGTGCGGAATCGCGACCGTCCTGGCGAAGGGCTCACGCATCGTCGTCGAGCAGGGCGAACATCGAACGTCCCGCGGTGGTGGCGAGGCAACGGTCGGCGTACGCGGTGAACGGTGGCGGCGGCGCGACGCGCTCGGCGAGCAGGCGCGAATTATCGAAGCACTCCGCGCCCGTGACGCCGAAGCGCGCGCACGAGGTGAGCGCGCGCGAGAGCCGCGCCACGTCTCCGCGACCAAACACCCGCGCGAGCTCGGCTGGATCATCGGCGATGGACTCCGGGGCGGCGACACGAAGCGGCGCATTCGGCGGCGCCTGCAGAGCCGTGGCGATCGCGCGCCAAGGCGCGCTCGAGTGGACGCCTGCAGAGACGTGGTAGAGGCGGTGCGCGAGCGACGGCGCGAACAGCAGCGCGCGGAGCGCGGCGTCGACCCAGTCGACAGGCACGATGTCACGACGTGTATCGGCGCCGAACGGTGCGAGCCGCATCGTCGCGAGCGCTCGGTAGTACCAGAACAGGCTCGACGACGGCGCGCAGCCGAGCCGGCTGTGGCCGTCCACTGCGCTGGGTCGCGCCACGACGATGGGTAGATCACCGAACTCTGCGCGCAGCATCCGTTCGGCGCGTGCCTTTGAACGACTGTACTCGGCAGGGTGATCGGCGTCGTCCAACGGCACGTCCTCCCGCACGACCGCCGCCGTCACCCGCCCGCAGGCGTACGCCGTGCTCACGTGGACGACTCGCTCGAGGCTCCGACAACGTCGGAGGACCTCCATCAACGCCGCCGTGCCTTCGACGTTCGTGACGTGGACGGTGCGCGTCGAGCGAAACGACGTGCACGCGGCGGCGTGGACCACGTGGGTGACGTGGCCGAGCGACGCAGCGGGACATCGCGGCATCGAGCGGAGGTCGCCGATCAGCACGCGCGCCCCCGTCGTCGCCTGCGCGATCGCGGCGGCGTCGTCTGCGGACTCGGCGAAGCGGGTCACCGATGCGGCGACGCGGCGGCGGGCGTCGTCGCCCCGCACGAGGAAGACGAGACGCGTGCCGGCGCGAAGCAGCGACGCAGCGACCGCACCGCCGACGAAGCCGGTTGCCCCGGTCACGAGGACGATCGGTTGCACCACGCCGGCAGGATAACCCGGCGCTCGGTGGGCGACGCGCGGTCAGAGGACGACCAGCGCGGCGCCGGGATCGAGCTTGCGAAGGTCATCGGGATCGGTGGTCGCGATCGATTGTCCGGCTCGACGGGCGCAGACGACGACGTGCGCGTCGGCGATGTCGTTGGTGCGACTGGCGGCGAGGAGCACGCCGACATGTGTGGCGTCGAGCCGGTCGAGCGCGCGCACGTCGGTCGTGGGCTGGCGGACGAGCCGCGAGAGCGCCACCTGGGTGCGCGGGCGACGGACGGCCTGGGCGAGCGCGGTCGCGGGAACGGTGATCGTGGCGCCGACCTGAGCCGCGCGCGCGAGCAGCACGAGCATGCGACGATCGCCCCTGTCGAGCGCGATGAGGGCGCCCGCGTCGAGCGTCACGCCGTTCACGCCGCTCGCCTCTTGCTGCGAGAGGGCACCCTCCCCCGGCGTGCGAGCACGCCATCGGCCCACTTTCGCTCCGCCTTCGTCATCGGACCGCCGGTGGCCTCGAGGGCACGCGCGAGCAGCGCGCCCCAGCCGGCGACGTCGTCGAGCGACACGGCGACCGCGTGCTGCACGAACGCGGACACGCTCTTGGCGCCGCGCGCCTCGACGAGCGCGCGGATCGCGTCGAGCTGCTCGGCCTCGAGCGTGACCGTCACCTTCTTGGTCGCCATACCACTCTCCATACCACGCAGCGCAGACGCCGGCGAACGGCGCAGTCTGATCAGCTCGACGACTACCTTCCGGCGCAGTGCCGCGAAGGGGCACCGAGGATCATCCGACCCGCAGTGTCGAGGCACCCCATCAGCGCGCTCCCGCTGACGACGCTGACCGCGAACAGCAGGCCGCCGGCGGTGACGACGGCCAGCGCGTATCGCGAGCCGACGCGCAACGCGCATCGAAGCCGCACCGCCGGCCAACAGCGATCACACGCGGCGATGCTCTGCGGGCGGCGCCCCTCGATCCGGCGCGTGTGCCCGGGCGCTCCGCATCGCGCGCAGAAACCGCAATGAGCCGTGGCTGCTTCACGATACGTCTTCGGTGACAACGCGCTCGACGCGCAACGGCGGCAGGGCTCGCAGGAACTGGCCATGGGCGTACCGCCTCGAACGGCCGACGGGTGGAGTCCTGTTCCACGGGCAGGCCGCAACTGCCGCAGCGGATCGGTCGATAGGGGGCATCCTCCGGTGACGCCGTGACCCGCCAAGCCCTCCTCCAACACCTCGCCACGTATGCGCGCGACCTCTGGGGCCTCGACCGCTGCGAGCTGATCGAGACCTCGCACGAGAAGACCTGGTGGGGCGGTCGACGCGCCGTCTTCGTGTTCGATGTCGGCTGGCCCAAGGCGCGCCTCGCGCTCGTCGTGCGCGAGCGCGACGGGAAGGTCCTCGATCATCGTGCGATCGCGCATCCGACGCCGCGCGCGCTCCTGACGCCGCTCTCCGAACACGAGGCGATCGAGATCGCCCGCCGGGAGTGCCTCCGCGTCGGCATTTTCTTCAGGGCGATCCGCGCGAGCAGGACCGACCTCGGTTGGCGGATCGACACGAACGTCGATCTCATCGGCGCCAACGCGACCCTCGCGGTCGACGACACCGGCGTGGTGATCGGGCGCCGCGTGCTCCCTCGGTGAGCACCGGAAGGACGCACGCAACCGCGGCGGCGTCCTGGTCGATGAGGGGTATGTCCGATCCGCTTTCGTCCATCGACCCGACCAAGAAGCTGTATTCGACCGTCCCGCCGCCGGCGAAGCCTTCGGCAAAGGCGAAATCGCCCGCGGTCGATCTCGAGTACGTGCCGCCCGGATACGCCGCGGCGCCGTTGAAGCTCGCCGCGCCAACGGCTCCATCGTGCTCGGATCCGTCGGGTTGGGACGACGCGACGCTGGAGCGCAATTACGCGGCGCTGCGCAGCCTGTTCGCGAGCTCGCCGGGCTCGGTGACGCAGGCCGATCGCGAGCAGCTCGACGCGATCGAGAAGGTCATCCACGAACGGCAAGGTACGGCGGGAAAGACGGAGAGTGCCGGCCCGGCCAAGCCGAAGAGCGCGGTCGCGATGCTCGCCGACGGCGGCGTCACGCTCGCGGCAGGAGCCGCCAAGGCGCACATGACGACCGACGAGGTCCGCAAGTACGTCGACGAGTACGTGGCGTACGTCGCGTCCCGCAAGAACGACCCGAAATACGCGGCGCTCCACGCCGACGCCGTCGCGACCGCGCCCAAGCTGATCGCGTCCTTCGTCGCGCGCGACGAGGCGAAGAAGGTGGCCGATCTCCGGCTGGCGATCGGCGAGAGGATGAAGAACGGCACGATCAAGGCGCTCCAGGTTCCTCTTCCGGTCGGTGTCCAATCGAAGCTGGTGGTGGCGCCCGTCGCGATCCCGATCGCGCACGCCATCGACACCGCCATCTCGTTCGTCCCCGTCGCGGGCCAGCTGTGGCTCGCGATGGAGGTCGCGACGGGCAAGACGATGGGCGGCATCGGCGTCGACATCCCGACGGCGGAGCGCGTCATGCATGCGGTGACGCTGGCGGTCCCCCTCGGCGCGAAGCTCCTGAAGGCCGGCTCGAAGAGCGCCGACGCGGTGATCGAGATCGCGCGTCGCACTGGCAAGTCGACCGACGAGGTCATCGCCTTGATCGAGAAGGCGGGCGCGCCCGAGAAGGACGCGGCGCTCGCGAGCGAAGCGTGCGCGCGGATCAAGGCGGGGCAGCCGCTGACGGCGGCGCATCACGCCGCGCTCGACAAGGTCGAGCAAGTGCTGGGGATCGAGATTCACCGCAAGTACACGCCGACCGTGACCGGCACGACATCGCTCTCGGCCGGCGAGGGCGGTACGGACAAGTACGGCAACGTTTGGTACTCGACCGCCGGAACGAAGGAGGACGTCGCGCTTGTGAAGAACCACGAAAGCGTCCACTCATGGCTGTCACCGAAGGCGCTGAATGGGTTACGCGAGATTCGGGCCGACGTGAGGATGAGCGGTTACGCGAAATCTTGCGCGCTGCGCTACGTCGAGGAGGCTGCCGCGGAGGTCTACGCGCAGGCGTCGGTGAAGGGCCTGAGCCCGAAGGCGGTGATCACCGGCCTCGCGTTTCCGGTGAAGGAGGGATACGTCAAGCTCCTTCCCGGTGTGCTCAAACCGCCTGGGTTGGAGGCGAAGTGGCGACCCGGCCTCGCCGCAGACGTCGTCCTGGGAACGATCGTGTACGCCGGCGCCGTCTACACCGCGGTCCTCGTCGAGAAGAAGGCGATCGACACCGTCCAAGCCGAGATCAACGAGTCCAGCGCGAACAAGCTGGAGGTGAAGCCGTGACCCAGGAAGCCCTCCTCGAACACCTCATCGCGTATGCGCGCGAGTTCTGGGACCTCTCCCGCTGCGAGCTGATCGAGACCTCGCACGAGAAGACCTGGTGGGGCGGTCGGCGCGGCGTGTTCGTGTTCGACGTCGGCTGGCCCAAGGCGCGCCTCGCGCTCGTCGTCCGCGAGCGCGACGGTAAGGTCCTCGATCATCGTGCGATCGCGCATCCGACGCCGCGCGCGCTGCTGACGCCGCTCTCGGAAGAGGAGGCGATCGAGGTCGCGCGTCGAGAGTGCGAGCGGGTTCACTACTGGTTCAGGCAGCCCGTCCGCGCCAGCCGCCACGAGAACGGCTGGACGATCCACACGAACATCCTATGCATGGGGGCCAACGCAACGCTGGGCATCGACGACACCGGTGTCGTGATCGGCCGCCACTTCTTCCGTCGATGAACGGCGGGGGCACCGAGCGCGTCCCCGATCGAGGTGCGGGCCGCGCCAAGTGTCGCCGATGCTGGGGTAGGCTCGTTCCCGGTGGCCAGCCGTCCATCGTTCGCGCTCCGATGGGGCGGCCGCCGAAGCCGCGCCCGTACCCGCCTGCTCCACGCCGCATCGCGGGTCGTCGTGCTGGCTTCGTGTGCTGCCGCATTGATGACCTCCGCGTGCCGTCGCAAGACCCATCTGCGCGCAACCAACCCCTCTCTCAGAGGCGTGGGACGCGGCGCTTCCCCTTAGGACGCCGCTCTGGCGCGCCCCTGGCGGAGCCGACGCTGGCACGGTGTTCTGCCGATCGGCAGCGAAGCAGTTCGTCTGCACGGCCGGGAACGTCGTCGCCGAATTCGTCGGGGCGGAATCGGCGCCGCGCACCTGGACCGTTCCCGGCCGGCCCGGGTACGACGTGACCGTCGACGCTCGCGAGATCGTCTGGGTCGAGAAGATGCCGGCTGGTCCGGCGATGCGTGCGTTCGACAAGGCCAGCGGAGCGGTGCGCGTGCTGACGACGGACGCGCTCGGCGAGACGACGTCCGCTCCCATGCTGACGGAGGATCACGTCTTCTGGGTGTTCGACAACGTGCGCGCGAGCGGTGGTCGCCTGGCCATGCTCATGTCGCTGCGGCGCAACGGGCTCGGTACGCCGAAGGTCGTCGTGCCGAGGACGGATGTCGCTACGCGCAATGTGCTGTTCGACGCGGGCGACGTCTACATTTCTTCGAGCGGCGACTACGGGGTGTTCCGTGTCCGGCCGGCGAGTCGCACCTTCGTCGCGCTGTACGAGACGCTCGAGCGCGAGGGCGGCATTCACTCGCTGGCGACGACTCGCGACCGTGTCTTCTGGACGCTCGCGCACGAGGAATGGTCGGCGGGCGTCACGACGAGGCAGCTGAGCCTCGTTGCGGCGCCGAAGAGCGGCTCCGCAAGGCCCATCACGATGATCCGGCACGTGACCGCAGGCGGCTGGCCGGCGCTCGTCGGTGCTGATGACCAGCTGTATGCCTGTACGCAGTCGGAGGTCCTCCGCCTAGTTGAGTCGCCGCCACCCGCGCGGTTCGAGCGGGTCCTCGACGCGCCCAACCTCGATGCGTGCGGCATCCTGGCCGACGGGATCGTCTGGCAAGTCGGCGACTCCGTATTCGGCGTGGCTCGGGGGCGTTGACGCTGTCGGGCCGCTACGCCGCACGCTCGACGAGGCGTTCGCGCGGCGTGACCAGCACCACCGCGATCGCCGCGACCACCAACCCGATCAGCGCGTGCGGCAGATCGCCGATCACCCGGAGCGACGTCCAGAACGACTCGCCGCAGACCGTCAGCACCACCACCAGGAGCCCGACGCGAATCGCCTCCGCCGCGAGCAGCCCGCGCGCCGACCAGCCGCGCAGCGACGGCGCCAGCACCGAGAGGACGGCGTAGAGGAGCGCCGCGCGCGCCAGCGCGTGCTTGGTCACGAGCGCGATGCCGATGCGGATCAGCGAGGCGCTCGGATCGCGGAACGCCCCGGCGCCCCAGTCGAGCTGCATGAAGTCGATGCCGAGCACGATGCCGACGCGCTGGACGAAGGTCCACCCGAAGAGGAACGTGACCACCACGATCACCGAGAGCGGCTGCGGCGGATCGCCTCCGAGCTCGCGCGCGAGCGCGCGGCCGACTGCGCTGGCGACCAGGAACGTGCCGGCGAGCACCGGGAGCTCCAGATCGCGCGAAATCCAGGCGTAGGACGCGAGGAGCAGGAGCTCTCCCAGCGGGCGGAGATCGCGTCGCCACGCGAACGCGGCCACGACGGGCAAGCCGAGCCACCCCACGAGGCACACCGGCGCGGGCGCGAAGCGACGAAGGACCAACGACGCGCCGGCGATCAACACGCCCACGCCGGCCAGCGTCCACGCACGTCGCGCCTCGATCGCCTCCTCGCCACGCGAGGCCCGCCACGCGCGCTCGGCGCCGAGCGCGGCGATCGACAGGAGCGCTACGGTCAACGGCCAGGCCGTGATCAGCTTGGGGATGAAGTTGTGCTCGAGGAGCCCGATCGGCGCGAGCGCCGCGAACGGCACGAGCGCCGTCGCGTGGGCGCGCTTGCCGAGCGCGACGGCCTTCGGCTTCCAGCGCGCGGTGAGCGCGAGGATGCCGATCACCGCCGCCAGCACGAAGCTCTCGATCTGCGTGGTGCGCGTGGGCGTCACCAGCAACAGGCCGGGGAGGATCACCGCGGCGAGCGCGGGGTTCTCGTTGAACCACGCCGCGGTCTTCCGCAGCCGGATCAGCCCGATGAGCAGCGCGAGGTTGCCGAGCACGTAGAACGTGGCGCGGACGGCGTTCGGTCCCTGCCCCGACAGCCGCTCGACGTCGCGCGTGAGCCACACCGCGATCGCGACGACGGCCGCGAACGCGAGGGCCGCGCGCGCGTTCGGCCGACGCCCGACGGCGATCAGCGCGACGGCGAGCGCCGCGAGGCCGCCCACCAGAGGCACGAGCCACCCGAACGCGAGGCCTCCGACCGCGACCGCGCCGAGCGCCTCGTCGATGCCCCTGGCCGCCGCGGCCGCGCGGGTGATCCGCTCGCGAGCCGCCGGCGCCGTGCACGCATCGGAGGGCGGCGTCGCGCCCGACGCCTTGGCGAAGGTGATCAGCCGATCGAGATCGGCGCACGCGATGCGCGCGCGCTCCTCGTCGGACACCGCGAGCCAGTCGGCCAGCACGTGCCCGCGACCGTGCGCCGGCGGCGAGACGCCGAGCAGCGCGGCGAAGGTGCTCGGGAGATCGATCTGATCGAGCGGCCGCGCGTCGGGCGCCTTCGCCGCGATGCCCGGTCCCCAGGCAACGAACGGCGAGCGGCGCTGCACCGGGGTGTCCGAGCCGTGCGTCCCTGCGTCCGTCGCGCCGTGATCGCTGGTGACGAACACGGTGGTGCCTTCGGGCAGGCTCTCGAGGAACGCGTCGAGGGTCTTGTCGAACTCGACGATGTGCTTGCGGTAACGCTCGGAGTGGGTGCCGTACGCGTGCGCCTGGTGATCGGGCGTGACGAAGTGCACCACCAGCAGGTTCGGGCGCGCCTTCAGGAACTCGTTGGCCGCCGCGAAGATCTCCGCGTTGTAGTCGACGTCGATGGCGACCCCCTCCGGATCGGGGTGCTGCATCGACCACGCCTGCGGGAACATCCGGAACCACGCGTGATCGCCGGTCCCGGCGGTGACCAAACCGGCGGCGCGCGCGTTGTCGATGATGTTCTCGTAGGCGACCGCCGAGCCGGACTCGTTGTTGACGATCTGCTCGACGCCCCCGCGCTGACCGGTCGCGTAGGTGAGGACCGCCGACGAGGTCATCGACACCGCGCCGGCCCAGATCTCGCCGCTCGCGCGCTCGCGCATGCGGCGCGAGAAGGCCGGCATCTTCGCCGGGTCGATCGCCGTGTCGTAGCGGAGGCCGTCGACCACCACGAGCGCGAGGTGCCGCGTGAGCCCCGAGGTCGCGGGCGCCACCGCCTTCAGCTGCGCGGGAGGCGGCTGCGGGATGACGAACCGGACGATGCCGACGACCACGCCGACCGCGACGCACACCGCGGCCAGCAGGAGGAGGACCGCCCGGCGCATCGGCATCGTGGCGCTGTCATGCATCAGCCATCCCGCACGCGCTAGCGCCGCCGTGAGGAGAAATCTTTGACACCTGCAACTGTAACGGTTAGGACTGTGCCATGACCGCCGACGGAACACCCCGCTTCCTCAAGGACCCGTTCAGCGGCATCTCGCACGGCATCGGCCTGGTATTCGCGCTCGTCGGGTCGGGCTGGCTGCTCGGCCATGCGCGCGACGGCGTTTCGCTGGCGACGCTCGGCATCTACACGGCCTGCCTCGTCGTGCTCTACACCGCGAGCACCATCTATCACCTCATGCTCGCCGGCGAGCGGCTCACGCGCGCGCTCCGGCTCTTCGATCACGTGGCGATCTTCCTCTTCGTGGCCGGCACGAGCACGCCCGTGCTCGTCCGTGGCCTGTCGGGCGACACCCGCGTGGCGATGCTCTCGGTGATGTGGGGCGTGGCGTTCGTCGGCATCCTGGCGAAGCTCCTCTGGAAGACGGCGCCCCGCGCGCTCTACACGCTGATGTACGTGGGCATGGGCTGGAGCGTGGTCGGAACCGGCCGCGCGCTGATGAACGGCCTGTCGGCGGCGTCGTTCGCGTTGGTGGTCGCGGGCGGCGTGGTCTACACGCTCGGCGCGGTGGTCTACGCGCTGAAGTGGCCGAACCCGCGCCCCGAACGGTTCGGGTTCCACGAGATCTGGCACCTCTTCGTCCTCGGCGGCAGCGCCCTGCACTTCGCGGCGATCGCGCTGCTCGCGTGCGGCGGCTGAGCAACCGCTAAGCAAGCGGATCGCGGTGCGCGAAGAGCACGAGCCGTTCAGCTTCCGAACCCCTCGCAGCGGCTCGCCAGCGCCGCGGCTCTGCGCTGCTCGAGCCAGCCGAGCCATGCGTCGAGCCCGGCGCCCTTCGTCGCCGACACCTCGATGAGCTCGGGCTCCGGCATCACGCGCGCGAGGGCGTCGCGGATCGCGGCGACCGACACCTCGGGCAGGTGCGGCAGGAGATCGACCTTGGTCAGCACCACCAGGTCGGCGTGGCGGAACATCACCGGGTACTTCAGCGGCTTGTCGACGCCCTCGGTCACCGACAGCGCGACCACGTTCGCGTGCTGGCCGAGATCGTAGATCGCCGGGCACACCAGGTTGCCCACGTTCTCGATGAAGAAGTACTCGCACGCGCGCGCCGCGGCGCCGATCTCCCCCTGCAGGGCGCGCTCGACCATCGCCGCGTCGAGGTGGCAGGTCGTGCCGGTGGTGATCGCGGCCGAGGGGACGCCCGCGCGCGCGAGCCGATCGGCGTCGTGCGAGGTGGCGAGATCGCCGCTGACCGCGGCGAGCCGGTGCCGTCCCGCGAACGCGCGCGCCGTCGCCTCGAGGAGCGCGGTCTTGCCCGATCCGGGCGACCGCATGACGTTGACCACGGTGACGCCGTCGCCGGTGAAGCGAAGGCGCAGCGCGGCCGCCTGCGCGTCGTTTGCAGACAGCAGCGACTGGTGCACGTCGACGGAGACCAGGTTGGCGTCGCCGCAGCCGCAGGTGTCACACATCGGGGACCTCCAGCTCGAGTCGATCGAGGAACACGTCGCCGCCGCGGCTGAGGCGCGCCGCGCCGCCGCACGCGCACTGCAGGACCGCGCCGCGCGCCATCGCGTCGCCGCACTTCGCGCACGCCCACTCGGCCGGCTCCTCGATCAGCGCGAGGGCCGCCTCCGGGCGACCGCGCGACTCGCGGAACGCCTCGAACGCCGTGCGCAGCAGCGTCGGCTCGACCCCGGCGAGCTCGCCGACCCGCACGTGCACCTCTTGGACGCGGGCGCGCGGATGCGCGGCGACGGCCCGATCGATCTGATCGAACAGCGCCATCACCAGCGACGCCTCGTGCATCAGCAGATCCTCGCCATCAACAGATCCTCGGGAGGGGCTCGCCGTCGCGCTCGAACAGCCGGCGGGTGCCGAAGCCCGTGTCGAGGAGCACCACGCCGGGATCGCCGTCGACCACCCGGCCGATGCAGGTCGCGCGCGCGCCGAGCGGGTGCGCCCGCAGGGCCGCGAGCACGGCGTCGAGCGCGCCTGCGGCGACGCCGATCAGCGCCTTGCCCTCGTTGGCGACGCCGAGCGGATCGATGCCGAGCAGATCGGCGGCGGCGCGGGCCGCGTCGCTCATCGGCAGCGCCGCCTCGTCGAGCAGGAGCGACACCCTCGCCTTGTCGGCCATCTCGGCGAGGGCGCTGATCACGCCGCCGCGCGTCGGATCCTTCATCGCGTGGACGCCGTCGCCGCCGGCGCGGAGGGCCGCGCGCACGAGGCCGTTGAGCGGCGCGACGTCGGAGCGCAGCTCGCCCTGCAGCCCCAGCTGATGGCGCGCGCTCATGATCGCGAGGCCGTGATCGCCGATGGTGCCGTTGATCACGATGGCGTCGCCGACGCAGAGGCCCGCGTCGCGCACCACCCGATCGGCGACCCCGAGGCCGCTGGTGCTCATCACGAGGCCGTCGACCTCGCCCTTGCCCATGACCTTGGTGTCGCCCGTGAGGATCGGCGCGCTGGCCTCGCGACAGGTCGCCGCCATCGACGCCTTCACGCGGCGGAGCAGCTCGATCGGGAAGCCCTCCTCCAGGATGACGCTCGACGTCAGGGCGAGGACCTCGGTCGCCCCCATCATCGCGAGGTCGTTGACCACGCCCGACACCGCGAGCCGCCCGATGTCGCCGCCGGGGAAGAAGATCGGCTTCACCACGTGCGCGTCGGTGGTGACGACCAGGAAGCGATCGCCCCACGGGATGGCCGCGCCGTCGTCCATCGCCGTGGCCTCGGGGTCGGTCACCCCGTCGAGGAACACCGACTCGATCAGCGCGCGCATCGCGCGACCGCCGGCCCCGTGCTTCATATGGACATGGACGGTGTCGTCGTTCATCGGCGCCCCTCGATCCCGTGCTCGTACCAGATGCGGCACGCGCCCTCGGTGCTGACCATGCACGCGCCGACGGGCGCGTCGGGCTTGCACGCCTTGCCGAAGTGCTGACAGTCGCTCGGCTCGGAGAGCCCGGACATGATCGCGCCGCAGCGGCACTCCGACGCCGACGCGCGCTCCTCGAACGGCGGCGCGGTCGCGAGCTCGAGGCCGAAGCGCTCGCGGGCGTCCCAGCGCGCGAACGCCTTCTTCAGCTTCAGGTTGCCCGAGGGGATGCGGGCGATGCCGCGCCAGTCGCCGTCGTCGGTGTCGAACACGTTGAACAGCGCCTCGACGGCGCGCCGGTTGCCCTCGCGGGTGACGCAGCGCGGGTACGCGTTGACCACCTCGGACCTGCCGGCGGCGACCTGCTCGACGAGGAGCACCAGCGCCGAGAGGATGTCGAGCGGCTCGAACCCGCCGACGACCACCGGCAGCCGATACCTCTCGACGAACGGCTCGAAGACGCCGAAGCCGGTGATCGTGGCCGCGTGACCGGCTGCGAGGAAGCCCTCGATCCGCGACTCGGGCACCTGGGCGACCACCTCCATCGCCGCGGGCACCCACTTGTGCGCCGAGAGCACCACGAGGTTGTCGGGGGGATCGTCGAGGAGCAGCGCCGCGGTGGCCACGGCGGTCGTCTCGAAGCCGGTGGCGAAGAAGAGCACCGGCTCGCTCGACTCGCGCGCGATGCGGGCGGCCTGGTTCGCGCCGTAGACGACCTCGACCCGCGCGCCCGCCGCGCGCGCGTCGTCGAGCGACATGGCGCGGCCCGGGACGCGGAGCATGTCGCCGAACGTGAGCACGCGCACCCCTTTGGCGGCGAGCGAGATGCACGCGTCGATCTCCGGCGCGTCGGTCACGCACACCGGACAGCCCGGCCCCATCTGCACGCGCAGCGCGCGCGGGAAGCTGGCGCGCAGGCCGTAGCGGGCCATCGCCTGCTCGTGGCTGCCGCAGACGTGCATCAGCGTCACCTCGCGCCCCAGCCGCTCGACCGCGTGATCGAGGCGGGCGCGGAGCGCGCGGCCCTGGGCCGCGTCGCGGAACTCGAGCCGGCGCGGCGGCTTGTCGAGCCCGCTCACGTGGTGCCCTCCCGCTTGGGGGAGACGCCCTCGAGGTCCTCGGCGCTGAGCTCCTCGAAGAACTCCAGCGTGCGGGCGATGTCCTCCGGCGGGATGCGGCGGATCGCGAAGCCGACGTGCACCAGCACGTAGTCGCCGACCGCGACCGGCTCGTCGACGATGTGGAGCGCGACCTCGCGCTGCACGCCCCAGAAATCGACCACGCCGAGCATGTCGTCGATGGAGACGATCTTCCCAGGAACGCCGAGACACATCGCTATGCACCCCTCTCCGCCGCCGTCTCGAGGACGGCCGCCCAAGCTTGCCCGAGCGAGAGGCCGCCGTCGTTGACGGGGACCTCGCGCGCAATCGCCACGCGTTCGCGCCCGAGGGCGTCGGTCAGGCCGCGCTCGAGGATGCGGTTCTGGAACGAGCCGCCGGTGAGCACCACCGCCGCGGCCGGCTCGGCCGCGATCGCGCGCTCGACCACGGCCGCCGTCGCCTCGACGATCGTGCGGTGGAAGCGCGCGGCGATCGTCGAGACGGCCACGCCCTCCAGCCGATCGACCACCGCCGCTCGCACCGTCGGGCGCAGATCGATCTCGTGCGCTGCGGTCGTCTCCTCGTCGCCGCTCGCGAGCGCCGAGGGCAACGTCACCGGGTAGGCCGGCGCGCGGCCCCCCCCTGCGCCCCACGCGGCCTCCTCGAGCGCCATCGCCACCTGCCCCTCGAAGCTCGCGCGGGGGATGCCGAGGACCAGCGCGCCGATGGCGTCGAACCACCTGCCCATGCCGCGCGCGGAGACCGTGTTCACGCCGGTGCTCATCATGCGCGCGAGGGTGGCGCGCGACTCCGGGGTGCTGTCGTCGAACAGCGGCAGGCGCCGCGCCACCGACTCGGCCTCCGGACCGAACGTCTCGTGCAGCGCCGCGAGCCCGATGCGCCACACCTCGCGGATGGCGCGCTCGCCGCCCGGCAGCGGCAGCGCGCGGTAGGTGCTCGGGCGCGACCACGAGGCGCCGGATACGCGGAGGATCTCCGCGCCCCACGCGGTGCCGTCGGGCCCGAAGCCCGTGCCGTCGAAGGCGACGCCGAGCACCGGCCCCGGAAGGTGCAGCTCGGCGACCGCGGCGAGCACGTGCGCGACGTGGTGCTGCACGGCGACCCGCCGCCGCGCCTTGCGGTCGACTGCATAACGAGTCGATGCATAGAGCGGGTGCATGTCGTGGGCGACGAGCTCCGCGCGCACGCCGAGCAGCCGCTCGAAGGCCTCGACGTCGGCGCGGAACGCGCGCTCGCTGTCCCACGTCTCGAGGTCGCCGAGGTGCGGGGTGACGTACGCGCGATCGCCGAGCACCAGGCACGCGGTGTTCTTCAGGTGACCGCCGACGGCGAGCACCGGCTCGCGCGCGGCGAACGGGAGGCGGATTCCGTCGGGGGCGAACCCGCGCGCGCGACGGACGATGCGCGTAGCCCCGCCCGCGCTCGCGACCACCGAGTCCTCGACGCGCCGGACGATGGGACGGTCGTGCAGCAGGAGGACGTCGACGACGCCGGTGAGCGCGCGGCGGGCGTCGCCGTGGGTCACCGCGATCGGCTCGCCGGAGAGGTTCCCGGAGGTCATCACCAACGGCCGACCGACCCCGCGGAGCAGCAGCCGGTGCAGCGGCGTGTAGGGCAGGAACACCCCGACGCGCGACGAGGGCCCGAACACCTCGCGCGCGACGTTCGACGCCTTCGCGGGGGCGAGCACGATCGGACGCGCGGGCGAGGCGAGCACGCGACGCGCCTCGTCGTCGAGCTCGGCGACGCGCTCGGCGGCGGCGAGATCCGCGACCATGATCGCGAACGGCTTGTCGTCGCGCAGCTTGCGCCGGCGCAGCTCGGAAACGGTGTCGGCGCTGGTCGCGTCGCACGCGAGGTGGAAGCCGCCGAGCCCCTGCACGCCGACGATGCCGCCGGCCAAGAGCCGCGCGACGACCTCTTCGATCGGGTCTTCGACCTGGAGGCGCGCCAGGGACGGCTCGGCGAGCCACAGCTCGGGGCCGCACGCGGGGCACGCCACCGCCTGCGCGTGGAAGCGGCGGTCGTCGTGGTCGCGGTATTCGCGCTCGCACGCCTGGCAGAGCGGGAACGGCGCCATGCTGGTGCGCGCGCGGTCGTAGGGGAGCGCCTCGACGATCGAGAAGCGTGGACCGCACTCGGTGCAGCTGGTGAACGCGTAGCCGTAGTGACGATCGCCCTCGCGCTCGACCTCGGCAAAGCAGGCGTCGCACGTCGCCAGATCGGCCGGCACGGTCAGCAGGCGCTCGCCGTCCCCCTCGCTCGCTCCGATCACGAACGCTTCGACCGGCGAGCGCGCCGCCGACCCGACGTCTGCCGGCTCGAGCGCGATCTCCCGGATCGCGCGGACCCTGGACGCACGGGGTGCGTTCTCGCGCAAGGCGCGCACCAGCTCGTCGACTTGGTTTATCGGGCCGTACGCGTCGATCGTGACGCCCCGCGGCGTGTTGAAGACCCGACCGCGCAAACCGAGCGCGTTTGCCGTGCGATGCACCCAGGGCCGGAAGCCGACCCCCTGCACCGTGCCCTCGACTTCTACTCGCCGCCCGTCGTCGCGCACCGTGGCGCGACGGCTTCCACGACTCGTGCCAGCTCGTCTTCGGCGCGCCAGGCGACGCGCCCGCGGAGCGACACGACGTCGCCGACGACGACCAGCGCCGGCGAGGGCAGCTCGGCGGCGGCGGCGGCGATCGTGGCGAGCGTCGCGACCACCGTGCGCTGCGAGCTCTTGGTGCCGTGGGCGATCACCGCGACCGGCGTCGTCGCGGCCTTGCCGCCGTCGACGAGCGCCGCGGCGATGGACCCGAGCGAGGTCAGCCCCATGAACACGACGATCGTCCCGGGGACGCGCGCGAGGGCCGTCCAGTCCGCGCCCGCGCCCTCGCCCGGGTGACCGGTGACGAAGGTGACCGACTGCGAGAGGCCGCGGTGGGTGACCGGCACGCCCGCGTAGGCCGGCACCGCGCTGCCCGCGCTCACCCCGGGCACGACCTCGAAGGGAATGCCCGCGTCGGCGAGGGCGAGCGCCTCCTCGCCGCCGCGCCCGAAGACGAACGGATCGCCGCCCTTCAAGCGCGTGACGACCTTGCCGGCGCGCCCGAGCCGCACGAGCAGCGCGTTGATCTCCGCCTGCGGCATGGAGTGCGCGCCGTGCCGCTTGCCGGCGTGGATCCGCTCGGTGCGCGGACCGCAGTGCTCGAGGAGCGCGGGATCGACGAGCGCGTCGAAGACGACGACGTCGCAGCTCTCGAGGCAGCGCTTGCCCTTGAGCGTCAGCAGCTCGGGATCGCCGGGGCCGGCGCCGACGAGGAACACCCTCCCGGCGCGGTGCCGCCGGAAGGCGTCGAGATCGATCGGCTCGGTGGTCATTCGGCGGCCTCCGTCGCGCGCCCGGCTGCCATGAGGGCCCACCATACCTCGAGCTCCGGCTGGAAATAGCGCAGGCGCGTCTTCTTCAGCTCGCGGGTGCTGAAGAGGATGGCGTGCTCCGGATCGCCCACCCGCGCGGCCATCGAGGCCGCGACTGCGCGCACGGTGGCCTCGTCCTTCGCGTGGATCATCGTGTACAGCGAGTAGGGGAAGCCCTCGATCGGATTGCGCGCGTAGCAGTGGCTCACCTCGGGCGCCTCGGCGAACATCGCGCCGATCTCCGGCAGGCTGGCCTCGTCGATGCGCCACACCACCATGCCGTTGCCGTGCACGCCGAGCTTGCGGTGGCGGAACGTGGCGACGTAGCGGCGCAGCACGCCGCCGAGCGCGCCGCGCGCGTACGAGAGGAGCTCCTCCTCGCGCAGGCCGTTCTCGTAGGCGAGCGTGGCGAACGGGAAGTGCTCGATGGGCAGCGGCTGCTGCAACGCGCGCAGCATGCTCTTCTCGCGCGCGTCGAGGCTGCGGCGGGGCGGCGCGGCGATGGCGCCCTTCTGGGACGCGTTCTCCATCGTCTCGAGGTCGAAGCGGACGCCGATCTTGAACGTCGCGGTGCGCCGCAGCGCTTGGAGCGGCGAGACGCCCGTCTCGCGCGAGAGCGCGGCGAGCGCGGCGTCGACGCCGATCTCGGCCGGCATGGCGATGGTGAACCAGAGGTTGTAGGCGTGGTCGCGCACGTAGTCGTGGGTCACCGTGGGGCACGCGTTGACGATCGTGGCCACCGCGTCGAGGCGCTCGGGCGCGACGCGCGCCGCCACGAGCGCGCTGTCCCACCCGAGGGCCGAGCCCTCGAGCACGCCGGAGATCTCGCGGAGCTGCCCGCCCTCGACGAAGGCGCGCACCTGGGCGAGCACGGCGTCGCCCGAGAGACCGAGCGGCTCACCGAGCGCGCCCCACGGATCGCTCACGAAGGGCACGCCGGTCTGCAAGGCCTTGGCGATCGCGTTCTCGGTCGACATTCCTCTTCTCCTTTGACCCGTAGCCCGGAGCCCGATCAGAGCCCGATTCGGAAGGCGCGCCAGGGACCGAAGATCCCCGACGGCGAGCGCAGCGCGACGCGATCGACGATCTCGTAGCGGGCGGCGTCGATCAGCACGAGCTGCTCGTCGGCGTTGGCGGTCGCCAGCACGTGCGAGCCGCGCGGGGTGAAGTCGAGGTGGTAGACGCGCCGGCCGGCGCGGATGCTGTGGGTGATCTGCAGCGAGTCGACGTCGATGACGTCGATCCAGGCGTCGTCGTTCTCGCCCGAGTAGGAGAGCCAGATCTCGCGCTCGGTCGGCGAGCGCACCGCGTACACCGGGTGGCCGCGCACCGGCAGGCTCTGGCGGAAGGCGAACGTGTTCTTGTCGAGGATGGCCATCCGCTTCTCGCCGACCAGCGGGACGAACACCCGATCGCCGGCGACCGCCCACGAGGCCATGTGCGGCAGCTTCTTCGGCGCAGCCTTCTCGCCGGCCTGGGACGGATCGGCGAGCGACACCTCGCGCACGCCGTCGTCGGGCTTGCTCAGATCGAGCACCGCGACCCGGTCGGAGCCGAGCTTGCCGACGACGTAGAAGCGCCCGTCGGGCGTGATCATCGCGTCGTACGCCTGGCCCTCGCCAGAGGGGATGCGCTTCAGGATCGGCGAGGCCGGCTGGTTCGGATCGAGGATCCAGATCTCCTGCCCCTCGATCAGCACGCAGACGAACCTGTTGCCGGGCGCGTCGACCATGCCGGTGACGCGCGAGTCCATCACCTTGCCCTCGCGGGTCCAGGTCGCCGGCACCCGCGCCTTCACCTTCAGCGTCGTCGCGTCGACGAGGGTGACGCCGCCGGGCACGTACTCGGCGACCGCGATGGTCTTGCCGTCGTGGCTGACCGCGTTGTCGATCGAGTTGGACGAGGTCTTCACCTCTCCGTCGGCGCGCAGCGTGCGCAGGTCGACGCGCACCAGACGCCCGCCGCGCGTGGCGAGGTAGCCGTAGCGGAGGTCCGGTCCGAAGGTCATCGTCGCGTGCTGCAGATCGCCGAGCCCCTCGATGCGGTTCGGCAGCAGCTTGCGATCGGACCAGTCGTAGACGGCGAGTGATCCGGAAGAGCGCTCGACGACCAGCACGCGGGTGCCGAGCGTGCCTGCCGGCTCGTTGGCCGGCGCGCGGCACGAGAGCGCGCACGTCGTGAGCACGGTGACGAAGAGCAGCGCGATCAGGCGGCGGAGCACGGCGAACCTCCCTGCCCGACGATCTCGTCGTCGGTCATCACGCACGCGGGGTCGGACGCCCACAGGTGACCGGTGGCCGCGTGCGCGCGCTCCCGGTGCGAGCCTCGACAGAGCTCCTGGAAGCGGCAGAACGAGCAGCGACCGGTCAGCCGCGTGACCCGCTCGCGCAGCTCGGCGCGCATCGGGTGGCGGAGGATCTCCTCGAACGGCTGCTCCGGCACCGTGCCGAGCGTCACCGCCTGCCAGAACTGATCGGGGTGCACGCGGCCGCGGGGATCGATGGCGACGAGCTTCTCGCCCGCCGAGTTGCCGCCGCGCGCGCGCAGCAGCCGCTCGACGCGCGCGCTCGCCTCGGGGCCGTGGCGCTCGGCGATCCACGTCAGCAGCAGCGGGCCGTCGGAGTCGTTGGAGCCGGTGACGAAGCGCACCTTGGCGCCGGCGTCGAGGCGCGCCTCGGCCAGCGCGAACAGCCGCTTCAGGAGGGCGCGGCTCTCCGAGGGTGCGAGATCGTCGCCCATCAGGCGCAGCCCGCGGCCGGCGTAGACGAGGTGCGAGACGTAGAAGCGGTCGGCGCCGGCCTCCTCTGCCGCCGCGAGCACCACCTCGATCTGCTCGGCGTTCTGCCGCGTCACCGTCATGCGCACGCCGGTCTTAATCCCCGCCGCGTGCGCGTGCCGAACGCCGGCGAGCGCGCGATCGAAGGCGCCCTCGAGGCCGCGGTAGCGGTCGTTGAACTGGCGTGCGCCGTCGACGCTGATGCCGACGTACCCGACGCCGAGCTCGGCGAGCTTGCCGGCCGCGCGTTCGTCGAGGTGGATGCCGGAGCTCGAGAGCTGCGCGGCGATGCCGCGGTCGCGCGCGTGGGCGAGCAGCTCGAACAGATCGGGACGGAGCAGCGGCTCGCCGCCGGAGAAGATGATCACCCGCACGCCGCAGTCGGCGAGGTCGTCGATCAGCGCGTGCGCCTCGCGCGTGCCGAGATCGGTGGCGGCGGGGCGGGTCCCCGCGGCGAGGTAGCAGTGCGGGCAGCGCAGATCGCAGTGCTGGCAGACGTTCCACACGACCAGCGGCACGGCCTCGGAGGCGCCGGAGAACCGATCCGGCGACTTCGCGCGGACCCGCTCTTCGGCGATCCGGCCGCGCGCGATCTCGAGCATGTCGCTGACCATCAACATCGGGGCCTCCTCGAGTCGTCAGTCGTCAGTCGCAGAGAGTCGTCAGTCGTCAGTCGTCAGTCGTCAGTCGAGAGAGTCGTCAGTCGTCAGTCGTCAGTCGTCAGTCGAGAGAGAGAGAGAGAGAGAGAGAGAGAGAGAGAGAGAGAGAGAGACAGAGAGAGAGAGAGAGAGACAGAGAGAGGAGAGAGAGAATGCGACTGGTAAACCACCTGATTCTGCTGATGACAAGGGAACTGGGATGAAATCGGTGA
>JACPFM010000052.1 GCA_016182965.1 Deltaproteobacteria bacterium | reverse complement strand
CGTGACCGTGCGGGCGCCCGGCGCACGCGAGCGCCTTCCGAGCGCGCTCGCCGCCGTCGCCGCGGGCGACTTCGAGTCGGGGGGCGGGATCGACGCGGGCTGCAGGCTAACCGGCTCGTTCACGAGCGGCGCGTCGTCGGGCGCGCGGCTGACCATGTACCGCGTGCGGGCGAGCGCGTTGGTCGCGCGGTACCCGTCGGCGAGGACCTCGATGGTGAAGTTCGACAGCGGCGCGGTGTCGCGCGCGCTGCTTCGCCCCTGGGCGAGCGCACCTTGCCACGTCGCCGCTTCGACGGTGAGCCGCTGCGCAGGCGCCCCCGGTGACAACGACGAGACCTCGACGAACCAGCGCATACGAAGCTCCGGGGAACCTGCATCGACGCGGCCGCGTAACTGCGCTGGCACGGGCCAGCGACTCGCCGCGCTTTCGAGCGAGCCGCAGGCTACCTCACTTCGCGCCGGTGGGGGGCGATTCTCGTCGGCGGCGCGCGCTCGCCGCGCGCCTCGCGCTCGCGCCTATGTCGCGGCGATGCTGTCCCCCGGCCAGCTCGATCGCGTCGACGGCGCGATACGCCCGCTCGGCGGCCTGATCGACGTCGGCGCCGCGCGCGGTCACGCAGAGCACGCGCCCGCCGGCGGACACCAGCGTTCCGTCCCGTGTCGCGGTACCCGCATGCAGGACGGAGACGGTCTCGACGCGCTCAGCCGCCTCGAGGCCGCCGATCGGATCGCCCGTCCGCGGCGCCGCCGGGTAGCCGGCCGCGGCCACGACCACCGCCACCGCCGGATCGGCGACCACCGGCGCGGCCGAGTCGGAAAGCGCCCCGAGATCGCCGCGTGCGGCGCCGTCGAGGTACGGCACGAGATCGGCGTCGAGGCGCGCGAGCAGGACCGCCGTCTCGGGATCGCCGAACCGGACGTTGAACTCGAGGACGTTCAGCGTGCCGTCTTCGTCGATCATCAGGCCCGCGAAGAGCGCGCCGCGGAAGGGACGGCCGTCCTCGGCGAGGCCGCGCACCGCGCGGGCGATCACCTCGTCGACGATGCGCGCGTGCAGCTCGGGCGTCACGATCGGCGGCGGCGAGTACGCGCCCATCCCGCCGGTGTTCGGGCCGCGATCGCCGTCGAAGATGCGCTTGTGATCCTGCGCCGCGGCGAGCGGGACGAAGCGTCGCCCGTCGCAGATCGCGTGGAAGGACACCTCCTGCCCGCGCACGCGCTCCTCGATCACCACGCGCGCGCCGGCCGCGCCGAACGCCCGTTTGCGCATCATCTCGTCGATCGCCGCGCACGCCTCGTCGACGTCGGCGGCGACCACCACGCCCTTGCCGGCGGCGAGGCCGTCGGCCTTCACGACGAGGCCGCGCCCCTCTCGCCGCACGAACCGCTCGGCCGCGTCGGCGTCGTCGAACACCTCGAACGCCGACGTGGGGATGCCGTGGCGCTTCATGAACTGCTTCGAGAAGGCCTTCGATCCCTCGAGCTCCGCGGCGGCGCGCGTCGGTCCGAACGCGCGGATGCCCGCCTCGGCGAGCGCGTCGACCAGCCCGACGCAGAGCGGAGCCTCCGGGCCGACGACCACCAGATCGACCCGCTCGGCGCGCGCGGCCTCGACCACGCGGGGCACGTCGTCGGCCTTGCCCGGCAGGCACCGCGCCTCGCGCGCGATGCCCGCGTTGCCCGGCAGGGCGAGCGTCTCGGAGACGAGCGGCGAGCGGGCGATCGCCTTCACCAGCGCGTGCTCGCGCGCACCGCCGCCGACCACCAGCACCCGCAGCTTCCCCGGTCCGTGAGGGCCCTCGGTCATGGCCCCGGCCCGTACCGCGGCGGGCCGTCGAGCGGAAGCGCGGCTCGTGGGCATCGGGCCGCAGGAGCGCTACGCTAGGGTCCGGTGGAGGCGCGCGCACATCGCAGGTACCGCGTGTGGCTGCCGGTTCAGCTGGCCGAAGGCACGCTCGAGGGCTCGCTCGCGGTCAGTAAGGACGCGAGCGAGGGCGGCATGTTCCTCTCGTCGACCGAGGCGCTCGACGTCGGCGCCGAGGTCCTCTTGTCGTTCACCGTGCTCGACGGCGAGGGAGGGTCGCGCACCCACACGACCCCGGCGATCATCGTGCGCGTCGCGCCGAACACCGACGATCCCGAGGGGCTCTGGCCGTGGCGCGTCGCGGTGCGCTTCGCCGCGCCGCTCGCTGGGCTCGAGTCCGCGCTCGCCGACATGCAGCGCGAGCTCGAGCGCGTGAAGTGATCACATCCCGCCGACGATCTTGAACGAGTCGCCGTCGCGCAGCAGCACGAGGCGGTTGTCGCGCACGGCGCGGTGCCAGAGATCGCCCTGCGCGGTCGGGATCTGGAACGACGCCGTGTACGTGAAGTCGACGTTGATGACCTTGTTCTCGGCCTCGCGGACGCGGTGGTACTTGATCTCGTACCGGATGGCCTTGGTCTGCTTGAAACGCGTCGCGAGGTACTCGCGGAGGCCGTTGTAGTCGATGTCGTCGTTGGATTTCGCGTTGCCGCCGGTCTCGAAGTAGCGGGGCGAGGCCATCCCCACGAGCGCCTCGACGTCGCGATCCTCGACCGCGCGCCGGTACTTCTCGCAGAAGCCGATGATCTTCCGGTTCTCGCTCGTGTCCTCGACGGTGGTGTTCGGGATGTAGCTGCGCGCGCAACCGGCGAGCGGCGCGAGCGCGAAGAGACCGAGGGCGAAGGCGAGCGGGCGGACGTTCATGGTGGGGCGTCGAAGGAGTCTGGCCGAAGGAACGACCGGGTGCAGCCGGGCCATTCCCGGGGCGGAACCCTACGGCGCACGCGCCGCGCGGGGCAAGCCCCTGCCCCGCCGCCCCCGCCGTGCTAACGCGGCGCGGTGTCCAGGTTCCTCGAAGCCCTGAAGTCCGGCCCCCTCGTCGTCGACGGCGCCATGGGTACCCAGCTGTACGAACGGGGCATCCTGTTCACGGTCAACTACGAGGAGCTCAACCTCAGCCGGCCCGACCTGGTGCGGCGGATCCTCGAGGAGTACCTCCGGGCCGGCGCGCAGATCGTCGAGACGAACACCTTCGGCGCCAACCCGGCGCGTCTCGCCCGGCACGGGCTCGAGGGGCGCGTCCACGAGATCAACGTCGCCGGCGTCGCCCGGGCGCGCGAGGCGGTGGCCAACGTCGGCCTCGGTCCCGACGCGGCGTTCGTCGGCGGCGCCATCGGCCCGACCGGCCTCATGTTCCCGGTCGCCGCGAACTGGACCGACGCCGAGAAGCGCAAGGTCGTCGACGGCTTCCGCGCCCAGGCCGACGCGCTCGCCGAGGCAGGCGCCGACCTGTTGATCATCGAGACGATGCGGCAGCCGGAGGAGCTCGCCCTCGCGCTCGACGCGGCCAAGCGCACCGGGCTCCCGGTCGTCGCGCAGGCGTCCTTCGACGAGGGCGGCACCATGGCCGACGGCACCACGCCCGAGGCCATCGCGAAGCTCCTCGTCGATCTCGGCGCCGACGTCGTCGGCGCCAACTGCGGAGAGGGTCCGAAGCTGCTCTTCGAGATCGCCGAGCGCATGCTCGCCGCCTTCCCGGCCGGCCAGGCGCCGCCCGTCTCCGCCGTCCCGAACGCCGGGCTGCCGCGCCGCATCGACGACCGCACGGTGTACATGGCCACGCCGGAGTACTTCCAGCTCTACGCGCGGCGCATGTTCAAGCTCGGCGTGACCCTGGTGGGCGGCTGCTGCGGCACCACGCCCGATCACATCAAGAAGATCGCCGCGGCGGCGCGCATGGTCGGCGGCGATCGGGCCGAGATCGCCGAAGGCCGCAGCGAGTCCGACCGCCCCGAGGCCAAGGGCCCGATCGTCGCGCCGGGCATCACGGTCACGCGGAGCGAAGAGAAGACGAAGTTCTCCGCGGCCATCCACGATCCGACACGATTCGTCGTATCGGTCGAGGTGAACCCGCCGCCGGGGCTGAGCATCAAGAAGGCGCTCGACGCCGCGAAGATGCTCGCCGGGGGCGGGGTCGACGTGATCAACGTCGCCGACGGTCCGCGCGCCTCGGCGCGCATGTCCAACCTCGCGCTGGTGCACCGCATCCAGGAGCAGGTCGGCTGCGAGGCGCTCCTGCACGTCTGTTGCCGCGACCGCAACCTCCTCGGCACCGTCGGGCACCTGCTCGCCGCCCACGAGCTCGACGTCCACAACCTGGTGGTGATCACCGGCGATCCGCCGAAGATGGGCGACTTCCCCGACGCCACCGGCGTCTTCGATCTCGACTCGGTGGCGCTGTTGCGGCTGATCACCAACCTCAACCGCGGCTTCGATCCCGGCGGCAAGCCGATGGGCGGGGCCACCCGGTTCTTCTGCGCGACCGGCGCCGAGCCGGCGGCGCTGAACTACGAGCGCGAGATGACCCGCCTCGAGGCCAAGCGCCGCGCGGGCGCCGAGCTGGTGATGACCCAGCCCGTCTACGACCTCGACATCCTCGACCGGTTCCTGAAAGACGCGGCGCCGCTCGGCCTGCCGATCCTCGTCGGCCTGCTGCCGCTCGCGTCGCACCGCAACGCCGAGTTCCTCCACAACGAGGTCCCCGGCATGCAAATCCCCGAGTCGGTCCGCGAGCGCATGCGCAAGGTGGGCAGCGGCGCGCCCGCGCGTCGCGAGGGCGTCGCCATCGCGCGCGAGATGCTCGCGGCGATCAAGGATCGTCCGTTGGTCCGCGGCGCCTACATCATGCCGCCGCTCGAGCGCTACGAGACCGCGCTCGAGGTCATCCAGGGCATCGTGCGCTGAGGGGGACTCTCAGGTCCTCACTCGTCGCCGAGCGCGCGCCAGGGCTTGGGGAACCACGCCCAGTGGCCGTTCACGTGCACGAGGCCGTCGTACGCCATGCCCGACGACTCGCCCGGCTGGACGAATTTCCACGCGTAGACGGTGACGTCCTTCTTCATCTTGGGCGCGACCTTCTTGTAGCCGCCGGGGAAGTTCTTCGCGTCGCCGCTGCCGTCCTTCAGGTCGTCGGCCGTCGCGCTGAACAGCTTCAGCTCGGTCTGCCCCTTCTTCGGCTCGATCTTCGCGTCCGAGAACTTCTCGAAGAGCTTCTTGTAGCCCTTGCGCGCGTCTTCGACGGCGTCCTCCTTGAAGACCGCCTCGTAGTCGTCGTCCTGCGGGAGCAGGGCCTGCGTGAGCTCGAGGCGCGAGTCCTCCTCCTCCATCAGCTTGGTGAGGAGCTTCTTCGCGCCGCCCTCGTCGCCCTCGAACTCGGCGGTCGGGTTCGCCTTCTTCTTCTTGCCCTTCTTGCTCGCGCTCTCGGACTTCTCGTCTTTGTCCTTGCTGGCGGAGTCGGAGGACTTGTTGCAGGCCGAGCCCGCGAACAGGCTCGCGAAGAGGACGGTGGCGAGCGCGACGGAGAGACGCATGGGCGGTGAATCCTTCTCGGGGCGACCCGGTTGTGCGGGAGTTCATACGCGAGCGCCGCCGGAAGCGCCAATCGCGGCGCGCGGCGCTCGCGCTCGCGCTCGCTCGTGAACGGCGAACCGGGGTAGGCTCCGAGGATGTTGGCGCGACCCGCCACCCTGGCGCTCGCTACGCTGGCGCTGTCTCAAGTCGCGTTCGTCCCGCCGACGTTCGCCCCCCGCGCCCGCACGCGCGGCGCGCGGGTGACCGTCGTCCACAAGGGCGACATGTTCGATCTGATCAACAGCACCGACTGCATCGCCTGGCCGAGCGAGGAGGCGAAGGCGCGCGGCGGGCAGAGCGGCTGGGGCGGCTGGTCCCCGAGCGACGGCGATCAGGGCGTGGCGGTCGCGCGCACGGGCCACTGCTTCCAGACCGTCGACGTCGTGTTCGTACGCATCGGCGAGCACTGGGTCGCCATCGGCGCGTCGGGCGTGCGCTTCGACAGCGGCAGCCTGGCCGATCTGCCGGTGATCACGAAATAGGGGCGCCCGGCGCCGCCACGTGACGCACGCCCCGCCGCGCATTATCGGGGGAATCGATGCGCGACCCCTACGGCATCGTCGGGAAGACGATCGATCGCCGCTACGCGATCGCGCGCTTCGTCGCCGAAGGCGGGTACGGGGTCGTCTATCAGGCCGAGGCCGTCGCGCTCGGCGTCAAGGTGGCGATCAAGGTCCTGCGGTCCGAGATCGTCGCGTCGTCGCCCGAGGCGCGCGCGCGCTTCGACCAGGAGGCGCGGGTCCTCGCCAAGCTGCGGCACCCCGGCATCGTCGCGATCACCGACGCCTCGCACCTCGACGACGGCACGCCCTACCTCGCGCTCGAGTGGATCGACGGCGAGACCCTCGATCGCTACCTCGAGCGCGTCGGGCCCCTGCCGCTCGACGACGCGCTGCGCATGCTCGGCCCGGTGGCGCGCGCCATCGCGTACGCGCACGAGCACGCGATCATCCATCGCGACCTCAAGCCCTCGAACGTGATGATCGACGTCGCCGGCGAGGCGAAGGTCCTCGACTTCGGGCTCGCGCGCTGGGCGAGCCCGCACGGCGTCAAGACCACGACCCAGAGCGGCGCCGGCCTGTCGATCGGCTTCGCCGCGCCCGAGCAGTACGGCAAGGAGTTCGGTCCGGTCGACGAGCGCGCCGATCAGTTCGCGCTCGCCGCCGTGCTGTGGGCGAGCCTCACCGCCAAGCCCCCCTTCGCCGGCGAGACGCTGACCGAGGTGATGTGGGCGACGTGCATGAAGCCGGTGCGCCCGAGCCTCTCGGCCGATCGCCCCGACCTGCCGACCGCCCTCGACGCCGTCCTGCAGCGCGCGCTCTCCATCCGCGCCGAGGCGCGGTTCTCGTCGATCCGCGAGATGTGGTCGGCGCTCGAAGAGAGCGCCCGACACGGCGACGCCGATCCGAGCCGCGCACCGACGACTGCGCGGGTCGCCTCACCGCCGACGCGCACCGCGGGACCGCTGCCCGACGTGGCGACGCTCCCCTCGCCCGATCTGTCGGCCGGGGCGCCGCGCACGAAGGTGTCGGGCTCGCTCGCGGTCGCGCCCACGATGCCGGCGCCGATGACCGGGCCGGCCGGCACGGCGCCGACCGGCGCGGCACCCGCCGGCGCCGAGCCGCCCCCGCCGACATCCACGCCGCCCTCGGCGGCGCCCTCGACGCGCGCCTCGCCCGCCACGCGCTGGGGCATCTTCGTCGCGCTCGGCGCCGCCATTGCCGCCGGCGTGTTCGCCGCGTGGCCGATCATCGCCCCCGCCCCGGTGAAGCCGGTCCCCAGCGCGAAACCGAACGGCACCTCCAAGGCTCCGCCGGCCGCGTCGAGCGCGCCGCTGCACGGTCTCTGCGGCGTGCTCGGCGAGACCGAGGCGTGCATCGCGGGCGGCCGGTTCGAGCGCGGCCCGTTCGATTGCTCGGTGAACGATCCGCCGCACCGCGCCGCGTGCCCGGCCGCCAGCGTCGACGTCGCCACGTTCGTCATCGATCGCTTCGAGGTCTCGGCCGCGCAGTGGGCGGCGTGCGTGAAGGCCAAGCGCTGCCGCGAGATCCTCGAGATGGGGGCGCCCGAGCCGAAGTTCCCCATCCGCAACGTCACCCAGGCCGACGGCGAGGCGTACTGCGCCTGGCAGAAGAAGCGCCTGCCCACCGACGACGAATGGGAGCTCGCCGCCGCCGGCCGCCATCGGCGCGAGTATCCCTGGGGCAACGACGCGCCGAAGCCGCAGCACGGCGTCTTCACGGTCGCCGAGCCGCTCACCGGCCCGGCCGAGGTCACCGCGCCGGTCGGCCTCACGCCCGAGGGCGTGGCGCACCTCGCCGGCAACGTCGCCGAGTGGACGAGGGCCCCCGCCCCGAAAGACGCGCCCTGGCCGGAGGGCGTGGCCGAGACCGACACACCCCGCTTCTGGGTGCGCGGCGGCGGGTACGACGCGACCGCCGAGCGCCTGCACGCCTGGTCGCGCGAGGCGTATCCGCGCGATCATGTGTCGCCGAGCATCGGCTTCCGCTGCGCCCGCTCGCCGAAGTGACGCCGAAGCGACGAGCCCGAGCCCGACGAGACGAAGAGCGCCGTGATGACCGCCCCTGACGACACGCAGCACGACGAGCCGGACGACCCGGACATCGCCGACCTGCGCGCCGAAGGGGTCGCGGCCGCGCGCTCGCCGCGCACGCTCCTCGGCGCCATCGCGCTGTTCGCGCCGACCGCCTACGCCGCGGCGGTGGTGCTCCGCGACGCGCCGCACCCGCCGTGGCTGCGGGTGGCGATCGGGGCGGCCGCGCTGTTCGCCGTCGCGCGCGTGTCGTCGGCGCTCGAGGATCTCTCCTCCGCCGCGCGCGAGCCCGGACGGTGGACGCTGGCGTCGGCTGCGGTCGCCGCCGTCCTCGCCGCCGGTCACCCCGACGGCGGCTCGCCGCTGCTCCGCGTGTCGATCGTGCTCGCCTCCGCGATCGCGGCGGCCGCAGCGGTCCGCTGCGCGGCGGCGATCCCGGGGCTCGGCGGCGTCGGCGCGGCCGACACCGCGCCCGTCCGGCGCGCGGCGCGGGTGGCGATGGCGGCGTGGCTCTGCACCGGCGCCGCGGTCGCGACGTCGCTGATGCCGGCCTCCGGCGAGGCGCTGCGGCTCGCGCGCATGCCGCTGATCGCGGTCGTGGTCGCCGGCACCGTCGTGCAGCTGCTCGCCGCCGGCCGCAGGAGACGCCACGACCTCGGCGCGCGCGAGCGCCACGAGCTGCTGCTCGGCGGCGGCGCGCTGGCCCTGCCGTTCGCGTTCGTCGCCGCGACCGGGCTGCGTCCGCTGTCGGCGTGGCCGCGCGTCGAGTCGCTGCTGATCGTCCCGGCGCTCGCCCTCGCGGCGGCGGTGTTGGCCGCGCAGGTGGTCGCCGATCCGGTGCGCGCGACCGTCCGGGTGGCGCGCGCGTGGGTCGTGCTCACCGCGTCGAGCGTGGCCGTGTTCGCCGTGCTGCTCGCCGCGCCGAGCTCGATCACCCTCGCGCTCGGGCTCGGGGTCGTGATCGGCCTGTCGGTCGACGCCCGCGCGCGCGACGCGGCGACCACCAGCGATCCCAACGAGGTCGCGCGCGGCGTGCTCGCGGCGGTGCGCACGCTCGCCGGCCCGCCGCTGACCGCCGAGAAGCCCGCGGCGCCGCGCCTGCTCCTCTTCTCGCCGCTCCGCGAGGTCGTGCTCGACGCGGCCGGCGAGCCGCGCACGCGCGATCCGGTCCCGCACGCCGAGCCCGTCCCCGATCCCGACGCCCCGTCGCGGATCTCGCGGGTGGTCCCGCCCGAGCTCCTCCAGCTGGTCGTGGCCGAGCCGCTCGGCGTCGTCCGCACCGCCGTGCTGCGCGCGCGAGAGGTGCGCCGCCCCGATCTGCGCTCCGCCCTTCGCTTCTGCGAGTCGCGCGACGCCGCCGCCGTGGTGTCGGTCGTCGTCGACGGCGAGCTCGATGGGCTCCTGCTCGTTCCCGAGTCCGAGGGGCTCCCCGAGCTCGGCCTCTCCGAGGTGCGCGCGCTGCGCACGATCGCGCGCCTCTGCGCCACCCGCTTGTCGCTCGAGGCGGCGCTGGCGCGCGCCGCCGCCCGCGCGCAGCGCGCAGAGTCGCGCGCGCGAGAGCTCGAGCACGTCGTCGAGCGCGCCCACCACGACAACGCGCGCCTCGTCGCGTCGATCGCCGCGGCCGCCCGGCCGTTCGAGCGCGACGCGGTGGTCTCCGGCTACGCGCCCGCTTCCCGCGCGCTGCTCGGCGACATCGACGCGCTCGCTCCGGCGACGAGCCACCTCGTCTTCGTGCACCGGCCCGGGACCGATCCGGTGCCGTGGATGGCGCGCCTGCACCAGCGCAGCGGGCGCACCGGCGCGCTCCACGTGGTCGACGCGGGGCGCCGCGACGGCGCCGACGCCGCGCGATGGGCCGATCCACGCTCGTCCCCGATCGAGCTCGCCCGCGGCGGCACGCTGTGCGTGCTCGCGGCCAACGCGCTGCCCCGCGAGGCGCAGCGTCGCCTCGTCTCCGCGCTGTCGTTCCGCGAGGGGCCGGGGCCGGATCCGACCCCGGTCGATCTCCGGCTCTTGCTCGCGGCGACATCGGCCGATCCCGAGCACGACACGCTCACCGCGCAGCTCGACGCGCTCGATCCCGCGCTGCGGGCCCACCTGCGGGACGTCCCGCTGCGGCTGCTCCCGCTCGCGCGTCGCGTCGAAGACCTCCACGCGACGACGCTCGATCGCCTCGCCGCGCTGGGGACCGCGCTCGTGGGAGAGCCGCTCGGGGTCGCCCCCGAGGCGCTCGCGCTCCTCGTCGAGCACGGCTGGCCGGGCGACGATCTCGAGCTCGACGACGTGCTCGCCCGCGCGGCGCTCGCCGCGACCGAAAGCGGCGCGACGCGCGTCGAGGCGCGCGTCATCGCCGAGCTGCTCGCGCCGACCGATCGCGGCGGGCAGGCGCGTTCTCCTTGACCTCCGAGGCCCGCGCAGGCGTAATTTCCTGAGCGAGGCGCACCAATGTTCGAAGATGTTCCCGTCATCCTCGTCGCCGACGACGACCCCGACATGCTCGCGTTGGTGACCCGCCACCTCCGCTCGATGAAGTGCAAGGTCGTGGAGGCGAGCGATGGCGACATGGCCCTCGCGCTCGCGAAGAAAGAGCTCCCCGACCTGATGATCCTCGACGTGATGATGCCGGGGAAGAGCGGCTGGGAGGTCTGCAAGGCCGTCCGCGAAGACGACGACCTCAAAGACGCCGGCGTGATCGTCCTCACGGGCATCGGCGAGGCCCTCAACGCGATGACCTCGCCGCTCTACGGCGCCGACGCGAACGTCGACAAGCCGTTCGAGTTCCCGGAGCTCGACTTCAAGATCAAGAAGGTCCTGTCCGACCGCCGCCGCGCCAAGAAGGAGCGCAGCGAGGCCCCGCCGAAGAAGTCGAAGGCCAAGTCGGGCAGCAAGTCGGTGTGACTGCATTTGCCCCCGGCCTGAAGGCCGGGGCACCGACAGCTGCTCAAGCCCGGGGTATCGACCCCGGGCTTCACGTCGTCGCGAGGCTGGCTGGAGGCTGTCGCTGCTCGTTCGTGGTTCTGCGGCGACAACCCGCGAGCGAAGCGAGCGCAGGCGGTTCAAGGACGTGAAGGCCGGGGTTCATGCCCCGGCCTTGAGGTGCAGTCGGTGCCCCGGGCTTCAGCCCGGGGGGATTCTGAGCGGGAGGCACGTTTGCGCTCCGGGCGCCGGATGGCTACGTAGGGCCCCTTCACATGCTCCAGTGGGTCATCCAGAAGTTCGTCGGCACCAAGTACGACCGCGACATCAAGAAGCTGCGTCCGCTCGTCGCAGCCATCAACGCCCAAGAGGAGGCGCTGAAGAAGCTGTCGGACGCCGCCCTGCAGGCGAAGACCCCGGAGTTCAAGCAGAAGCTCGAGAACGGCGCCTCGCTCGACGACATCCTGGTCGACGCGTTCGCCGTCTGCCGCGAGGGGAGCCGGCGCGTCCTCAAGATGCGTCACTACGACGTCCAGCTCATCGGCGGCATGGTGCTGCACAACGGCAAGATCGCCGAGATGCGCACCGGCGAGGGCAAGACGCTCGTCGCCACCCTGCCCTGCTACCTGAACTCGCTCTCCGGCAAGGGCGTGCACGTCGTCACGGTCAACGACTACCTCGCCAGGCGCGACTGCGAGTGGATGGGCCGCCTCTACAACTGGCTCGGCCAGACGACCGGCGTCGTCGTCAACCAGCAGGGCGACGAGGAGAAGCGCGAGGCCTACCGCGCCGACATCACCTACGGTCAGAACAACGAGTTCGGCTTCGACTACCTGCGCGACAACATGAAGTTCAGCGCGCTCGAGTACGCGCAGCGCGACCTGAACTACGCCATCGTCGACGAGGTCGACTCGATCCTCGTCGACGAGGCGCGCACGCCGCTGATCATCAGCGGCCAGGGCGAGGCGGCGTCGCACCGCTACCGCGGCATCAACGACGTCATCCCCAAGCTGCGCAAAGACGAGCACTACGTCGTCGACGAGAAGGGGCACTCCGTCACCCTCACCGACGAGGGCGTCGACGTCGCGCAGGAGCTGCTCGGCATCGACAACCTCTTCGACCCGAAGAACCTCGAGTCGCTGCACATCCTCAACCAGTGCCTGCGCGCGCACGCGCTCTACCGGCGCGACGTCAACTACATGGTCTCGCCCGACGGCAAGATCCTCATCATCGACGAGTTCACCGGCCGCGTGCTGCCGGGCCGTCGTTGGAGCGACGGTCTGCACCAGGCGGTCGAGGCGAAGGAGCACGTGCGGATCCAGGAGGAGAACCGCACGATGGCGACCATCTCCTTCCAGAACCTCTTCCGCCTCTACAAGAAGATCGCGGGCATGACCGGCACGGCGATGACCGAGTCGGAGGAGTTCCACAAGACGTACAACCTCGAGGTCGTCCCGATCCCGACCAACAAGCCGATCATCCGGCAGGACTACCAAGACGTCGTCTACAAGACCGAGAAGGAGAAGTTCGCCGCGGTCATGCAGGAGATCGAGGAGTACCACGGGAAGGGCAACCCCATCCTGGTGGGCACCGTCTCCGTCGAGAAGTCCGCGGCCATCGCCCGCATGCTCGAGAAGCGCGGCATCCCGCACGAGGTGCTCAACGCGAAGCACCACGAGAAGGAGGCGTACGTCGTCGCGCAGGCGGGTCGCAAGGGCGCAATCACCGTCTCGACCAACATGGCCGGTCGCGGCACCGACATCATCCTCGGCGGCAACCCCGAGATGATGGCCAAGTGGGAGTACATCCAGGCCGGTCGGCAGCACGAGATCGACTCCGAGGAGTTCAAGGCGCGCGTCGTCGAGATCGAGGCGGAGTGCGAGGCCGAGAAGAAGGAGGTCATCGGCGTCGGTGGCCTGCACATCGTCGGCACCGAGCGCCACGAGTCGCGCCGCATCGACAACCAGCTGCGCGGCCGCGCCGGTCGTCAGGGCGACCCGGGCTCCTCCCGCTTCTACCTGTCGCTCGAAGACGAGCTGATGCGCATCTTCGCCGGCGATCGCGTGAAGACGCTCATGGAGAAGATGGGCATGCCCGACGGCGAGCCGATCGAGCACCCGTGGGTCACCAAGTCGGTCGAGAACGCGCAGCAGAAGGTCGAGGCCCGCAACTTCGACATCCGCAAGCACATGCTCGAGTACGACGACGTGATGAACCAGCAGCGCAAGACGGTCTACTCGCTGCGCCGCGCGCTGCTCGACGGCAGCTACGAGCCCGAGCACCTCGACGACGACGGCAAGCCGACCGGCAAGAAGCGCCCGATCAAGCCGTCGCCGAAGATCCGCGAAGACGTCGCGGGCGACATCAAGCAGATGATCCTGCACTTCGGTCGAACGGAGGGGCGGGCCGAGGGCAAGGAGGCGCCGAAGGAGCTCGGCGACGTCGAGGCGATCGCCGACTACGGCGCGCTGATCAACGACGTCTATCACTACTTCGGCCTGCGGCTCGACGAGAAGGAGCTCTCGAAGGTCGCCGTCGCGGAGCTGCACGAGACGCTGCTCGACAAGGTGACGAACTCGCTGACGCAGCAGCGCGAGCGCGCGCTCGACCTCATCGAGGCGATCGTCGGCGCGATCCTCCAGGAGACCTGCCCGCAGAACGTTCCGCCCGAGGACTGGGACTGGAAGGAGATCAAGAAGGGCAGCTTCGAGACCTTCGGCCTGTCGCTCTCCGACGACGAGCTCGAGCACTGGAACGACGTCGAGAAGCTCGCCGCGTTCCTCTACGAGAAGGCGCGCGACAAGTTCGTGGCCAAGGAGCAGGAGATCGGCTCCGCGCTGTACCTCCGCATCTTCCGCACGGTCTATCTCGAAGAGATCGACCGCGCGTGGGTCGATCACCTCACGAACATGGAGCACCTCCGCGACGGCATCGGGTTGCGCGGCTACGGCCAGCGCGATCCGAAGCAGGAGTACAAGATGGAGGGCTACGAGATCTTCGTGAACATGATGGCCGCGGTGAGCGGCAGCGTGGCCGCGAAGGTCTTCCGGGCCGAGGTCCGCAAGGATCAGGCGGAGCAGACCGCCGAGCGGCTCGAGATCGAGCGCCTCGCCGAGCTGCAGCGTCAGCTGCAGGGCCTCATCACGCGCCACGACAACCCCGACGGCACCGCCGAACCGGAGGGTCCCCCCGAGACGGAGGACCAGCTCGCCGCCGCCCTCGCCCGCGCGCAGCGGCTGCAGGCCGAGCGTCAGCGCGCCGCGCGCCAGGCGATCGAGGCGCCTCCGTCGCCGCCGCCTGCGCCCGCGGTGCAGAAGGACGAGCCGTGCCCCTGCGGCTCGGGCGAGCCGTTCAAGGAGTGCCACGGCGCGTTCCTCGACGACAACGCGTGACGGAGTCTTCAGTCGTCAGTCGTCAGGCGTCAGGCGCAGCTTCGGGCACTGGCGTCTCGAGGCCGTGGCGGACTGGGTCGAAGGTCGAACGTCGAACGTCGAAAGGGGCAGAGACCCCCTCGGCGGCTTCGGCCTTTGACGTTTGACCTTCGACCTTCGACCTTCGAAGCGAGCGCACCCGCGACGCGCGCGCGCGAGAGTCCCGTCAGCCTTCTCGGCTGACGACTGACGACTGAGACTCGCCCGAGGTACTCGACGTCGCGATCGCGCCGCCGCGGGCGAGCCGAAGCGCCGTGATCGCGGCGTCGCGCGCGTGAGCACGGCTCTGCCCCGGCAGTTGCCGACAGTCATCGGTATGATAGATTCATACCGTGGCTCGCCCGGCGGAGAAGGTCGCGATCAGCCTCGACCCCGAGCTCCTCGCTCGGGCCGAACGGCTGCGCAAAACGACGGGCGAGAGTCGCAGCGCGCTCGTCGGCCGGGCGTTGCGAGAGCTGCTCCGTGCGGAGGAACGCGAGCGTCAGGCAGCAGAGTACGTCGAGGCCTACCGCAGAGTGCCCGAAACCTCGGCCGACGTTGCGCAGTCGAGAAGGCTCGCCCGGCGCTCGCTCGCCGCAGTGCCCTGGGACGACGAATGAGACGCGGCGAGATCTGGTGGGCCGCGCTCGACGAGAAGCGACCGGTCGTCCTGGTCTCGCGTGACGAGGCATACGCGGTGCGTGCGATGGTCATCGCCGCGCCCGTTTCGACGACGGTGCGCGGCTTCGCGGTCGAGGTGAAGGTCGGGCCGGCCGAGGGCCTCCCACGGACGGGCGTCATCAACTGCGATTGGCTCGTGACGGTCCCGAAGGTCGATCTGCTGGAGCGCGCCGGGCGGCTGTCTTCACGCAAGCTCGCGCTCCTCGACGACGCGCTGCGATTCGCGCTTGGGCTCGACCCACGGGATGGGTGACGGCGGCCCTTCGCCCCCCGGGACCGCTCGTCCCGGGGGGCTCCGCTCTAGGAGAGCGCCGGCGTCAGCCGACCCTCCTCCCGCTCCCCCTCCCGCTGTTCGATCACTTCGGACAGGACGCCATCGACCACGCGCCCTTGATCGCGGCGCACTGCTTCTCGGTGGTAGGCTCGTGGCAGACCTTGTCGGGCCCGATGCACGCGCCCTTGGGCTCGTGACCGCAGAAGTCGAGCTCCTTGCAGGTCTTGCCCGAGAACGCCGAGCCGCCCTTCTTGTTGCACTCGGCGACCGCGCTCGTGCCGGTCACGTCCACGCAGCCGGTCTGCGTGCAGCAGGCGGCGCCGGCACGCTCGGACTTGCACTCGAGGTTGCAGCCGTCGCCCGAGACGGTGTTGCCGTCGTCGCACTGCTCGAAGACCGAGGCGGTGACCACGCCGTCGCCGCAGCACGGGTGGACGTCGGCGGGCGTGCCGAACTCGAGGAACGGACAGGTCGCGACCGTGCCCTGCGAGGTGAGGCAGCTGCCGCCGCTGCAGGTCTGGCCCGCGGCGGTGTCGCAGCCGGCCGACGTCGTGCACCCGCACGCCGACTCGGACTGGAAGTGCGCGTCGTAGCACTGCTCGACGCCCTGCAGCCACTGGCGGAGCTGCAGCTGCTCGATCGGCGTCAGCGTGCTCCACACGGCCGGCGCGAACACCGCGGTGGCAGGCGTGGCCCACGGATCGGGCACCAGCGCGTGCAGGTCGAGGACCGGCGTGCTGGTGAGAGACGACGCGTAGGACGGCGTGACGAGGTAGGTCGACGCGGTGGCCGACACCTTGGTGGTGATGATGTTCTTGACCGTCAGACCGAGGCCGCTGTTGGTGTTCAGGCAGCCCCAGATCTCCATCGAGTACCGCTCGAGATCCTTGCAGGGGAACGAGGCCGGCGCGCCGGGCGTCTTGCCCTTGTACTTGCACGTGCCGTTCACCTGATCCGACGGGTTCTGCAGCCACTCGGTGAGCGGCTGGCCCTTCGGACCGACGCACAGCTGGTGCGCGTTCCACTGCGACTCGCCGACGTCGAGACCGAAGCTCGTGAGGTCGGTCATCGAGTCGCCGAACGCCTCCGGCGTGGGCGGGAGCGGATCCTGCGCGTCGTTCGGCATCTCGCCCTTGCACACGGCGAGCAGCTCGTGGGGCTGATCGTAGCTGGACCAGCTCGCGTTCGACGCGTCGGGGTAGCGGCACACCTTGTTGTCGCCGCCGGAGCACGTGATGCCCGCCGCGGCGCCCGGCTGGTGGTTGGTCACGTTGCCGATGCTGCTGGAGCACTCGGTGAGGTAGCTCGACTCGAGGCCCGGCTGGAACTTCAGCTTCTGACGCGAGCCGAGGTCCCAGGCCTTGCTCCACGCCCAGATCAGGAAGTCACGCGGCTTCTTGAACAGCTTGATGGTGGCGCCGATGCGGATGCCGGTGTTGAGGAGCATCTTCAGCTCCAGATCGGTGAGGGCGTAGGTCTCGACCGAGTGCTGCGGGCTGCTGGGCGACGGATGCGCCGTCTGCCACACGATCTGCTCGGCGAACGGCGTACCGACGGACGAGACGCACTTGCCCGCGCTGCACTTCTGGCCGTCGCGGCAGCTTCCGTCGGTCGCGCAGGTCTTGAGGCACGCGCCGTCGACGCAGGTGCGGCCCGCGCCGCACGACGAGGGCGTGGCCGGATCGCACGCGCAGGTGGCCGGAGTCGACGAGCACTTCCCCGCTTCGACGTCGCACGTCTCGCCCGTGGCGCAGTCTTCGTCCTTGCTGCAGCCGCACGCCGAGGGGAACCCGGAGTTGAGCGGATGGCAGCCCGGGCCCTCCCACTTCTTGATCTCGGTCGAGATCTGCTCGACGCACTGATAGCGGTAGAACGTGCCGCGGATCTTGGCGCAGTCGTCCTCGACGACGTCGTAGATGGTGTCGCCCTTGAGCGGTACGCAGTAGCCGTGGCGTGAGCAGTCCGAGAGCTCGAGCAGCTCGGGCGTGCGGCCCCACTCCGGCGTCGGGCAGGTCTTGTCGTCCGCGCACTGCTTGCAGGTCTTGGTGTCGCTCCAGTTCATCGAGAACGACGCCACGCTGCCGGTCGAGAGCGCGCCTTCGATCCAGTCACGCGCCTTGGCAGAGATGACGTACGGCTTGATCTTCTCGTAGCACTTGTCGAGACCCTCCGGGCAGAGGCAGTAGTCCTTCTTCATGCCCGTGTAGGCGTCGATGCAGAGGCTCTGCGTGCCGGTCTTGGTGTCGAACTTGATGCAGCACGACCCCTTCTCGTCGTTCGAGCTGCACGAGTAGCTCTTGGTCGGATCGCTGTGGGTCGGCTTGGCCGTGTCGACCAACGTGTCGGAGCAGGTCAGCTTCTTCTTGGTCTCGAGCACCGGCGAGCACGGGCCGTCGGGCGGGTTCGAGCTGTTGATCGCGCTGACCAGCGGCAGCGACGCGTCGAGGATGCCGCCGAACGTGCCGGGCCGGATGTCGACCTCGAGGCCGACGAACGCGGAGATGCCCATCTCGAGCCACTTCGAGATGACCAGACCGACGGTCAGCTGCGCCTGCACGCCGGGCGTGACGTAGGCCGACACGCCGGTGTCGCCCGAGACGTCGGGCGCCTGCATCGAGTGCATGTCGCGGTCGAACGCCGAGGTCTGCCACTTCAGCGACGGCGCGAGGTTCTTGTTGATGGCCTCGAGCAAGCGCTGACGCTGCAGGTAGGCCTCGTGCTTCCAATCGGCGCCCGCCTTCAGCGTGAGCTTGGGGACGAACACCACGCCCGGGTAGATCGTGTACGTGCCGAGGATCTTCTCGATCGGCGTGATGTGCGGGTTCAAGTTCAAGCCCGCGGTGATCACGCTCGAAACGGGGCCCTCCCACGGAAAGGGGACCGTGCTCCGCGGCCACTGGTAGGGGCCGGTGGTGGCGTTCGGGTACTTGAACGGGTGGTAGCCCGCGACGATGAACTCGCCGGCGGTGACGATGTCGTTGCCGTCGCTGTCGAGCTTCTTCAGCTTGGTCTTGTCGACCAGCTGGAACACATCGACCAGATCGGCGTCGACCGTGCCCGCGGGCGCGCTGCCCGATCCGACCCAGAACCCCGCGCCGCCGGGGCAACCGACGCTCGGATCGCCGCCGATGTTCAGACCGAGCGGCTGGCACTTGTCGAAGAACTTGTAGCCGTCGACCTGCGCGTTGAGCTCGAAGTTCGGCAGGATGCTGAGGTTGCGACCGAACGCCGTGATCCCCCAGCCACCGGTGCGCATCTGCGCGCGGCGTTCCTTGCTCAGGTTGTGCGAGGTGTACCGGCCGCCGATGTCGAATCGATCGTTCTCGGCGATGCCCGCGTACGCGCCGTGGCCGTAATAGCCGACGCACATGTGGAGGTCGGGGCGCTCGGTGTCGTAGCCGCCGAGGTGGTAGCCCTCGCTGAACAGGTCGATCCAGCACTGCGACTTGGCGAGGATCTCGGACATGTTGTCGACCGACGCGCCGAAGGCGCTGAGCGCGTTGGTGATCGACGTGAACGTCGGCGAGCTCGCGATGTCGCGCAGGGTGTCGAGCAGCCCCATCGTCTTCATCGCCCACTTCTTGTCGCCGTTGTTCTGCAGGAACACGTCGGTCGACACCCAGTTCTTCACGCCGCCACACGAGCCGCCGTTGCAGAAGGTGTCGCAGTCCTCGCGCGTCTTCTTGACCGCGGGGATGCAGCTCGTCGAGAGCGCATTGCACACGCACACCCCCTGCTGCGGCAGCGCGTTCACGTCGGTCTGGAAACTGTTCAGCTTCGCGACCGCCTTCGACATCACCGACGACAGGAGCTCCAACGACTGCAGCGCGTGGAAGTTGGTCGTGATGTTCTGCAGGTCCGCCCCCTTCGGGTGAGGGTTGCCGCCCTCCGCCTTCGGGTACTGACCGAGCTTGGTCGGATCGCAGGCGACGATGCCGCCGATCACGCCGCCGTCCGAGTTGCTGATCGGGATGCCCGTCGAGCTGTAGCTGCCGCTCACGGTCGGGGTGATCCGATCGGGCTGCTCGGTCCACTTCGGACGCGGGATGCCGCCGTCGGGCTCGGGATCGCACGCGGTGGGATCGGGGACGTCGGTCGCCGCGTCCGAGACCGCATCGGGATCGGTCTCGGTGTCGGGCGCGTCCGAAGGCGGAGCGTCGGAGAGGGACCCGTCGAGGGGGCCTGGCGGGGGCGGTGGGTTGCCGCATCCCTGGGCGACGACGAGGGCGAGGAGCGCGGTCGCGATGGAGAGTCTTTGGAAGGAAGTGCGGCGCATGGTTTCGGACGCGCCTTCCGCACGCTGCGTGCCACACCGGCGCCCGCAGGAATTCCAGGCGCCCTCCCGCGAGCACCGTCCGCTGGACGGTTCACTGGACGGTTCGATGACCGCTCCGCTCGGGGCTAGGAACGAAGCGTCCTCGGCGCGAGCCCGCCGCCGTGTTTGCCGCCGCGAACGCACGGGGGGCCTCGCGTTCCACGGCGGCGCTTGGCCTGTGCACCGGTCGAGGGGCCGCCTCGTCCAACACGACGTGAGGTACTGCAGGCTCGTCGTGGGCGGCATCGCCGCCGTCGTCGCGACGTTGCTGTCCGCGGGCGAGGCTACTGGCACCACCTGCTCCGCCACCGCGCATGGACCGGAGCGGCTCCTGGCGACGTCGCATGCGGTCTTGGAAGGCACGGTGACCTCCGGTGGTGACCCGCTCGCGGGCTTGCCGGAAGCCGTAGTGGCGCAGCACCTGAGGAGCGGCGTCCGCTACGACTTCGCTTACGAGCTCGCCGTCGAACGCGCGTGGAAAGGAGTGTCGAGCCGCACCGTGTCACTCCGCCTGATGCGCTCGACCGGGCAGTTGAAGGTCGGTGAGCGCTACGTCGTGTACGCAGAGAGCTGGCAGGGGTTCGTCTTCATCTCACCGTGCAGTCACGTCGTCCGCGTGCGGGATGCCGCGGTGGAACTGGCCCATCTCTCGCGACTGCCGACGCTTACGCTCTCGCTGGAGCGCCCGCCGCCACCGGCGGGGGAGGGCTTGCCGGCGGCGGTCGTCCTGGTCGGGCTGGTCGGGCTGTCGCTGTTCCCAGCGGGCGCATGGCTCTACGAGCGCACGGTCTTCCGCCGGGCGGTCGGCAAGGACAATGACGGCCGCCGCATCTAGCCCGCCGGTGAGAGCCGGGTACCATCCATCCGTGCTCCCAACTTCGTCGGCGGGCGGCGCGACGCCGGCGACCATAGCACCGCTCACGGACCGTCCGCCGGAGGGGCGGTTCAGCGCGCGGGGCGCTTCACGAGCGCGATCTTCGCGAGCGGAGTGCCCGCGTGCGCTCTGAACACGCGCGCCATGATCGTCTCGAGCGCGCGGACCTCTTCGTCGGCGACGTCGCCGTCGGACTGCACGATGTTCATCGCCTCGTAGAAGAAGTACTCGCCGAGCTCGGGTGAGAGCTGCGCGAGCTCCGCGTCGGGCGCGCCGGAGTCGAGCCAGTGATCGAGCTCCTCGGAGCTGACCGCGGTGCCGCCGAGGCGTTGCACGATCCGCAGCACCTGGTCGCGCTCCTCGTCGGCGACGACGCCATCGGCCCACGCGACCTTGCACGCGAGGGCGATGAAAGCGCGCTGCTGTTCGTGATCGAGCTTCATGGGTGCATCGTACCGCCGAGGCAGACCATGGGCTCGGCCCGTGACGCGGCTCGCGGCGCTCACGTCGGTGGTCACCCGTCGGCGCCGGCGTCCGCCACCGGCGCGCACGGCACCGAGCCGATGCGGCCGGCGCGCGTTCGATCGTTCTTGGGAAGGCAGAACGATCCGCTCGTCTCGCCCCCCTCGCCTGCCGCGCAGACGCAGACCGATCCCTCCGGGCAGTCTTCGTCGAACCTGCACCAGGTGGTGACGAAGGTGCGCGTACAGACCTCGTCGCGCGCGACGTAGCATCTCACCGTGCCTCCGTCGGACCCGGCGAACGGGATGAGCCGTTCGCCGGGCGGCGCGTCGGCGGCG
>JACPFM010000051.1 GCA_016182965.1 Deltaproteobacteria bacterium | reverse complement strand
ACCACCATTACCTCCTCCGCAAGCTGCGATTCGCTGTCGCCAATCCACTCCGGTCGCGCGGCGGCCGCGCGGCGTTCATGCAGCTCGGTCAGGCGGCGTGAGAGTCATGCCGCGCCAGCCCGAGAACCGGCGAAGAGCCGGCATTTTTGGATCTCCGTGGTACGGCCCCCTGACCCACTCATTGTTGAAACGATCCATGTAGCCGCCATGGGGACCGCGGCGAAGCGGTTCACTGGGCGAATGCCCCGAGTCGGGCCGGAATCGGAATGGACCTGTTCCAGCCCGACCTCCGGGAAGTCTGGCCGCTCTCAGCAGCGCCCGCAGCGAGACGACGCCGGGGAGCATGCTCGCAACCTGTACAACGTCTCCTCCGAACTCAGCTGCCTGAATTGCGCCCTTGGCGATTCCACAATTCCCCTTTCTGATCTTGTCGAAGGCCTGCTCGCTCGTCTCGTCACGACCGAGCATCAGCTGGCCATCTGCACGGTCCTTCACTCCCCACGCAAAGGTGCGAAAACCCTTCACGAGCGAAAGTCCGTCAAAACGCGCGGAATCCATGACCTCCTGCACCGAATCAGAGTCCGTGCCCACAGGATCGACGAGATCGACAGGATCGGCGCTAACGTAGTTGTAGAGATTGGGATCGCCACCAAGGAAGCCGATCGGGTCCTTCGCGAGCCACCGGCCCGTCACGGGGTCATAGTCCCGCGCGCCAAACCGCACGAGCTTCGTCGTCCGATCGTGCAGCCCGCCCGCAAACCCGAACGGCATCGGCCGGTAGATACCGACGTACGCCGCGTCGGTGGTCTCGCTCGTGAGCGCGCCGAACGCGCCGTCGTCGTACGTGACGGTGTGCGCGACGGCGCCGTTCGAGGTGTCGACGACGAGGCGCACGCTGCCGAGGTGATCGGTCAGCACGCGGTACGTCTTCGCGCCCTGGATCACGTAGTCGGGCACGTTCACGCGGGTCGCGTAGACGAAGCGCGAGACGACGGCGCCCGTGTGATCGAGCTCCGCGACGGGCGCGAGATCGCCGGCGTAGACCCAGAAGGTCCAGTTGCCGGTGCCCTCACGGCGGCCGATCCGGCGACCGAGCGCGTCGACGAGGTACTCGACCGTCGGGCCGCCCGCGCGGGAGACCTTGAGCAGGTTACCGGTCGCGTCGTACGCGTAGGTCGTGTTCTCGCCAGGGCAGATCCGCCGCGTCACGCGGCCGGCGGTGAACTCCTGGGTGCACGCGCCGCCGGCGACAGGGAACGACGTCTGCCGGTCCTGGTCGTCGTAGGCGTAACCTGTGAGGGCGGTGCCGCCGCGCGTGAGCTTGGTGCGGTTGCCGTTCGCGTCGTACTCGTACTCGACGAGCAGGGTCGGCGGCGCGGTGCCGATCTTCTCACTCACCTTCCAGAGCCGGCCCGCGTCGTCGTACTGGTACTCGAGCCGGCGATGGCTCGCCGTCCCGACCTTTTCGACGATCGCCTTGATGCGACCGGCGCCGTCGCGCTCGTAGGCGTACTTCAGCCGGTCGGCGCTGCCCGCCCATTGGGTGACCACGCCCCAGCCCGTGTCGGTCGGGCCCCCGTCGGCATTGAACTCGCCCTTCAGCTCACCGAAGGCGTCGTAATGGTACTGCGTCTGGAGCGAGCCGATCGTCGTTGCGGTCATCCGACCGTCGTGGCGACTCGTGGGGCGCGTGATCGTGAGGGCCCCGACTCCGGTCACCAGGCCATCGCCGTCGTACGCCAGCGCGAGCGGTGAGCTGTCGTTCAGGAGCAGGTGGCTCGGGCGCAGCCACGCCGGATCGACCTGCACCGAGGTCCGCGCGGTGAGCGCGCCGCCGGTGCCGGGCACACGCCAGGTGGCGGTGCTCCCGATCGTCAGCGCGCCGTCGTACATCGGCTCGATCGTGTCGCCGAGGACGCTCGTGAGACGCTCGAGCCGATCGTCCGCGCGCCACGTGGCCACGGCCGTTCCGCCCGGGTGACTCATCGCGTGGAGCTGCCCGCTCGGGTAGCCGCTCGGGTAGTCGTACGAGAAGGTCGTCTCGAGGCCGTCGAACACGTTCGTTGGCTGGTCGTCGAGGTTGAACCCGAAGACCGTGTTCGGCGCGCCGCTGACGGTGGGCGGCCGGTACTCGACAGGTCGACCGGCGAGGTCGTAGAGGAACAGGTGCTCCTTCGTGGTGCCCGCATGGCGCGGCGCCTTCAGCGCGACCTGGTTCGCCGCGGTGTCGAACCGCATCCCGATCGTGCGTGCACCGGGCAGCGTGGTCTCGGTCGCGCGGAACGCCGCGTCGCGCACGAAGCTCGTGCGCTTGCCGAGCGGATCGTCCACCCAGTCGAGCGAGCCCTTTGCGACGCCGCTGGTCTTGTAGCCGTACTTCACCTCGCGGCAGGTGGAGGGTATCGCCGGATCGGCGCATTGCTTTGCCGACGTGATCCGCCCGAGGGCGTCGTAGCCGTAGCTCACCTTGGCGACAGGCGCGGTCTCGACGCTCTCGACCTGCCATGGCGCGGCGCCGAGGAACGGGCCGGGCGCAGTGGTCTGGGCATAGCGCACGATCGTCTTGCGACCGAGCGGCGACTGGACGGTCGAGGTCTTCGCATCGCGGTCGAAGGTGACCTTCCACTTGCTACTGTTGAAAGTTGCCTCGTCCGCGACGGTCTTCACGTGCGCTGGATCCGGGCTATTCGGCGGATCGGTGGTGACCACGTGGCCGTAGTTCGTCGTGTAGCTACGAACGCACGTGCCCGGCGCGATCACGGTCGTGCCGTCCACGATCCGCCCCTCGCAGACGAGCCCCGCAGGACAGGTTCCGCTGGAATCGCACGCCGACGTGTCGAACGGCACGTGCGCCTCGGCGGACTGCACCCACCTCGATCCGGGGAGCCGCTTGTCGCCGACCTCGACCACCTTGCTGGACGACCCGTCGGGCGCGTAGCTCTGGGTCGTGCTGCCGCCCGTCCACGGCGTCTTGGTCTTGACCGTCTTCGACTTCGACCCGCTCGGTCCCCAGCTTTCGCGGATCGTCGAGCCGAGGCCGTCATTCAGCGGCCGCACAGAATGAACGGCCTTTCGGCCGAGCGCCGTCTCGACGGTGACGCGCCAAGTGTCGTGATCGCCCGACTCGGTGAGTTGCTTGAACCCGCCGATCGGGTTCCGGTCCTCCCACAGCCGTCCGAGCGAGTCGTAGGTGTACGCGTGCTCGAGGCCGGGCTGCTCCCAGCTCGGGAGGTTCGCCGTCGGCGTCCACATCCCGGTCAGGAGCTCGCCGGAGCTGTCGTATTGCAGCGCGATGCGATCGCCGTTCGGCGCGGTCACGCGCCACAAGAGCCAGCGAGTGCCGGACGCGTTCGGCTGCGTCTCGAGCAGGGTCTCCTGGCTGAACGGGCCGGTGATCTTGGTCGGCCGCGAACGATCGGTCGAGGTCGGGCGCTCGATGGTCGTGCGGTTGCCGTACGCGTCGATCACCGCCGTCGGGTAGCGACCGTCGTCGGAGTACTCGAACGAGGTCTCGACCACGTTGGTGAGCGCGTTCGTCGTCCGGAGGTGCCGGCCCTTCGCGTCGAATGTGAAGATCTGGCTGCCGTCGGTGCTGGGGACCGCGTACTGGCTCAGCGAGCCGAACGTGGAGCGGATGCGGCGAATCCGATAGCACCAGTCCACGAAGTACAGCGTGCCGTCCGGTCGCGGAACGATCCGGCCCGGCCCCTTGAGCCTGGCGTCGCTTGCCGGGCCGCCATACTCGGTGCCCGCGCAGTCGGACGCTTCAATGCCGTCACGTCCAGCGACGCTGAACACCCGTCCTTCGCTGACGCGGACGATGCGGTGCCCCGCCGACGCCGTCACCGAGACGAAGACGGTTCCGTCGGTCGCTACGCCGAGGTAACCGGGGTCGACCCCGTCGACCCCGCCGGCCAGGAGTGCGTCGACACCTTCGACCAAGCTGGCCATCCAGCCCGACTTGCCCCTGAGGATCAGCGTCTCGGCTCCGCTCGGATCGATGCGGTAGACTTCCCGCTCGAATCGCGCATACACGCTGCCGTCGGGCCCGACGGCGATCGCGCGTGAGGCGGTTCCGCGACTCCCTACGCGATAAATCCGGCGAACGGCTGCTCCGGGCGGCTCGATCCGAAGGACACCATACGACCCCGCGAGGAATACGGTGCCGTCTTGCCCGACGGCCAGGTCCCAGATGTTGCAGAGGTCCGCAGCCGTCGCTGGCATGCCGTCCAGGATCGGTGAGCTGCAGAGCCCCGAGCCGGCGACGAGCTCCGGGGTCGCGAAGATGTCGACCGTGCCGTCGCTCGCGCGCGGAAAACGGTAGAGCCTGTTCTGGTAGGTTCCCCCGCTCTCGGCGTTGTAGAGGGTGCCGTCGGGCGCCAACCGAACGAGCAGGCCGGACGTGCTGCGCGTCTCGACCACGCCGTTGCGAGCCTTCCGCAACGCACCGAAGATGCCGCTCGTGTAGATGGTTCCATCGGGGGCGATGTCGAACGCCATGGCCCCTCCGGTGTCGAGCGAGAGGCTCTCCAGGATCGGCTCCAAGAGCGCCCCGCGCTGCGTGCCGCCGTCGCCGCGGAAGATCGTCCGCGACAGCGGATCGAGCCAGTGGTGCGCGTCGAGCGTCCAGCCACCGAGGCCCGAAGCCTGATCGTCCCAGCTGGTGACGCGCAGGGTCTGCTCGGACCACAGCTTGACGGTCATCCGCTCCGAGTCGAGCCCGCACAACGTGCAGGCCAAGCCTGTGCAGACACCGCCGCAGCTACCGCCGAAGCCGCCCGGCGAGGTGAGGCGCTCGACCCTGTACGAGAACCCGATCCACACCTGGGCGTCGGCGTCGCCGAGCACGGATCGACCCAGGTAATCGCGGCCGTCCCACACGAACCGATGGATGGTGCGCTTCGGGTTGGTCGGATCCTTCAGCGAGAGGATCGACTTCAGCAGCTTGCCGCCGGCGACGACCCTGACCTCGTGGCCTCGGAAGTCCGCGTGCTCCGGCTCGGTGACCGGCACGCGGATGATCTTGCTGTGACCGGGGTGCCGCGCGCTGTTGTAGGTGAGCGTGAGGCCGGTGCCAGGCACCGCGATGTGCTCGCCGAGCGTGCGGTTCTCGCACTCGATGACCGATCCCGACGCGCAGTTCGGATCGTCGATGCTCTCTTCGGAGGCGTTCGGCTTGTCGGGCCGCTTGGCCGTCGAAGAGATCCCGTAGCCCATGTTGAGGTCGACCGTCGAGAAGTGGCGGGTCGTGGCGCGCCACAGCTTCTTGCCGACCGGGAACGTCGCGAGCGCGATGCGCTCCGCATCGTTCGTCACGAGGCCGGTCGGAGCGACGGATGCGCGCGCGGGCGTCGAGCCATCGTATCCGGTGATCTCGATGACCTTGCCGTTGGGTTCCGGCACCCAAGCGCCGCTCTCTTCCCGCCACCAGCCGACGGGGATCTCGGTGTCGGTGGCGTCAGGCGAGCTCTTCGTGCTCGTGGGGAACCCCATGAAGTTGTCGACGTAGAACGGCACGTCCTGGTCGAAGGTGACGTGCGCTCCCTCGTGTCCGACGAGGCCGAGCTCGACGGCATAGGTGTACGCGGTCGCCGGCGGCAGCGGCGCGGGCATGCCGACTACGCCCGGCGTCAGCTCGGTGACACCACCGACCTGGCGTCGACCGTACGTGTACTCGGTCAGCCGCACGTCGAAGCTCGTGAGCGACGGCCCGCCGGGCACGGTGGCCGTGGTGCCGTTCGGCAAACACACGAGCCTTCCGCGAGCCATCTCCGTCGGTGATCGTGGGCCCCTCGTAGAGCGAGCCCGCACCGGCGATGGTGGTCTTGGTGGCGATCGGATCGGGCGGCGTGAGGCGCGCCTCGTCGGCCCACACGTACTGATGACGACGCGCCGTGACCACGCGATAAGCGGGCAAGAAGAGCTGGCCGCCCGAGGCCCAGTTGGGGGCTGCGTACTTCAGGGTCAGGGTCGCCTCGCCACGGACGGCGAGCGTGAAGCTGCCGTCGGCGAGCGTCGGCGTCTGGCCGTACTCGGGATGGCCCACCACGCTGACGGCGACGCAGCCGATCGGCGAGCCGCTACGCGTGCGCACGTACCCGCGGACCGCGCCGACCGATTGCTTCCAGCCTTCGTCGACGGTGACGGAGAACCCGGACTGCACGGCCCCGCTCGGCTCGTACAGCCATCGCGTGACGTCGTAGAAGTCCGTCGCGACGAGCTCCGTCGCCGGCGGCACGGCGCTCGGCGGGATCGCCGCCGGTGGGACCACGATCGTCTCGAGGAACGTCCCCGTGGTCTGCGTGGAGCCGTCCACCGCGACGTACTTCAGCTCGACGCGGAACCGGTACGGCCGGCACGCGACGAGTCCCGTCGCGGTCACGGACCAACCGGGGTTGTGCGGCAAGATCGTCCCGGAGCTGTCGACCACGCCGTCGCGCGTGACCACGTACACGGGCTCGAGCCCGTCCTGGATCGCAGCCGGCCACACCACTGTGACCGACGTCGCGTCTGCGTCGATGACCTGGAGCGCGGCGCCCGTGGGCCACGCGGGGGCGCTGAGGGCGGCCCTGCTCGTGCCCGTTTCGGGCTCGTGCTCCGAGCTGCCGCCGCAGGCAACGACGATGGCGACGACGACTGCGAGCCACAGGCGGGCGAGGGTCCGGGCGGACATGCGCCGGGGTTGCGCCGGCACCCGCGATGGGGCAACGATCCGGAGAGCGCGGCGTCCCAGATCGGGAACAGCAATCGTCCGTCGGCGAATGCATGTACCCGTTTGTCCCAGCGTCAGCCGCTGTCGCTCCCGCCCCGGATTTCCGACACCCAAGGATCGCCGTCCAGCGTGTAAGGCGCCGTCCCGAACGTCCATGCCGCTCGCGTGTCGCTTCTTGTTGCTTTCCCGTTGTGAGGTCGCGGCGCTCGCCGCTCGCCAGGTGCTGGCCGGCTATCGCCACGTCGAGGTCGCGCGCACGGCGAACGACGTCCTCGCCGCGTCGCGAGCTGGGGATCCCCTCGCAGGCCTGGTCATCATCGAGCCGCTCCCTGACGCGACGGGCGCGCAGCTCGCGGCGCTGGTGCGCGAGGATCGACCCGGATTGCCGATCCTCCTCGCCACCCCGCCGGACCAGCTGACGGTCTCGGCGTGGCGGGCGGCGCATCGACTCGGCGCGCTGCACGCGCCATTGCCGCTCGAGGCCGAGGACCTGCTGCCTTTCGTCACACGCGCGTTGATCGCCGACGTGGGCGGCGATCGCCGCCTGATGCTCGCACTCGAGCGTGAGGCGTTGCGCGGCGGCCTCGAGCCGAGCGAGGTGGAGATCCTCGCGCTGGCGACCCGGGGTCACGAGCCCTCCGCGATTGCGGCGCGGCTCCGGCTCAGCCCAACGGCCTACAAGCGCCGGGTCAAAGGCCTGCTCGAGAAGCTGGCTGCGGTGTCGCTGCGTGACGCCGTGGCCGGGGTGCTCCGCGCGGTGTCGGGCATCTCGTCCGAACCGCCGCCGAGCTGACGCTCAGCGACCCACCACGAACTCGTCGCCGACGGTCGCCATGCGCCGCGGCGCCGACCTGTTCCTCACCAGCCGATCGAGGTCGACCGACTGCTCACGGGCGCGGCGTGGTGTCCGCGTTCTTCGGCGGTGTCTCGCGGCGCTGGTTCATGCGCTGCACCTCGCTGCTCGGATCGGTGACCGACGCGGCGGCCGGACCGCCGCCTCGCGCCGACGGTCCCGAGACGCTGGTGTCGGGTCCATCCGTCCCCCACATCGGGCTGCCCATGCCGGCGCTGCCCATCGACGCGCGCGGCGAGTCGGCGCCCGTGCCGCCGGAGCCGGCCGACAAGGTCCCGGTCGCCGCGCCCTCGGACGGCGGCGTCGCCCCGGTGGTGTTGCTCGTGGTGCCGTAGCCACCGGCCGTATTGGCGCCCTTCATGTTGCCGTGGCATCCGGCCGTCAGGCCGAGCACGACAACGAGGGCCGAGAAAGTCCTGAGCGTCATGACCCATCCTCCGCGGTGAGATCGCGGCAAGGACCTTGCGAGAATCGTGCGCGGCGCCGCGCAGAACGCGACAGGCGCCGTCGCATTCGAGCCGATCCGCGCGCGCACGAGGAGCTCGTGCGTCCGGGAAACAGGGCCGTATGCGCGAGGACCGGTGAGCCTGGCGAGCGCACCGCGGCCACGAGCGCTGGAGCGACAGACGCGATCGCCCGCCTCGCGGCGTTCGACGCGCTGGATCGCACCCGATATCGTCGAACCGATGAGGCCGTTCTTCCCGAGGGTCCGCGGCGGATCGCGCGACGCGGCGGCGGTGCTCGACGACCTCGTCGAGTACCACCGGAGCAACCCCGGCGTGACGGAGGCGACCCTCGGCGCGCTGACCACGCGCGACGGCCGGACGGGCTACGACCTCTTGGCCGAGCGGGTTGCGGCGGGCGCGCAAGCCGTGCTCGATCTCGGCTGCGGCAACGGGCCCTTGCTCGAGCGGCTGCTCACCCTGCCGCTCGCGCGCGTGGTCGGCGTCGACCTGTGCGCGGCCGAGCTCGCCCTCGCGCGCGCGCGCTGCGGAGACGATCCGCGTCTCGAGCTGCTCGAGGCCTCAGGGCACGCCTTCGACGTCCGCGATCTCGACGCGGTCGTCTCGCATCACGCCTTCTACTTGATGGAGCCGATCGAGGCGGTGATCGCGAACGTCGCGCGGGCGCTGCGGCCCGGCGGCACGTTCGCGTGGATCACGAGCAGCCCCCGCGCCGCGGAGCATCCGGTGTTCGCTGCCCTGATGACCCGCTTCGCCGCGATCACCAGGCGCGAGCACCCGACCTTCGGCGGCTGGGGCGATCGCCGCGTGTGGAGCGAGGAGGGCCTGCGGTCGCTGTTCTCCCCGGAGCTCTTCACCCCCTTCTCGATCGACGACTTCGTCCTCGTGGCGCGCGAACCGAGCGAGGCGCTCGCCGATCGCCTGCTGCGCTTCTTCTACTCCGCCGAGCTGCAGTCCGACGAGGGCCGCGCCGAGACGCGGCGCGCGTGGCTCGAGGTGCTCGACGGGCGCGACCGGGTCGAGCTGCCGTGGGCGATGGTCACGATGCGGCGCCGGTGAAGGCGTAGAATCGACGCATGAAGCGGGCGCTGGCCGTCTGTGCGTTGCTCTTGGGGTGTGGCGGCGGCGAAGCGGCGGAGCCGGCCGCGAACGCGGACGCGAACGAGAACGCGGACGCGGACGCCGACGGCGCGGCGGACTCGGCCGACGCGATCGACTCCGACGCGCCGACCTCGCCGCGAGGCTTCCCCGAGCGCGCGCCGTGGGTCTCGTTCTATGGCACCGCGTCCGAGATGGGAGACCTGGCGAAGGTCGCCGCCACCTTCCGCGTGATCAACGTCGACGTCGATCCCGACGGCGGCAACTTCACCGACGCCCAGCTCGCGACGCTGCGCGCGGGCGGCAAGAACCGCGTCATCAGCTACCTCAACCTCGGCGCCTGCGAGACGTACCGCTCCTACTGGGCGACCTCGCCGAGCGGGTTCCTGTCGTGCAAGGCGAACACGAAGGCGCATCGCGGCGCCTACGACGGCTACCCCGACGAGACCTGGATGGACGTCGGCGACGCCGACTACCAGAAGCTGATGGTCGAGCACGTCGCCGCGCGCCTCGCCGCCCGCGGCGTCGATGGGTTCTTCCTCGACAACCTCGAGATCGTCGAGCACGGCACCGCGACGACGAACGGCCCGTGCGACGCGAAGTGCGCGCAGGGCGGCCTCGATCTCGTACGCCGGCTGCGCGAGAGGTTCCCCGGGCTGCTCATCGTGATGCAGAACGCGACGAGCGACGTCACCCGCCTCGGCAAGACCGGCGGCGTCGACCTCCCTTCGCTCCTCGACGGCATCTCGCACGAGGAGGTCTACGCGCCGAGCTACGATCCCGACGCCGAGAAGGAGCTGCTCGCCTGGCGCGACATGAAGCTCGCCCCGGGCGGTCGCCCGTTCTTCATCGCGACCGAGGACTACGTCGGCTCGTGCGCCGCGACCGCGAAGGCCAAGGCGGCGTACGACAAGAGCCGCGCAAACGGCTTCTCGCCGTACGCGACCGACGAAAGCGGCGGCCAGAAGGTCGTGTGCTACTGGCCGTTCTGACTCGACTTTCGCCGTTGTCGGTCGATGGCCTCTGGCAGCATCGGCTTCGTAGGTCGAAGGTCGAGGTTCGAAGGTCGAACGGAGCAGGAGGACAGGTCGACCCAGCAGAACGTGCCCGGCGCGTGCGACTGCATCTCCATGGTGGCCTCTCCTTCGTCTCGCTCCCGAGAGCGGTCGACGAGGCTCGATGGCCGAGAGGTCGCGGTCAACGCCGCAAATGGCTCGCGTCAGGCGAGATCGAACACGAGCGCTTCCGCCGGCTCGCGACCCACGAGCTCGATGGTGAGCGCCTCGTCGTCGGCCGAAACGGCAGCGCCGTCGCCCTGCGAGAGGCGTGCGCCGCTCAGCGAGACGGCGCCGCGGACGACCTGGATCCACGCGTGTCGCCCGCGAGGCACCGAGTGCACCACGCGCTCTCCGGGCTCGAGCAGCGTGGCGTAGACGCTCGCGTCGGTGTGGACGGTCACCGAGCCCTCGCGCCCGTCACGAGAGGCGACGAGCCGCAGCTTGCCGCGCTTGTCTTCGTCGGCGAACGCCTTCTGCTCGTAGCTCGGCTCGATGCCCTGGCGCTCGGGGAGGAGCCAGATCTGCAGGAAGTGCACGGGCGTGCTCGGATCGGGGTTCATCTCGCTGTGCTGGACGCCGGTGCCCGCGGACATCCGCTGCACCTCGCCGGGTCGGATGACCGACCCGGTGCCCATGCTGTCGCGGTGCGCGAGGGCGCCGGAGACCACGTACGAGACGATCTCCATGTTCTTGTGCGGATGCCGTCCGAACCCCTGCCCCGCGGCCACCCGGTCTTCGTTGATGACCCGGAGCGCGCGGAAGCCCATGTGCGCCGGGTCGTAGTAGTCGCCGAAGGAGAACGAGTGCTTGGAGTCGAGCCACCCGATTCGGGTGACGCCGCGGGACTCGGACGGACGGATCGCGATCATGGATGCCTTGGATGCCTGAATCACCGCGCGTGATTCTCGCGCGGCGTCACAGGCTGACGTGGCGCATGGCCTCGGGTCGTCAGTTGTCAGTCGTCAGTCATCAGTCGAGAGAAGAGGCGAGCAAACGCCGTCTTCGATCTCGGAGCTGACGACTGAAGACTGATGACTGATGACCGGGCCTGCGCGAGCGGCGACGCGGCGGAGGTTCGAGGATCGCGACCGTTCATTCAGCGGATCAGGCCTTCTTGCGCGGGGCGCTGAGGTCGAGCTTCAGCAGGACGTCCTTGCGGATCAGGTTGTCGGCCATGCCCTCGTAGGTGATGCCCCACTGGGTGCGGTCGATGCTGAACTCCGCCGTCGCCTTCACGCCTTCGGCGGTGACGGTGATCGTCGCCGGGAAGGACACCGACTTGGTGACGCCGCGCAGCTCGAGGTTGCCGGTGATGGTGTGGGTCGCGCCCTTCTCGCCACCAGCGACGATCTTCGTCGAGACGAAGCTCGCCTTGGGGTACTTCTCGATGTCGAAGAAGTCGCCCGACTTGAGGTGACCGGTGAGCTTGGGCGTGTCGGTGTCGACCGACTTCATGTCGATGTCGACCTTCACGAGGCTCGCTTCGGGCTTGCCGTCGGCGAGCTCGATGCGACCGTCGAACGTGCCGAACGATCCGGAGTGGCTGCCGGTGACCTTCGAGCCGACGAACGTCACTTTCGACGTCTTGGAGTCGAACGGAACGATCTCGCTCGCCTTCGGCGCCGGCGTGGGGGCAGCGACCGGCGCCTCCGCGGTGGCCTTGGCTGCGTCTTTCGTCGGGTCTTTGCACCCGACGGCGACGAGAACGAGCGAAGACGCGAGCGACGCGGACACCATGAAAACGATCGAACGACGCATCGAGGATTCCTCCGTTGGGGGGTTCGTCGGGGGCGGAGCAAGGCCAGGGCCAACCCGAAAATCCCGCGTCCTCTTGATGCGCGGCCCCCGCAGGCCGATACAACCGGTCGAAATGACCGGGCGCCCCGTCAGAATGGATGCCCCTCCAGGATGGATGGCCACGTGAAGTACCGTGATCTCGACATCCGCGAGCTGCTCGAGCTCGCGCCCCAGCACGGCACCATCCGCTTCGCGGGCGCGCGCGCGCTGCTCGTCGACACCGCGGCGGTCGGCGTGCTCCGCGCGCACCTGGTCGACACGCTCGGCGAGCGCGCCGCGCGCGGCATCTTCACGCGCTTCGGCTACGCGCTCGGATGGCGCACCGGCGAGGCGCTGAAGCACGCGGTGCCGTGGGACGACGAGCGCGAGCTGCGCCGCGCCGGCGGGCACATCCACACGCACCTCGGGTACGTGCGCGTCGAGCCGATCATCCACGACGACAGCGACCCGGACGCGCCGTTCGCCGAGGCGATCTGGCACGACTCGTTCGAGGCGGACGAGCACCTCTTGCACCACGGCCTGTCGACCGAGCCGGTGTGCTGGATGCTCACCGGGTTCGCCTCCGGCTTCGCGAGCTTCGTCAACGGCCACGAGCTCGACGTCGTGTTCGTCGAGGATCGCTGCCGGGGCCGCGGCGATCCGAGCTGTCACATCGTCGCGCGCCGCCGCGAGCAGTGGGGCCACGCCGTCGACGACGTGCTGCCGTTCTACCGCGATCAGTGCCTTGAGGGCGCGCTCGACGAGGTGACCCGCGCGCTCAAGCGCACCGAGAGCCGGCTGCGCAAGCGACGCGCCGAGATCCGCGAGGCGGCGGGCAGCGACGAGGTGTCCGGGATCGTCGTCAAGAGCGAGCCGATGAAGCGGGTGGTGGAGCTCGCGCGACGCATCGCCAAGGTCGACGCGACGGTGCTGGTCGCCGGCGAGAGCGGCGCCGGCAAGGAGCGCATCGCGCGCCTGATCCACGACGAGTCGACGCGCGCGGGCAAGCCGTTCGTCGCGATCAACTGCGGCGCCCTCTCCGAGACGCTGCTCGAGAGCGAGCTGTTCGGGCACGCGCGCGGGGCGTTCACCGGCGCGGTGAACGATCGCCCGGGCCTGTTCGAGGCGGCGCACGGCGGCACGTTGTTCCTCGACGAGGTCGGCGAGGTCACCGCGTCGATGCAGGTGAAGCTGCTGCGCGTGCTGCAGGAGCGCGAGATCATGCGCGTCGGCGAGACCCGCACGCGCAAGGTCGACGTCCGCGTGGTCGCCGCCACCAACCGCGACCTGTCGGCGGAGGTGGAGGCGGGGCGCTTCCGCAAGGACCTCTTCTATCGGCTGCGCGTCGTCGAGCTGCGCGTGCCCCCGCTCCGCGAGCGCCGCGACGACGTGCTGCCGCTCGCGCGCGTGCTGCTCGCGCAGTCGACCCTGCGCATGGGGCGCAAGGTCGCGGGCCTCACCCCGGCGGTGGCCGATCAGCTGCTGCGCTACGAGTGGCCCGGCAACGTGCGCGAGCTCGAGAACGCGCTCGAGCGCGCGGTGGCGCTCGCCGAGGGTCCGCGCATCGACGTCCACGATCTGCCCGAGGAGGTCCGCGCCGCCCTCCCCTCGCTCACGCCCGTCGGCAAGGCGCGCACGCTCGACGCGATGGAGCGCGAGTACATCATGGCGGTGCTCGCGGCCAACGACGGCAACCAGACCCGCACCGCCAAGCAGCTCGGCATCGGCGAGTCGACGCTCTACCGCAAGCTCAAGTCGTACGGCGGCAAGCGGCGCTGATCAGGTGGTCTCGGGCGCGCCGATCGGCATGACCGCCGGCATGTCGCCGCCGAGCATCGGGGGCTTCGGCGTCGGCACGATGGGAATCGGCGCCGCCGGCTTCGGGCCACCGGGCATGGCGGGCGCCTTCGGCGTCGGGTGCACCGCCTTGGCCCCGCCCTTCACCGGATACGGCTTGGGCGGCGGCGGGATCACCGTCGGCTCGGGCTCCGGCGCCTTGCCCTCGAGCGCCGCCATGCCGGGGAGCGGCTGCAGCGGATCGGTCTGAGGCTCGGTGGCGTGCGGCGCGACGATCTTCGGCGCGGCGGGCTGGATGACGTGGACGATCGGGACGTCGTCGCGAATGGCCTCGCGCGCGCCGTCGCAACCCAGGGCGGCCCCCCCGAAGCCCAGGGCAGCCAGCGCGGCGACCGTGGGCAGCGCGGCACGGGTGCGCACAGGTGCGAGCGGACGGGCGGGCATCCCGAGCGCCTGCGGCCGTATGAGCGCCTGCGGCCGCATGATGGGGGCGGGGATCGGCTTGCGACGCGGCTCCATGCCCCTGTTAACGCACGTCTCGGTGATTGGATCTGGGTCGAAGGTCGAAGGTGAGCTGCGGCTCGAGGGCCCGAGGTCCGGGCTGGCCCCGGCTCGAAAGTCCGAGGTCGTCTCGAGCGTTCAGCCAGCCGATGCCTGGTTCGACCTTTGACCTTCGACCTTCGACCTGCGAAGACGCAGCCCCATCGCGCCATGCCGGCGTCATGGCCGGAGCAGCACGATGAAGCGCAACCTGGTCATCGCCGCGATCTCGATCGTGCTCGCGGTCGGCATCTGGGCCCTGTTCTTCCGCGGCTCCGACGACGACCGCGTCCGCAAGACCGTTCGGCGGGCAGCCGACGCGGTGGCGGTCGTGCCGGGCGAGAACCCGGTCATGCGCGCGACGCGGGTGCGGTCGGAGCTGCTCGAGGTGCTCGCGCCCGAGGTCTCGGCGAGCATCCCCGAGCTCGGCGAGCTCGGCCGGGGCCGCGACCCTCTGATCGGCGCCGGCGTCGCGGCCGCGCAGGCCTGGCAGCAGGCGGACATCGGCGTGACGTTCTCGCGCGTGCAGATCGACGACGGCAAGAGCGCCTTCGTCGATCTGACGGCGACCCTCACGGCGACGAGACACGGCGCTGCGAGCGAGCGCGACCAGCGCCGGTGCAGCCTCCGCCTCGAGAAACGCGACGGCACCTGGCGCATCACCGAGATCACGGTCCACGGCGCCACGTGAGCGCGTGGTGCCCGAAGCAGGAGTGAGCACGCGATGTGCGGACGAGCCACCTTGACGGTCCCCAGCTTCGAGGAGCTCGCGCGCCTGCTCGGCGTCCCTTACGACGCCGAGCTCGCCGCCCGTTACCGGCCGCGCTTCAACATGGCGCCGAGCGACGAGCACTGGATCGTCGCCCCCTTCGGCAGCACCGCGCGCAGCCTGCTGCCGGCGAAGTGGGGGCTCTCGATCGGGCCGAAGAGGCTCCCCAACGTGCGCGGCGAGCACGCGCACAAGCAGCTGAAGAACTTCGCCCACGCCCGGTGCCTCGTGCCGGTCGACGGGTTCTTCGAGTGGAGCGGCGACAAGGGCGCGCGCGTCCCCCACTGGTTCCACCCGGCCCAGCCGCACAGCCTGCTCCTGCTCGCCGGCGTCTACGGCGAGGGCCCCGAGGGCTTCGATTTCACCGTGCTCACGACGAAGCCGAACGCCGCGGTGGCGAAGGTGCACGACCGCATGCCGGTGGTGATCCCGACGGAGCTCGCCGACCAGTGGCTGCGCGGCGACCAGGACGAGGCGTTGTCGCTCGTGAAGCCCGCGCCCGACGACCTGCTGGTCGACACGGTGGTGAGCACGCGCGCGAACTCGGCGCGCAACGACGATCCCGAGTGCCTCCTGCCGCCGACCGACGCGGAGGCGCCGAGGCAGCGGAAGCTGTTTTGAGAGGGTCTAGAGTCTAGAGTCTAGAGTCTAGAGTCCGGATGGCGATCGCGCTCGGGCCCGCGGCGTGTCGCTGGCGAGAGGAGCCCAGAGGAGGAGTCGGAGATCGGGTGCGCAGCGCCTCGACTCTCGACTCTAGACTCTAGACTCTAGACCCAACGAAGACGCGGCCCCGCGGCGTCCCCGCCGCGCGACGACCTCCCCGAGACAAAAACACCGAAGGCGATCCGGTCGCCCGAATCGCCCTCGTCGAAGTCCCGCTTGCTCGTGGTGGGCGTACGGTGCTCGTCGCGCCCGTACTACCTCCGGAAAGGTCCACTCGCTTCCACGACCAGCTCGTCGTTACCGACGAGACGTGGGGTGGTCGCTCACGAGCCGTCCTCGTCCTGCGACGTCGATACCGTGCAGAGCACGGCACAGGAGACGAGGCATCACCGTCGTTCGTCGGGAGGCTGTCGACGATCCCCGCAGTTCGCGCTGGAGAATCGCGACGAGGTGACGCGCGGTAAGGCACGTCCGCTTCGGTACGAGCTCGCGTCGCCCGATGCATCGTCCCGACGTCGGTCCTCTCGGAGCCCACGACGGTGGCGCGAATCGCGCCGGATGCCGACCCCCCGCGCCACGTGGCTGGAGGAGCCTCACTCGGTCGAGCCCGACCTCTCGCGTCCCTCGTCGCTCTCGGAGGCACCGCCGCTTCGGGTTCGATGCCGAACGGCAGCTTCCTGCGCCGCGTCACCGACTTTCGCCGATGCGCGGCCAGTCGACCTCCGAGAACCGAGCCCCCACTCCGCGCCGCGGGTTAAGCGACGTGGAGCATGGGCGGGACGCGTTCCGTCGTATCGTGCCGGAGAACGCTGACGCGCTCTTCGTGAAACGAGGTACGCGGGTTTGACCCCACGAGCCCCGCCTCTCACACCCGTTCGCGACGCCCCCTCCTCGATGCGAACCGCCTCGCGGCGATCTGCTGGCCCACCTCTCGGCGAGCACGCGACACGTCACTGTCGCGTAGGAGCTCTCGTCACTAGGTCCGCCGGTGGCCCGTGCGCGCCGCCCGTGAAGGCGTCGTGCTCGGATCGACGAGCCAGAGATGCGTACGACCGACGTATGCCCATTCCCTCGAACAGATACGGGCACCCTGATCCGTGCGGCTATCGTGTCACTCGCGTGGCTTCCCCGTGTTACCGGCTGGCCCTCGGAGGAACGATGCGGACGACGCTTCACGGCGTCGTTGCGCGCTTCGGTGCGACGCGTCCTCGGTCTCGAGCGGGCGTTGTCTTCCCGTCGAGCGCGGAGGCTCGTGCACCTCTGACGTCTCTGTCGCCCACGCGTGATTCGCTTCGGATGGTGAGATGAGAAGCGATTCGTCGCGAAGGCCAAGGTCGACTCACGCCGTGCCTCGTGAAAAGCCCGACGCTACCCCGACCCGAGACGCCTCCGTCACGCTCGCCACCGCGCAACGAGTTGCGTGGGGGCCGACGCCGATCGCTCGGCGCCGTGCGAGACGGTGCAACACGACACGTAACCAGGTCACTCCCGGACTTCTCGGGGCTCCTCGCACGCGATCGATCGGCTCGGCGCCGGATCGCGCTCTCCTCGTGCGGCTTGCGTCCGAGCCCGCGGACGGCGGTGCTCGGAGCCCGTTGCCATGAAGGGGGTGCACCCTTTCACGCTTCTTGCGAAGCCACCCACATTGGATGGGGGGCTCGGGCCAGCTCGAGGATGCGAGCGACGCGCGTCTCACACATCGGCGCCTTGCGACGCCGCGTTCGCCGCGCCCGTCGCTTGCGCGACGTTCACGACGACGAGACCGCGACCGCCGGTGAGGGCGATCGCGCGCCCGCACGATCTGTTGATCGCACGAACGACGCGCCGGTCGGGAGTCATCGAGTCGAGGGCCCGCATCTCGACTGCCCGCAGGCAGACGCGCGTGAAGAACCCCGGCTCGCACGCTCCCGGACACCTCGTGTCACCCACCGTCGGCGCACGTCGTCGGAACCCGACGTGCAACACGACCGACGCGCTGCTTGCGACAGACACGCCGTGTCGATGGGCCGTAGACCGTCACGTTCGACCGAGCGACGGCGCCCCACCGGCGAAGGGGGGGCGGCGTTCGACGGCCTCGGAGACTCGCCCCGCGAAGGGCGTGATCCTGGTGACGATCGAGGTGCCTTCGGTTCGTCCCGAGTGGGGCGGCGCGCGGGGATCGCTCCTCGCGGCCGTCGCCACCGGTCTCCGACGCGCGCCCTCGACGAAGCGGGGGATCACGAGGCGGAGGACCGACGCCTTTGGTACTCTCGGACCGACTCGCGCTCTTGTGACGGAGCGGAGGGGCTCGGAGCTCGGCTCGCCGAAGGCGGGAGGGATGACGGGCACCCCAACCGACTCGAACGAACCGCAGCGTCACGGACGACTTCTACGACCGAGAAGTTGCGCGGGAAGATGTTCCGCGAACTTCGTGAGAAGGACTATCGCTCCAGAGACCGCCCTTCGCAACGGCGAAAACCGGCTCTGGGCGCGAATTTCTTTTCCACAGGCCAAGTGGTCATCCGCACGCTTTGTCCACAGCACGAGCGCGAACATCCCATGGTTTTCCACAGCCTTTTCCCCCGACGCGAGCTGCGAGAGCCGGAGGGAGGCGTCGCCTGGCCGCGCAAACAATCTGCAATGTGGTCCGATTACATTTTCTATTTATACATCTCTGACAATCACGTTTGATCGGTGCCCGCGCACCCGCGCTGGTGCCCGGTTTTTGCCGTGCTCGCGCCAGGGGTTCATTCGCGCCTTCGCGTTACGCTCCGGCCGGGCACGACTAGTACCGCCGGCCGGAAGTGTCCGCATACTTCGAGCGCTGGGCCGCGGTACGCGGCAGCGGCAGCGGTAGCGGGCGCGGGAGCGGAAGCGTGAGCGGCGGCGGCAGCGGTCAGCGGGATGGGCTCGCGATCCGTGGTCCGCTCCCGCAATCGCTACCGCTGCCGTCACCGCGTCCGCTTCCGTGACCGCTTCCGTCATCGAACGTGCTTCGTCGACGTCGTGCTGCGGGACCGACGGTCCGTGCCGGAGTGGCTGGCCTCTCCTGATCGCGCACATTCCGCGCCGGCGGCGGAACACGGTTCGCAGAGACATGTGCCGCGCCGCCGTCACGGAATCTGCGCGGAGGGGGTCGAGGCCAGCCACTCCCACACGCGGACGCCTTCGGCGCCGCTTGGGGCCCGGCCCTTCGGAGGTCCAAGCGATGGACGACAACAACATCATCAACAACGAGCCGCGCAAACACGTCTT
>JACPFM010000050.1 GCA_016182965.1 Deltaproteobacteria bacterium | reverse complement strand
CGGCAACCCGGAGTTCGCCAAGTGCGTGCTCGACGTGCTGGTGAGTCTGCAGTTCCCCAAGCCGGCGCTCGTCACCGACATCGAGATCCCGCTCGACCTCGGCAAGTACGTCGACGGCGGCGTCGCGCCGTCGGCGTCGGCCGCGCCGTCGGCGTCAGCCGCGCCGAAGCCCAAGCCCTGACACCCTCTCAGGGGTGGGCGCGCGCGACCAGCTTCCGCAGGTGGTCGATGGCGACGCCGCGCTCGGCGGCGAGCCGCTCGATCTCGTGGAAGATGGCCATGTTCTGGTCGAGGAGCTTCTGGCCGAAGTGCTTCTCGAGGAACGTGAACACCTCGGGCGCCCTCGCGCGACCGAGCTTGATCCCCGCGCGCACGGTGAACGGCGACATGAAGTTGAAGAAGAGCGACGCCCAGGGCGGCAGCTCGCCGAGCGTGCGCGCGAGCGCGCGCGTCTCTTTGGCGGCGGCGAGCCCGAGCTTCATCAGCGGCGCGTCGGCGAGCATGCGATCGATCGACCCGCCGGCCGCCGCGATGCCGGTGAGCATCGGGAAGAACGCGATGGTGGTCGCCGGGTTGAGGCTCCGCACGCGGGCGTTCGGCTCGGCGGGGATCTCCACGCGGCGCAGCGCATCGACGAGCGCGAGCAGCCGCGCGCGGCCCGGATCGTCGTGCGGCCGATCGTCGAGGAAGGTGGGCGACGCGCGCGGCGTCCAGTAGCGGACGCCCCTTCGAATCGGGCCGGCGCCATCGTGCACCTCGGGCTCGTAGGCCACGACGCCGGGCATCGCGGCGACCAGCCGCGCGCCGAGCTTCTCGTGCGCGTGCTCCCATCGATGCGGCAACAGCGGCGCGAGGATCACCACCAGCGCGTCGCCGGCGGCCTCTCGCGCGAGCTTGGCGAGCAGCGCGTCGTCGAGCTGATCGACGCGGACGGCCACGAGGACCACGTCGGCGTCGCGCGGGACGTCGAGCGCGAAGCGCGGCGCGTCGAGGGTGTGCGCGTGCGCCGGTCCGGTGACGCGCTCGACGTGCATCACCCGGGGCGCGCGCGAGAGATCGCGCACCACGAACGTCACGTCGGCGACGCGTGAGAGGTTCACGCCGTAGACCGATCCGAGCGCTCCCGCGCCGACGACCGCCACCTTCATGAGTGCTTCGATGCTCTGCGCGACGACGAGGCGCAACCGGAAACGCCGCTCCGCGACCCGACGGTGCCCGCTATCGCGTGCGCAACCGTGCACGAGTGCGTCGTCGCGCCGGGGTCTGGAAGGCTGGCGGTGGGCTTGCAGCACCGCTCCGTGATGAGACTCGCCGAGCGCTTCCGTGACTGCGTCGACGAGCGGTTCGTGGAGGTGATGCGACAGGTGGTGCGCGCGCTCGAGGCCGTGCACCCCGTGCGGATGGAGGGGCTCGAGAACCTGCCGCGCGGACCGGCGTTGCTCGTCGGCAACCACGGGTTGCTCGGCTACGAGACGCTGCTCTTCTTCGCGCGCCTGTTCGACGCCACCGGTCGTGTGCCCCGCGGCTGCGCGGACAGGTGGTTCTTCCGCGTGCCGCTCATGCGCGACGTCCTGGTGCGCGTCGGCGGAATGTACGGATCGCAGGAGAACGCGCTGAGCGCGCTCGGGCGCGGTCACCTCGTGGTCTCCTATCCGGGCGGCGTGCGCGAGGTGTTCAAGCACGAGCCGTCGCAGCGATATCGCCTGCGCTGGGAGAAGAGCCTCGGCTTCGCGCGCGTCGCGCTGCGCGCGGGCGTGCCGATCATCCCGTTCGCCGCCGCCGGCGTCGATCACACCTACCGGATCGTGTCGCGCCTGCGCGGGACCGGGCGGCTGTGGATGGGCGACGAGAAGTACGATCTGCCGCTGCTGCTCGGCAGGGGGCCGCTGCCTGCGCCGGTGCCGTTCTGGTTCCGGCTCGGCCGTCCGATGCTGCCGATCGCTCCACCGGTCGCGCCGTCGGTGTCTCGCTCGAGCGCTCGACGGGACGGCGATCCCGACGGCCCCGATGACCGGGCGGTCGCGGCGGTCCACCGCGCTGCATGGCGCGCCGCACAGCAGCTCCTCGACGAGGTCGTCGCCGAGTGGTCCGGCGCGACCAGGTCCGCTGCGCGTGCGCCACGAACGCGCGCTCGAGCGGATGTCACGGCATCCGACCTGGTGGAATGCGCGTCCTGATCCTCGGCGGTGGCGGCACCCTCGGCGCCTTCTCCGCGGGCGCGCTGACCGCGCTCGAGGGGGCGGGTTGGTCGCCCCACGCGTGCATCGCGTCGAGCGCCGGCGGGATCAACATGCTGCGCTCGACGGTCGGCGGACCCGCCGATGCGGAGCGGTTCTGGCTGGACCTCGACTGGAAGTGGCTGGTCGGCGACGCCGTCCGCCACAACCCGCTGCGCGGCGGGATCCTCGACCCGGTGCGCTTTCGCGCGCGCGTCGAGCAGGGCGTCGACTGGGCCGCCCTGCACGCAGACCCGCGTCCGATCGGGTTCCTGGTCGTCGATCTGCACACCGGGCGCGTCGCGTTGCGCGGCAACCGGACCGAGAAGGACGACGCGGCCCTGCGCGCGGTCGCGCACGCGAGCTACGCGCTGCCGCCGCTGCTGTCGCCGATCGCGCTCGGAGACGCGCTGCTCGCCGACGGTGGCCTGCTGCGCAACGCGCCCCTCGAGTTCGCCCTCGAGCTCGGCGCGACGGAGATCGTCTACCTCTGCAACGTGCAGGTCACGCCCCACAAGGACTGGAGGCACGCGAGCATCCCCACCGCGCTCTTGCGGTACGCCGACATCTACTTCCGACGCGCCTCGAACATCGGGTTCGCCGACGCGCCGATCGTCGAGGGGCGCTACCACGGCGTCCCCTTCCTCGCGATCGCGCCGCCCGAGAGGCTGGCCTTCGGCGAGCTCGTCCGCTCGATGATCCCGAGCGACGCGAGCATGCGCCACCTGATCGGCCTGGGGCGGCAGGCGGCGCACGAGGCGCTGCAGGGCGCCTACCGCGTGGGCGTGAGCGAGCGCACGTCGCTGCTCGATCGCGAGATCGGCCCGGCGTCCGTCGGCGTGCGCCGGATCCATCCGGGACCATCGCCCGCGCACGGCCCGCGCGCGGACGGCACTTCGCGTCCGTGAGCGTCTGGAGTAGACCGTCACGGTGCCGCTCCCGCGCGAGTTCTACGCGCGCAAGACGATCGTCGTCGCCAAGGACCTCCTCGGCCGCGTGCTCGTGCACGTCGACTTCGGCGTGCGTCGCGCCGGGCGCATCGTCGAGACCGAGGCGTACGTCGGCCCGCACGACCTCGCGTGCCACGCTTCGAAGGGGCGCACCATGCGCACCGACGTGATGTTCGGTCACGGCGGGCACGCCTACGTATATTTGATTTATGGAATGTACGACTGCTTCAACGTGGTGACCGAGCGCGAAGGGCACGCTGCCGCCGTGCTGGTGCGCGCGATCTCTCCGATCGAGAACTGCCTCGGCGCGACCGATGGCCCCGGGAAGCTCTGTCGTGCTCTTCGCATCACGCGCGCGCGCAACCGGCTCGACCTCACCGACCCGAGCAGTCCGCTGACCATCGAGGAGGGCACGCCGGTGTCGCCGCGGAGGGTCGCGCGCGGCCCCCGCATCGGCGTCGATTACGCGGGCGACTGGGCGCACGAAGAGCTGCGCTTCTGGATCCGCGACGACCCGCACGTCTCGCGCAGACGTTGATCATGCCAACTCGCCGCAGTGCGCGGCAAATCGCCGCGGAAAACCACTGGAACCTTCGCCTCGGCGACCCCATCGAACGACAGCGATCGCGCGGAATCCCAGCGCATTCGCTCCACGCGTTGGCTGTGACGCGAAGCCCTGCTAGACGAACTCCCCCTTCTTCGCCGTGACGAATCTCATCCCCACTGCACAGCGCCGGCGTGACGCCCGGCCGGTCGAGACGCGCCGCTCGGCGCTGTCGACGGCGCGCGATCTCATCGCGCTCACCAAGCCGCGCATCACGTTCATCGTGCTGGTGACCGCCGCCGGCGGCATGAAGCTCGCCCACGGCGCCGCGTCGCTCCGTCTGTGGTTCGCGACCATGCTCGGCACGGCGCTGGTCGTCGGCGCGGCCAACGCGCTCAACATGTGGTGGGAGCGCGACGTCGACGCGAAGATGGCGCGCACGCAGAAGCGCCCGCTGCCCTCCGGCAGGCTGTCGTCGAACCTCGCCCTGGCCTTCGGCCTGCTGCTCTCGGTCGTGTCGCTGCCGGTGCTGTTCGTCGGCGTGAACGCGGTCACCGGCGTGCTCGGAGCCATCGCGCTCCTCACGTACGTGCTGCTCTACACGCCGATGAAGAAGCGCTCGATCCGCGCGCTCTGGGTCGGCGCGGTCCCCGGGGCCATCCCGCCGCTGCTCGGGTGGACGGCGGTCACCGGTCGCATCGACGCCGCCGGCGTCGCGCTGTTCTCCATCCTCTTCGTCTGGCAGATCCCGCACTTCCTCGCGATCTCCATCTTCCGCGCCGAGGACTACGCGCGCGCGGGGCTGAAGGTCGTGCCCGTCGAGCTCGGCGATCGCGAGACCGACGGCATGATGGTGCGATATGCGCTCTCGCTGCTCGCCGTCACGGCGTGGCCGTGGTTCGCCGGCGTCGGGTCGGCGCTCTACCTCGTCCTGGCCATGGCGCTCGGCGCGGCGTTCGTCTGGCTCGCTGCCCACAGCCGTCGGCGCGAGCCGGCCCAGCGCATCCGTTGGGCGCGCGGCGTGTTCGCGTATTCCATCGTGTACCTCGTCGTTCTCTTCGCGGTGCTCGTGGCGACCGGCACCTGAGAATTTTCCCCCGGACTGAAGTCCGGGGCACCGAATGCCCAGCGAAGCCCGCCTTCGGCGGGCTGGCGAGAGCGTCGCGCGCCAAACGCGAGCGACCCTAGGCGGCTTGTCGTGTTCCGACGGACGATCGCGAGAGAACAGCGGACACCCTCCCTTTCGAAGAGCGCTTCGTCAGCACCTGAGTCCGTAGCCCGAAGGGCTTTCGCTCTGCTGTCGGTGCCCCGGGTTTCAACCCGGGGGCCCATCCCTCCGCGACTGCTGAGAATGCTGGCCGTTGCGACCCACGGCGACGCGCGCAAGAGTCGGCGCGCATGACCGAAGCGCCCGCCCCCGACGCCGTTGCCGCCTCCAAGGAGGCGCCGACGACCCCCAAAGGCCTCCCCGGCGTCGTCTGGGGCATGATCGCCGCGTCGCTGGTGTTCGCGCTGCTCGCGGGCATCGCGGCGTACGCGCGCAGCAAGAGGGTCGACCTGCCCTTGCTCGGCGAGGTCCCCGCCTTCGCCATGCGCGATCAGGCCGGCGCGCCCGTGTCGCCCGACGATCTGCGCGGCCAGCCGTACATCGCCGACTTCGTCTTCACCTCGTGCACCGCGTCGTGTCCCAAGCTCACCGCGCGCATGAAGCAGCTGCACGACAAGATCGTGGCGAAGCAGTCGACCGTCCGCCTGGTGAGCATCAGCGTCGATCCCGAGACCGACACGCCGGCGGAGCTCGCGAAGTACGCCACGCGCTACGGCGCCGACCCGAAGGTGTGGCGGTTCCTGACCGGCTCCATCGAGCAGCTCGAGCCGGTCGTGGTGAAGGGCTTCAAGATCCAGTACGAGAAGGTCAAGCCCATCTCCCCGAACGCCAACATCGTCACCATCATGCACGGCGATTGGTTCGTGCTCGTCGACGGCAAGGGGCGCATCCGCGGCTACTACGACACCAACGAGAGCGGCAAGCTCGACGCCGTCCTCGAGCACGCGCAGATCCTCGCGCGGTACCCCGACCGATGACGACCCACGCCGAACGCGCCGAACGCGAACAAGGGACCGACCGCGGCTTCTGGGCCTTCAACGCGGCGCTCTCCACCGCGGCGCTCGCCTTCCTCGCCTACATCCTGCTGCTCCGCCGCGGCTCCGGCGCCAGCGTCGATCTGCGGTTCATGCCGGCGGTCAACGCGAGCTTCAACGCGCTGTCGACGGTGCTCCTCGCCTCGGGGTGGGTCGCCATCCGTCGCGGCGCGCGCGCCGTGCACAAGTACCTGATGGTGAGCGCGTTCGTGTCGTCGTCGCTCTTCCTCGTCGGCTACCTCGTCTACCACTGGACGCACGGCGACACGAAGTTCGGCGGCCACGGCGCGATCAAGGTCGTGTACCTGCTGGTGCTCGCGACGCACGTGCTGCTCTCGATGGCCGTCGTGCCGATGTGCCTCGGCTCGTTCTACATGGCGCTTCGCCGGAGGTTCGAGGCGCACCGGCGCATCGGTCGCGTGCTGCTGCCGATCTGGCTCTACGTGTCGGCGACCGGCGTCGCGATCTTCTTCATGCTCCGCGCGTATTGAGGGCGTCGGAACTCGCGCGACTTCGGTCCGGAGATCTCTCGACGGCCCGGCGGGATGCTGCTCGGACGGATCCGTCGCGCACGCTCCCCGCTCGCTCCCTCGGCGCGCTCGCGACCCGTTGCCTTGCGTTTCCTGCGGGCGATCTCGGTGGACGGGGTTAGACTCATCGCGTCAAGTGGAGCCCATCGTCCACCAGCACGCAGGCATCACCATCGTCGGCAAGCACGATCCGTCGGCGCGCGCCGGCCGACCGAGCCGCGTCGCGCTGGTGCTCGCCGGCGGCGCGATCACCGGCGGCGCCTTCAAGGCCGGCGGGCTGCGCGCCCTCGACGAGGTGCTCGCCCGCCGGGCGGGCGGGCGGTTCCGGCTCACCGATTGCGACGACTTCATCGGCCTGTCGGCCGGCTCGGTGCTCGCGAGCGCGCTGGCCGGCGGCATCGACGCCGACGAGCTGTTCCGCATCACGCTCGGCCAGTCCGATCGGTTCGCGAACATGCGCCCCATCGACTTCATGCGCCCCAACGTGCGCGAGCCCGCCGAGCGCCTCGCGCTGCTCGTCGCCAAGAGCGCCGAGGTCCTCGCCGCCTACGTCTCCGGCCTCGAGAACCCGCGCACCGGCCGCCGCTTCAGCGCGCGCGAGACGGCGTGGAAGCTCGCCAACGTCGCCGCGCGCATCGTGCCCACCGGCCTGTTCGACGCCAACGGCGTGCGCGACTACCTGCGCCGGCAGATCGGCGAGCTCGGCGTCGCCGACGACTTCGACGAGCTGCGCCGCACGCGGGGGCGCTCGCTCTTCGTCACCGCGGTCGACATCAACACCGGCTCGCAGGTCGTCTTCGGTCCGGGCGAGCACTACTCGCGCGTGCGCATCTCCGACGCGGTCAGCGCCTCCTGCGGGCTGCCGCTCTGGTATCGCACCGTGCGCGTGCGCAACCCGCGTTACCGCGAGCCCGGCGAGCGTCGCTGGCTCGATCTCGCCGACGGCGGCGTGGTGCGCACCGCCAACGTCGGCCTTGCCATCCGCAAGGGCGCCGATCTGGTCATCGTCTACAACCCCTTCACGCCGCTGCGCTACACCGCGCCCGATCGCTCGCTCTACGAGCACGGCGCCTACGCGCTCGCGAGCCAGCTGTTCCGCACGGTGCTCGGCTCGCGCCTCGACATCGGCAAAGACAAAATCCTCCTCGATCCGAACGTGCACGCCGACGTCGTGTACATCGAGCCGAGCAGCGAAGACCTCGACTTCTTCATGATGAACCCGCTGAACTTCTGGTCGAAGCGGCGGGCCGCGCAGCACGGCTACGACAGCGTGCGCCAGGCGCTGTTCGAGAGCTACGACCCGCTCCGCCGCCTGTTCCTGCGCCACGGCATCGAGCTCAGCCCGCGCGACGTGCCGGTGCCCCAGAACGTCACCGCCATCGCGGCGTGACGGCTCAGGAGCGACTCTTCCGTTGCCCGCGTGCCCGCGGCCGTTCATCCGTCACCATCCGTCACCACGCGGTCCCACGAGGTGCGACCCCGCGCGCGTCAGCGCTCATTTCGATGATCGTCGCGCGGTGGTCGCGCAACAGACCGCGGGACCGTGTCGATCCCCCGCCCGCAGCGCCTGCTGTTCGCCTCGATTCTCGCGACCGTCGCGACCGTCGCGAGCGGCTGCGGGGCGCAGATCGCCGACGACGGCGAGACCGTCGATCAAGGCCTCCCTGCCTCTTCCGAGGGCGCGTGCCCGGGCGAGACGGCCGACGCCGCCCAGGCGCGCGCCGCCATCGCGCGGGTCCGCGCGCGCGCCGGCCTCGCGCCGTTGACCTGCGACGCCGCCGCGACGCGCGCCGCGACCGGTCACTGCCGCTACCTCTCGTTGAACCACGAGTTCGCGCACACGCAGTCGCCGGGCAAGCCGGGCTTCACCGGCGCGACCATGCAGGACCGCCTCGCGCGCGAAGGCTTCCGGTCGGATCCGGCCGGCGAGGTGCTCGCGACGCTGACCGGCGCGGCCGCGCTCGACGATCCCGGCGGGTTCATCAACAGCGTCTATCACCGGCCGTTCTTCCTCCGGACCGAGACGACCGTGTTCGGCTACGGCTCGACCGAAGGGTGCGCGACCTTCGACTTCGGGCGCCCGAAGGGTGCCGTCGCCGCCAAGGCGCGCACCGTGTGGCCGCCCGACGGCAGCACCGGCTTCCCGCGCGCGTTCCGCGCCGATCGCGAGAGCCCGAGCCCGATCCCCGGCGCGAAGGAGGTCGGCGCGCCGGTCTCGCTGATCACCACCGAGCCGCTCGCGAGCGTCACCGCCTCGCTGCAGGGGCCGGGGGGCCCGGTGGCCGCGGTGGTGCTCACGGCCGCCAACGATCCGGCGAAGCTGGTGCGCGCCGGCGAGGTGCACCTGATCCCCAGGGCGCCGCTCGCCGCGCGCACGCGCTACGAGGTGGTCTTCCGCGCGAACGTGGGCAATCAGCCGCTGACGGTGCGTGCCTCGTTCGTCACCGGCGACTGACGATCAACGTCGGAACGACACGTCGACGACCTGGCTCCGCGTGCCGGTCACCACGGTCAGCAGGCGGTCGTCGCCGGGCTCCCACACGACGTCGCCGTCGCGCCGCCGGATCGCGAGCTTCCACGCGACGCGGGCGCCGGCCGGGAGCGTGACCGTGCCGCTCCAGATCGGATAGCCCGACAGCGGCAGCGCGTGCGCCGGTGACCAGCCGCCGAGCGCCTCGACCTCCCCGATCGCGAACACGGTGTCGCCCCACGCGGTGCCCGCGTGCTCGGCGCGCAGGGTCACCGCCACCGACGGCCAGCGCGCAGGATCGTAGGCGGGATCGTATCGACGACAGAGCTCGGCGATCTCGCCGCCGAAGCGCGCGGCCACGGCGCGATCGCGCACGAACAGCGCGTCCTCCTCGTTGAGGAACGCCGCGTCCCAGTACCAGTTGAAGGCGCCGAGCACGGCGCTCTCGCCGTCGACCACCATCAGCTTGTGGTGCATCGACGCGTACCGCGCGAAGGGCACCTTCGCGCGCACCACCGTGACCCCGGCGGCCTCGAGGCGCTCGTCGGTCTGGTCGTCGTCGGTGGTGACGCCGTGATACTCGCTGCCCTCCGAGACGCCCGCGTCGGTGACGAGCACCACGTCGACGCCGCGGCGCTTCGCGGCGATCAGCTCGTCGAACAACGATCGCCGCCCGCCGTCCCACCGGAAGTCCTTGGCGGTGAACATCGCCACGTGCACGCTCTCGCGCGCCGACTCGATCAGCGACGCGATCCGGCGGTAGGGCGCCTCGTCGGGCCCGAAGACCGCGTCGCGCGAGCCGACGCGCGGACCGACCGCGGCGCCGGCGAGCCGCTCGAAGCGCTGCGCGTAGGCGGCGACGATCGCCGGATCGTCGAAGAGCGCCATGAGCTCGTGGTTCTCGAAGCTCGAGCCCCACTGCCAGTTGGCGGAGCCGGTCGCGACCTTCTTGCCATCGAACAGCGCGAGCTTGAGGTGCATCGCCGACCGCCCGCCCTTCTCGGTGGACGGTCCCACGCCGAGCATGGGAACACCCGCGGCGAGCAGCGCGTCGTCGCCGATGAGCCACGTCGCCTTAGGGCTCAGCTTCCTCGAGTCGGTGATCAACCGGACCTCGACGCCTGCGCGGTGCGCGTCGATCAGGTGCGAGACGATGCGGTGGTCGTCGATGTTGAACACCGCCGCGTGGATGGTGTGGCGCCCGGTCGGATCGGCGCGCTTGGCCGCGACCACCGCGTCGATCTCGCGCACCACCATCGCGCCCGGATCGTCGAACGGGGCGAAGCGGAGCTCGGGCGTGCTCGCCCCGCCTTCGCGCACCGGGGCCCGCACCGGCGAGTCGAGCCCCGGCGCCCACGGATCGCTCGCCGGCGGCGCGCCCGCGCCGGCCCCGAACAGGTGCGCCCACTCCGTCTCGGCCATGTCGTCGCGACCGTCGCCGTCGACGTCGTGCTGCACGCGGAAGCGTACGAACGCGTCGATGAAGGCGGCGCCGTTCGGTCCCGTCTCGTTCAGCTCGATCGCGTCGGTGCCCCAGCGCTCGTCCGACCCGATGGAGCCCTTGTGCCTCGCCGGGTGCAGCGTGGTGATCACCGCGCCGCCGTCGTACGTCGACACCACCTCGGCGAGCACGCGCTTGTCGAACCGCACGTTGGCCACGCGCGCGTCGGCCCACGCGCGACGCGTCGCGCCCTCGAGCCAGGAGCCCGCCCCGGCGTGCGCGAGCAGCCACGAAGGCGCGGAGACGCCCTGCTCGGACGCGGCGCTCGCCCCCTCGTCCGCGCGGTCGGCGAGCGGCGCGCACGCGGTGAGCGCGCACGACGCGCACGAGAGGAAGGCGACGACCCGGCGGATCATCGGGCCGGCGTCCAGGTGGTGGAGGTGTCGCCGAACGTGCCGCCGATCACCACCGCGCGGCCGCTCGCCGGCACGATCAGCGCGCGGTTCGCCCCCGGCTCCCAGTCGACGGTGCCGTTCGCGCGCAGCGTGACGAGCTTCCACTCGACGCGCGCGCCGGCCGGCAGCTGCGCGCGGCCGGTCCAAGCGGGGAACATCTCGGCGCCCATCGGCACGCCGGCCCACGGGTGCCAGGCGCCGAGCGCCGGATCGCTCCCGACGGCGACCAGCGTGTCGCCCCACCCGGTGGCCGACTGCACGCCGTGGAAGAGCACCGGCGAGGCCGCGCGCGGCTGCCCGCCGTCGTCGAGGCCGCCGTAGACGTGCAGCAGATCGCGGAAGTTCGCCGAGTACGCCGCGGCGAGCTCGGGCAGATCGAGGACGAGGAGGTCCTCTTCGTTGTTGCGCGTGCCGCTGAAGGTCCAGTTGGTCGCGCCGGTGATCACGCGGGTTTCGTCGAGCACCGCGTACTTCTGGTGCATCGCCGAGTGCGGGCCGGTGCGGTTCTGGCCGCGGACCACCAGCGCGCCGGCGGCGGCGACGCGATCCTCGGCGTCGGAGAGATCCTGCTGCTTCTGCTCGACGACCATCCGCACGCGCACGCCGCGCTTGTGTGCGCGGACCAGCGCGTCGGAGATCGAGCGCATGGTGAAGGTGAACATCGCCACGTCGACCGAGGTCTTCGCCGCGTCGATCGCGGAGGCGATCACCCGATCGACCGCGGTCTCGGGCGCGAAGTGCAGCTGCGCCCAGGCGTTGGCGCGCGGCAGCTCCACGCTCCGCGGGCGCTCGCCGAGCAGCTCGAGGATCTGGTGCTTGAACCGCGAGACGATCTCCGGATCGCGGAACGCGATCATGTTCTCGTCGTTTCCGGCGGCGGCCGTCTCGTTCCAGTTGAACGAGCCGGACATGGCGAACGCGTCGTCGATGACCGACGCCTTGAGGTGCATGATCGCGTTCGTCGCCGCCGGCTCGAACCGCACGAGCTTCACGCCCTCGCGCTCGAGGCGATCGTCGCCGTCGTTCCACGCGTTGGCCGCGTTCGACGCGTCGACCGAGACCCGCACGTCGACGCCGCGCCGGCGCAGCTCGATCAGCTTCGCGATGACCCGCTCGCTGCGGATGTTGTACTGCGCGACCACCACCTCGCGGCGCGCGCCGTCGAGCGCGCACAGCACCTGATCCTCGACCGGGTCGAACGGCGAGAAGTACGCGCGCGGCTTGCCGACCTGGACGTCGCCGAGGATCGTGCAGGTCACCTGCCGCTGCAGCACGCGACCTGCGCCCCCCTCTTCGCCTTCGACGGGGGCGAGCGCGCAGCCCGTCGCGCCGGAGAGAAGCACCGTGACCAGGGAAAGCAGCCGAACGATCCGCATGACCAACCTCTCGTCTTCCCGAGCGCGTGCCTCAGGGATGAGTGACGTTGACGCGGAGCAACCTACATGTCAAGACACGTGGGTGACGATCGTTCGAACCCTGGCAATTTCCTGCGGTTTGTTGCTCGGCGCGTGCGGGTCGGGCGGCTCCGATCCGGCGGCGGTGACCGACGGCGGCGGCGACGACGCGCCGATCGACGCGCCGATCGACGCGAGAGGCGACGCGTCGGGCGAGGTGCAGGGCGACGCGTCCGCGGACACGTTCGTCGACGGCGCGTCCGCGCCCGCGCCGGCGATCCTCTCGCTCAACCTGCACTGCCTGAAGACCGAGGGCACCACCTTCGCCACCAACGCGGCGCGCTTCGGCGCGATCGCCGATCGCGCGCACGCCGACGGCGTCACCGCGATCGCCGTGCAGGAGGCCTGCGTGCGCGGCGACGAGTCCGCGATGGACCTCCTCGCCGCCGAGCTGAAGCGCGCCACCGGCGTCGCGTGGTCGAGCCGCTGGGCCTTCGCGCACAAAGCGTGGGAGGGCACCGCCGACGAGGCGGAGGAGGGCGTCGGCGTCTTCGTTCGCGGAACGTTGAGCGGCGACGAGGTGATCATCCACCGCGTGCAGGGCTCGCTCGTGCGGGTCGCTGTCGCCGCGAACATCGGCGAAGGCCGCCGCCTCTACTCGGTGCACTTCGATCACGCGAACGCCGCCGTGCGCGCAGCGCAGGCGCGCGAGATCGCGGCGCGCGCCCTGGTCGACACCGACCCCGGTTTCGGCGCGATCGTCGCCGGCGACTTCAACGCAAAGCCCGGCGACGAGCCGCACGCGCTGATGCTCTCGTTCGGGTTCCGCGATCTGTCGACCTCGCTCGCGGCGACGCGGATCGATCACGTCTTCGCCCACCGTGCGGCCGGCGTCGCCGCGGGCTCCGCGCGCCTGATCTTCGACGGGGCCGACGGCCCGCGCGTCTCCGATCATCCAGGCGTGCTGCTGAAGCTCGCCCCCGCGCCCCACGAGACGCCGCTCGTCACGCGCGTGATCGGTCGCGCCAAGCTGACCGCCGGGCAGTGGCTCGCCTTGCGCGGCGCGACCGCGCCGCTCTCGTGGAGCGCCGGCTGGCCCGCGCGCGAGACCGAGGCCGGCTGGAAGGTCGTGCTGACCGAGCTGACCGGGGCGACGGGTGTCGAGGTGAAGCTGCTCCGCGACGACGTCACCTGGATGACCGGCCCCAACGCCACCATCACCCCCGGCACCGACACGACCCTCGAGCCCACGTTCTGATCGCCGTCGCAGGTGGTCAGTCGTCAGTCGTCAGTCGTCAGTCGAACGAGAGCGAGAGCGAGTCTGACGACTGACGACTGACGACTGACGACTGACGACTGACGACTGATGACTCGCTCTTCGCGAGCAGCGACGAGCCCGACGTGGCGCTTTCGCGGCGCGCGGGGCCGTGCTCGCATGCCTCCATGGAAGCGCTCCGCACGCCCGAGGAACGGTTCGCCGATCTCCCCGACTTCCCGTGGGAGCCGCGCTACGTGCAGGTGCCCGCTGGCGACGGGACGTCGCTGCGCATGGCGTATGTCGACGAGGGGCCGCGCGACGCGCCGGTCGTGCTGATGCTGCACGGCGAGCCGTCGTGGAGCTTCCTCTATCGCAAGGTGATCCGCGTCGTCGTCGCGGCGGGCCTGCGCGCCGTCGCGCCCGACCTCGTGGGCTTCGGCCGCTCCGACAAGCCGGTGCGCCGCGAGGACTACACCTACCAGCGTCACGTCGATTGGGTGCGCGCCTTCCTCGACGCCCTCGACCTGCGCGACATCAACCTGCTCTGTCAGGACTGGGGCGGCCTCATCGGGCTCCGTCTGGTCGGCGAGCAGCCCGAGCGCTTCGCGCGCGTGATCGCCGCCAACACCTTCCTGCCCACCGGCGATCGTCCCGCGCCCCCCGCGTTCCACGCCTGGCGCGAGTTCTCGCAGTCGGTCCCGGTGCTGCCCGTGTCGAAGATCGTGCAGACGGCGACCACCGCCACCCTCGACGATCGGGTGCGCGCCGCCTACGACGCGCCCTTCCCGGACGAGTCCTACAAGGCGGGCGCGCGCATGTTCCCCATGCTCGTGCCCATCTCGCCCGACGATCCCGCCGCGTCGGCCAACCGCGCCGCCTGGGAGACGCTCGCGCGCTTCGACAAGCCCTTCCTCTGCGCCTTCGGCGACCACGATCCGATCACGCAAGGCGCCGATCGCGTGCTGGTCGGGAAGATCGCCGGCGCGCGCGGCTGCCCCCACACCACCATCGAGGGCGGCGGCCACTTCCTCCAGGAAGACCGGGGCGAGGAGCTGGCGGCGGTCGTCGTTGGATTCGTGCGCGGGTGAGCTCCGCGATATGCTCGCCGGCCATGCGTACCTCCTCGCTCGTGTTGTGCGCCGCGCTCGTGCTCGCGGCCTGTGGCGGCTCCAAACAGGGCGCACCGTCGGCCGGCGGAACCGGCGGCGCGACGACCTCCAGCGGCGCGCCCGAGGCCGGCGGCTCAGCCGGTGAAGCGACCGGAGGTGCGACGGGCGGCGCCGCTACGGGCGATACGAAGGCGTCCACGCCCGCCGCCGCGCCCGACAAGATCGACGGTGCGCTCCCCGAGACCAAGGACGCCAAGCCCTTCCCGCGACGCTACGAGTGCGGCGCCAAGGGGTGCAACCTCCCGCTGCTCGTCCCCGACGCGCTCAAGGCGCAGCTCGAGAAAGACGCGCCGGTGTTCATGTTCGAGGTGGTGATGCCGCCGAAGGTGTCGATGCTGCTGCCGCGTCACGCCGGCCTCGACGTCTACGGCCTGCTCATCGACGGCGAGCTCTCGGTGCTCGCCGACGACATCAAGGAGAAGCAGAAGCGGGCGTGGAAGCTGAACGGCTTCCGCGCGCCGGGCGCCGGCGTGAACATCTACTCGAAGGAGCCGACGCGCCTGATCCTCGCCGTCGTCGTCAACGGCACGAGCGGCTCGGTCGCCGAGCAGATCGACCGGCTCGAGAAGAAGGACAAGACGGCCTCCTGGACCAAGCGGAGCGCGCCGGTGACGTCGTTCGAGCTGTCGGCGAAGCCCGATCTGGCCTGGGGCGGCGGCGCGTACCACGCCCGCATCGCCCTCGAGGAGCCGCCGGCGAGCTTCGGGTTGCTCACCATGTCCAAGAACGCGCCGGTCGTCGAGCACGTGCACGACAAGGAGTGGGAGTTCCTCGCGATCATCGACGGCTCCGGCGAGCTCGTGCGCAAGACGTCCGGCAAGGTGCCGGTCAACGGCTCGACCTTCGCCGCCAACAAACCGGGCGAGCCGCACGCGTTCAAGCCGGCCGGCGACAGGCCCACGATCGCCATCCAGATGTACTGGCCTCCCGGGCCGGAGCAGCGCTTCAAGAAGCTCGCCGAAGGCGGAAAGTAGGGGAATCGATGACGACGAAGCTCGACGACGCCGCCCTCGGCAAGCTCCTCGACCTCGGGTTCGACTTCGTGTGCACGCGGCGGGTGAGCGAGCTCGTCGACGCCAAGCTCGTCCTCTCGGTGATCGACGACACCGTGACCGAGCCGCGCGTGCGCGACATCCACATGCGGGTGAGCGCGCCGATCCGCGATCGGCTCCTCGAGCGCGCCAAGGCGTCGAGCGTGCTGCTCGGCGCGTGGTTGCCGGCCGAGGCGAAGGACACCATCGCCACGCTGCTCGGCCGTCCGGCGCGCATCCCGCAGAAGCTGATCGACGAAGCGGTGGCGAGCGACGGCGTCCGCGATCAGATCCGCGAGGCGCTGCGCGACGCGATCACCGGCTTCATCAAGAACGCCGGCGGCGGGTCTGCGCCCGCGAGCGCGCTCCGCGGCGCGTTCGGCATAGGCGCGCGCGCCTTCGGTGCGGCCGGCAAGGCCGTGCTCGGCGGCCTCGGCGACGAGCTGCAGAAGCAGATGCAGGATCGGGTGAAGGACTTCGTCGACGGCGCGGTCGGCGGCGTGCAGGAGCGCATCGTGCAGATGCTCACCGATCCGAAGACGGCCGAGCAGCTCGGCAAGCGTCGGCGCAAGGCGTTCCTCAAGATGCTGGAGCGCACCGAGGGCGAGGCGGCGGCGCTGATCGCGCACGGACCGATGCCCGAGATCGACGCGCTCATCGCGCCGATCCTCGTGCACAACGTGAAGCGGCAGGAGGTGCGCGAGGCGATCCGCGCCGAGGTCGAGGCCGCGGTGACCGAGCTCTCCAAAGAGACGATCGGCGCGCTGCTCGATCAGGTCGGCGCCCGGGAGGTCGCGCGCCGCGCGCTGCACTCGCAGGCGCTGCCGCTGCTCCGCGAGGCGGTCCGCACGCCGGAGTTCGTCGCGTGGTGGAACGCCCACCACTGACGGCTGTCTTCGGAGCGACGGTCCGCTGGTCGGGCCGGGGGGTGTCGCGCGCCGTGCGCGCGCGTTCGACCGCGCGCCGTGCGCGCGCGTTCGACCGCGCGCCGTGCGCGCGCGTTCGACCGCGCGCCGTGCGCGCGCGTTCGACCGGGGGAGCGACAGAGGCGCTCCCCCTGACCGTGNNNNGGCCCACCCGACACGAGCCCGTGAGGTCGATGCGCGAAGCGCAGCGCCGAACGTGGCGAGTCGCTGGTGGGGGGTGTCGCGCGCCGTGCGCGCGCGTTCGACCGGGGGAGCGACAGAGGCGCTCCCCCTGACCGTGACAGGCGTAAGGTCCGGGCGCGCGCGCCGTTGTGACGGCATGCGCGCCTCTCCTTCGCTCGCCTCCCTGCTCCTCTTCATGTCCTTCCTCGCCGGCTGCGGCGGGAGCGCGCCGCGCGTCGCTCCGCCGTCCGCGGCGACGCCGGTGCCGCCCGCGCCGGTGCTCACGCACTCGGTCTACGGCCCGGGCGGCTCGGTGACGGAGGGCGATCTGCAGACCTCGCTCGCGTCCTCCATCGACCTGCAGCTCCCCGCGCGCCTCGGGATCGTCCCGCTCGCCGCCCCGTTCGAGCCCAAGGGCAAGGTGCCGATGCGCGCGCGGCACGTCGCGGCGACCGACCTCGGGCAGGCGCTGATGGGCACGCGGTTCTTCACCCAGGTGAGCGACGTCGACACCGACCTGCCGAACGTCGGCGGCATCGAGGGCCTCCGCGCGATCGCGACGCGCTATCGCGTGCGGTACCTGCTGCTCTACACGCAGCGCTTCGAGGACGCGACGCACCTCAATGGTTGGGCGTGGACCTACCCGACCGTGATCGGGATGTTCGTCGCCCCGGCGGTGACCGTCGAGTCGAGCGGGGTGGTGCAGGCCGATCTGCTCGACGTGCGGACGGGGACGATCCTCTTCACGGTCGCCGAGCCGGTGGGCGTCTCGTCGATGCAGTTCATGATCGGCGCGGGACGCGCCCACGCCGAGGCGCAGAACGTCGCCGCCTCGAAGGCCGTCCCCCGCCTCGCGAAGCGCGTCCTCGCGCAAACTGCGGCGCTCGTCTCCCTCGCGGAAGGCGCGGCGCAGAACAAACCGAAGACGCTTTACCTGCCGCCCCCGGTCGCCTCGGTTCCGTGATTACCGTCCTCCAGAATGGCGGCGATCATGGAGCGTTCTCACCTCTGGCTCCGCAATTAGTTTCGTGGCTCTGTTCTGATTGCATAGAGCCGACGCACGGCTGACTTCTGCGGGTCGGCGAATGTTGATGCCGCGCAATCGAGCCTGCGCGCGACGAACGCGCGAACCGCTTGGTTGTCAGCCTTTCGCAGCGTGGGACCTCAGTTTGAGACCGTCCCGCGCCGCGACCTCGACTTCATCGATCCACGTCACTCATGGCGTGCTTCGTGCTCCGGCGCGGACAATCGTCCTCGGTCGACGAGAGCCTCCGCACGGAAGGAAGACGAGATTGCGCGCGCACAACCTCGGGATCGTCTCGCTCCTGGTCTGCCTCGGGTGCAGCAACAAAGAGTCGAGGCCGGCCGGCGTCACGTACGCAGGCGACAGCGCGGCTCCGATCTGGGAGACGAGCGCGCCGCCCGAGGACTCCGCGACGGTCGTCCCGCCCGTGGACGCCGACGTCCCGGGCGACTCCGCCGCGGCTCCCGTCGACACCGGCGGCGTCACCTTCCCCGACGCCGATTTCGGTCCCGTTCCGGACGCGGTGGTCGGCGAGGGAGCCGTCGTCGAGCCGCCTCCGAGCTACGGCCCGTTGACCTTCTGCACGCGCGACATCGACAAGCTGTCCACCAAGGCGCTGCTCGCCGGCGGCACCACGCCCAAGGCCTTCGCCGACGCATGGAACGCCGAGGCCGGAAAGCTCGCCGCCGGCGTGCTCCTCCTCGAGCTGCGGGGCCTGAAGAGCGATCCGCCCAACCACACGCTGGCCATCGGCACCACCAACGGCGCCACGCCGCCGGCGTTCCTCGCGCCGGGGCCGGCCACCACCAGCGTCTCGATCGACGACAAGACGCGGCTGGTGAGCGCCTCGACCGAGTCGTCCTCGTTCCAGGTCGTCTTCGGTTCGACGGCGATCACCGTCGGTCGCTTCTCGGTCCGCGGCTCCCTCGACGGCAAGTGCGAGGCGATGGCCGACGTGAAGGTGACCCTGTGGATCCCCCAGACGGCGAAGGACGTCGCCTTCGCCGGATCGACGGTCGGCGCCCTCCTCGGCCCGCCCAATGACGTGATCCTCGCCGAGGACGCCTGGCGCATCGAGCTCGTCGGCGCGGCCGCGCACGCAGGAGGTTCGTGATGCGTACCCGTGCGGCCATCGCGATCTTCTTCGTCGCCTCGACCGTCGCCCTCGCGGGCGCCTGCGGGGGCGAGCAGCCGGCAGGGATGAACGACGGGACCTGGGTCACCGGCCCGACGGCCGGCCCGTGCACCGACGGACAGAAGCGTGCCTGCGGCATCACCCTGCGCGTGGTCGACGGCATCGCCGATTGCCTGCAGGCCACGCAGGTCTGTCACGGCGGCGGCTGGGGAGAGTGCGGCGAGGAGGGGCCGGTCACCACGAAGTCGATCGCCGTGCCCGCTTCGTGGGCGTCGGAGCCGCGGGACGACTCGCCCGGCGCGTCGACCAAGGCGCTCGCTCCGCCCGGCCCGTGCAAGGACAACCCCTGCAACCCGTACTGCAAGACGTACGACGACACGGTGCCGGGCACGCTCGACGCCGGCGCCGACGGCCTCGTCTACGGCGCCGATGGCGGGATCTCGCTGCCGCCTCCCGTGGTGACCGACGGCGGCTCCGCGAACCTCGACGGCGACAAGTTCGGCGAGCGCGCCAACTGGGGCGGCGCGTGCACCAAGAACGCCGACTGCAACCTCGATCAGTACTGCAAGAAGACGCCTGCGACCGCGGCCACCGGCGTGTGCACCAGCTGGAAGCCCGGTGAGTTCAACGACAAGTGCATGTCGTCCGGCACCACCGTCGGCGCGGTGCAGCCGACCGAGACCTGCCGCTTCGTCCACGACGGCGATCGCTACAGCGAGTTCTTCGGCGCGCTGGTGAGCGGGCAGTTCGACAAGACCTACACGACGACGCCGGTGATCGTCGGCATCGCGAACTACAGCAAGTACCTCGAGTCGAGCACCCAGCTCACCACCGAGGACCCGAACGGCAAGCTGAAGCTGATCGACGCGCGCGCCTGCAAGGTCGTCGCGAGCATCCCGAGCAGCGCCGGGCTGCCGGCCGATCCCGACGGCGGCACGCTCGCCTTCCACCTCGGCACGACGCCGCTCCTCGTCGATCTCAACGACGACGGCGTCCCCGAGATCGTCGCCTGGGACAAGGGCGGCGCGAATTGGTACGGGCCCTACCGCCTCTTCGCCTTCTCGGTCGCGGTCAGCGTCGGCTCCGACAAGATCACGACCATCTACTCGATCCAGCCGTACGCCGGCTGGCGCGACCCCGCCGGTCGGGTCGGGCGCGCGTGGCAGTCGACGCTGAGCGGCGCCGACTACGCCGCGAAGATCCCGCTGCGCGGCGGCGACGGCACCGGCCCCACGGCCATCGATCTGAACAACGACGGCAAGCCCGAGATCATCGCGAACGGCTGGGTGATCAACCGGCTCGGTCAGCTGATCGGCACCCGTCCGCTGCCCGGCGGCACCTCGCAGTTCGACACCGAGGCGGTGGAGTGGCGCGGCGACTCGCCGATCGTCGGCGACTTCGATCTCGACGGCAGCGTCGAGCTGCTCACGCGCGCCGGTCTGTGGCAGGCCGGCGGCTTCGCGGTGACCAGCGGCGAGCTCACCGGCATGACCTGGTCGGTCGACCCGCTGTTCAAGCGGCCGACCAACGGCGGCGCCCCGATCCCGTCTTCGACCTACAGCTACGCGAGCAAGGCCTGGCAGGCGGTCGCCGACTTCGGCGCGTACGGGAGCGTCGCCGACCGGCCCGAGATCGTCTGGGTCTCCGAGAACCGCGTGCGCGTGATGGGCATCGACGGCTCGCCGGTGATGGGCTTCCCCTCGACGACGACGCCGGCGCCGCCCGCGGCGCTCGCGGGCGAGGTGCCGCTGCCGGGCGGTGGCGGCGGCGGCATCAACATCGCCGACTTCGACGGCGACGGCCTGCCGGAGTTCGGCATCGCGGGCGCCTCGTACTACACGGTGTTCGACGTCGACTGCGTGTCGCCCCGCTCGTACAAGGGCAAGTCGGGCACGTGCAACCGCGCAGGCGCTGCCTGTGATTGCCTTCCGCGCGGCGACTGCGGCACCGGGGCGACGTGTCCTCCGGGCGTGCTCTGGTCGCGCGCGGTGCAGGATCAGAGCTCGTTCGTCACCGGCTCCACGGTCTTCGACTTCAACGCCGACGACAAGGCGGAGGTCGTCTACGCCGACGAGTGCTGGACGCGCGTCTACGACGGCACCACCGGGCAGGTGGTCTTCAGCACGAAGCACTCGTCCGGCACGGTGACCGAGCAGCCGATCGTCGCCGACGTGAACCTCGACGGGCGCGCCGATCTGGTGGTGCCCAACGAGCGCATGCTCGAGGTCCACCCCGGCGAGGGCATGTTCTGCCCGACGCGCATCGACACGCTCGATCTGAACACGTCGGCCTGGTACTACCCCGGCTCGCTCAAGGTCGTCCGCAGCGGCACCATCGAGGTGCGCGCCGCGCCGTACGAGTCGCTGGTGAAGATCGAGGTCACCCCGCCGGGCAAGCCGACCCGCACGTACTTCCCGGCCGCCGAGTCGACGCCGATCTCCACGCGGAGGTTCACCATCCCGGTCGGCGCCACCGATCCGCTCGGCACCTGGGCCTACAAGATCTACCCGTCCTCCTGGGCGTACACCCGCATGCGGGTGTGGGAGCAGGGGCTCGCGATCGAGGGCTCGACCGAGCCGGCGACCAGCTCCCTCGCGCTCGCCGCAGGAGGCGAGGGCACCGACGCGCAGTTCGCCGGTCTGCGCTGCAGCACGTCGGCCGACTGCCCGACCAGCACCATGACCTGTCAGGTCGGGTTGTGCCGCTGCACCACGCACGCGCAGTGCGGGACCGGCTTCAAGTGCATCAACCCGCCGGCGGGCACGCCTGGCAGCGGCATGACGTGTCGCCCGACGCGCGCCTACGGCAACGGCAGCGGCGTCAGCGGCGTGCAGGTCTGGTCCGGTCCGGGCGCGGGCTGGGCGCAGTCGCGCTGGATCTGGAACCAGCACGCCTACACGCCGGCGCTCGTGAAGGACGACGGGCGCGTCAAGACGACGAGCGTCTGCACGGCCGACGAGACCGCCGCGTGGACGCCGGCCAACCCGCGCGAGAACAGCTTCCGCCAGCAGCTGCAGTACCCGGGCACGCCGGCGAGCGGCATGCCCGACCTGACGGTGAAGTACCCGTGCACCGTCGACAAGCTCACGCTCTGCAATCGCGGCGCCGGCGCCGCGCCGCCCGGCGTGATGGTCGTCGGCTTCCCCGGCAACTCCTCCGGGTTCGAGGGCAGCAGCGACAAGAACGTCACCATCGGTCCCTGCTACACGACCGCGCCGCTCGCACCCGGCGCGTGCGTCGACGTGCCGTGCCCCGGCGCCGGCAAGGGCACCGAGGAGTACATGGTCAACCCGTCGTGCACCGGCGGCTTCTGCGAGAGCAGCGCCGACTGCAAGGGCACCGCCACGTGCAACCTCACGACCGGGTACTGCCAGGCGAGCTGCACGAAGTCCTCGGCGCTCGGCGCGGCGCCGCCGCTGCCGGAGTGCTCCGACAACTCCGGCTCGTGGAGCTTCGTGCACGGCAGCAAGTCGGCGGTCTGCGGCGGCCTCACCCCGCCGGCGTCCGCCGTGTTCACCCGCGATTTCCAGGCCGTCTGCCCGACGGGCACCCGCGTGCGCTGGGGGCTCTTCACCTGGGAGACCGCCACGCCCGTCGGCACCCACGTCGCTTTCACCTTCAAGACGGCCGACACGCAGGCGGCGCTCGGCACCGCGGTCGCACCGGCCGTCGCCGTCGTCGCGATGCCCGGCTACTCGCCGGCGGGCAGCTCTACCGCCACCGCCGATCCGCAGGTCTGCAAGACGAGCTCGAGCCCGGCGTGCTACCGCGATCTGTCCAAGGTCCTGGTGCCGTCGACGTACGCCTGGCTCCGCATGGACGCCTCGCTCGTCCCCAACCCCGTCGCCGGCACCGGCCCGACGCTCTACTACTGGAACGTCACCTACGACTGTCCGCCGACCGAGTGACGACGCGGGGCGGCCCGTTCGCGCTACGATCGCGCGCCATGCCCGCTCCCGTCGTCATCGTCAGCGGCCTCGGTGCGCCGCGCATCGCCGCGGTCGCCTACGGTCTGTCGTTCCGCGCGCGCGGCCACCGCACCTACGCCGCCCCGCAGCGCCTCCTCGGCTACGGCGATCTCCGCATCGCGGCGCGCCTCGTCGACGACGAGGTGCAGCGCGCGCGCGCCGAGACCGGCGCGGCGAAGGTGCACCTGGTCGGCATGAGCCTCGGCGGCCTGATCGGCCTCTACTACCTCAAGTGCATGGGCGGCGCGCAGTGGGTCGATCGGTTCGTCTCGGTCGGCGGTCCGCTGAACGGCAGCTCCGTCGCGCGGCTGGTCGCGCTGGTCCCGTCCGAGTGCGTGGACGCGGTCGCCCAGACCACCCCGGACAACGACTTCATGCGCGAGCTGCGCGCCGCGCCGGCTCCCACCGGCGTGCGCATGTTCTCGGTCGGCACCATCGGCGACGTGATGACGCCGCGCAGCTCCTGGGACGCCGCGGGCCTCGAGCCGATCGAGACCCCGTACGGCATGTTCCCGGTGGGCCACTGGATGCTCTTCACGCACCCGGGCAACCACGAGGTCGTCGCGCGCTGTCTGTCGATGCCGTAGACAGCGGTCGCAAGCTCGCTAGAGCACCGAACGGTTTGAATCCGTCGCGAAACACGTGAGGTTGCGTGAGATTCGCGTCGCACGGACCGGAGGGCGACGCAGGCGTACTGGCAGTACGTCGAGGAGACCGGAGGGAGTACGACGCGAAGATCGCGCA
>JACPFM010000055.1 GCA_016182965.1 Deltaproteobacteria bacterium | reverse complement strand
TGATCAGGAACCACGGAAACGCTTGCGGCCGCGCGGGTCCAGGGAGCTGGAGCAGGAGGGGGCGCATCCTGCTCTGCGGGTGACTATCGCCGTGTGGCACTAGCTGGGCCGAAGGTCGAAAGGTCGAAGGTCGAACCAGGGGCCAAGCCCCGGGAACCCCGAAGAAGCGGCTCTCGCTTCGACCTTCGACCTTCGACCCGGAACCGTGCCGGTCCGAGTGCTTCACACGCTCTCAGTCGTCCGTCGCGAGCGACGCCCTCTCCGGGCTGACGACTGACGACTGACGACTGACGACTGACGACTGACGACTGACGACTCGATTCACGCGATCGCGGCGGTGAGGGTGACGAACGCCTTCTCCAGGCGATCGAGCCGCGAAAGCGCGCGCGCGCGCCCCGTCTCGAACGGCTCCTTCGCGCCGAGCGGCTCGACCACGTCGAGGTAGTACTTGATCTTCGGCTCGGTGCCGCTCGGGCGCATGGTCACGCGGCTGCCGCCCTCGAGCTCGAACGAGAGGACGTCGCTCGGCGGCAGGTCGAGCGGATCGGTGGCGTCGTCGCCGAACGAGGTGCGCACCCGCGACAGGTAGTCGCGCACGGCGATCACCTTCTCGTCGCCGATCACCCGCGGCGGCGCCGCGCGCATCGCGGCCATCTCGCGCTTGATGCGCGCGGCGCCCTCGGTGCCGGGGCGGGTGACGTTGTGCTGCTTGGAGACGACGAGGCCGAACTGCCGGTAGATCGCCTCGAGCCGGCCGAGCACCGTCTGACCGCGCACCTTCAGCGACGCGACCAGCTCCGCGACGCGCGCGGCCGCCGAGATGCCGTCCTTGTCGCGCACGACCGCGTCGATGGTGTAGCCGAGCGCCTCTTCGTAGCCGAACACGAAGGTGGCGCCGGTCGCCGCCTCGACCTCCATCGCCTTGTTGGTGATCCACTTGAAGCCGGTGAGCGTCTCGCCGTACCGGACGCCGAGCTTCTGGCAGATCATCCCGAGCAGCGGCGACGAGACGATGGTGGTGATCGCCAGGCGCTCCTTCGCCGGCCGCGGATCGTCGGCGAGGAGGTAGTGACCGAGCAGCACGCCGACCTGGTTGCCGTCGAGCTGCACGAAGCCGCCGTGCCCGTCGGGGACCGCCATCGCCAGCCGATCGGCGTCGGGATCGTTGGCGATGACCACGTCGGCGCCGCGCGCGCGGGCCAGCGCCGTGGCCAGCGAGAGCGCGCCCGGCTCCTCGGGGTTGGGGAAGCGCACCGTGGGGAAGGAGCCGTCGGGCTCTGCCTGCTCGGGCACCGACTCGACGCGGGTGAACCCCAGCTTCGCGAGCAGCTCGTGCGCGTATTCGTCGCCGACGCCGTGCATCGGCGTGTAGACGATGGTGACCGCGTCGCGGCCCTCGCTGCGGCGCGAGCGCTTGGCGATCTCGTCGTAGTAGCCGTCGATGACCGCGCGATCGACGGCCCGTCGCAGCCCGCGGGCCCGCGCCTCGTCGCGCGAGGGGCGAGGCACTGCGCGCACCGACTGGACCGCCTCGATCGCGCCGGCGATGCCCGCGTCCATCGGGGGGACGATCTGCGCGGAGTTCGCCGCGTAGACCTTGTAGCCGTTGTACTCCGGCGGGTTGTGGCTGGCGGTGATCATCACGCCGGCCGCGGCGTCGAGCACCCGCACGGCGTACGAGACGAAGGGGGTCGGGACGATCGTCGACTCGCCGTCGCGCTCGAAGACGTGGGCGGGGATGCCGGCGCCGGCGAGCACCGCCGCCGCCTCCTCGAGGAACTCGACGCTCCCGCGCCGCGCGTCGCGGCCGAGCACCACGCCGCGCGTCGCGACGTCGGGGACGGTGTCGAGCAGGTAGCGGGCGAGGCCGGCGGTGGTCTTGATGATGACCGCGCGGTTCATCCGGCTCTCGCCGGCGCCGAGGACGCCGCGGAGACCGGCGGTCCCGAACTCGAGCGGCCCTCGGAAGCGCTCGGCGAGCTCGTCGTCGGCGCCGCGCGCGAGCAGCGCCTCGAGCTCGGCCCGGCTCGTGGGATCGGGATCGTCTTCGATGAAGGAGCGGACCTTGGTGATGAGCGCGTCGCGTTGCACGCGCGCAGTCAATGTCGGCGGCGGCGCAGCATCAATACCCTTCTGTCTTCGCGATGATCTCGTTCATGATCTCGCGCGTGCCGCCGCCGATCGGATAGAGCCGCGCGTCGCGGAACAGCCGCTCGACGACGTACTCGCGCATGTACCCGTAGCCGCCGTGGATCTGCACGGCCTCGTCGCACACCGCCACGACCATGTCGGTGGCGACGTTCTTGGTCATCGCGGCGAGGCCGGCGATCATCTCGCCGCGCACGTGGCGCTGCGTCGCCTCGCTCACCAGCGCGCGGGCCGCGGCGATGCGTGACGCCATGTCGGCGAGCTTGTGGCGCACCACCTGGAAGCCGCTGAGCGACTTGCCGAAGGCCTTGCGCTCCCGCGCCCACGCGACCGACTCGCGGTAGGCGAGCTCGGCGATCGCCACGCAGTTGCCGGCGAGCATCAGGCGCTCGGTCGCGAAGTTCATCATGATGGCGAGGAAGCCGGCGTTCTCGTCGCCGATGCGGTGCTCGACGGGCACGCGGCAGCCCTCGAAGTGGAGCTCCGCGGTGTCGGACGCCCACCAGCCCATCTTGTGGAGCTTCTTGCCGACCGTGAACCCCGGCGTGCCCCGCTCGATGACCAGGAGCGAGATGCCCGCGTGCCCTTCACCCCCGGTGCGCACCGCGCAGGTGACGAAATCGGCGCGCACGCCGGAGGTGATGAAGGTCTTGCTGCCGTCGACGACGTAGTGGTCGCCGTCGCGCACGGCCTTGGTGCGCAGCGCGGCCACGTCGCTGCCGCCGCCCGGCTCGGTGATCGCGAGGGCGCTGATCTTCTCGCCCGCGAGGCAGGGCCGCACGAAGCGGTCGATCTGCGCGTGGGTGCCGCCCCGGACGATCGGCGGGAGCGCGATGCCGTGGCTGCCGAGGCCCACCACCGTGCCGACGGACTTTCCGTGCAGCACCAGCTCCTCGGCGACGCCCAGCACGTGCGAGATGTCGCCGCCCGCGCCCCCGACCTCCTCGGGATAGCCGACGCCGAGCAGCCCGGCGCCCGCCATCTCGCCGTACAGCGCGCGCGGGAACTCGTTCGCCTCCTCCCACGCGAGCGCGTGCGGGGCGATGTGCCTCTGCGCGAACCGGCGGGCCTGCTCGCGGAGCTGCGCGTGCGTGTCGTCTTCGTAGAGCGGGACGAGGGCCATGGCGGACCAGTGTAGAGCAGTGCCCGCCCGCGTCAGCCACCGGTCGTCGTGGGTTCCGGGTGCCCGGTCGAAGGTCGAAGGTCGAAGTTCGAAGGCCAGAGACCGAAGGCCGAGGAACGCCCGCGCCGAGCCTCTCGCGTCTTGCGACCTTCGACCTTCGACGTTCGACCCAGCGAGCGCTAGCCAACGAGACCGCGTGCAGGGCAGGGCGACGCTGCCCGGGCATGTGGTAACGTCGCCGGATCGTGACCTCGATCCCGCCCCAGAAGCCGCTCGATCCCGCCGCCCCGACCACCATCCTCTGCGTCGCCAGCTACTTCAAGGGCAACGACTTCATCGACCAGTGCAAGCGCGAGGGGTGCAAGGTGTTCCTCCTCACGCTCGAGTCGCTCCTCGGCAAGCCGTGGGTTCGCGAGTCGATCGACGAGGTGTTCGCGCTGCCGCAGGGCACGCCGATGACCGATCGGCGCCAGCTGATCAACGCGGTCGCGTACCTGATGCGCAACCACGACATCCAGCGCGTCGCGCCGCTCGACGACTACGACGTGGAGATCGTCGCCCACCTCCGCGAGCACCTGCGCATCCCGGGCATGGGCGAGACCACCGCGCGCTACTTCCGCGACAAGCTCGCGATGCGCACGCGCGCGAAGGACCGCGGCATCCCGGTCCCCGACTTCGTCCCCATCCTCCACCACCCGCGCATCAGCGATTACCTCGATCGGGTGCCCGCTCCCTGGCTGCTCAAGCCGCGCGGCGAGGCGTCCGCCTCCGGCATCCAGAAGCTGCACACCAAGGAGGAGGCGTGGGCGGCGATCAACGCCCTCGGCGACGAGCAGTCGTACTACCTCCTCGAGCGCTTCACGCCCGGCGACATCTTCCACGTCGACGCGATCACCTCCGACCGCGAGGTCGTCTTCGCCGAGTGCCACCAGTACCGCCGGCCGCTCCTGCAGATCGCCCAGGGCGGGGGGATCTTCGCGACCCGCACCGTGGCGCGCGGGAGCACGCTCGAGCGGCAGCTGCTCGAGATGCACAAGCGCGTCATCCGCGAGCTGGGCATCGTGCGCGGCGTCACGCACACCGAGTTCATCCGCGGCCAGGACGGGACGATCTACTTCCTCGAGACCGCCGCGCGCGTCGGCGGCGTGCACATCTCCGACCTGGTCGAGGCGACCACCGGCATCAACCTCTGGCGCGAATGGGCGAAGATCGAGATCACGCAGGGCGAGAAGCCTTACCGCGTGCCGAGCAAGCGCGCCGACTACGGCGGGCTGATCGTCACCCTCGCCAAGCAGGAGTCGCCCGACACCTCCGCGTACACCGATCCGGAGATCGTCTGGCGCATGCAGGACAACGCGCACCACGTCGGCCTCGCGGTGCGAAGCCCGAGCGCCGAGCGCGTCGACGAGCTGCTCGATCAGTACGAGCGCCGCTTCGCCGAGGATTTCGCGGCGGTGCTGCCGCAGGCGCGCACGCCGACGGCGTGAATGGGGTCTAGAGTCTAGCGTCTAGAGTCTTGAGTCTTGAGTCCTTGTCAGCACTCGCGCCCTTCTGCGGGCCGCGGGCTCGGCGCCGTCTGCACGACGGCTTCTGGACAGGTCGTCAGCGTCGAGGCTCGAGCATGAGCAAGAAGCCGTACTTCAGGTGCAACGGTGGGCACTACTTCCAAGGCACCGCGTACCCGTTCGACCTTCGACCTTCGACCGGGCATGCGTGGCCCAAGGAACGAGGGTGCCCGAGAATCGCGAGCGCGACTCTAGACTCTAGACTCTAGACTCTAGACTCTAGACCTTCTCACCGGGCCGCGAGCCACGCCGACAACGTCGCGATCGGCGTGCCGGTCGGCTTGCCGAACTGCCAATCCGGCGGGTCGACCGCCGCGCCGCCGATGTCGAAGTGGAGGAACGGCAGCGCCGACCCGCGCAGCCCGGCGGCGACGTCGAGGAACGCGAACGGGAACTGGTGGCCGCGCGGCGTGTTGACGGACGCGAGGCGGTTCGACGAGACCACGTCCTCGGCGCTCGAGCGCGCGGCGATCAGCGCGTAGTCCTCGCGGCGCGGGCGCGAGCGCTCGAGCGGCTCCGCCCACTGCTCGGCGAGCGCGTCGAGCCGCTCGACGTCGCCGCGCGCGCGAGAGGCCGCGTTGTTGATCAAGCCGACGTAGGGCCCGTGCGCGCGATAGACGTGGCCGGTGAGCGTGGCGACCGAGGCGAGCGTCGGATCGACGGCGTGCTCGGCGAGCTCGCGCCCTTCGGCGAGCAGATCGGCGAGCACCAGACGGCCCTCGGCATCGGTGTTGCCGATGCGCACGCGCACGCCGGCGCGCGAGCGGATGATCTCGTCGCTGACGAAGGACTCCTCGCCGATGCTGTTGCGCACCAGGCCGAGCAGGCCGATCACCCGCACACCGGGGAGCGAGAGCGTGGAGACCGTGCGGAGCAGCCCCGCCACCGCGGCGGCGCCGCCCTTGTCGCGCGACATGCCGGCCATCGCGCCGTCGGTCTTCAGATCGGCGCCGCCGGTGTCGTAGGTCACGCCCTTGCCGGCGAGGATCAGCGTGCGGTCGATCTTCCCCGGCGGCGCGTACGACAGCCGCACCACGCACGGACGGTGGCGCTCGACGACCTGCGACGCGCGCGCGACGGCCGCGAGCAGCGGATAGGCCGAGACGTCGCGCTCGACCTCGACCTCGACGCCGGTGCCCGAGAACACCTCCTCGCAGAGCGTCGCGATCCGCAGCGGCGCCATGCGCTCGGGGTCGGTCCCGGCGATGTCGCGCGCCAGGCGCTTGCCTGCCTCGACCGCGTCGACCCAGCGGGCGCGCGCCTCGTCGAGGCCGACGATGCCGATCGCCTCGGCCGCGCGCGGGGCCTTGCCCGCCTCTCGCGCCTCGAGCGGAAACCACTGCGTGGAGAGCGCCGCGAGCGCGGCGACCTCGGGCACGTGGCTGAAGCGCGACGAGGGCTGCGCGGCGGGCGCGATCGCGAGCACGAGCGGCCGCGACGCGCCCGCCTCGATCGCCCGCGCGACGCCGGCCGCCGCCGCCTCGGCGACGAGGCGCACGTCCTCGATGTCGGCGAACGCGGCGTTGCCCGAGCCGTACACCGCGAGCACCACGCGCCCGCCCGGCGCGCCCGTCGCGCCGAGGACCACCGGCGGACGCCCGCCCTTGGAGAGCGCGGCGTCGATGGCGAGCGCGTTCTCGATGGCGCCGCTCGCCGGACCGAGCGCGCCGAGGTGCGGCGTGATCGGCGCCGGCACGACGCAGACGAGGGCGTCGAACGAGGCTGATGCGGTGGCGAACGCGGACGCGGGGACGGCGCGGAGGAGCGACATGGGCCCGCGATGATAGAGGATGAAAACCGCCGTCGGGGCGTCGATCAGGCGTACTCGACGCGGTTGCCGCCGCGGCGCCGGGCCGCCTCGAGCGCGGCGCCGGCGCGCGCGAGGAACGCGTCGCGTCGTTCGTCGCGCGTGCGCTCGGCGATGCCGATCGATACCGTGAGCTTCGCGACGTCGGGGCGCGAGAGGATCATGTCTCCCTCGATCGCCCGGCGGATCCGCTCGGCGATGTGCGACGCCGTGGGGAGCGCCACGCCGGGGAGCAGCACCAGGAACCCATGGGCGCCGTGACGGATCACCGGATCGTTTCGGCGCACGTCGTTGGCGAGCAGCTCGGCGACGCTCTTCAGCAGGTCCTCCGCGAAGCCGCGGCCGAAGCGGTCTCGCTGCTTGTCGAGGCCGTCGACCTCCAGCACGAGGATCGAGAGCGGGTCGGCGACGACGAGGCCGTCGAGGTCGGGGTAGGCCTCGTCGAGCCGGCGCGGATCGATCACGCCGGTGAGCGGATCGGGGTGGGCGAGCCGGCTGACGCGCACGGTGCGCACGTGCGGCCCGCAGACGGCGGTGGCGAGCGCGAGCAGATCCTCGTCGTCGGCGCTGAACTCCTCGGGCCGCTCCGAGGCCACGCTGACGACGCCGATGCACACGCCCTGCTCGAGGATCGGCACGGCGAGGAACGACTTGATGGACTTGGTCTGATCCGGCCGCGCGCGGAAGCGCGGATCGCTCTCGGCGTCGCC
>JACPFM010000056.1 GCA_016182965.1 Deltaproteobacteria bacterium | reverse complement strand
TCAGCTCGATCGCCACGACCAGCACTCCGTTGTTAGCCTTCGCCTGCTGCTCCGCCGTTTGGTCCATCGGTTCACCCCTTGTTGGTACTCGAGGTGTACCGGATGCCCCTGCGGCGGGGCGGCTCATGACATCTGAAAGCCGGGGGCACCGAAAGCTGCTGAAGCCCGGGGCATCGAACCCCGGGCTTCGCGTTTTCGCGAGGCGGGCTGAGCCCCCGACACCGATCTCGACCCTCAGAACCCGCCGGTCTCGAGCCAGCGCTCGATCATCGGCAGCCGGTCGGCGCCCCAGAACGGCTCGCCGTCGACGATGATGAACGGCGAGCCGAAGATGGCCCGCTGCTTCGCCTCGTCGGTCACCGCGTCGAGCTTCGCGTGGCCGGCGGCGAGCGCGGCGAGGAAGCGATCGCGGTCGACGCCGACCGAGGCGGCCGCCTCGAGCGCGACCTCCTGCGAGTCGGGCGTGCGTCCTTCGACGAAGTACATGCGGTAGACGGCGCGGGCGTACGCGCGCGCCTGCTCGGCGACGCCGCCGTCTCCCGACGACGCGCCGCTCGCGATCGCCCAGAAGCCGGCCGCCGTCGGCCGCGACGCCGAGGGGAACCGCGCAGGCATCGCGAAGGGCACGCCGAGGTGCCGAGCCGTGCGCGCGAGGTCGCGGCGCGCGTAGTCGGCCTTCATCGGCACCGCGACGAGCGGCACCGCGCCCGTGACCTTCATGACCGCCCCGAGGAGGAACGGCTTCCAGACGACCTCGCGCGCGTGCCTTCGGGCGATCGCGTCGATCTGCGTGCTCGCGAGGTAGCCGTACGGCGAGGAGAAGTCGAACCAGAGCTCGATCATCGCCGGGAGTGTACGATCACGGGTGCAGCGCCGACACCGCCAGCGCGCGCGTGCCGTCGGCGAGCGCGAACATCTGGAACGTCGTCAGAGACGACTCCTCGCCGCTCAGGCTCAGGCGGTCTCCGTCGAAGGACAGGCGCACCTCGTTGAAGTACTCGCTGTGGCCGATGGGGAGCATCTCGACGTCGGCCCTCCACGCCGTCGCGCCGGTCTTCGCGTCGAGCGCGACGAGCGCGGAGCCGCTGGAGATGCTCGGGTACACGTCGAGGTAGAGCCGCCCGCCGCGCGCGATCGCGGACGCCGACTCGTCGTGCGGCGCGGGCGACGGCACCTTGAAGCGCAAGGCGCCGCTCGGCTCGTACATCCGCAGCTCGGGCGTCGCGACCAGCGCGCCCTCGAGGCTGCCGTCGTCGCGCACCACCGCGGCCGCGAGCTCGTCCTCGACCCTGGTCACGACGGCGCCGTCCGACAACCGAACGATCGCGCCCCGCCGCACGCCGGAGTGGAAGAACGGCCCGGTGCCGAAGACGACGAAGCGCTCGTCGGAGGCGCGGATGGCGAACGAGACGCCCTTCGGATCGCCGGGCGCGCGCAGGTCGATCGTGCTCCGGACCGGGTGCTCACCGAAGCACGCGATCTCGAGCGTCGCGGCAGAGGCGTACGCGCAGACGGTGCGGCCGTCGGGCGAGAACCTGAGCGCCGATCGCCAGCCCATCACCGGGAACGGGAGGGTCGCGACGACCGACGCCTTGCGCGCCGGGAGGTCGAGCCGCTGAAGGCCGGTGCCGCCGACCACCACGAACGCCACGTGCCCGCGGGCGACGAGGTGCTCGGCGGCGGCGCCGAACGTGAACGCGTGCGCGGAGTCGCGGCCGTGCAGCGTCACGACCTTCTCGTGCACCAGCACCGCGCCGTCGTCGCTCACCGCGAGATCGCGCGGCGGGTCGATCTTCTTGGACCACAGCTCCTTCGCCGAGGCGAGGTCGACCGCGTGCAAGCCGGCGCCGTCGACGAAATACCCGTGCCGATCGTCGCTCGCCTCCAGGCGCGGCGTCTTCTCCGACACGACCGCGACCACGCGCGCCTCGCGCCGATCGATCACGCGCCCGGCCCGCAGCACACGACTCGCCTTCGCCGGGACGACCGGGGCGGGCGGACGCGCGTCGACCGGATCGGCGCGCACCGGGAGCTCGCGACGGCAGCCGAGGAGGAGGAGCGCGGCGAGCGCGAAGCGCATCTGGGGCAGGGTACTACGCAGACACGGTCCCAGGCGCACGCGCAGGCGCAGGCGCAGGCGCAGGCGCACGCGCAGGCGCAGGCGCAGGCGCAGGCGCAAGCGCAGGCGCAAGCGCAGGCGCACGCGCAGGCGAATGCGCAGGCACACGCGCAGGCGCAGGCGCGGGCTC
>JACPFM010000046.1 GCA_016182965.1 Deltaproteobacteria bacterium | reverse complement strand
TCGAGGCGAGCCTCGACCCGCTGGTCACCATCAGCCCCGAGGGCAAGATCACCGACGTCAACGAGGCGACGGTGAAGGTCACCGGCGTCTCGCGCCAGCGGCTGATCGGCAGCGACTTCTCCAACTACTTCACCGAGCCGGACAAGGCGCGCGAGGGCTACCAGCAGGTGTTCGCCAAGGGCTTCGTCTCCGACTACCCGCTGACCATCCGTCACCGCGACGGGCAGCTCACCGACGTCCTCTACAACGCCTCCGTCTACAAGGACGTGCGCGGGAACGTGCTCGGCGTGTTCGCCGCCGCGCGCGACGTGACCGCGCAGAAGCGCGCCGAACAGGAGGTCACCGATCAGCGCGCACGAGAGCTCTTGCGGCTCGCCGAGCTGGAGCGCTTCCAGAAGCTCACCGTCGGACGCGAGCTCAAGATGATCGAGCTCAAGAAGGAGATCGAGGACCTGAAGCGGCAGCTCGGGAGAGCGGCCTGAACGGCCCGTCGATCACACCCCGAAGACGCGACCCCGGTGACGAGCGCACCATGGCCAAGATGTGGGAGCACGAGAGCGCGCGCGAGGCAGAGATCTCGCCTCCTCGCGCGCGGCCGCCGGAGGCGAAGGACGCGGAGGAGGTCAAGCAGGCGCTCCTCAACATCCTCGACGACTTCGCCGCCGAGAAGGCGCGTCTCGAGGAGACGCAGCTCGTCACCTTCAACATCGTCGAGGATTTCGCCGAGGAGAAGGCGAGGCTCGAGCAGACGCAGCTCGCGGTGCTCAACATCCTCGACGACGCGTCGCAGGAGAAGGCCAGCCTCGAGGAGGCGCACCGCGCCGTGCTCAACATCCTCGACGACTTCGCGGCGGAGAAGACCCGCCTCGAACAGACGGAGCGGGCGGTCCTCAACATCCTCGACGACCTGCAGGTCGAGAAGGCGCGGGCCGTGCGCCTGGCCGACGATCTCGAGCGCCGCGCGCAGGAGCTCGAGGCCGCGAACGCCGAGCTCGAGTCCTTCGCCTACTCGGTGTCGCACGACCTGCGCGCGCCGCTGCGCGGCCTCGACGGGTTCAGCCTGGCCCTCCTCGAGGACTATGCCCCGGTCCTCGACGACACGGGTCGGAGGTACCTCGACTTCATCCGCAGCTCCGCGCAGCGGATGGGCGAGCTGATCGACGCGCTGCTCGGGCTCTCGAGGGTCACGCGGATGACCATGCAGCGCGAGCAGGTGGATCTGAGCGAGCTCGCGCGGAGCATCGCGGCGGATCTCGCGCGGCAGGATCCGGCGCGCGAGGTCCACGTCCGCGTCGAGGACGGCCTGATCGCCGAGGGCGATCGCCAGCTGCTCCGCGTCGCGCTCGAGAACCTGCTGCGCAACGCGTGGAAGTTCACCGCGAAGCACCGCCGCGCGTGCATCGAGGTGGGGAGCAGCGACGAGGCCCGCGGCCGCGCCTTCTACGTGCGCGACGACGGGGCGGGGTTCGACATGGCGCACACCGAGAACCTCTTCATGCCCTTCCAGCGACTGCACACCGAGGCGGAGTTCCCGGGCACGGGCATCGGTCTCGCCACCGTCGCGCGCATCGTGCGCCGCCACGGCGGTCGCATCTGGGCGCAGAGCGCGATCGAGGAGGGCGCGACGTTCTACTTCACGCTGTGAGCTCCGGTCCGGATTCGGATCGAAGGGCTACAACCACCCGAGCTGGTGCGAGTACAACTACCCGATCGGCTCCTCCTGCCCGGCGAGCTACCAGGGCACCGACGACGGCTGCGACTGCGGCTGCAAGTTCCCGGACGGCACGTGGGCCGATCCGGACTGCAAGTGGCGCTGAGCGACTGGACTCTCTCGACGTGGGGCGGCCGTGGGCGGCGCCCCACGTCGGCGTTTTGTCGGCTCACCTGCGCGGCGGCGGGTGGCTCTGGCCAGCCCTTCGACCGGGCATGCGCGGCCGACCATGCGGTAAGGCCGACAGCAGCTGCCGACGCCGGGGGCTCGCTGATCGCGCGCGTCGGCGTCGCCCTCGGCGCTCTGCGCCGGCGCCGCGCGGCAGGAGAACCCCCTTCATCAGATCGTATTGCGCGAGGAGCGCGGTCAGCGAGTCGAATGGGAAGAGGTGCTCGCCGTCCACCATGAGCACGGCCTTGCCGTCGGCGTGGAGCTCGACGAAGCAGCCCGACACCGCGACGATCTGCGCGCTCTCGTGAAGTGAATAGATCTCTGCGTTCGCCGCTGCGGTTGGGAACGATCTCGTCATGGCGTCCTCCGGCTCGCCGGCGAACGAGGGCGGCGCGCGACGTGCGCGAACCATCGGCAGTTGACGAACACTTACAGTGTAGCGCGCGATCACGTCGCGCACCGGTCATCGCGACCAACGTGGATTGCGCCTGGACCGCTCGACGCAGTCATGGCTCGACCGTCAACGAGGCGAGGGCTCTCGCGTGACGATCTCGCCGAGCGTCTCGGCCACCACGATCGGATCGTCGTTTCTGGCGACGTCCGAGAGGCTGACGACGCCGCGCGCACGTCCGTCGTCGTCGACGCAGACCACGCGCGCGGTGTGATGGGCGCGCATGAGCTGCTCCGCGATCTCGAGCCCGTCGTGCGGGCGGCAACTCACGAGCTCCGTCGTCATGATGTCCCCGATGGGCGTGTGCCAATCACGCCCGTCGGCGGCGAGACGCACGACGATGTCGCGATCGGTCAAGGCGCCGACGACCCTGCCGTCGTCGTCGCTCACGGGGAGGAACCCGACGTTGGCGTGACGCATGAGCTTCGCGGCCGCGAGCACGGTGTCGCGCTGACGGACCGATTGGACTTCGCGAGACATGACCTCGTCGCAGCGCATCACCGGCCTCCTTCGAATGGACGTTGGATCGGGCTGCAACCGGCACGCCACGCGGAGGGCCGCACCAGCCGCGAGAGCGAGCGCGACCGAGGCCACGAGCTCATCACACCCGCGGCGGCGGGAGGCTCTCGCCGCTGCGCCAGTGACCGAGGTAGCGCCCCTGCACCAGCGGGTGGGCGGAGAACTCGCGCGGGGTGCCGCGGGTCTCGACCACGCCGTCGATGAGGAGCATCACCTGATCGGCGATCGCGAGCGACTCGACCACGTGGTGGTCGGCGAGCACCACCGCCACGCCGTCGGTGTCGGCGAGATCGCGCAGCATGACGGCGATGCGCTCGGCGCCCGCGGGATCGACGCCGCTGAAGGGCTCGTCGCAGATGAGCACCCGCGGGTGCGCGGTGAGCGCGCGCGCGATCTCGAGACGGCGACGCTCGCCGCCGGACAGATCGCCGGCGCGCACGTGCAGGCGCCCGTCGAGCTCCACCTTCCTGGCGAGCCCGAGCACCTCCGCCTCGTCGCGGCCGACGATGCGCGCGTAGGTGACCAGGTTCTGCCGCACGGTCAGATCGAACAGCACGCTCGGCCCCTGCGGCAGGTAGCCGAGCCCGCGACGCGCGCGCTGCCACAGCGGCTCGCGCGTCACGTCGACGCCGTCGAAGACCACGCGGCCGGCGTGCGGCGCCTCCTCGCCGACCACCACGCGGAAGAAGGACGTCTTGCCCGCGCCGGAGGGACCGAGGAGCGCGACCACCTGCGAGCGCGCGATCTCGAGCGAGACGCCGCGGAGGATCGACGCGCCGTGGCGGCGCGTCTCGATGGACTCCGCTTGGAGCAGGGGAGTCACGGCATCAAGGCTTCTTCAGCGCGTTGCCGACCGGCAACGACGCCTTCACGTTCGTCATGGTGACGCGGGCGGTGGCGAGATCGATCTCGGCACCGTCGGCGGCCACCCAGCCCTGCCCGCGGTACAGCCGCACGCCGCCGCGGAGCCACAGCCGCTGCTTGACCAGATCGAGCTCGAGCTCGGGCGCCTCGGCGCGGACGCCCTTCACGTCGGCGGTGACGCCGCCGGAGCCGCGCGCCCAGCTGACCCGCGGGCCGGACGACTCGTACTTCACCTCGATCTTCGGGCAGCGGAGGGTGAGGTCGGTGCCCTTGGTGAAGATGACCTTGCCGGAGAGGATCGCCGACTGATCCTTGGTGTCGACGTCGAGGTGCTCGGCGGAGATCTCGACGTTGCCCGGGATGGAGGTCGGCAGCGCGGGGCCCGCCGGCGGGTCGCCGCGCGAGCCCCGGTGCGCGAGCACGGCCACGGCCGTGACGGCGAGCGCGACACCCCGTGTCAGGCGGGCCTTCATTGCCCTTGTTGTGCGCCGGCACGAGGGGGTGGCGCAAGGACCTCGGCCATCGCGCCGAGCTCCCGGACGCGCGGCAGCGTGGTTTCGTCGTCGCCTCCGCCGGCCAGCCGGGGTCGCCGCTGCCCCGCCGCTCGGAGGCGCGCCGCGACGGTGCGGAGCAGCGCCCGCACCAGCGGTCCCTCGACGTCGCCGCGGACCCGCCCTGCCCGCTTGCCCTCCACCACCCCCTCGAAGAGGATGGATGGGCCGCCGGCGGCGAACCCACGCGCGATCGCCGAGGCGTCGAGGGCGATCTCGTCGAGCGGGTACGCGGTGCCCTCGGCCGAGAGCACGCCGGCGATCGTCCGCCCGGCGGCCGCCTCGAGGTGCTCGACCAGGCGCCGCTCGAGGTACGGCGCCATCGAGGGATGCTCCCTGGCGGCGAGCTCGTCGCGCTCGCGGCGGAACGCGTCGAGCGCTTCGCGCAGATCGTTGCGCACGCCGCGGCGCATGGCGTCGGCGTGATCGTCCTGCCGCGTGGTCGGCGCGCCGGCGTCGATCGCCGCGGCGCGATCGAGGAGCGCGGCCTGCGCGAACAGCTGCCCCGCGGCGGCCGCGTGCGACGACAGGTGCGCGAGGCTGCGTCGACGGAGCCCCCGCTCCTTCAGCGTGTCGCCGTGCTCGGCGAGCTCGTCCTCGAGGAGCGCGCGGACCGGCGAGAAGCGGCTCGCGCTCAGCGCGGCCTCGTCGCCGGCGATGCGCGCCTGCACGGCGGCGCGCGCCGAGAAAGCGAGCGGCGGACGCCAGGAGGTCAGACCGATCGACGCCGCGTCGGCGAGGAACGCGCCGAGCACCTTGTCGAGATCGGCGTCGGAGAGCCGATCGGCCTTGTTGAGCAGCGCCTGCACCGGGATGCCGCGCTCGACGATCACCTCGAGGACACGCCGCTCGCTGGTCTTGAGCGGCTGGCCGACGTCGAAGAGCCAGATCGCCACGTCGACGCCGGGCCCTTCGACCAGCGTGTCCATCGCCGCCCGGGCGTGCGCGGGATCGGGCGCGTTGAAGCCCGGCGTGTCGACGATCTCGACGCGCTGCAGGTAGGAGAACGGGACCTCGACCTCGACCTCCGCCACGACGCCCGCGACCCCGCCCGCCCCCGCGGCGCTGCCGATCTCCGAGAGCACCGCCTTGAGCCGCTCGGGCGCGACCGTGCGCGCGCCGCCGGCGCGGAGGCGCACGCGCGCGATCGGATCGGGCCCGTACTTGAGCACGTGCGGCACCGCGGTGGTCGGCAGGATGCCCGTCGGCGCGACGTCCATGCCGAGCAGCGCGTTGACGAACGTGGACTTGCCGGCGTTGAACTCGCCGACGATGGCGATGCGCACCGGGCGCGCGCGCTCGGCGGCCACGAGCTCGAGCCGGCGCAGGGCGTCGAGATCGGCGAGCACGCGCGCGTGCGCGCCGAGCCGATCGAGCAGGAGCGGCCACGCGGCGTTTCCCTGCGCCGGGACGATGCGCGCGACGAGCGCTCGCGCGATCGTGCGCATCCACGACTCGGTCGCCTCGTCGGTCCGCTCGGTCACCGGAGAGAGCAGTCGATCGAGCGCGGCCAGCGCCTCGGCCGGCTCGCCGCGCGAGGCTGCGTCGGCGGAGAGGATCGCGCGCTCGATCTCGGCGAGCTCGCCGCTCGACTCCACCTTCGCGAGCAGCGCCACGTCGTGCGCGTTGATCGCGACCGCGCGCGCCGCGGCGCGATCGGCCGGACCGGCGAGCGCGACGCCGCTCTGCATCGCGTCGCGGAGCGCGGCGGCGGCGACCTTCGCCTCGCCGCGCGCGGCGGACAGCGCGGCGCGCCACAGCGGCGCGTTCTTGACGCCGAGCTCCTCGGCCACCGTCTCGGCGGCGCGCAGCGCGCCCTCGTCGAGCTGCGGCGCGCACGCGATCGCCTCGCGGAGCGCGTCGACGGCGCGGGGCTCGGCGAGGATCGCGGCGCGCGCCAGCGCCCGCACCGCGGCCGACGCATTGCCGAGCAGCCGGTGCGCCTGGCCGAGCAGCCTCTGCCCTTCGGCGTCGCTCACCTCCGGCTGGAACAGGGGGAGCAGGCGCGGGAGCTCACCGGCCGCGCGACGCTCGACCGCGCAGGCGAGGCGACGACGGAGGACGTCGGTGCCGTCGTCGAGCGGCGCGAGCCAGCCCTCCGCCCGCACCGGGTTGCCGTCGGCCAGATCGGCGTCGGCGAGCAGCAGCCGCGCCTGCCGGGCGCTCCAGCGCTTCTCCGGATCGAGATCGTCGCTCCAGGCCAGCGCGCGGGTCAGCGCCTCGCGCACCTCGCGGCCCGGAGCGCCGACGCGCGTGCGCACGCGACCGAGCCGCAGCCACACGTCGGGCGACGAGCCGGCGACGCGCGCGAGCTCGGCGAGCGCTTGCTCGAGCTCAGCGTCGAGGCCCGCGCCCTCGCACGCGTCGGCCAGCAGCGCGAGGCCGATCGGCGAGTGCGGCACCCGATCGAGGATGCGGCGCGCGGCCGCGCGCGCGCGAAACCAGTCGCCCGCTTCGAGCGCGCGCTCGGCCTCCTGCCGCTCCTCGCGGGCTCCCACCAGCGAGACCTCGGCGTCGGCGAACAGGCGACGCAGATCGTCGAGCAGGCCCATCGCCCGGCAGTCGTATCACACGTGCACGACCTCGATCTTCATCCCGTCGGGATCGAGGAAGAACACCGCGTAGTAGCCGGGCTCGTACTGCGGGTACTCGGCCGCGTGGTCGAGGACCTTCACGCCCCAGCTCTCGAGCTTCTTCTGCACGTCGTCGACGAAGGCGCGGTCGGGCGCGTTGAACGCGAGGTGGTTGAGGCCGACGCGGTAGCGATCGAACGTCGCGCCGACGTTCTCGGGCGGCGCCTGCGTGAAGTAGAGCTTCAGGCCGTCGGCCCCGCGGTACGCGAACGAGCCTGCCTGCTCGTAGAGCAGGCGGTAGCCGAGCGCCGGGAGCAGCCGCTCGTAGAACGCGCGGCTCTTGGCGAGATCGTTGACCGTGAGGACGACGTGGTTGAGCGAGCCGACGATCATGTCACTTCACCCGCACGCCGGCCGCGCGCTCCTTGCCCGGGGCGAGCAGCGCGAGATCGCCCTCGCCCTCGCCGCTCGCCGCGAGGATCATCCCGCGCGACTCGAGGCCCATCAGCTTCGCCGGCTTGAGGTTGGCGACCACCACCACCTGCTTGCCGACGAGGTCTTCGGGGGCGAAGGTCTTGCCGATGCCGGCGACCACCTGGCGCGGGGCGGGCTCGCCCACGTCGACCTGGCACTTGAGCAGCTTGTCGCTCTTGGGCACCCGCTCGCACGAGACGACCTTGCCGATGCGCAGATCGAGGCGCGCGAACTCCTCGTAGGTGATCTCGGCCGCCGGCTCGAGCGGCGCCTTGGGCTTCTTGTCGCCCTTCTTGTCGGCCTTCTCGGCCTTCTCGGAAGAGGGCTCGGGCGCGGCCGCGACGACGCCGAGCTCGGCGAAGATGGCCGCCTGACGGTCGGCGTCGATCTTCGGGAACACCGGGGTGCCGAGCGAGAGGCCGCTGGTGTCGCTGCGCGGCTCCCAGTGCAGGCGCAGCAGGTCTTCTCCCTGCTTGGGCGCGAGCGGCAGCACGCCGAGCTGCGCGCGGATCTTCGCGCTCACCTCGGGCATCACCGGCCAGATCAGCGCCGAGATCCACCGCAGCGTCTCGAGCGCGGTGGCGAGGATGACGTCGACGCGCGCCTTGCCGGCGTCGCCCTTCTTGGCCTCGGCCCACGGCGCGGCCTCGTCGACGTACTTGTTGGCGGCGCGGATGAGCGTCCAGGTCGACTCGATCGCGCGGTGCGGCGCGACCTCGTCCCACGCGGCCATCGAGCCGAGGACCGCGGTCGCCGCCTGCTCCTCGAGGCGCGCCTCGAGCTCGCCGCGGGCGCTCGTCGGGTCGATGGCCACCCCGCCGCCGCGCAGCTTGGCGCACAGGCCGAGCGTGCGGTTGAGGAGGTTGCCGAGCGAGTCGGCGAGCTCCGCGTTGTAGCGGGCCACGAGCTGAGCGTGGCTGAAGTCGCCGTCCTGCCCGAAGTTGATCTCGCGGAGCAGGTAGTAGCGCACGACGTCGGTGCCGAAGACCTCCGCGAGCTTGAGCGGCTCGACGACGTTGCGCAGCGACTTCGACATCTTCTGGCCGTTGATGGTCAGCCAGCCGTGCGCGAACACCTTCCGCGGCAGGTGCGCCTCGTCGAAGCCGGCGGCGAACAGGAAGGCGGGCCAGTAGACGGCGTGGAAGCGCAGGATGTCCTTGCCCACGAGGTGCAGATCGGGCGGCCAGAAGCGGCTGCGGAGCGAGGTGCCCTCGGGCCCGAGCGCGCTCAGGTAGTTGGTGAGCGCGTCGAACCACACGTACATGACGTGCCGGGTGTCGCCGGGGACCGGGATGCCCCACGAGAAGGACGTGCGCGAGATGGACAGGTCCTGCAGACCGCCCTTCACGAACGACATGACCTCGTTGCGCCGCGACTCGGGGGAGACGAAGCCCGGGTTCTTCTCGTAGAAGTCGAGCAAGCGCTGCTCGAACGCAGAGAGGCGGAAGAAGAAGGTCGGCTCCTTCACCTTCTCGGCCGGCTTGTGCGTGCCCATCGGGCAGAGCAGGCCCTCGGGCGTGGGGGTGAGCTCCTTCTCGGTGTAGTAGCCCTCGCACCCGACGCAGTAGAGGCCCTCGTAGGTGCCCTCGTAGATGTGCCCGTTCTTGCGGCAGCGCTCCCACAGGTCCTGGACGACCTCGACGTGGCGCTTGTCGGTGGTGCGGATGAAGTCGTCGAACTCGACGCCGAGCGGCGGCCACGCGTCGCGGAAGCGCGCGCTGGCGTCGTCGACGAACTTGCGGACGTCGATGCCCTTCTCCTTGGCGCTGCGCTCGATCTTCTCGCCGTGCTCGTCGGTGCCGGTGAGGAAGCGCGTGTCGTGCCCGCGCAAGCGGTGGTAGCGCGAGATCGCGTCGGCCACGATGGTCGTGTACGCCGTGCCGAGGTGCGGGACGTCGTTCACGTAGTAGATCGGCGTCGTCAGGTAGTAGCGGTTCATCGCGGGCCGGGTTCTTCGGGTCGAGTGGGCGCGCGCTCGAGGCTCGCGCCGGGGCTTGTGGGATGCCGAACGGACCTCGTTGGTTAGCGCGCGTGGCGGCTGGGGGAAAGGCCGCCGGCGCCGAGTTCGACTTTCGGCTAACGAACTTCGACCATCCTCCCTTACCCTCTCCCTACGTGCCCTCTCTCGCGGTGAGCACCCTGCCATCGGTCGACGACGAACTGCGGTCGCTCGTCGGCGTGACCATCGAGGCGTCGCCCTCACCCGGAGCGCCGCCGGCGCACTATCGCCTCGATCAGCCGCTCGGAGAGGGCGGCACCGGCGTGGCGTTCTTCGCGCTGCGCGTCACCGAAGCGGGCGAGAGCCCGCAGGTCGTGAAGGTGTTCCGCCCCGCCCTGCTCATCAAGGCGCCCGACATCGCCGAGGTCTCCCGCAAGAAGGAGAAGGGCGCGATGCAGCGGCTGAACGAGCGCGTGCCGCCGTCGCCGTACATCGTTCGCATGACCGACACCGGCGAGCTGCGCGTCCGCTACAAGGACAAGGAGCTCGCGCTGCCGTGGATCGCCGCCGAGTACGTCAACGGCGGCCCCGAGGGCACCACGCTCACCGAGCGCGTGACCCGATCGGTCGAGGCGACCGGCGTCGGCTTCGATCCGGAGCGGACGATGCGGGCGCTCCGCTGCATCGTCGAGGGTCTGCACGCGATCCACGAGTGCGGCGTCATCCACCGCGACATCAAGCCCGACAACGTGCTGCTCTGCGGGTTCGCGCAGGACGAGGTGGCGAAGATCACCGACTTCGGCGTCGCGCGCACGCAGGGGTTCGAGGTCACCTTCGGTCCGCAGCCCATCGGCACCATCGGCTACGCCGCGCCCGAGCAGCTCGGGCTGCTGCAGGCGCCGACCACCGAGGCGACCGACGTGTTCGCGCTCGGCGTGCTGCTCTACCGGGTGCTCACCGCCGACGAGTACTTCCGCCGCGTGCCGTTCGCGCAGCTCGCCGTCCGGCGCGACGGCGGGCCCGATCCGCGCCCCCACCTCAAAGACGCGCCGCGGCTCCACCCCGACATCGCCCGCTCGCCGTCGCAGGTCGAGGCGCTCGATCAGGTCATCCGCAAGGCGACCGCGGTCCAGCCGCAGAACCGCTTCCCGAACGCGCGCGCCCTGTTCGGCGCGGTCGAGCCGATCCTCCGCGCGCTCGCCAACCCGCACGCCATGCGTTCGCGTCGCACCGCCACCCGCGAGCGGCTGCGCACGATCATGCTCGAGGCGGCCGGTCGCACGACGTGGAACACGCGCCACAAGACCGGCGACGATCGGCTGATCCGCTCGCTCGCGTGGGAGCCCGACGGGCGCGCCCTCGCCGTTGCGCGCGACGACCTGCAGTACTGGGACGGCCAGAGCTGGTTCCACGTGCCGGTGCCCGTCGGCCTGCAGCCCGGCATGCTGCAGTTCGCGCTGCGCAGCGGCGCCGGCCGCTTCCTCGTCGGCGGTCAGGGCGGCCTCCTGCTCGAGCTCTCCGAGGCGGGGTGGAGCGAGGTGGCGCCGTTCGGCGATCCGTCGCTGTGCTTCGATCGCGCGGCCGGCTCCATCGAGGGCCTGCTGCTCCTCGCCGGCTCGCTCGCCGGAGCGTCGGTCCTCTACGTCGCCGAAGGTCGCCAGTGGCGCACGGCGCTGATGATCCCCGGCTGCGGCGCGATCAACGGCATCGCCGCGATCGACGAGTCGCGTTGGGCGCTGGTCGGCCGCTCGCAGGGCGGGCAGGCGTACGTCGCCGTCTACGACTCGCGCACCCACCAGATCCGCCCCTTCGCCTCGACGGGGCCGCGCCCGCTCCTCGCTGCAGCGAGCGATCTCGAAGGCCGCAACGGCGCGGGCGTCGCCTACGCGGTCGGCCCGGGCGGCCTGGTCATCGCCATCCGCGGCGAGGGCGAAGACGTCGGCATCGAGACCGAGCAGTGCGCGACGACCCGCGACATCGCCGCGGTCGCCGTCGATCCCGCGGGCATCGGGTGGGCGGTCGCGCAGGGCCGCATCCTCAAGCGGTTCGCGATGGGCAGCACGCTCGGCGGCGCCGGCTTCGCCAAGTGGGAGACGGTGCACGGCTACGAGTGGCTCGTCCCTGCGATCGGCGTGCTCGCCGCGGGCGGCGCGGTCTTCACGGCGACGGTCGACGGCGCCATCCTCGAGGGCCGCGACGAGCGGGTCTCCATCGGATCGCTCGCGCCCCCGACGAAGCCGTAGCAAGACCGCGCCTCCAAGAAGCCTCCAAGAAGACGAAGAGAACGACGATGGCGAAGCGCGACGGCAAGGATCAGCCGCTGCGGGCGCAGCTCGACTGGGGCGAGCTCGCGCCGCTGCACCTGCGCGCGCGCATGGTCGCCGACGGCCTCTACGCCGGCGCGCACCGCAGCGTGCGCCGCGGCGCGGGCGTCGAGTTCGCCGGCCACCGCGCCTACGTCCCCGGCGACGAGCTGCGCTTCATCGACGTGCGCGCGTCGATGCGCCACGAACGCGTGGTCGTGCGGCAGTTCGAGACCGAGACCGAGCGCGCGCTCCGCCTGGTCGTCGACGCGACGGCCTCGATGGGCTTCCGCGGGCGCGGCGCGCCGGGCGCGAAGCTGGCGTTCGCCGCGGTGCTCGCCGCGGCGCTCGCGCGGGTGGCGCTGGCCGGCGGCGATCCGGTCGGCCTCGACTGGATCGGCGGCGAGGGCGTGCGCCGCGTCGCGCCCTCCGCGCGCGCCGAGACATTCGACCGCATCGTCGCCCACCTCGAGTCGGCGCGGGCCGGCGGCGACGCGCGCGCCCGCCCCGACGTGCTCGAAGAGGGCCTCGGCGTCGCGCTGCGCGGCGCGCGTCGCGGCAGCGCGATCATCGTCTTCAGCGATCTGCTCGACCTGCCCGACGAGGCGGCCGAGGTCATCGCCGCGCTCGGCACGCGCGGTCGCCCGCTCGCCGTGTGCGAGGTGCTCGATCCCGAGGAGGCGACGCTGCCCTACGAGGGGCCGATCCGCCTCCGCGCGGTCGAGGCCGGGCCGGCCGACGTCGTGTCGATCCAGACCGACGCGCCCACGGTGCGCGCCGAGTACCTCGCGAACCTCGAGGCGCGCGCGAACACGTGGCGCGAGACCCTCGCCCGGCACGGCGGCGCGCTGGTGCGCTCGGTCACCACCGACGATCCGGTCGCGGTGGTGCGCGAGATCCTCCGCGCGATCGCCCGCCCCTCCGACGCCACCGAGGGCGCGCCGTGAGGTTGCTCGTCCCGCTCGGCCTGCTGGTCGCCGTCGCGGTCATCGGCCCGCTCGTCGCGCACCTGCTCCGTCGTCGGCGCCCCGAGGAGCGGCTGTTCCCGGCGGCGCGCCTCGTGCCGACCGCGCCGCCGGTCGCGCGCCGGCGCGCGCACCTCGAGGACCGCACGCTCCTCCTCTTGCGCGCGATCGCCATCCTCGCGCTCGCGCTGCTCGCCGCGTCGCCGCTCGTGCGCTGCCAGCGCCTCGCGCTCGATCGTCACGGCGGCGCGTCGGTCGCGCTCGCGATCGTGATCGACGACTCGATGTCCATGCGCGCCGAGCTCCCGCCCGGCGCGCGTCGCGGCGGCGCGCGCACGCGCTTCGAGCTCGCGATCGTCGCCGCGCGCGAACTGGCCGGCTCGCTCCGCAGCGGCGACGCGACCACCATCGTCCTCGCCGGAGCGCCGGCGCGCGTCGCGCTCGCCGCCACGCAGGAGGCGTCGGTCGTGCGCGCCGCGATCGAGCGCATCGCGCAGGACGGCGGCGGCGATCGCGCGACCGATCTCGACGCCGCGATCGCCCTCGCCTCGGCGGCGATCGCCGAGCTCCCGCAGCCGGATCGCCGCGTGGTGCTGCTGTCCGATCTGGCCGACGGCAACCCGGCGGCCGCGCCGCTCGCCGAGCTCGCCGGCGTGCACGTCGAGGCGCCGATCGAAGGCCTGAAGGCGCCGCCGCCGCAGGGCCTCGGCGACTGCGCGCTGCTCGCCGCCACGCCCGAGGGCGCCGGCGACGCGGTGCGGGCCAAGCTGTCGTGCACCATCGAGGCGGTGGGGCAGCGCGCGATCGAGATCGTGACGGTCGACGACGCGCGTCTGGTGGTCGGCCGCGCGGCCTTCCCGCCCAACGTGCCGAGCGCGCCGCAGACGTTCGACGTGCTGGTCCCGGTCGACGTCGCCAAGGCCGGGCCGCTGACCCCCGCGGCGGGCAAGCCGCGCGTGCACGCGCGCATCGTCGGCGAAAAAGACGCGATCGCGACCGACGATCTCGCGCCGGTGCTCGGCTCGGCGACCGCGCCGGCGATCGGCGTGGTGGTCGCCGAGGGCGGCGCGCTCGAAGAGATCGTGGCGACCGGCGGCGCGCCGGTGCTCGAGCGCGGCCTCGGCGCGTTGCAGGCCGGAGTCCCCATCCGCCCGATCTCCTCGGTGCCCGATCGCGAGACCGAGCTCGCCGCCTTCGCGGGCATCGCCGTCGACGATCCGTCCGGCTTCGGCCCCGAGACGCGCATGGCCCTGGCCAGGTGGATCGACGCCGGCGGCGTGCTCCTGCTGGCGGTCGGTCCGCACGCGGCCACCCCGCCGCTCGGCAGCTCGTTCGAGCCGCTGCTCGCCCGGCCGCTCAAGTGGGAGCGGGTGCAGGGCCCGCTCGGCGTCGATCCGAAGCACGCCGGCCCGCTCGGCGACGGCGTGGAGCCCGCGTCTAACCTCGCGCCGCTCGGGCGCGCGATCATCGATCGCGAAGACGAAAGCCGCTTCGTGGTCCGCGCGAAGTTCGGCAACGGCGCGCCTCTGTTGCTCACGCGCGCGCAGGGACAGGGCGAGCTGTGGTTGGTGACGCTGCCCTTCTCGCCCGAGCTCTCCGATCTGCCGGTGCGCCCGTCGTTCCTCGCGCTGCTCGACGCGTTCGTCGCCCGCGCGCGCGATCGCGGCGCCGGCGCGCGCCTCACCGTCGGCGACGCGTGGACGGTCGGTCCCTCCGACGCGATCGACGCACGCATCCTCGACGAGCGCGGCAACCCGCTGGGCGAGCCGCTGACCGGCGAGCGCTCCGGCGACGGCCGGCGCGTGCGCCCGGGGAAGATCGGCGCGTGGCTGGTCGAGGTCGTGCCCAAGGGCGGCAGCGCGCACCGCGACGTGCGCGCCGTCGCGCCGGCGCCCGCGGAGGTCGACCTGCGTCCGCGCCCGTTGGCCCCGACCATCGCCACGGCGGCGACGAGCGGCCTGTCACGTCAGACCACCGAGCTCGGCCCGATGCTCGCGCTCTTCCTCGTGGGGCTCGCGGCGATCGAGCTGTTCGCGCGCGTGCTGCGCCTGCTGTTCGGCGCGCACCCGGTCGAAGAGGGCGCGCGCGAGAGCATGCCGCCGGCGACGTGAGAGGGCCTGTTGCCCTGTCGCTCGGCTGCGTCGGGAGGCTCGTGTCGACCGGGTCGAAGGTCGGGGCTCAACGCAAAGCCAACGCGACGACGCCGCCGATCGCGACGAGCACCACCAACGCACCGATGATCAGCAGCGCGAGCGGCCGCTGCGGCACACCCGCCGGCTCGAGCACGCCGGCGCCCGCGGCGGCGAACGCGTCGTCCATCGCGGCGCGCGCGGCCATCGGCGCCTGCATGCCCGCAGGCGGAGGCGGAGGCGGCGGGGGCGGCGGCGCGCCCGCGGCGAACGGATCGGCGGCGAACGGATCGTCGACGACCATCGCGCCCGCGCGCGGCGCGGGGCGGGCGGCGGCGACCATGCGCTCGAGATCGGCGACCGGCGTCTGCGCCCACTGCGCGTGATCGCCGGCGAGGCCCAACGCGTGACCGAACCCGTCGGCCAGCGCGCCCACCGAGGGCGTGCGCGTCTCGGGCTTCTTGGCGAGCGCGTCGTCGATGACGTCGTCGAGGGCCGGCGGCAGATTGCCCTTGGTGCTGATCGGCGCCGGGGTCTTGGTGAGGATCGCGAGGAGGATCGCAGGGCCGTTGGCGCCCGAGAACGGCACCTCGCCGGTGAGCGCCTCGTAGGCGATGGCGCCGAGCGCGAAGACGTCGGCGCGGTGGTCGAGGTTCTCGACGCCCTGCGCCTGCTCGGGCGACATGTAGAACGGCGAGCCGATGGTGGTGCCCAGGCTGGTGAGCTTCGAGGCCTGCCGGTTCTTGTTGATGCGGACCGAGCCGAAGTCGAGGAGCTTGACGTTGGGGCCGGCCTCGCTGTCGCAGAGGAACACGTTGTCGGGCTTGAGATCGCGGTGCACGAACTCGCGACGGTGCGCCTCGTCGAGGCCGATGGCGACCTGCGACAGCACGCGGACCATCTTCGCCGGGCCGACCTTGCGCTCGCGTTTGAGCAGCGCGCGGAGCTCCTCGCCGTCGAGGAACTCCATGACCATGATGAACTGGCCCTGATCGGCCTGCTGGAAGTCGAGGACCTCGACGATGTGGGCGTGCGGGAGGTCCTTGCTGATGTCGTACTCGCGCTTGAAGCGCTCGAGGGCGATCGGATCGCGGGCGACCTCGGGGTGCAGCACCTTGATGGCGACGCGGCGATTCTGCTGGGTGTCGCGCGCCTCGTAGACGCGGCCCATGCCGCCGTCGGCGACGATGCGGCGCACCTCGTAGCGACCGCACAGCTGCGTGCCGAGCAGCCGGTCGCCTTCGCTGCTCTGCGCCGGGACCTGCTCGTGCGAGAGCAGCGGCGTGCCGTCCTGCGGGCAGAACCCCGCCGCCGCAGGGTAGAGCCGGAAGCAGGTGGGGCAGGCCTTCACGCGGACCTCAGGTCGCGGGCGGCGTCGAGGGCGGGGTGGCGTCGATGTAGAGGAATCGGTTGCAGGAGGGGCACTGCTCGAGCACGTCGGCCCGCGCGATGCGCTGCGCCAGCTGCGGCGGAATGCTCATGTTGCAGGCCTTGCATCGCCCCGCCTCCAGACGCGCAGCACCCGAGAGGCGCTTGGCGCGGATCTGATCGTACTTGCGGAGGACGACGGGGGGGAGCTTCTTCGCGACGCCGTCGCGGACCCCGGCCTTCTCGCCGCGCTCCGCCTCGATCTCCTGCAGGCGCTTGGAGACGGCGCCTTCGGTCTCGCCGATGCGGGCGACGTAGCCGGCCTCCTGCTCCTCGTGATCGATGATGCTCTTGCGGAGCTCGTCGAGCTCGAGCGAGCGCTTGCCGACCGCGTCCTCGACGTCGCGCAGGAGCTTGCGCGTCTCTTCGAGCTCGCGCTGCACCGCGTTCGACTCCTTCTCGTTGCGCGTGCGGTTCATCTTCTCGCGCGAGCGCTCGAGCTGCTGCTGGAGGACGCGGCCCTCCTGGATGCGGGCGCCGCGGTCGTGCTCGATCTCGTCGTAGCGGTGGCGCTCCTGCTCAATCTGCTCGCGGACGCGCACCAGATCCTTCTTCACACCCTCGAGCGCCTCGCGCTCCTTCACCAACTCCACGTCGAGCTTTCGGATCTCTTCGTCGGCAACGACGAGCGCTTTCAGGACGTCGAACTGGTCGCGAACGGCAGGGTTCAAGGGTTCCTCGTATCTCGGAAGCGGAAGGACGGCACCCGGAGGTAGGCCCACCTGGACTCGAACCAGGAACGGCCCGGTTATGAGCCGGGGGCTCTGACCTCTTGAGCTATGGGCCCGTGGAAACGACGACGCGCGAACGGAACACCGTTCGGATCGGCCGGGTGAGAGCCCGACCGACCGCGCGAAGGGTAGTCGAAAGGCGAGCTTTCGGGAAGACCGGTGGCCTCGGGACGGATCGCCGGCGTCCAGCCGGCACAGCGCGGACCGCTGGATCGCAGACTCGGCGCTATCGCACGGTCACGAGGCCTCGTCGGGCGGCTCCGTGGGAAGCGCGAGCTCGCCGCACGCGCGCCGGAGCTGCTCGATCGTCCCGTGCTCGGCGGGCGGCAGACGGGTGAATCCGCGATAGAACCCGCGCTGCAGGGCCCAGTGATGCCGCACCTCGAACAGGTGACGGTAGAACGCGCTCGGCGGGCGATCGATCAGCCGACGTATGCGCGCGCGCACCTCGGGGAACTCGACGGCGAACGCGAACAGGCGCTGGAGGTTGGTGATCCGATCGCGATCGCGCTGGCTCGGGAAGCGGAACGGCGACTCGGCGAAGTACGAGTAGCTCAGGCGATCGTAGTCGCCGTCGAAGTGCCCGTGCTCGACGGCCCAGCGCGCGATCGGCGTGCCCGGGTACGGCTGGAGGATCGTCGCGCCCGCGTAGTCGACGCCGCACGCGACGTTCAGCGCGACGGTCCGCAGCGCGTCGTCGAGCGTCTCGCCGGGGATGCCGAGCATGCTGAAGGACATGATGCGGATGCCCGCGCGCTTGAGGAGCCGGCAGCCCTCGAGGATCTCGGCGTCGCGCCCCGGCCGCGCGAGCACCTCGCGCCGCGAGCGCTCGTTGCCCGACTCGATGCCGACGCCGACGCCGGTGCAGCCGGCGGAGACCAGCGTCTCGACCACGCGCTCCGAGGCGCGCTCGGGGCGCAGCTTGCAGAAGAACGGCAGCCCGATGCGCCGCGCGTAGATGGGCGCGAACGCCTCGAGCCACCGGCGGTTGGCGACGAAGTTCGCGTCGAGGAACCAGACCGTGCGCCCGCCCCAGCGCGCGAGCACGCGCGCGATCTCGTCGACCAGGCGCTCGGGGTCGTGGGCGCGCAGGAGCGGACCGAACGGACGGTTGCGCTCGTTGACGTGATGGTTGAAGCAGTAGCTGCAGCGGAACGGGCAGCCGCGCGTCGCCAGGAAGATGCGGATCGGGAGCGCGCGGTAGCGGGGCTCGGCGTCGTAGAAGAGCTCGAACGAGGGCGACGGCAGCGCGTCGAGATCGCGCGGCGGCGCCCGGGTCTTCCCGCGCTCCACCGGACCGCGCCCGTGATCGCGACGGATCCAGAAGCCGTCGGGCACGCGGGGAAGGCCCTCGGCGAGCAGCTCGAGGAACTCGGGGAAGGACTCCTCGCCCTCGCCGATGCAGATGCCGTCGAGCGGGGTGTGCTCGATGACCTGCGGGAAGAAGCTCGGGTGCGGCCCGCCCATCACCAGCGCCTTGTGGGGGAAGCAGCGGCGCAGCCGCCGCGCCCAGTCGACGTACACGCGGTGGAGCCCGGTGGTCGCCGACAGACCGATCACGTCGGCGCGCCGGACCTCCGGGTGATCGCGGAGCTCGCCGGCGTCGCCCGCCTGCACCATCGCCACGCGATGACCCCGCGCGCGCAATGCGCCGGCGAGCGACATCAGCCCGTAGGCGAGCGGCTCGCGCGCGCGCAGCGAGACGAAGGCGACGTCCATCGGTCGTTCACTCGTAGGGGACGTCCCACAGGGTGTCGGCGCGCGCGTCGCCGCCGGTCGCGTCGAAGCCGCCCGCGTCGATGGTCAGGCTGCCGTCGGCGTCGTCGGTCGCAGCGGCGTCGGACGTGCCCGTGTCGGCGCCGACTTCGGGCGCGTGCGGCGGCGTCTGCGTGCCCCCGCCCCCGCCGCACGCGGCGACGATCGCGGACGCCGCGCCGAGGGCGACGAAGAGCGAGAGCTTCGCCAACCTCGCGCCCTTCAGGCTCCACCTCGCGCCCTCCCGGCTCCACCTCGCGCCCTCCCGGGCGACCCGTCGCAGCTTGTCGAGCGTCGCCATCGCGCGCCTCCGTGGGAGTGGCGTTCGAGTCTACCGCGCGCGCGCCGCGCCGGCGGTCATCCGCGCGCAACGCATGACGGCGGTCATGCGCCGCACGCAGCGGTCAAAGGTCGAAGGTCGAAAGTCGAGCCCAGCCCCGGGCTTCTTCGACCTTCGACCTTTGACCTTTGACCTTCGACCCGGTCCGCGCAGCCGGCGAAGCGCCACCGCCGCCGATCACGCACGCAGTCCCCGCGAGCGATCAGTCCTTGATCGGCGTCGCCTTGAGCGCCGCCTTCCCGTCCTTCTCGTAGACGGTGAACTTCACGCGCTTGCAGTTGTACTGCTTGACGAGCTGCTCCTTGTTCTTGCGGAGCTGGCCCTGGAACTTCTCGAACGAGAGCCCGGTGGTCGGCTCGCCGCACTTCTGGCGCATGTTGACGAACTCGTCGAACGTCTGCCGCCACTGCACGAGCTCGTCGGCCGTCTCGATCGCCCGCACCTCGCCGCTCTTGGCCGCGGCCATGAGCTCCTCGGGGATCTTCTGGACCATCGTCGCGTCGTCTTCGGCTTCGGAGCTGTCTTCGACGAGCGAGGAGATCACCGGCGCGGCGGGCGCAGGCGGGACGACCGGAGCCGCCGGCTTGGCCGCAGGCTTCGGCGGCGGACCGGCCGGCTTGGGCGGCGGACCGGCCGGCTTGGCCGGCTCGGGCGCGGCGCCGGCGGCCGGCGGCAGGTTCGCGAGCATGTCGTCGACGCTCGGGCCGGACTGGCGACCGGGCGCGGGGCCCGGTTCGGGCGCGAGGCCGAAGGAGAAGGCGCTCATCTGCGGCGCCGCGGGGACCGGGCCGAGGATCTGCTCGAGGTCGGCGGCCTTGCGCGAGGCGCCGCCGCCCTTGGCGATGACGCGCTCGACGCCCTCGTTCACCTCCTGACCGATCTTGCGGAAGGGCCCGGAGAGCTTGGCGAGCGGCAGCGCGTCCTGCTGGCCCTTGGCGAACTTGTTCGCCTCGCGCGAGAGCTTCGTCAGCGGCATGCCGTGCTCGACGACCGTGGCGCCGATGCCGATGAGGATGGCGGCGAGCGCGATGCCGATCAGCAGGCCCATCGGCACTGCCTTCTTGTCGCTCTCGTCGGCGCCGGCGAGCAGCGCGCTCGGATCGGCGATCGAGGTGACCTTGCGCGCGACCACGTAGCCGGCGCCCGACTCCCACGACATGCCGATGAGGCGCGAGTACGCGACGGTCATCGGGCCGGCCTGCCTCAGCGGCGAGGAGCCGGTCTCCTGGTAGCTCTTGTCGTCGGCGGGCGACTTGCCCTCGATGGTGAAGCCGTCGAACGAGACGTCGGACTTGTCGGGCACCGCGCGGGCGGCGACCTTCACGGCGTCGCCGTCGGGCGCCGCGACGTAGAAGGCCACCGGCACCTCGGTGCGATCGACGAGCGTCTTGGCGAAGCCGTCGTCGACGCGGCGCACCGCGACGACCGCGCCCGCCGGGGGCGCGCCCTCGGCGGCCACGACCGGACGCGCGACCACGCGGTAGATGCTGTCGCGATCGAACACCCATGTGTCGTCGCGCAGCCAGCCGTGCAGCGCGTCGGCGACGACGGGGAACCCGCCGAGCTCGAAGGTGTCGTCCTTCACCTGCCCGGCGCGGTCGAAGTTCACGTGCGAGACGACGCGACCGCGCGCGTCGACGGCGAAGAGCGCGATCGGCACCGCGCCGCCCTTGCCCTCGTCCTTGATCAGGCCCGAGAACTTCTGCGCGAGATCGCCGAGGCGCTTCTTCATCGCCTCGCGGACCTCGTGGGCGACCTTCTCCTGCGCGTTCGCCTTGACGATGCCGTTGCGCACCTGATCGTCGATGCTGACGATGGCCAGCGCGTCGAGGCGGCGGCGCGAGTCGATGCGGAGGTACCAGTCGACGATGTCGCGGTCGTGGTCGATGATCAGCCGCGTGTCGGTCTCGCGGATGCGGTTGTGCTGGTGGATGCCGACGTAGACGAACGCGATCGCCGCGGCGAGCGCGACGCCGAGGATGGCGTACCAGAAGCGGGAGAGGAGCATCATGGCGGCGCCCTCACTTCCCCGAGGCCGCCGGGGGGGCGACCGCGATGGGTTCCTTGAGGTCGACCGAGCCCTTCGCCGGGACCTTGAACGTGACCGACGTCTTCGCCTTGCCCTCGAAGAACGCCTTGATGGTGTACTCCGCGTCGGCCATGTCGGTGATCCGCACCGAGCCGTCGGGGTTGGGCCAGCGGTTGGCGATCACCCCGTCCTCGACGACGACCCACGCCTTGACGCTCGGGACCAGGTCGTCGGTGAACTCGGACAGCTTGCCCTTGGGCTCGAGCTTGTGCGACTCGCCGGGGCGCAGATCGCGCGACAGCTCCGGCCCCTTGACGTGGTGGACGAAGGGGTCGTCGTTGCGGAAGAAGACCGCCACGCCGGGCGGAATGACCACCGTCGACGGCACCGCTCGCCCGCCGGCGAGCCGGATCACCGCGCCGAGACCGAAGCCGGACTTGTCGCCGGCGCCGTAGATGGCGAGCGTCACGTCCTTGTCGGGTTTGGCCGAGATGTTCGTGTACTTCGGCGGAACCAGCGGATCGAACTCGCGCAGGGTGAACAGCTTCTTGTCGGCGGCCGTCGCGCTGGCGAGCGCGGCCGGACGCAGGCTCTCGAAACCCGTCACGCGCGCCTTCAAATCACCGGCCCGCGCCGCGCCGAGCGACAAAGCCAGCGGGGCGAGCAGCGACAGGGCGACGACGAGCGGGGACCTCAGGGTTCGACGGGGTCGCACGGTGCGACCTTACGCGGCCCGGGTGGCCGGGGACAAGCAGAGTTCTGCCGTTGGCAGCCATCGCGAGGGCGATTCGTGGCCTGCGCGAGGAGGCCCGGGCGCCGGCATCCCATCCGAGGTGGCCACCCTGGATCGCGTGTCCCGCCCGTCCCGCGTCACCCACCCGCCGGCCGTCGGCGTCACGCCACCGCCGTTCGCGCTGACCGACCTCGACGGTAACTGCCTCGAGCTGCGCGAGCTCGTGCTGCTCGGTCCGGTGGTGCTGGTGTTCTTCCGCGCCGCTGGATCGCCTGCCTGCGTCGAGCAGCTGCGCGACTACAAGCTCCGGTACGCGGGCCTCTACGAAGCGGGCGCGACCCTGATCGCGATCTGCTCGGGCGACCGGGCCACCGCCCTCGCGCTGGTCGAGCGTGAGCGCCTGCCCTTCCCGGTGCTGGTGGACGAGGACGGCTCGGTGCTCGACCGCTGGGGCCTCGAGGGCGCCGAAGGCGTGACGCGCACCGCGACGTTCGTCCTCGACAAGTCCGGCACGGTCCGTTTCCGCGCCGTCGACGAGGACGACGGCCGTACCCCGTCCGCCCGTGTGCTCGACTGGGTCGGCGGCCACGGCGGCCAGGGCCAGGCGCAAAGCTAGACCCAGTCGTCAGTCGCGTCAGTCGTCAGTCGTCAGTCGTCAGTCGTCAGTCGTCAGTCGTCAGTCGTCAGTCGTCAGCCGAGAAGGCGAGAAGGCGAGAAGGCGAGAAGGCGAGAGGACGAGAAGACGAGAAGACGAGAAGACGAGAAGACGAGAAGTCGAGAAGACGAGAAGACGAGAAGACGAGAAGACGAGAAGACGAGAAGACGAGAAGACGAGAAGACGAGAAGACGAGAAGACGAGAAGGCGAGAAGACGAGAAGACGAGAAGACGAGAAGACGAGAAGACGAGAAGACGAGAAGACGAGAAGACGAGAAGACGAGAAGCCCTCTCGTCTCGGCTGACGACTGACG
>JACPFM010000045.1 GCA_016182965.1 Deltaproteobacteria bacterium | reverse complement strand
CGCAGCGAGCGACGGCGCGCAGCGCCGCTGCGGCCTGGACGGCGCCGAGCACGCCGGTACGATCAAAAGCCCGAGCGCCCAGTACGACACAACCCGTCGCAGGCGCAGGCGCAGGCGCAGGCGCAGGCGCAGGCTCGCGCTCAGCCTCGGGCTCGGGCTCGGGCTCGGGCTCGGGCTCGGGCTCGCGCTCGGGCTCGGGCTCGGGAGTTTGCCGGCGTGCTCGGTCGTGCGTGCGCGTCTCGGGGCGGAACGAGTACCGCGATGCTGAGGGTGTACTGGGTGAGTCTCGAGGTGGTGGCGGAGCTGCGGCCGGTGATCGCGCGCATCGAGCGGCACGATCGCGATCTCGCGCGGCAGACGAGGAAGGCTTCGACCTCGGTGCCGTTGAACATCGCCGAGGGGTCGTTCGCGCATGGTGGGCACCGGCGGGAGCGCTATCAGACGGCGTGCTCGTCGATGCGCGAGACGATGGCGTGCTGCCACGCTGCCGAGGCCGCGGGCTACGATCCGCGCGTCGCCGAGGGCACGTACGCGAAGATGCGAGAGGTCATCGGCACGTTGGTGAACAACCTGAAGCGGTGAGACCTCGACACGCAGGCGCCTGCGCAACGACACGCAGGCGCCTGCGCAGTCCCCGGGTTCATCTGCCGCTGCGAGCCCCGAGGCGACCTGCGGGCGGTGCGTCGACCTGGACGAGCGCGACCGATGGTGGCGCGACATGCGGCGTCGCAGACTGGCGGATGGGGGCGCCACCGCGAGGGCCCCCGCGACTGTCGGCGAGCAGGGCGGTCAGAGGTTCTCGTTGCAGTTCAGACCGACCTTGGGCGGCGCGCCCGGCGGGCCCTCGATGTCGGCGACCCACCGGTCGTCGGTGGTTCGAGCCTGGTCGGGGACCCTGGCGGGAATGACGTCCGCCGCTCCGGCGATCGGCGTGAGCGGATCCTTGCGCTCGACGATACCCTTGGCGAACCAGCAGACGCGCGGGTACTCGGCGTCGCTCATCAGCTCGCCCTTCTCGACCGCCTGCGAGGCGTCGGGCTTGCCGTCGTTGTCCTTGTCGCGTTGGCCGGTGGTCTCGTAGGGCCCGTCGAACACCGACTGCCACCCCTTGCTCGCGACGTCGTTGACGTAGGAACGCACCGAGCTGTCGTCGACCCCGACCGTCGGGTTGAGCTGGAAGCCGACGATGCTGTCGCTGGTCGCGAGCATCGGCTCGAGGAAGTTCACCGAAGGGTTGAACGTGCCCCGGTGGATCGAGTCGAGCAGACGCGTGTAGAGCGGACCCCAGTCCCAGTACGGGCTGCCGAGGCAGGTCTGCATCGGCGGACCGTTGGGGAGGTTCTCGGAGGTGAGCTCGCGATACCCGTTGCGGTTGTCGTTGCTGAGCGTCCAGACCGGGTGCGGCAGCTTGCCTTCTTCGTGGAGGCGCTCGACCAGCCGCACCGAGCGCTGGCTGTCGGCGCCGTGCGCGATGACGTCAGCGCCGTCCTCGATGAGCCGGAGCGCCAGCAGCTCCTCTCGGTAGAACTTCTGGGTGACGCCGCCCGTCAGCCTGGGGTGACTGAAGTCGTACGTCCGCGAGGTCTTGTAGTCGTACCAGAAGCCGAGCCAGTTGACCTCGACCTCGATCGTCGGATCGACGCTGCGCGCGCCGAGGTAGAACGCGTTGATGTGGCGCACGACCTCCGGCGTGATGAACGAGCCGACGTAGCCGAGGCGCTTCTTCGTGGTCTTCGCCGCGGCGACCTTGCCGGCGATGTACCAGGGCTGCTCGGAGTGCGCGGTGAACGAGATCGCGTTCTTGTGGTTGCTCTTGTAGCTGGCGCAAGTGAGGAAGGTGATCTTGGGGTAGGTCTCGGCGAGCGTGAGGATCTCGTCGCGCTGACTGAACGAGTTGGCGATGATGACCTGTGCGCCGCCCTTGACGAACTCGTCGACCGCCTTCTTGATGTCGCCGCTGAAGGGGATGACGTTCTCCTTGTAGCTGAAGCTCATGTACGGCAGCTGCTGCGCCGCTGCCTGCAGGCCCTCCTGGTGGGTGAGGGTCCACCCTTCGCCTCCGGCGACGACGCCGACCCACGCGGCGCCGACCTTGAGCGGCAGCTGGCACTTCCCCGCGAAGCAGTCGGAGGGAGCTGGGCAGTCCGCGGCCTCTGAGCACGACGCGACGCAGAGGCCGCGGTCGCAGCTGCCCGCGTGACACTGATCGTTGGCCGTGCACGCGGAGCCGATGCCTCCGCCTCGCGGATCGGTCTCGACGATGAGCGAGCAGCCATCGGCCGCGAAGAACAGCAACAAGCCGAAGAGCGGCGCGGCGCGCCTTGCAGATGCGATCACGTCAGAACTCCCCCCCGAGGACCACTCCCGACGGCGCGACTCCGAACGATACCGTCGCCGGCGCGTGCTCCGGCTTCGGCGTGCGAATGGCGGTGAGAACCAGCGTGGTGCCGAGCGTCAGCGCCGCCGCCCCGAACAGGATGTCGGTCGTGAGCGACAACGTCCGCACGCGATCGCTCTGCTCCTCGAACGCGGGGGACGGTTGGCTGCCGACGAACTTCTTCTCCTCGAGGTCCTTCGAGGCGCCGAGCGCCAACACCCCCGTGACCCCACCCGCGAGCGCCAACGCGCCCGCGGCGCCGAGGCCGACCCAGGAGAGCGACGTCCAGCGGGACGGTGTGCCCATCGGCTCCGGCGTCTTGCCGCCGATCTCGGTAAGCGGGACCTCGACGCGGAGCGAGTCGGTGCCGGCCACCTCGACGATCCGCGTGACCGGGGTGTGACCATGCTTCGAGACGACGATCTTCCGACGGCCGGCGCTGACCAGGATCGTGGACGAGAGCGGCGTCTTGCCGACGATCACGTCGTCGATGAAGACGTCGGCGCCCTCGACGTTGCTGACGATCTCGAGGGTTCCCACCCGAGCGCGGAGCTTGACGATGTCGCGCTCGACCTCCTTCCGGCGATCGGTCGCGATGTTGCCGCCCCCGTCCTTCAGGTACTGTTCGAAGCTCCGCAGCGCGCACGCGTAGTCGGTGAGCTGGAAGCAGACCTGACCGATGTTGTAGAGGACCTTGTAGGTGGGCGCGAGCTCGTAGGCTTTGCGGAACTCGATCAACGCGTTGGTGAAGTCCTGCTCCTCGTGGAGCTCGAGGCCACGCTTCCAGTGCGCGAGGGCCTCTTCCTTCGGGTCCTTCGGTTCCTTCGGGTCCTTCGGTTCCTTCGGGGCCGGGGCCGGGGCCGGCGCCGGAGCCGGAGCCGGCTCGGCGGGCGTCGCCTGAGCGAAGCTCGCGGCGGAAGGCGAGCCGATCATGGCAGCCGACAGGAGAACAGCCACGAGCTGCCGCGATCGCATGGCGTCAGTCCCAGGGGTTGGCAGAGTCGATGGACTTCGGCGGCTTCTTGCCCGTCGTCGCGGGCGACGGCTTGGTCTCGGTGCTCGAAGGGGCAGGAGGAGGAGCCGGTGGAGGCGCCGCGCTCGCGGTCGTCGCCGCTGCCTTCGTCGGGGTCGGATGGACCGTGCCGGCTCCCGCGTGCTTGTCGAGCGAGAGCAGCACGTCGCGATCGGCTTCGAGGGTGACGGTCAGCGTCTTCGTGGCGTAGCCGGGCGCCTCGGCGCGCAACACGTGCGACGCTCCATCGCGCGGGAGCTTGTGGGAGCTCGGATTGGTGGCGAGCGCCTGGCCGTCGAGGAAGAGCTTCGCGATCTCGGGCTCGGCGCGCACCGTCAGGGTCGCCTCGGCCACGGCGGGCGCCGGGGCGCCGCTGCTCGCCACGGGAGCGGCGGTGGTCGCAGCGGGGGCGGGAGGAGGCGCAGATGCCGACGGCGTCGACGCCACCGACGGCGCGGTCGCGGGAGGGCGGATTACGATCAGGCCGGCGACGACGAGCCCCACGACCGCCAACGCGCCGGCGACGAACGTCCAGCTGACCTTCGGGCCCGTTCGCTCGGGCGGCAGGCTGGTGGCCGTCGCCTGCATCTTGTTCGACGCCGACGGGGTGATGTCGGGGAGCTCCTTCTCGAGCGAGTGCGACGCCGACGGCAGGCTCGGCATGCTCGCGTGGTCGATTTCGCCGAGCGCGGGCAACTCGCCCGCGCCCGTGCGGGACGCGGACGTGAGCTGCGCCTCGATCACCGCCTTGCGCTGGAGGCGCAGGTCCCTGAACGTCTCGTTGAGGTAGCGGCCGATGTCCCGCGACGTGGTGCGATCACCGAGCTCGTCGAGGAGCTTCTCGAGGTCGGCCTGCAGCTCGAGGCAGCTCGCGTAGCGGTCTTCACGCTTCTTCGAGAGCGCCTTGCGGCAGATGCGATCGAGCGACGCGTTCGCATCGGGCTTGAGCTCGCGCGGGCTCGGCACCTCCCCGGCGACGACGCGCGACATGATCTCGACGTCGCCGCGGCCCTTCCACAGCTTCTCGCCGGTCGCCGCCTCCCACAGCATCGCGCCGACCGAGAAGACGTCGGCGCGACGATCGACCTTCTCGCCGCCGAGCTGCTCCGGCGACATGTAGCGGATCTTCCCCTTGATGACGCCGGTCTGGGTGTCGTGGCTCGACCCCGCGAATTTCGCGATGCCGAAGTCGAGCATCTTGACCTGGCCGTCGAAGGTGACGAACAGGTTGTGCGGCGAGACGTCGCGGTGCACGAGCTCCAACGGCGAGCCGTCGAAGTCGGTGAGCTCGTGCGCGTAGTGCAGCCCGTTGAGCGCCTCGTGGATGATGCGGAGGTGCATGCCGAGCGGCACCGACGAGCCGCGGCGGCGGACACGATCGATCAGCTGATTGAGCGCGACGCCGTCGAGGTACTCCATCGCGATGAGGTGGTGGCCGCCCTCGACCCCGACCTCGTTGGTCTGCACGACGTTCGGGTGATTCAATCGCGCCGCCAGCCTGGCTTCATCGAGGAAGCTCGAGACGACGTCGGAGTCCTCCGCGAGCTGAGGGCGGAGCACCTTCAGCACGAGCAACTTGCTGAAGCCGCTCGGGCCGCGCATCACCACGAGGAAGACCGTGGCGGCCCCACCGCTCCCGAGCTCCGCGAGCAGCCGGTACTTGCCGAGCATGCGCCCGACCGAGCTCCCGGCCCCACCACGCAGTGGTTCCGGCGGATCCCCGACGTCCGCTGGATCGTCGGGTTTGGGTGATCCATTGCTCACGGCACGGAGGGTAGCGACCGGCCTTGCTGCACCGCAACCCCGGAGGCGACGGCGCTCGGCCTGCAATCCAAGCGAACTCGACGGACTCCGTGCTTCGACCTTCCATGATTGCGCGTACTACGCACTTCGGCCGAACGAGGACGTCGTCGGACGAAGCGCGCTTGCGGGCTCTGGCCGCGCCTTCGCGCGACGCTTGCGATCGGTATCCCGCGGAGATTCGGCGTCGCGCGCTTCGAGCGGCGCGCCCGAGGTCGAGACCTTCGCGTCGTCGGAGGAGACCGGCCAGGCGAGCGATGTGCGGTCTCGTGGACCACCGTGCTGGCTCACGTCGAGGCGTTCGTCGTCGAGACCCATCAGGTGCCGCGCGCCGGCCGCCACTTGACCTCCGGGTGGCTGCCGAAGGACCCGGCCGCCGTGTCGGATCGCAACGTGGAGCTGTGGATCGAGAAGCCGCTGTAGCCTCCGCCCCCGAGCTCTGGGAAAGCCCCGCGCGACGCACGCGCTCTCCGCGAAGAGCGCCGGTGGCAGCCCCGCTGCATTCATCGGACCACTGCTACTTCAGCACGGTGAACACGACGTTCGGAAACAGGTCGCCCTTCTCGTCTCTTCGCACGGCGTCCATGGCGCGGGTGATCTCCTGGAACGGGACGTTCGGGTTCGCGGTCACCAGGACTTGCTGCTCGGCAGCGGCGTTGGGGACCTCCTCCTTTAGCCTTCTCGCGCACTTCTGCAGTCCGACGACGTCGTATTTCCTTCCGTCGAACGACTCGGTCGGAGCGGCCGGCACTCTCGGCACGGTCGGGCGTCCGCCGCCGATCCCGGCGCAGCCTTCCGCGATCGACGCCGCGCGACCTTTGATGAAGTACCCGTCGCTGGCGACGATGACGGTGAGGTTCAGCGTGTCTTCCTGGATCTTGCCCGGGCCGCGCCGGTCCTGCTTGGGCGGCTCGGCGAGCAACGAGATCGTGAACGTGACGCTGATGCTCGCGAGCACGAACATCAGGACGTTCGTGATGATGTCGAGGAACGGGACGATGTTCAGCTCCCCGGCCTCCTCGTCGGGGGCGACATCATCGGGCTGGGAGAGCCGACGGATCTTCGCGCGTTGCGCCGCGGTGAGGCTGTCGGGGAGCGGCGTGGTCACCCCCCTTCGACCGCGGAGGTCACCGGAGGTTCAAGAGGCGGTGCCGGTGGGTGTAGCCGGACCCCAGGGTAGATGGACCCCGATCTACTCGACCTCCTCCGTGGGCTCGATGGCGTGCCCCAGCCGCCGCGCTACCATCCCGAAGGCGACGCGCTCTTCCATTCGCTCCAGGTGTTCCAACACGCGCAGGCCGCGACCTGCGACCCCGAGCTCTGGGCCGCCGCCCTCCTCCACGACGTGGGAAAATCCATCGAAGGACGCGATCACGACGCGATCGGCGCCGACCTGCTCGACGGTCTGGTGAGCGACCGGGTGGTGTTCCTCGTGCGTCATCACCTCGATCTGTTGCGCGATCCGCGGAGAACGCGTCGTCGCCTCCACGGCACGCGCGAGCTCCGCGATCTCGAGGCGCTCCGCCGCTGGGACTTCGCCGGCCGGCGCCCGCACGCCACCGTCACCACCCCCGAAGCCGCCCTCGCGGCGATACGCGACCATGAAAGGAGAGTTTGAAGACCTCGACCAGCAGGTCCGGCACGCCGTCGCGACGGCATTGACCGACAAGCAGCGCGAAGCGATCGAGCTGTTCTTCTTCGAAGGGCTCTCGCAGTCGGAGATCGCACGGAAGCTCGGCGTCTCGCAGCAGGTGATTCAGAAGCGCATCTACGGCGCCAATCGCGGCGGCGTGGTGATCGGCGGGGCGCTCGCGAGGCTCCGCGAAGCGCTCGCCCACCTGGTGACGTCATGAGCTGGGAGCGTCAAGGCGGCCTCCGCGAGGCCATCGCCCAGCTCGCGGCGCAGATCATGTACGGCGAAGAGGTGAAGCAGTACTTCACCGCCAAGCGCCTCGCCGCCAAGCGGTTGCTGGGCCGACACGGCGCTCGGGGACTGCGCCATCGCCCGTCGGATCTCCCCTCCAACGGTGAGATCAAGGCGGCGCTTCTGGAGCTGGTCGAGGACATCGAGGGCGACGACCGCACCCGCCGCCTGTTCGCGATGCGGATCACTGCCATCGAGGCGATGGAGCAGCTGCTGCCATTGCTGCCACGATTGATCGGCTCGGTCGCCACCGGCCACGTCCGCGCCGGCAGCGACGTCGATCTGCACGTGTTCGCCGAGGACTCGACCGACGTCACCGCCCACGTGAAGACCCTCGGCTGGGTGCACGAGGTCCAACAGGTGAGCATCCTCAAGCACGGCAAGGTGAGGGAGTTCACCCACGTCCACGTGCCCGATCGCTTTCCCCTCGAGCTGACGGTGTACGCACCGAGGGAGCTCGGCCAGCGTCCGCGGAGCAGCACCGACGGCAAGCCGATCGTGCGTCTGACGCCGAACGCGGTGCGCGCGCTGATCGAACGAGAGCACCCGGAGGCGTGGCGGAGGTACGGCCTGACCGGGGAGCTCGAGCTCGGGGAGGCGGAGGACGAAGACGCGATGACGGATGCTCGCGCAGGGCGCAAATACGTCGAATAATGGTCAGCGGCCCACCCCGGCCGCACCTCGTGTCGCGCGCCACCGGCGGTCCTCTGGAAGCTCGGCGGCGTCGGCACGAACAAGGACGGGGCGCGGCAGCTGAGCGCCGTCGACGCGGTCGGACCGATCTTCCGCCACCAGCACGACGCGCGCTGGCTGCCCGACCATGGCATCTCGCTCTTCGACAACACGAGCCCCGGGGCGAGGCCGGCGCGCGGTCTCGAGGTCGCGCTCGATCTCGTCGCGGGCGCGCGTCACCTGGCAATACCAGGGCCCGGGGCCGGTGGCGGCCATGGGCAGCATGCGCCGTCTCGACGACGGTGCGCGCGCCTGATCGAGTGGGGCACTCGGAGGCGCCCGCGTTCACCGAGGTCGACGCCGCCGGCGACGTGCTGATCGGGGTGACCATCCCGCTCGGCGACCTCGCGTACCGCACGACGAAGGTGCCCGTCGGCCGGCTCGATCTCGACGTCATGCGGAGGACCGCGGGCGGCGGGAGCTGACGCGCGTCCGACGACATCGGGCTGGCGTCCGATGCAAGGCGCGTCGTACGCTCGCCCGGAGGCGGCCGCCGGGGCGCCCACAAGCGAGGAGATCCATGAAACCGAGCGCCCAGTCACGCGTGTCGATCGCGGCGTACGTGGTCCCGCTCGCGGTGCTGATGCCGGCGACGGCCGTGATGCCATTGTTCGCGTTCGAGCGGGACAACCTCTCGCAGACGATCGCGGCCCTCGCGCCGATACCGGCGGTCATCGCGTGGGTGCTGTGGCTCACCCTCATCTACAAGATGTGGGACTCGTTGCGCGGCGAGCCCGTGATCGCGCCCGGTCTGGCCGTTGTCCTCGCGATCGTGCCGGTGATCAACGTCTTCGGCATCACCTTCTCGCTGCTGCGCTTCCCGGGTGCCTTCAACACGGCGATGGCGCGCCGGAGCGTCGCCGAGCCGCGGCTCGCCACGTGGATGGCGGTGGTGGTCGTGGCCCTCGGGTTCTTCGTGCCCGCCGGTTTCGCGCTCGGCGCCGCGCTCGGTTCGAGCTACGACACGCAAACGCTCCGGTCCGTCCTGGTGCTCCTCGTCGGTAGTGGCGCGATCGCGCTCTACGTGCTCACCCTGCTCCTGATCGCGCGGACCTGTCGCGGCATCAACGCCGCGCGCGCCTCGGCGCCGCCACGCTGACGGATCGCAAGGTTCCGCGTCTAACCCCGCGTCAGAAGATCCACCGCACCATCGCCTGCGGCGCGCTGGTGCGAATGACCTTGTTTCGGTGGAGGTACCACTCGATCCCCGCTTGCAGCCGCTCCTTCGTGCCCGCGAGCGCGCCGACGTCGAGGAGGAGCTGCGGCTGCGTGTTGACGTCGAGGCCGAGATCGTCGGTGCCGGCGACGTCGAGGTAGCCGCGGAACGCGAGACCGACGCCGACGATCGTGAACGGAAGCTCCCAGAACGGCGTCACCTGGAACGTCGTCCGGTTGAACGCGTCCTTGCGCGCATAGACGTTGACGCCGACGACCAGCGGCGCAGGCAACGCGAGGTCGATGCCCCCGCCCGCGAGCGCGGCCCAGAACCCGGCGGCGCCGACGCCGATCTGTCCGGCGGCGAGCACGTCGCGGATGGGACCGAGCAGCGGTCCCTGGGCCCGCGCGAGCCTGCCGACGCCGACGCGCGAGGTCCACTCGTGGTAGAGGCGCGCGCGCTCGCCGGTGCGTGCGCCGGACGGGTCGACGAACTTGCCGAAGGTCAGATCGGTGAAGAAGTAGTTGTCGCCGTACTCCCAGGCGCCGAAGTGCTCGAGCGTCACGGTCGACATGCGCCGGTCGCTGGTGGCGTTCGCGTAGTGCCAATCGTCGAAGCCGCCGCCGTGGAGCAGCTGCACGTTGGTGAGCGACAGCTGCTCGGCCCTCCCGACGCTCGTGAGAAGGGCGCCGAGCATGAACGCGAGCAACAGGATCGCCGTCGAAGATCTCCTGCTCATGTGAGCCCCTGTCCGTGTGATGGGTCCTCCGCAGAGCCGCGCGGCAGCTCCACGGTGAACGTCGAGCCGACACCGATCTCGCTCTCCAACGAGATCGAGCCGCCGTGCGCCTCGACGATCTGTCGCACGATGTACAGCCCGAGCCCGAGGCCGCCCGACCGGGCCTCGGACGTCGAGCGCTCGAACCGCTCGAAGATCCGTGATCTGCTCTCGGGGGGGATGCCCGGTCCGTGATCGCGCACTCGAAGCCGCGCACGAGCTCCCTCGGACGCGACCTCGATCTCCACCGGGCTCCCGCCCGCGTAGCGGAACGCATTGCCGACGAGGTTCGAGACCACCTGCTCCAGCCGCAGGCGGTCCCAGCGGCCCATCACCTCGCCCGACAGGCGCAGCTCGAGGACGCTGCCGACGCGCACCCCCTCGGGCTCCAGTCGTTGGCAGACGTCGCGCACCACCTCGCAGAGATCGACGAGCTCGAGCTCGAGCTGCAGCCGACCCGCCGCGATGCGCGAGAGATCGAGCAACGAGGCGACGAGGTCGGCGAGCTTCTGCACCTGGCGGTCGGCGACCGCGAGCGTGCCCGAGAGCTTCTGCACCGAGAGGTCGCGAGGCGCCGTGCGCAGCGCCGCCTGCAGGCGAAGCTGCAGCGTCGTGATCGGTCCGCGCAGCTCGTGCGAGGCCACCGACAAGAACAGATCGCGCGCGCGCACCGCCTCGTGCGCGCGCTCGAACAGCTGCGCGTTGTCGATCGCGAGCGAGGCGCGGCGGGCGAGCTCTTCGCACATCGCGACATCGGCCGGCCCATACCCTCGCTCGGGCGAGCACGAGCAGAGCGTGATCGCGCCGAGCACGCGACCGCGCGCGGCGAGCGGCACCGCCATCGCCGCGCGCACGCCGATGGCGCGTAGGAGCGCGGCGTGCTCGGGCGAGCGCGTGGTCCCCTCGAGTGTCCGTTGCGGGTCGGTGAGCAGCACCGTGCGCCCGCTCCGCATCGCCATCGCGGCCGGCTGCACCGTTTCGAGCTGCGCCGGGTAGCGCGCCTCCAGCTCCGAGAGCAGCGGCGCCTTGGTCGGATCGGCGTGGACCGCCGCGGGGCGGCGCACCGTCCCGTCCTCGCCGAGCAGATCGATCACGCACATGTCGGCCACGACCGGCACGGCGGTGCGCGCGAGGCGCGCGACGATCTCGTTCACGTCGAGCGTCTCGGCGAGCGCCGCACCGATCGACGCGAGGAACGTCGCGCGCCGCTCCGCCTCCTCGATCCGCGCGCGGGCCTCGTGCTCGGCCTCGAGCAGTCGATCGCGCTCTGCGACGGCCATGTTGAGGCTGCTCACGAGCGCGCGGAGCTTTCGCGTCATCACGTTGAAGGTCTGGCCGAGCGCTCCGAGCTCGTTGCGCCGGTCGATGGTCACCGCGGCTTCGAGATCGCCGCGCTGGACCTGGGCGGCCGCCTCGGTGAGCTGCTCGATGGGCGCCACCACCTGCCTCGAGAACCAGACGCCCATCGCCAGCGCGGCGAGCGCGCCCATGGTGAGCGCGGTGCCGATCGCCAGCGCCGACGCGCGCAGCGGCAGGAACGCCTCGGCGGTCGGCAGCTCCACGACGACGGTCCAGTGCGCGCTGCGCACGGCCGAAGACGCTCCGACGACGTTCGCGCCGAGGAGCCCGCGATACCGTCGCCCCTCGTCCGAGGAGCCGAGCACGATCGACCCGTCCATCCGTCCGAACGCCTCGGCCGAGGCGCCGCGCCTCGCGATCACGAAGCCGCGATTGTCGACGACGTAGGCGTAGCCCGTCTCGCCGACGCTGACCTGCGAGACGACGTACGCGAGGAACTCGAGGTCGAGGCGCGCGAGCAGCACGCCGTCGATCCGGTCCTCGTGATCGCGCACGGGCACCGCGGCGATGAGGAAACGGCGCGACGCCTCGCGATCGATCTCGACCGGCCCGACGTAGTCCTCGCCTTCCTTCCGCGCGCGCGTGAACGCGGGCTGGCCGGCGACGGCGGCGAACACCCTCGCATCGGCGTGCTGGGTCACCTGTGTGACGATCGCGCCGGAGCGGTCGGCGAGCGCGACGGACTCGTACGCCGAGTTGTGGCGCAGCAGCCCTTCGAGGAGCGTCTGCTGCTGCTCGCGCGGCAGCTCGGTCAGGCCACGTACGCGCGAGAGGTAGCCGATCTTCCGCAACAGATCCTCGAAGTAGGCGTCGATCTCGATCGCCGCGGCGCGGCTGCGCTCGCGCTGCAGCGCGACCACGGCGGCGAGGTGCGCGCGCAGGCTCAGGTACGCGACGCTTCCGCCGGTGAGCGCGAGCACGACGATCACGAACGAGACGAGCGTCGCCCGCACCTGTCTCGCGAGAGAGCGGTCCTTCGGGCGCGCGCCTATGGGGGCCTCGGTCACGGCGGCGCCGGGCCCTCGCTGTAGGAGACGTCGAGCTTGCCCGAGAGGATGTCCTCTCGGAGCCGCGAGACGGTCGCGGCCGCCTCCCGGGCGAGCAGGCCGTGGAACGGCGCGAGGTCCTGAGCGCCCTCCCGGAGACCGAACTTGTACTGCTTGCCCTCCCAGCGCCCCTGCCGCACGAGCCGCGCCCCTTCGAGGAGCACCACGGGCATGCGCTGGACGCCGCTCGTCACGACCGTGGCCGGCGCGACGTCGTGCTGATCGAGGTTCCATCCGATCGCGTAGACGCCCGCCCTACGTGCCTCGTCGATCCCGGAGAGCCCGGCCTTGTCGGCGTTGATCGAGAGCACGTCGAAGCCGCGCTCGATCAAGCCCCGCGCGGCGCCGCGCGCCTTCTCGACGTCCGTCCAGCTCCCCAGCCACTCGGCGGCGAACTCGATCGTCGGGTCGATCGCCTTGGCGCCCCGCTCGAACAGCGCGGCCTGCTCCTCGAGGTGACGGAACTTCATGCCGGCGATGTAGGCGATCTTCTTCGTCTTGGTGCGCAGCCCCGCTACGGCTCCCGTGAGGAACCCGATCTCGCCCTCGCGGAAGCGGAGCGCACCGAGGTTGCGGTTGTTGCCGGGGTGGAGCGCGACCAGCGCGAACTTCGTGCGCGGAAACCGCTGCGCCACGGCCTCGGCGTGCTCCGCGTACTCGGCGCCGTGACCGATCACCAGCGTGAAGCCCTTTGCAGCGTAGCCGCTGGCGGCCTCGTCGAAGCCCGCGCTCGGGACGTTCTCGCTGTAGGCGACCGTGGCGCCGAGCTCCTTCTGGATCAGCTGGAGCCCCTCGTAGCCTGCCTGGCTCCACTCATGGTCGTCGTGCGGTCCAGGGAGCACGATTGCGACGCGGAACGTCGCTGGCGTGGCCGCGCCGTCGACCGCACCGCTGTCGCGCGACCTACGACGGCCGACGATCACGGACGCGATGATCGCGAGGGCGGCGATGATCGCGAGGGCAATGAGCCTGCGGCGGAGGTTCGCCGACATAAACGTCAGACGTGCGTGCGAGGGCGCGGTCGCACGGCGCGACGCTTCACGCGCCTTCGAATCCGGGGCCGCTCGACGCGTCAGCGGCGTCGGCCGCGTCGCGCGCGAACCACGGAGCTGCCCCGGACCGATCCTCGGAGAGGTCTGCCCGACGCAGCACTTCGCGGGGCACGGCGAGCTTCGCGCCATCGCTCACGGCCGATCGATTGGATCGTCCGCCGTCCGCACGAACGACCGGTCGGATCGGCCGATTCGCGTCGCGATTCTACCAGCTGCGCGGACCGAGCTCGCTTTCGTCCCTGCCCTCGGTCGTCCACACCTCGTCGTCGACGCGCCACGCGCCGTCTTCGTGGAGCAGGACCACCTTCGCCGCGCCGAAGGCCCTGGTCCCGCGCGCCGGATCGACCACGCGGACGCCCTCGACGCGGAGCTTCGCGACGCGTCCGTCGACGCGCTCCTCGGTCACGCGCAGCCCGTCGACGGTGCGCGCCCGGAGATCGGCGAGGAGCGCTCGCTTGAAGGGCTCGGGACGCTTGGCCGTCTCGTCGCGTACGGCGCGGCTCGTGAACGGGAGCAGCTCGTCGAGCGTGGTCGCCGTGGCCAGCGCCGCGCGGAAGCGCTCGTATCGCTCGGTGGGGCTCTGCGCGGTCGCCAAGGGCGACCCGGTGCGCAGGGGAGGCCTGCTTGGCGCACCCGAGGCGCACCCGAGCGGCAGGGCGAGGGCGAGCAGCACCGACGAAACCAACGCGCGGCGGTCCATGCCACGTTGGTCGATCGGCGGCGGCCGGACACTCAGCAGGCGCCGCCGGTCCACCGCATCGATCGGCCCCGTACCGGCCCGGCGCACGCGGACGCTTTGGGTAGGCTCCGCTCGAGCCTCACCGTGCGTATCCTCCTCCTGCTCCTCCTGGTGCTGATGCCGTGCACCGCGTGCAAGCGCGAGGCAGGCAACGATGGCAAGCCCTCGAGCGACCTTTAGAGGTCCGGAGCGCGAACGGAGAGCGACGCGACGCGCGCGCCCACGCGGCGTCCGCGTTAGTATCGCGCTCATGCGCGCATTCGCGGGAACGATCCTGTTCGTCGTCGTCGCACTGCTCGGTTGTCAGCAGGAGAAGTCGAAGGCCGAGAAGCACGCCGAGCAGCTCGCCGCCGAGAAGGCGTCGGCGTCGGCTGCTGCTCAGGCGTCGGCCGCGGTCGTCGATCCCAAGGAGGAGCAGTACAAGGCCAAGCGCAAGGCGCTGAAGGATCGGGCGACCGCGCACATGGCCGCGCTCGAGAAGCTGTACGTCACCGGCTCCGAGGCCGATCGCACCGCGTTCCGCGAGTTCTTCCCGCCGACCAAGGAGGGCGAGAAGGAGGCCGACGACACCTCGAAGGAGGCGCTCGTCGCCGCGAAGAACACCAAGATGTCGATCAAGAAGTGGGAGATCCAGGATCTGAACTTCGACGCGGCACAGACCACCGGCACGACGGACATCTCGGTCGAGGAGCAGCAGGCGGGCGCGAATCGGTGCGTCGTCTACAAGCTCGATTGGAAAGAGCTCTCGGGCAGCTTCCGTCGCGTCGCGCGGCGCGACTTCCGCATCGTCCCCTGCGGGTAGGGTCGAGCCGGGCCGATCCGAGCCGACCCGCCGTCAGACCACCTTCGCGACGTGCTCCGCGGCGACGTAGCTGAACGCCATGATGGTGACGCTCGGGTCCACGCTCGGGCCGTTCGGGAACACGCTCGGGTCGGCGACGAAGAGGTTGTCCGTCCCGTGCACGCGGTGATCGAAGCCGACCACGCTCGTCTTCCGATCGCTCCCCATGCGCGCCCCGCCGGCAGGGTGCGGCGCCGCGAGCACCACGCGCCCCGGACCGAGATCGAGCGAGCCGACCGCGCCGTCGATCTGATCGAGCCTGGTGATGCGCGTGTCGCGCAGATCGCCGAAGAGGACCTCCTTCGCGCCGACGGTCAACAAGAGCCGCGCCTGCTTCTTCATCGCGTCGCGGATGCGCAGGCCGTTCTGCCCGTCGATCGGCACGCGGAACCGCGGGCGGTCGCCGTCGAGGGAGATCGAGCCGTAGTCGGCGTCGTCGATCCAGCTGATCGTGCCGCCGAGGCGGCGCAGGTCGCGCATCAGCGCGCGGTGGCTCGCGCCCACGCCGGGCAGCACCGCGGCGAGCGTCGCCGGCTGCAGCTGGTTCGCCATCAACAAATAGCCGCCCTCGACGTACTTGCCGCCTTCCATCCTGGCGAGCCGGAAGTGCTCCACCGCGAACGCCGCCGGGATGTTCCGGAACTGGACGATCTCTCGATCGAACACCGCGTGCACCATCGGGCACGGGTTGCAGATCGTGTACTGCCCGACGGCAGGGAGCTCGCGCTGAAAGCCGTTGCGCAAGAGGACCGTCGGCGTGCCGTAGCCGCCGGCGGCGAGCACGAAGGCCTTGGCGCGTACGCGCACCACCGGGCCCTTCGGCTTGTTGCGCGCGCGATCGATGACGCGCGCGGTGAGGCTCACGATCTTCGCGCCGGCGCGCTCGAAGCGCCACGCCTCGGTGTCGGCGAACAGGCGCGCGCCCGCGGCGAGCGCGCGCGGGATGTACGTGACGAGCTGCGACTGCTTGGCATCGTAGGCGCAGCCCTGCATGCAGTAGCCGCTCTTCTGGCAGCCCTTGCGCGCCTGGGGGACGCCGTGCCCCGTCCAGCCGAGCGCCTTGGCGCCCTGCTGAACGAGCCGGTTCATCGGGTTCCAGTACTCGGGCGCGGCGACATGGACGTTGAGGTCCTTCTCGATGCGCGCGAAGTGCGGTTCGAGCGCGTCGTGATCGTGGCCCTGGATGCCGAACTTCTCCTGCCACAGCTCGAGGCGATCGATCGGCGTGCGGTAGCTGTCGGCCCAGTAGTGCACGCTCGCGCCGCCGACGTTGTTGCCGTAGGTCAGCTGCACCGACAGATCGTGGGACGCGTCGAGGCCTCGACCGCCGTCGACCTTCGCGAGCATGTCCTCCTCGCGCTGATCGAAGTCCGCCGCGGCGTACGCGCCGCCACGCTCGAGGATGATCACCTTCTTGCCGGCCTCGGCGAGCACGTGCGCGATCGTCGCGCCGCCGCAGCCGCTGCCGACCACGCACACGTCCGCGGTCTCGTCGCGGTCCGACGACAGCGCGGTCCAGTCGACGATCATCGCTCGCCCCGCTCGCCTGCGACGAGCGCCAGGTACTTTTCGTGGGTCTTCGGCGGCACCGCCTGCTCGACGAACGGGCCGTCGTAGCCGATGGGCAGCCACGTGGACGGGTTCGCGTAGTAGAGCAGCGTCGTCAGCTGGCGGATCGCGAGCACGATCTGGCGCAGCGGCTCGTTCGGCCCGAGCAGCACGTGCTGCAGGTACTCGGCCGCCCTCTCCTCCGGCATGCCGGTGAGCCGCCCTCGCATCCCGAAGAGGCGCGGCGCGTGCTCGAGCAGCTGCAGGCCCCAGGTGACGTCGCGCGCGACCGCGGGATCGGCGGCCCAGATCTCCTCGTCGACGCGCTGAGCGATGCGCAGCGACTCGCCGGAGGGCAGGTCCACGTCCGCGGGGAAGAACGCGCGGACGATCGCCTTCACGATCGCGAACTCCTTGGTGCTGAGGGCGATCGGCCGGTCCCTCCAGTCGAGGAACCGTCCGTAGCCGAGCGACATCCAGCCGAGTCCCACGCCGCCGGCGGCGAACAATGCGCCCGAGGCGAGACCGAGCTTCAGGAAGCGTCGCCGGGGGAGGGCCGGTCCGGTCACCTCGACGAGGCTACCAGGGCCTCGGCAGGACGCCACATCGCGCCGAGCGCCACGCCGCGACGAACGAGACGTCGTGCCTCTTGCGCGATTGGTGATGATTGCCGCGGACGAGACGAGCAACGACCACGCGCTCCGCTCCATCGATTAGCCCGGGACATGCGATTCGCGATCACGAGCAGCCTCCTCGTCTTGGGTCTCTTCGCCGTCGGAGCGTGCCCCGCGGAGCGGACCGAGCCGCCGCTCGGACGGAGCACCGCGCGCGTCGAGGGCGCCGTCGTCGACGCGTCCGGCGCGGCGATCGTCGGGGCAGAGGTGCGGGTCGGCGACCGGGCGACCCTGACGGGCGAGGGCGGCCGTTTCGTCGTCGACGACGTGCCGGGGGGCAGCGTCCTGGTCGAGGTCCACGTCGGCGGCCAGCTCGTGAGAGCCCTCCCGGCGCGGTCGCCGAGCGGGCAGCTCCAGGTCCGCGTCGGCACGCAGCGGGCGACCGAGGTCGTGTTCACGGGCGACGTGATGTTCGGGCGTCGCTACCTCGACCCGACGGGCGACGGCTCCGGCTCGGGGGCGCTCGCCGATTCGCGCGATCCGGCCTCGTTCGAGGCGCTGGTGCGGCACGTCGGGCCGTTGATCCGCGCCGCCGACATCGCGCTGCCGAACGTCGAGACCGCGTTCGGGTGGTCGGGCGTCGCCCATCCGAGCAAGCCGTTCGTCTTCCTCAGCCCGCCCACGGCGGTCGCGGCGCTCCACGCGCTCGGGACGGACGTGGCGCTCCTCGCGAACAACCACACCTACGACTTCTTCGACGACGGCATGCGCGCCACCATCGACGTGCTGCGCAACGCAGGGATCCTCACGGTCGGCGCGGGGATGAACGAAACCGAGGCCTATCGCCCGCTGCTGGTCACCAAGGGCGACCTGCGGCTCGGCGTCGCGCCCTTCTGCGGCCTGCGCATCTGCGGCGTGCAGGCCGGCGACGGGACGCTCCCCGACGAGCCGCCGTATCAGGACGCGGTAGGAGACAAAGGCGGCGTGGCCAAGCTCGCCGACGCGAAGCTCGTCGCCGCCATCGAGGCGCTGCGTCCGCACTCCGATCGCGTCGCCATCGTCTTGCACTCCGGCAACGAGTACCTGCCCCACCCGACCGCCGGCCAGAAGCGCGCGGCGCACCGCGCGGTCGATCTCGGCGCCGACATCGTGGTCGGCCACCACCCGCACGTGCTGCAGCCGTTCGAGGTCTACAACGGCAGGCTCATCGCCTACAGCCTCGGCAACCTGGTGTTCGACCAGGACTTCCGCGAGACCTGGGGGAGCGTGCTCCTGCGCGTCTCCACCGGGCCGGGGCCGGAGCGCGTCTCGACCTTCGCCGTCGATCCGATCTGGCTCGAGGACTACGTGCCCTACCCGGCGACCGGCCGGCTCGCGAAGCGCATCGTGCGCGAGCTCGCCGAGCGCAGCGCGCCGCTCGGCGCGGTGATCCTGGACGACGGCCGCGTCGACGTGGCCGGCGCCACGACGGCGAGCGACGAGGTCCTCGTGCTGACGCCGCAGGCCGACAGCGACGGCGTGGGCGCCACGCTCTCGCTCGAGGACACGCTGCGGAGCGGCCGGTATCTGGCGTCGGCGAGCGGCGACGGCGTCTCGCTCGGGCGCGAGGTGCTCGGCGTCGGCAGCTTCGAGCACGATCTCGCCGGCGCGCCGTACGGACGGGTGATCGGCTGGAACCAGGTCTCGGGTTCGCAGAGGCTCGTGTCGGAGTCGCCGAAGGACGGCGATCGCGCGCTCCGGATGTGCCGCGACCTCACCTCGTCTGCGCCGACGAAGATCCACTCGGCCGGCCGGCACCGCGTCGCCCCGGGGCGCACCTACTCGCTGTGCGGCTGCGTGAAGGGCCACTCGATGACCCGCGCGCGCGCGTTCGTCGAGTACTGGAACGACGTCGCGGCCGCCGCGCCGCCGATCGCCACCGCGACGATCCTCGACGCGCCGCCGACCTCGGAGTGGTCCTGCTTCTGCGCCGAGACGAAGCCGCCGGAGGGCGCGCTGTTCGTCAACGTGCGGCTCGAGAACCTCGACGAGACGCGCGCCGAAGGGTGCAGCGGCCCCGACGACGACCTGCACTGCGTCGACTGGGACGCAATCCGGCTGATCGAGTGGCAGGCGTGGGATCGCGCGCCGCTGCCGGTGCCCAACCAGATCGAGTTCCTGCGCACCCAGGCAGCCACGCCCCTCTCGCTCACCGTGCGCACGCTGACCAAGGAGGGACCGTGAGGAAGCTCGTCGTGCTGAGCGCGCTGGCCCTGGCGAGCTGCGGGGACGATCGCGACCGCGATCCGCTTCGCGTCACCTTCCGCCTCGACGGCGCCATCTCCGGCGTCCGCTCGATCGTGGTCGACCGCACGACGGCGACCGAGAGCGTCGAGAGCGGGAGCGCCACCTTGATGGTGGGCGACGGCGCCTTCGGCGGCCCGCGCATCGCCTGCACGCAGGTCGGTGACACCTTCGTGCTCTCGGCGGTGCAGAACTACGGCGAGGCGCACGGAGCGGGCGTGTACCTGAAGGTGAAGCGCTTCGCCGGCGCCGGAGGCTACACGCTCGACGACGGCGGCCGCGCGTGGCTGTTCGATCGCGGGCACATCCAGGCGTGCACCCGCGACGGCGATCGCACCTGTTATCAAGCGGGTGACGGCTGCACGCTGCAGGTCGAGCGCTGGGACGTCACGCCCGCCGGCGCGCCCTACCCGTCCGGCGTGCTCGCCGGCGAGGCGCGCGGACGTTTCGCGTGCGGGCCGCTCGTCAACGCGACCACCGGCGGGAGCGTGCGCATCCTCGACGGCCGGTTCGTCTGTCGCGCCGAGGACTGGACCGTCGCCGGACGCTGAGCGGTCACTTCGGAGGGGGGAGCTCGCAAGCGTAGATCGGCGCGGCCATGCCGAGCAGCTGGAACGACGCGCGCATGCCGGTCGCGGGCGTGCCGTCGCTCGACCACGCGTAGCCGGGGATGGGACGGCTCGGCGAGAGGCAGTCGCGGATGTCGGTCGCGTCGCCGTCGAACGTCTTGCCGTCGGGACAGGTCAGGCGCGAGCGGCCGTTGGCGACGTTCCACCTCAGCGTGCCGGTCGGCGCCACGATGGTGACGTCGCGCGACGTCACGTCGCCGGTGGTGCCGCCGTCGCCCGCTCGGACGATCTGCTCGGTGAAGCGCACGCAGGAGGCGCCGCCGGGCCCCTTCGCCTCGAAGTCGCGCCGGTTGATGGTCTTGGGATCGGTCACGAACAGCGGCTCGGTGCCGGTGATCGTCCGTCCGTCGGAGTAGGTGCACGACCTCAGGTCGGCCGCGAGCTCGCCCTTGGGAGAGGTCGGGGCGCCCAGACACACCTCGACGGCGAGCACCGCGGCGCGCCAGCAGTTGTCTTCGCTCTCGACCCAGACGCAATCGAGCGCGTCGGCGCGCCGCGGCGCCGGGGTGTCGTCGGTGCACCCGGCGAGCGCCAGTGCGAGCAGGACCGTCGCGCGCATCGGAGGGAGGTTACCGCGGGGGGCGTCGGTCGTCGCCGGGCATGCCGGAACGACGCAGGCGACTGCGATCGCAGGCTACAGCGGGATGTTCCCGTGCTTCTTCGGCGGGTTGTTCACGCGCTTGTCGCGGAGCAGCTCGAGCGCGCGGTGGATGCGCTGGCGGGTCATGCGCGGGTGCACGACCTCGTCGATGAACCCGAGCTCGGCGGCCTTGAACGGGTTGGCGAACTTCGTGCGGTACTCGTCGACGAAGGTCGCCTTGGTCGCCACCGGATCGGCGGCCTTCTCGATGTCACGGCGGTAGACGATGTTGACCGCCCCGTCGGGGCCCATCACCGCGATCTCGGCCGTCGGCCACGCGAGGTTGATGTCGCCGCGCAGGTGCTTGGACGACATCACGTCGTACGCGCCGCCGTACGCCTTGCGGGTGATGATCGTGATCTTGGGGACGGTCGCCTCGGCGAAGGCATAGAGCAGCTTGGCGCCGTGCTTGATGATCCCGCCGTACTCTTGCGCCGTGCCCGGGAGGAACCCCGGCACGTCGACGAAGGTCAAGAGCGGGATGTTGAAGCAGTCGCAGAAGCGGACGAAGCGCGCCGCCTTCATCGACGAGGCGACGTCGAGGCACCCGGCGAGGACCGCCGGCTGGTTGGCGACGATCCCGACCGAGCGCCCGCCGACGCGCGCGAAGCCGACGACGATGTTCGCCGCATAATCCGGCTGGATCTCGAAGAAGTGCCCGTCGTCGACGATCGGGGTGATGACGTCCTTGATGTCGTAGGGGCGGTTCGACTCCGAGGGGACGAGCGAGTCGAGCTGCGGGATCTCGCGCTCGGCCTGGTCCTTGGTCTCCTTCAGCGGCGGGTCCTCGTGGTTGTTCGAGGGCACGAACGAGAGCAGCTCGCGGATCTGCGCGATGCACCCGCGATCGTCGTGCGCCGAGAGGTGCGCGACGCCGCTCCTCTGGCCGTGCGTGCTGGCGCCGCCGAGCGCCTCCTTGGTCACCTCCTCGTGCGTGACCGCCTTGATCACGTCGGGGCCGGTGATGAACATGTAGCTGGTTCCCTCGACCATCAGGATGAAGTCCGTGATGGCCGGCGAGTACACGGCGCCGCCGGCGCAGGGCCCCATGATCGCGCTGATCTGCGGGATGACGCCGCTCGCCAGCGTGTTGCGAAGGAAGATGTCGGCGTAGCCGGCGAGCGACTCGACGCCCTCCTGGATGCGCGCGCCGCCCGAGTCGTTGAGGCCGATGACCGGCGCCCCGACCTTCATCGCGAGGTCCATCACCTTGCAGATCTTCTGCGCGTACGCGGCGCCGAGGGAGCCGCCGAACACGGTGAAGTCCTGCGCGAAGACGAACACCTTGCGGCCGTCGACGTTGCCGTAGCCGGTGACCACGCCGTCGCCGGGGACGCGGTCCTTCTCCATGCCGAAGTCGGTGCAGCGGTGGAGGACGAAGCGGTCGAGCTCGACGAACGATCCCGGATCGAGCAGCAGGTCGATGCGCTCGCGCGCGGTGAGCTTGCCGGCGTCGTGCTGCTTCTTGATGCGCTCCTTGCCGCCGCCGAGCAGCGCGCGCTCGTTCGCCGCGTCCAGCCGCGCCGCGCGCGTGTCTCCCGAGGGCTTGCCGGAGTCCGGAGGGTTCGCCATGGCCCGGCGTTACCACGACGCTCCGGTCGGGGGGAGAGGGCGCGTGTTTGTTGGCCCCGTCGCGCCCCGGGTCGGCACGATCGCGTCGAGGAACTGCCGTCATGAACGTCCCCCGACTCCGATCTCGCGCGAGGGCCGCCGCGCCCCTGACCGTCCGCCGCGCGCTGCTCGCGGCCCTCGCCGCCTGCGCGGTGCTCGCCTCCGGCGCGTCCGCGCGCGCGGGGGACGAGGACGCGCGGACGCCGAAGAAGGAAGAGACGCCGGCGGCGGCGCCTGCGCCGCTGCCCGATCCGGCGCCCGCGCCGGGCGCGACCCTCGGCAAGCCGCGCACGGTCAAGGGAGGCGCGCTCCCCAAGGGCACCGAGAGCGCCCTCGCCGCGGTGCAGCCGGCGATCGACGCCTGCTACCGCGCCGCCATCGACGCCGGTCACGAGGGCGCGCCGGCGATCGAGGTGCGGCTCGAGCTGGTCGCCCCGGGTCGCGTCGCGTCGGCCACGGTGAACACGAGCACCGACGCCTCGGCCCGGCTGCGCGGGTGCGTGCGCGACGCCTACGCCGCGGTCGATGCGGCGGGCGGGGTCGGACCGGCTCCGGTCGAGGTGCTCGTCTCCATCGCCTTCGACCGCCAGGTCCCGGACGATCTGGTGCTCTCCGACTCGTCGTGCATGAACGAGTGCGACGGCGAGCTGTCCGACGAGCTGAAGAACGAGCTCCGCGGCCGCGCGATGCGCGCGTCGCATTGCTTCAAGAAGGGCGCCGCGCCCGGCGAGCCGGCGACCCTGAAGGCCGGCACCATGCAGGTCTCGGTCCGCATCGCGAGCGACGGCAGCGTGTGCGGCGTCACGACCGGCAACGACGCGTTCGGGCGGCCGTCCCTCACGTCCTGCCTCGTCGAGACGATGTCCGAGACGTTCGCCAACGCACCGGCCGGGTGCGTCGACGTGACGGTTCCGCTCGTGTTCAAGGGCAGCTGATCGACGCGGTGGAGGGGCGGGGTTTTGATACCCTGCCGCCCATGGCGGCCAGCAAGGCGAAGAAGCCCGCGAAGAAGGCGACGAAGAAGCCGGTGAAGAAACCGGCGAAGAAGCCTGCGGACGAGCCGGTGAAGGCGTCCGCGCGCCGCGCGGGCGCGGCGAAGGCGAAGGCGAAGGCGGGCGCGAAGGCGAACGCGAACGCGAAGGCGAAAGCGAAAGCGGGCGCGAAGGCGAAAGCGGGCGCGAAAGCGGGCGCGAAGGCGAAAGCGGGCGCGAAGGCGAAGGCGGGCGCGAAGGCGAAGGCGAAGGCCGGGGCGCGGAGGCCGGTGCGGGCGCGCGCGGCGACGAGGGCGCGGTCTGCCGTGGAGAGGTGGGCTGCCGAGTCGCCGGGGTGGGCGGCGATCGATGCGGCGCTCGCGCGGCTCTACGGCGACGCGCGACCGTTCCACTACGCGCCGCGGCTGCCGGCGATCGCGGGGGGCGACGATCCGCTCGAGGGCATCAGCGTCTTCGCGAGCGCGCGGGGCGCGCCGCACTGGCACTTCGTCACGTACGGCTTCAGCGATCTGCACGAGAAGTCGACCGACGATCCGGAGGCGAGCGGGTTCGGGTTCGAGCTCTCGTTCCGGCTCGCGCGCGGCGACGAGAAGGAGCCGCCGCCTTGGGCGTGCAACGTCCTGCAGAACCTCGCACGGTACGTCTTCCGCACCGGCAACCCGTTCGGCGTCGGGCACCACGTCCCGCTCAATGGACCGATCGCGCTCGGCGCCGACACCGAGATCCACTCCGTCGCGTTCGCGCTCGACCCCGAGCTCGGCGAGCTCGACACGCCGTTCGGCGCGGTCGAGGTCCTGCAGATGGTCGGCATCACGCGCGACGAGGCGAAGGCGATCAAGCGCTGGTCGTCGATCGGCGTGCTCGAGCTGCTCGCCGAGCGCGATCCGCTGATGATCACCGCGCTCGATCGTCGGTCGCTCCTCGCCGATCCGACGACGCGCTCCGTCGTCGAGGAGCGCACGGTCCGCGAGGGCTCGTCCTCGGCCGCGAGCTTCACCACCCAGCTCGAGTTCGGGCACGGCGACGAGGGCGTCCTCGTGCGCATGGGCGCGATCGCCGTCGAGGATCTGGTCGCGCTGATGCAGGGTCGCATCCCCTTCGGCCGCGAGTTCAGCCTGCTCGGGCGCGGCAACATCGTCTCGTTCCGTCCGACGGACGCGGCCGGCTTCAGCGTCGACGCGAGCGAGGTGACCATCGACACCACACCGGAGCTCGCCGGCGAGATCGTCCGCAAGGTGCACCCCGCGCGCGGCGTCTACCGCTTCGAGGCGATGCCCTCGTTCACGCTCGAGATCCTCCCCACCGAGATCAAGGACCAGGCAGGGAACGTCACCGCGGTGATCGGCTGAAGCTCGGTCGGCCGCGTCCGTCGCGACCGAGCCACAGACGCCGCGCCATCACGGCAGGCGCACGCACGCCACCGCGAGGTACGTCGAGCAGTAGGTGAGCTCCCCGTTGAACATCGCGCGGAGGTCCCACTCGCCGTTCTGCCCGCGGAAGGACGTCGTGGAGTCCGTCCAATCGTTGCAGGTGTAGGTGCTGACGTATCCCGACGAGGTCGACCCGTGCCAGCCGTCGGCGTCGTACCAATCGGGCGAGGCCATCCCCGAGGTGACGGTCTTGCCGTTGAACGCGTAGAGGTAGCTCGCCGTCGAGCTCCACGAGGTCGTCGTGAACGCCGCGTTCCACGACGCGTACATGTTCTGCCCGTTGAGGTTCACCACCGGCACGCCCGCCGAGCCGATGGGGATGATGTCCTTCACGTTCTGCGTGGAGCTCGAGAGGAACGCCTTCCATGTTCCGCCATACCCCGCGGCGGCCGCCTGCGTCGCGCAGAGCGCGTCGGCGCCGGCGATGCCCCCGAGGTTTCCTTGATGCCCCTCGTTGAGCGCAGCCATCAGGATCTGGGTGCACGTGGCCTGCGGCGTCCAGGTGGTCTTCGACACCGCCGGATCGCACTTCGAGCAGCCCGTCGGATCGAGCGCGCCCGTCGCGTAGCACTGGCTGCCGATCGCGCACCCGCCGCTGCCGACCGTCCACGCGGTCTTGCTGATCGAGGAGTTGCAGGTCACGGAGTACGGCAGGCAGGACGAGCTCGGGTGCGCGGCGCCGTTGGCGTAACAGATGCCGCCGATGATGCAGGAGCTCGCCGACGGCGACCACGCGGTCTTCGAGAGGGTCGGGTTGCACTCCTGGCATCCGTCCGGCGACTTCTCGCCCGCGGCGTAGCACGTGCCGCCGATCAGGCACTCGCTGCCGGAGATGGTCCAGTTCGACGAGGAGAGGAGGATGTTGCAGCTGGTGGTCTTGCAGCTGGCGCTCGGGTGTTTGCTGCCGTTCGCGTAGCAGCTGCCGGAGATGGTGCACCCGGAGGTGACCGACGACCAGTTCGTCTTCGACAGCGTCGGGTTGCACTCCTGGCACCCGTTCGACGTCTTGTCGCCGCGCTGCCGGCAGATGCCGGAGATCAGGCACTCGTCGCCGGAGATCGTCCAGGCGCTGTTGTTGACGAGGCTGCTGCACACGACCGACGTGCAGGTCGGGCTCGGGTGCTTCTCGGCCTCCGCGTAGCACATGCCGCCGATCCGGCAGCCGAAGGTCGACGACGTCCACGAGGTCTTCGACTGCGAGGGGAGGCACTTCGAGCAGCCGTCGGGGCTCTCGTCACCCGCGGCGTAGCACGTGCCCCCGATGAGGCACTCGCTTCCGCTGACGGTCCACGTCGACGTGCTCACCAACGGGTCGCAGGTGACCGAGGTGCAGGCGGCCGTCGGGTGCTTGTCGCCGGCGGCGAAGCACTGACCGCCGATGCTGCAGGCGTAGGGCGCCGGGCTGAGGCTGGTCGTGGACGTGGCGGTCTTGCACATCTGGCAGCCCGTCGTGTCGCGCTCGCCGTCCGCGTAGCAGCGGCCGCCCACCGTGCAGCCGATGTTCGGGTTCGGGCTCCAGGAGGTCGCCGAGCGGCTCGGATCGCACACCGAGCAGGAGTCGGGGCTCTTCTCCCCCTTGCGGTAGCAGTAGCTGCCGATCGTGCAGCCACCGACGATCGGCGTCCACGAACCGCGGCTCTTGCTCGGATCGCACACCTCGCACTGCGAACCGTTCTTGTCGCCGTCGGCGTAGCACCGGCCTTCGATGGCGCAGGTCCCCGCCTTGATGGAGTAGGAGCACGCGCGGGTGGTGGTGTTGCAGTCGTCGATCGTGCAGGCGAGGCCGTCGTTGCAGTTGCTGCAGACGCCCCCCCCGCCGTCGGTGCCCCCGTCGGTCGGGTTGCAGATGACGAGCGCCTTGCAGTCGTCGTCGGCGCAGTCGATGCGGAGATCGCCGTCGTTGTCCTTGCCGTCCTGGCAGGTGATCAGGCTGTTCTCGAGGACGACACCGCTATCGGGCCCCCCCGGACCGCCCGTGTTGTTCTCTTCGCTCGAGCCGCATCCGGCGAGCAACAGGAGGACAGCGCCGGCAACCCCGGATCGACGTGCGAGATGAGCCATCGTTGGTCCTCCCAAGCGAAGCGTTTCGAAAGCGGACGTTCCTTGCTCACAGCATATTCAAAGGCAGCCGCGCGCGCAGCTTCGCGGCGACAGCGCCCGAAGCCAGCCGCGGGTGACGACGGCGCGATGTCTCCGATGCGGCGTCACGTCGGAACTGGGAGGCACCGACGCGAGCGCGCGACGGCACGAGAGCGGACGATCGCCACGGGTGAACGCTCGACCGGCTGCTCAGCCGTCGCGCACGCGCTCGTCGCCGGTGGATCTCGAAGACCGAGCGCGGGCCGTCTCTGGAGCCCATGTGACCGGTTTGCCTACGACGTCACCCCCCGCTGGAGCCGTGCCCCGACCGCTCCCGCCCTTGGTCGAAGCTCGACGAAGACTCAGACTCCCTGACGCTGACGACTGACGACCGACGACTGACGACTGACGACTGACGACTGACGACCGACGACCGACGACCGACGGCCGACGACCGACGACCCAGGGGAGGACGCGATGATCGAGTGGAACGAGATGCACCTCGCGATCCGCGAGCAGGTGCGCAGGTTCGTCGAGACGGAGATCGCGCCGCGCCGCGAGGCGCTCGAGTTCGGCGACGAGCCTCCGTACGACCTCATGCGCAAGATGTTCGACACCTTCGGGATGAAGGACATGGCGCTCGCGCAGTTCGAGGCGCGCATCGCCAAGGAGAAGGCGCGCCTCGCGCGAGGAGCGGGCGAGCCCCCCGAGGAGAGGAAGGCGCGCGGCGGCCCCGAGGCGCTCAACGAGGCGGCGATGCGCGCCATCCCGGTCATCGAGATGTGCAAGTACTCGCCCGGCCTGGTCACCGCGCTCGGCGTCAGCGTCGGGCTCACCGCCAACGCGATCCTCGCGCGCGGGACGATCGCGCAGAAGGAGCGGTGGGTGCCGCAGCTGCTGACGCTCGAGAAGATCGGCGCCTGGGCCATCACCGAGCCCTCGTCCGGCTCCGACGCGTTCGGCTCGATGAAGGCGACCGCGCGCCGCGACGGCGACCAGTACGTGCTCAACGGCCAGAAGACCTTCATCACCAACGGCCCGTGGGCCGACACCATCGTCTTCATCTGCAAGCTCGACGACGGCTCGCCGCCCGAAGGGCGCAAGGTGCTTCAGTTCGTGCTCGACGGCGACACGCCCGGCCTCGAACGGAGCAAGCCGCTGCGCAAGATGGGCCTGCACGCGTCGCCGACCGGCGAGCTGTTCCTGAACGACGTGCGCGTCGGGCGCGATCGACTGCTCGGCGAGACCGAGGAGCAGCCGGCGCGCTCCGCCGCCAAGGAGACGTTCACCGCCGAGCGCACCGGCGTCGCCGCGATGGCGCTCGGGATCGTCGAGCGGTGCCTGCAGCTGTGCGTCGAGTACGCCAAGACGCGCGTGCAGTTCGGCCGCCCGATCGGCGACTTCCAGCTGGTGCAGCTCAAGCTCGCCAAGATGGAGGTCGCGCGCATGAACCTCCAGAACGTCGTCTTCCGGCAGATCGAGCTCGCCGGCGAGGGCAAGGAGATGACGCTCGCCGAGGCGAGCGCCTGCAAGCTCTACGCGGCGGGCGCGGCCGTCGAGGTGGCGCTCGAGGCCGTGCAGCTGTTCGGCGGCAACGGCTACATGGCGGAGTACCAGGTCGAGCAGCTCGCGCGCGACGCGAAGGTCCTCCAGATCTACGGCGGCACCGACGAGATCCAGGTCTCGCAGATCGCGCGCAGCCTGCTCTCGGGGTGACGGCGCTTGCACGATTCCAGCCCGGGCGTTCCGTCCACCGAGCGCGGAACCAACCGCGGCATCGGCGGTCGGTCGCGGCATGCGCAAAGGCACCCTCGCGCTCCTCGCGCTCGCGCTGTTGGCTTCGAAGCCGGCCGCCGCCGACACGCTCTCGGGCACCAAGGCCTCGGAGATGTTCGAGAAGGCGGACACCATCGAGCTCGTCGTCGACCGCGGCCACGCGACCTTCGTCGTGCGCCGCACCTTCGAGAACCGGAGCACCCAGCACGATCAGGCGATGCTCCACATCGACTCGCTGCCCTTCGGCGCCGTCGCCACCGGCCTGCGCACGCTCGGCGGCACCGCCGAAAACCCGATCTGGTACGCGGCCGAGCTGCTCGACGCGGAGGTCGCGGCCAAACGATACCGCGAGCTGACCGGCATCGGCGGGTACTATCCGAAGGATCCGGCGCTGCTCTCGTGGCGATCGCAGGATCACCTGGCGCTGCAGGTGTTCCCGGTCGCGCCCAAGTCGCTCAAGACCGTCGAGTACACGCTGCTCGCTCCGACGAAGTGGGTCGAAGGGCGCTACGAGCTCGACGTCCCGCGCATGGGCCTCGCGTCGCTCGCCCCCACCGTCACCATCAAGGCCGCGAACACGGCCGACACCCTCTCGCTCGACGGCCTCCCCATCGCGAACGGCGACGTCCGGCGCCTGTTCGGAACGCTCGGGCTCGCGCTGAGACCGGCCGATCCGCCGAGGCTCGGCGGGCGCTTCGCGTCGGTGACCTTCGGCAGCAAGCGCGCCTTCGTCCACGCCTCGATCGAGGTCTCGGCGAAGCTCTCCGAGAAGCCGAAGGGCGCGTACGTCGTCGTGCTGCTCGACGGCTCGCGATCGCTGAGCGATGCGCAGCGTCGGGCAGAGCTCGCGGCGGCGCGCGCGTACCTCGGTCATCTGCCCGACGCGCGGGCGCAGATCCTCGTCTTCGACCGCGCGGTGCGCCCGCTCGAAGGCGGGTTCGTGACGGCGCCGCAGGCGATCGGCGATCTGTCCAAGGCGACGATCACGCCACGGAACGGCAGCGATCTCGACGTGGCGTTCGCCGACGCCGAGAAGCGCCTCGCCGACGCTCCCAAGGGCGCGCCGCGGCGGATCGTCCTGCTCACGGATCTGGCGACCCGATCGACGCTGCTGCCCGAGCGCGTCAAAGCCACCGCCGAGGCGAGCAAGGCCATCGTGCACCTCTCGACGATCAAGGAGGGGAGCGGCTCGCTCTCGCGCGACGATCACGACGCGTGGGCGGTGGTCCCGCGCGCGACGGGCGGCGTGCTCTGGCACGCGACCGCGACCGCGAGCGGCGGCGGCGACGCCTTCGAGGAGTGGGTGCGTCCGCTGCGGATCGATCGGCTCTCGATCGAAGGGATCGGCCTGGAGACCTCCGCGATGTCCTTCCCCGACTCGCTCGCCGAGGGCGAAGGCGTCGAGGATCTGCACCTGCAGAGCGCGGTCACCCCGGCGATCGACGTGAAGGGCGAGCTGTGGTCGACGCCGATCAAGGCGCTGCTCTCCTCGACGCCTGCGGAGGAGAAGCGCTGGTCGGCCCTGATGATCGGCAGCGATCGCGTCGGCGAGCTGAAGGATCCGGAGATCGCGACGCTCGCGTTCAAGGGCGGCGCGGTGTCGTCGATGACCAGCTACCTCGCGATCGAGCCCGGCGTGAGGCCCTCGACCGAGGGGCTCGAGTGGGGTGGCCTCGGCATGTCCGGCATCGGCGCCGGCGGTGGCGGGTTCGGCAGCGGCATCGGCTACGGCAGCGTGGGCAAGCCGCCGCCCGATCGCCTGAAGTTCCTCCGCGACGCGATCGGCAAGGTCGTCGCCGGCTGCGGCGGCGGCCAGGTGCGCACGCGGCTCGAGACCACCTCGGCCGAGATCGTCGCGGTCGACGTGGCGCCCAAGGTCGCGAGCGACACGCTGCGGACCTGCGTGCGCGAGGGCGTCTTCGGCGTCGAGCTGCCCGCGTACTTCACCGCCGCATGGCAAGCCTGGGAGGTCGTCGTCGGCGAAGGCTGACCGTCACTCGAAGCGCACGCGCCCGAAGCGCGACGACTTGTGGAAGTTCCCCTGCTGCCGGATCGGCGACCACGCGAGCGCCTGCCGCTGACCGTCGCGGAAGGAGTAGACGTTGAGGCGCCACACGTCGCCGGGCTTCGGGGGCGCGGCGACGCGCGCGCCGGTGAACGCGGACCAGGGGATCACCGCCTCGATCGAGTAGAACTTCCCCGGCTCGACGTGCACCGCGCGCTCGGCCTTGCTCGACCACTCCATGTGCCCGAAGCGCTGCGAGGGAGCGCCGCCGGTGATCGGCTTGTTGTAGTCGTCCCAGGCGGTGTCGAAGACCGCCGAGGCGACGTCGACCTGGATCTCGTAGTAGCCCTTGTTGTCACCGGGATCGCCGGGCTGGATCATCAGCTCGATGGCCGACGACTGCTCCCAGATGCGTGGATCGACGTCGCCCGCCTGGAAGGGCGACACCGGCGCGCCGTCGCCGACCACCGCGCCCACGTAGAGGTTGGCGTCGTCCCACGCAAGGCGCGCGAACCCCGCGACGGGGCTCTTCGCCGACGCCTTCTCGCCGCCGCCGGGCCCGACCAGCGGACCGAGCACCGCAGCGCCCTGCCACAGCGGCTCGTCGAGCTTGCCGTCGAGCGTCGGCTTCTGCGCGACCTTGGGCACGCGCACCGGCTCGCCGGCGATCGTCGGCTCGCCAGGGGCGCCCTTGTCGGGGACCTTCGCCCACGCGGGGCGGTCGTCGCGGCGGGCGCAGGAGGCGAGGAGCAGCGCGGCGAGGAGCAGCAGGCGACGGGTCACGCGCGCACAGGTACGCGCACGCGCACCGAGCATCAATCGACGGCGTCCCAATCGCCCCAGCCGCGCTCGACCAGCGGGAGCGGGGCCTCGCGACCGACCACCAGGCCGGCGCGGAGGATGCGCGCGGCGCCGTGGACCGCGCGCGCCACGCCGATCGGCGACGGCACGCCGTGTCGCGCGAACGCGCACACGAGGTAGCTCCGGCCGCGCGCGTCGACGACATCGACGTGGACGAAGCCGCGCGTCGTGGTGATCGCGTGCACGCCGAAGCGCTGCTTCACGAGGCCGGCGGCGAGCTGCGCCAGCGCGACGACCTCGTCCTCGTCACCGGCGCTCGCGACGGCGGCGCCGTCGAGATCGCCCACGAGCAACGCGTCGATCGCGAGCTTCTCGGCGACGGCAGCGAGCTGCAGCCCGAGCGCGGTCTCCGGATCGTCGCTCCGGAAGGCGCGCCGCTCGGCGACGATGCACTTCTTCGGCTTCCAGCTGGACTTCGGGACCGGGTGCGCGGCCATGCCCGGCGACTAGCGAGGGCCCGCCGCGCGGGCCAAGTTCACTCCCAGCCGCCGTCGAGATCGTCGTTCTTCGGCGGCGGCGGCGGCTCGGACGGCGCCGGCGGCGGCGGCGGCTTCGACGGATTCCGGGGCGCGACCGACTTCTTCGGAGGGTGCGACTTCTTCGCCGCGGGCGCCTCGCTCTTCTTCGGCTTGTGCGCGATGTTCAGCGGCCGCTTCTTGAGGTTCAGCTTCGCCAGCGGCTTCGACGCCGCGCCCAGGCCGGGGCCCGGCACGTCGTCGAGAGAAGGCGGCTCGGGCACCTCGCTGCGACGGATCGGCGGCGCGAGCGGCTTGCGGCCGGTCACGATCGGCAGCGGCGGTGAGCCCGGCGGCTCGCGGGCCTGGTCGGGCGCCTTCGGCTCGGAGGCCGCTTGAGCCGGCAGCGGCGTCGACTTGCGCTCGCCCACCGTCGGCAGCGACGCGCCGCTCATCACCGGCGCGCTGACGGTCGGCAGATCGTTCATCGAGAGCACCGGACGGCGCGGAGGAGGCGGCGTCGACTCCGGCTCCCTCTCGACCTTCTCGGTCTCGGCCGCGGTGAGCAGCAGGCGGTTCGCCGCGGTGCGCTCGCTCGACAGCGGCGCGATGGCCTGCGGGAACTTCGCGATCGCCACCACGAACTCCTCGAACGCGACGTTCATGCGCAGCTTCGGGAACAGCCGCTCCTTCAGGCCGGCGCCGAGGACCGAGTACGCGTGGATCGTCGAACCGCCCTCCTCGCCGACGACCTCGACGCGCAGCGACCCTTCGAGCCAGTCGCAGGCGGGCGAGGCGATCTTGGCGAACACCAGGAGCACGCGCGCGCCCGCCTCGCGCGGCTTCGAGATCTCGGCGGCGCGCTCGAGGAGGGCGCGGGTCTCGGCGCGCGACTCGAGGGCCTCGAGGATGCGATCGTCGGTGATGTCGCGGCAGCGCGCGATGGACGACCAGTCGGTCATCGTCGTCCTCCCCTCCGCGGCGCGTAGAGGCGCGCCTCGACCGCGGCGAGCTTCGCCGCGAGGCCTGCGTTGCCGGGCTCGGCGTGCACGGCCTGCTCCAGCGCGGCCTTCGCGTAGGCGAGCTCGCCGAGCTCGATCATCTTGTCGGCGCGCTCGCCGTGGGCCTTGGCGCCCGGCGTCTTCGCCAGCGCCGCCGCCGGCTGCGCCGCCGCGCGCGCGTCTTCGCGCGTCGCCTTCTCGAGGTCCTCGAGACGCGGACGCGCCTGCCCCCCTGCGAGCGCCTTCAGGTAGCGCACGCGCAGGAGCGGCTCGGAGAGGACGCCGTACGCCTCCGCGCCGGCGCTGAACACCTTCGCGGCCGCGTCGCGCACCTCCTGCGAGGCGGCGCGGAAGTGATCGGGGTGGAACGCGCGCGCGAACGTGCGGTAGGCGCGGCGCACGTCGGCGTCGCTCGGTCCCGCGGGCGTCTTCGGCAGGCGGAGCATCGAGAGGTAGTCGATCTTGTCGATCACCGCGGCCCAGCGGAGCACCACGCGATCGCGTTCGAGCTCGGGCGTCGGCGGGCGCACCGACAGCCGGCGCGGCGGGACGCTCGCCATCAGCCACCCTCCGCGCCGATGCGCATCTGCGTCTTCACCTCTCGCCCGGTGCCCTCGTCCTTCGCCGACACGTGGAGGATCCCGTCGCCGTCGAGCGCGAAGCTGACCTCGATCCACAGATCGCCGCGGCGTGCCGGCGGCAGATCGCTCATGACCAGCTCGCCGAGCGAGGTGTTCCTGCCCGCGCGGTCCTCCTCACCCTGGCACACGCGCACCATCAGCTCGCGCTGCTGATCGACCGAGGTGGCGAAGCGACGGGTGCGGGTGCACGGCACGGCGGTGTTGCGCGGGATCACCTTGTCGACGTAGCCGCCGACGATCTCGACCGACAACGTGAGCGGCGTCACGTCGATGAGCAGCGGCCCGTCGCCGGTGGGCGCCACGGGGAAGACCGACGGTGCCATGGGCGCCACGCCGTCGGGGAGCGGCGGCTCGGTGTGCGGCCGGTTGGGCGCTTGCTCGAGCATCGGCGGAGGCTCGGGCAGCCCGGGCATGTCGAAGAACGGCGCCTTGGGAGCCGGCGGCACCATGGGCTCGGTCCCCCCGAGCGCGAACGCCGCCGTGCGCGCGCGGGGCTCGGCGCGCGCGGCGGCGGCCGGCGGCGGCGCGGGTCGCCGCGCGTCTTTCTCGGTGAGCATCGCGGCGAGGACCGCCGCGCCGACCGCGACCACCTCGTCGGGGTTCCACTCGATGCGCGGCGGCCGCCCGAACCACGACTCGACGCGCTCCTGCACGAGCGGCATGCGCGTCGAGCCGCCGACGAGGATGACGCCGTCGAACTCCGACTTGTCGAGCTTCGACGCGCGCAACGCGTCGGCGCAGACGGCCAGCGTGCGATCGACGTATGGCTTGGCGAGCCGTTCGAGCTGCGTGCGCGAGAGCTGGTACTTGAAGTCGATGGCCACGCCGCCCTCGCCGTACCCGATCGACTTGAGCTCGACGTGCGCGAGCTCCTGCTTGGTCAGCTGGATCTTCAGGTGCTCGGCGGCGGCGCGCACCAGCGCCATGACCTCGACGCTCGTCCGCGGATCGAGGTGATGATCGGCGATGATCGCGCGGACCATCTGCCCCTCGATCGCGAGGTCGATGTCGTCGCCGCCGAGGAACGAGTCGCCGGCCGTCGCGATGACCTCGACGACGTCATCGGAGACCTCGAGCAGCGTCAGGTCGAAGGTGCCGCCGCCGAAGTCGTAGACCGCCAGCTTCTCGGCGGCGTGCGTGCCGAGCCCGTAGGCGAGCGCGGCCGCCGTCGGCTCGTTGAGGATGCGCAACACCTCGAGCCCCGCCTCCTTGGCGGCGCGACGGGTGGCCGAGCGCTGCAGGTCGTTGAAGTTCGCCGGGACGGTGACCACCGCCCTGTCGACGACGACGCCGAGCGCCGCCTCGGCGATCTCCTTGGCGCGCTTGACCACGAGGGCGCTGATCGCCGGGAACGGGAGCTTGCCGGCGCGGGTGACGATGACCGGCTGCTTCTTCGGGCCCTCCTCCATCTGGAAGGAGAAGATCTGTCGCGCCTTGTCGATCTCCGGCGTGCCCCACTGGCGACCGATGAGCCGCTTGACCGAGAAGATGGTGTTCTCGGCGTCGATCACGCGGCGCTTGCGCGCCTCGCGACCGACCAGCGTGCGCCCGTCGGGGTGAAAGGAGACGACGCTCGGCAGGAGATTGGCGCCCTGTTCGTCGAGCAGCACGGCGGTCTGGCCGCCCGCGCAGTGGGCGACGACCGTGTTCGTGGTCCCGAGATCGATTCCGATGGCTGCGCCCAAGCCAGGCGAGCGTACCGCATGCACGATCCGGCGGCGCAATCTTCATGGCAGAGGCCGCATGACCTTCGCCACTTGTCGCCACGAGCGAGCACGACCAGCGTGCCTCTCTGAAGGAGACCGACGCTCATGACTCAGCCGATTCGACGTGCGGGGGTGATTGGGGCCGGCGTGATGGGAAGCGGTATCGCGGCGCACCTGGCGAACGCCGGTGTCGCAAATCGCGGCCGGCCGCGTTCTTCCACAAGTACAATGCGAAGTTGGTCAGCGTCGGCAACACCGAGGACGACCTCGGGAAGATGGAGGCGTGCGACCTGGTCATCGAGGCTGTCCTCGAGCGTCTCGACGTGAAGCAGTCTCTCTTCGAGAGGCTGGAGAAGATCTGCAAGCCGGGGACCATCGTCGCCAGCAACACCTCGGGTCTCCGCATCCACGACATGGTGCAGGGCCGCGGCGAGTCGTTCCGCAAAAACTTCCTCGTCATGCACTTCTTCAACCCGGTCCGCTACATGAAGCTCCTCGAGCTCGTGGCGGGCCCCGAGACCGATCCGGCGGCGATGGAGCGCGTGCGCCGCTTCGGCGAGGACGTGCTCGGCAAGGGCATCGTCTTCGGCAAGGACACGCCGAACTTCATCGGTAACCGCATCGGCGTGCACGCGATGATGTCGACCATCCACATGATGCTCGAGGAGGGCCTCTCTCCCGAGGACGTCGACAACATCACCGGCGTGCCGATGGGCCACCCGAAGTCGGCCTCGTTCCGCACGGCCGACATGGTCGGCCTCGACACCTTCGTGCACGTCGCCAGCAACTGCTACGCGAGCCTGCCGAACGACGAGGAGCGCGCGGTCTTCGAGGTCCCCGCCTTCATCAAGACGATGACCGAGCGGAAGATCCTCGGCGACAAGACCAAGGGCGGCTTCTACAAGAAGGCCGGCAAGGACGTCGCCACCTTCGATCCGCAGACCCTCGACTACCGCGCCAAGGGCGGCGACGAGGCGATCGCCAAGCTCACCAAGTCGATCAGCAAGATCGAAGACCCGCGCGAGCGCGTGAAGAAGCTGGTCACCGACGAGAGCAAGGCCGGGAAGTTCGCCTGGAGGGTCATCGCCCGCTCGCTCGCCTACTCGGCGCGCCGCCTCGGCGAGATCACCGACGACCCGAAGGCCGTCGATGACGCGATGAAGTGGGGCTACAACTGGGAGCTCGGTCCGTTCGAGACCTGGGACGCGCTCGGCTTCGTCGAGACCCTCGACCGCATGAAGAAGGACGGCATCGCCCTGCCCGCCTGGGTCGAGACGATGAAAGAGAAGGGCGCGACCGGCTTCTACCGCGACGGCGCCGCCTGGGACTTCCAGAAGAACGAGTACGTCGGCCGCAAGGTCGATCCGCGCTACGCGACGCTGACGGTCCTCCGCAAGGGCGCCGCGGTGCTGAAGAACGACGGCGCCGAGGCGTGGGACCTCGGCGACGGCGTCCTCGGCCTCACCTTCAAGACCAAGGCGAACTCGCTCGACCCCGACGTCATCAACCTGCTCGGGCAGTCGGTCGAGCGCGCGGAGCGCGACTTCCGCGCGATGGTCATCGCCAACGAGGGCGACCACTTCAGCGTCGGCGCCAACCTGTTCCTCGTCGCGATGGCGGCGGGCAACAAGGAGTGGGAGCAGCTCCGCGCGATGGTGAAGGGCCTGCACACCAACATGCAGAAGGTGAAGTACAGCACGGTGCCGGTCGTCGCGGCGCCGTACGGCATGACGCTCGGCGGCGGCCTCGAGGTCTGCCTCCCGTGCGCGGGCGTGCAGGCGGCGGCGGAGACCTACGCGGGCCTCGTCGAGGTCGGCGTCGGCCTCATCCCCGGCGGCGCGGGCACGCTGAACATGCTGTGGCGCGCGCTCGAGAGCATCCCCGAGGGCGTGGCCGCCAACGTGCTCGAGTACGTCACCAACGTCTTCAAGAACATCGCGCTGGCGAAGGTCGCGACGAGCGCGGTCGAGGCCAAGGCGTTCGGCTACTTCCGCTGGAACGACGGCGTGTCGTTCGAGCGCGGTCGCCAGCTCACCGAGGCCAAGGCGCGCGCGATCGGTCTGGCCGAGGCGGGCTACCACCCGCCGACGCCGCGCACGTACGTCCTGCCGGGCGACAGCGGCATCGCCACGATGAGCATGATGGTCGACACGTTGGTCGCCGGCGGCTACGCCAGCGAGCATGACGCGAAGATCGCCCGCAAGCTCGCCGTGGTGTTGAACGGCGGCCCCGGCGGCGCGTCGCGCGAGATCACCGAGCAGGAGATCCTCGATCTCGAGTGCGAGGCCTTCGTCAGCCTCTGCGGCGAGCCGAAGACGCAGGAGCGCATGCAGTACATGCTGATGAACAACAAGCCGCTGCGGAACTAGCGCCGCATGCTGAGAATCCCCCCGGGCTTCTATGAGCCCGCATCTCCGGTCAAGCCTCGATCTCGGTTTTGATTGTTCTTTCGCTGCCTCGGGGCGGCGGGTCTTTGCGCCGGCGAGGTGAGCCCTCGCACCGACTTCTATCCGTGCCAGGCGCTGAG
>JACPFM010000226.1 GCA_016182965.1 Deltaproteobacteria bacterium | reverse complement strand
CACGCCGCGCCGGCTGCCAGCGCCGCACCGGCCGGCAGCGCCGCGCCGGCTGATGGTGCCGCGCCTGCCGGCAGCGCCGCGCCCGCGGCGAGCGCCCTCGCGGCGCCGCCGACCATGGGCATCCCGTTCGTCGGCGCGCCGTTGCCCGGAGGCTTCGGCGGCACGGCGGGCACCGGCGGAACGGGGGCGTTCGGCGGCACGGCGGGCGCGGGCGGAACGGGGACGCTGGGCGGCACCGGCAGCGCCGGCGGAACCACGTTCGGAGGCGCCGGCAGCGCGGGAGGAACCGGTTTCGGCGGTCCCACGGCGGCCGGCGGCACGAGCGGCACGGGAGGAGGCAGCACCGGCACTGGCGGCACGGGAGGAACGGGAACGGGCGGGGACGTCGGCGTCCTGGGCGGCGGCGGAGGGACGGTCGGCGGCGGGAGCACCGCCGGCGGAGGCACCGGAGACGGCGGCACGGGCGCCGAGATCCGGCCCACGATCGACGCGCGGATCCTGCTGCCGATGAGCGACACGGTCAGCATCGAGGCCTTCTGGTCCGCGGTGTCGCCGCTCTTGCGCTCCGGAGATCTGGTCGTCGCGAAGATCACGCGCGACGACGCCACGATGACGATGCTGTCGTGGTCCGAGCGGGCGCGCGCCGACGCTCCGCTCGCCGGCTACGCGGCGGCCTTCGATCGCCCGGCGCAGCTCGAGGCTGCGCTGAGCCGCGGACTGCCCGCCGCGCTCGACACCGTCGGCCTCGCGCGCACCGACGGCGTCGACGACGCGACGCTGACGCGTGTCGCGACGAAGGTCCACGCCGCGGGCCGGAGGCTCTTCGTGTCGGTCACCGTGCCGAGCCGAGGGCCGACGCTCGGCGCGGTGGCGACGCGCGCCGAGATCGTCGAGCTGGTGGTGCCCGGCGCCTCGCCCGACGCCACCGCGAGCGGCGCGCGGAACGCGGTCGCGACGCTCGGCCCGAAGCCGACGGTGTTCATCCGGCTCCCCGACGGCCTGTCGACGGCGACCGCCACCGCCAACGCGTCGAAGGTGGTCGTCGGCACCGTGCCGACCGCCGGCGTCGCCATGCCGTGGAGCGACCGCCTGCCGACGTTGATGACCGAGGTCCGCCCGAAGTGATCGATCAGCCGTGATCGCTCACGCGCGGAAGGCCAGCGCGCCCGGCAGGAGCTGCGCGCGCAGCGGCAGGCGGCCCGGCGCCTCGCCGTCGACGTCGAGCAGCACCGACGCCCACGCGTGCACCGGCTCCGCCTCGATCGCGCGGCCGCCGCCGAGCGACACGCCGGCGGCGCCGAGGTGCCCGCCGGTGTAGATCTTCGGCGCGAGGGCGAGCACCGACGCGCGCGAGAGATCGCCGAGGACGACGACGTCGAGGCGGCCGTCGGTCGGATCGGCGTGCGGCGCGATCTTGAGCCCGCCGCCGAAATAGCGACCGTTGGCGATCGCCACGGCGAAGATCTTCCCCTCGTAGAAGGGCACGCCGTCGATGTGGATGCGCACCGCGACGTTCTTGAACGAGGCGACGGCGAGCAGGGAGCCGACCACCTGGTTGCCGCGCGCGCCGAGCCAAGGCGCGACGTCGTCGGAGTCGACCGCCGCGCCGAACGCGCCGAAGGAAGCGACGTTGACGAACGCGCGCACCATCGGTCGCGCGTGGCGATCGATCGCGTGCAGCACGCCCATGTCGACGGCGCGACGACGACCGAAGCGGAGCTGGGAGACCGCCTCGCCGATCGAGCCCGACAGGTCGAGCGTCTTGCGAAAGTCACCCCCGGCGCCGCTCGGGATCAGCGCGAGATCGGGGCCGGCGATCGGCTGGCCGGCGTCGTCGCAGTAGGCCTGCACGACCTCGTTCAGCGTGCCGTCGCCCCCGACCACCGCGATCGCGTCGACGTCGCGGCCGAGCGCCGCGCGGGCGATCTCGCTCGCGTGCCCCGAGCGCTGCGTGCACACGAGCTCGTAGGAGAGGCCGTGCCGGCGGAGCGCGCGCTCGACCTCCGGGAGGCGCTCGGCGGTGCGCCCGCCGCGCGACCGCGGGTTCGCGATGACCAGGACGCGACGGATCTCGGTCATGACACCTTGCCGGCCGCCTCGTCGGCGGACGCGCCGATCGCGCGTCCCACCTGGGCGCTTCCGAGCTCGAGCTCGCGGTGGAGCGTCGCGATCGCCGCCGACTCCCCTTCGAGCGCGGCGATCGTTCGTTGCACCTCGGCCTCGTGCGCGTTGTTGCGTTGGAACAGCGAGTCCTGCAGCGCGCCGATCTGGTGGCCGAGATCCTCGCGGATGGCCCTGGCGTTGCGCAGCTCGTCGTCGGCGGCGGCGACCTCCCACAGCTTCGCCTCGATCAGCGCCGGCTCGGTGAGGTGTCGCCGCTCGAGGTAGAGGCGCGCGCGCAGCGAGGTCAGGTCGATGACGCGCTGGTGCGCCTTGGAGAGATCGTGGGCGAGCACGTCGATGGCGTTGCCGAGCGTGGCGCGGAACCCGCGCGCCTCGGCCTCGAGCTGGTCGAGCGCGCGCTGCGTCGCGCCGACGATCGTCGCGGCGCGGACGAGCGACTGCACGAGGATGGCGGCCCGCTGGATGGCGTCCTCGACCTCGAACGGCAGCTGCCCCTTGCGACGTGCGCGCAGACCGAGCGCGTCCCAATGGGCGCGCCACGCCTGCGCGAGGGAGGCAGGGGTGATGGTGCCGAGGCGTGGCGGCGGGACGATCGAAGGCAGGAAGCGCGACGGCGGCGGCTCGTCGTCGATCGTCTCGACGTCGGCCGCGGCGTGCATGCCGGAGGTGGTCTCGCGGCGCGGCGTCGCGCCCATCGACACGCCGAGCGCGGCGGCGACGCGCTCGAGCTCGTCGAGCAGCAGGAACGCGTCGTGCGGGCGCTCGTCGGGCCGCCGGCGAAGGCACCGCATGATCAGCTCCTCGACCGCCGGAGGCACGCCGCGCACGACCTGCGAGATCGGGAGGGGGTCCTCCACCAGGGGACGGGTGAGCAGCTCGGCCTCGTCGCGCCCGCCGAACGGCAGCGCGCCGGTGATCGCCTCGTAGAGCACGACGCCGAGCGAGTAGAGATCCGCGCGCCCGTCGATGCTGGTCTCGCCGACCAGGTACTCGGGCGCGATGTATCCGGGCGTGCCGAGGACCTGATCGACGCCCCCGCCCTTGCCGAGCTGCGTGACCTTGGCGACGCCGAAGTCGGTGAGCTTGACCAGGTCACCGCCGCCCTTGCGCGCGACCAGCAGGATGTTCTCCGGCTTGATGTCGCGGTGGATGACGCCGGTCTGGTGCGCGCGCGCCAGCGCGGCGGTGACCTGCGAGGCGATCGGCAGGAGGCGCGCCGCCGGGATCGGCCCGCGCGCCATCAGCTTCTGGAGCGACTCGCCGGGGACGTACTCCATCACCAGGTACACGACCTGGCGACGCGCGCCGCCTTCGAGCGTGACCGTCGCCTCGCCGTAGTCGGAGATCTCGACGATGTTCGCGTGGTTGATGCGGTTGACCGCGCGCGCCTCGCGGAGGAAGTGCTCGCGATACGGCGACTCGCGGGTCTCGGTGCCCGACGGCGGGACCTCCTCGTCGAGCAGCGACTCGTCGAGGACCTTGATCGCCGACAGCCGCTCGATGAGGACGTGGCGCGCGAGGTAGACCGACGACATCCCGCCGGTCCCGAGCCGCGCGATCAGTCGGTAGCGTCCGGCCAGCGTTCTGCCGAGGAGCGGGTCGTCCGACACGCGGGGAGCGTCCGTTGGAACGTCCGGGAGCGCAAGAACACGCGTGGTCGCGCGGCGACGCCGCGCGCCGGCGTCACTTGATGACGGTCGTCTCGAACTGCACCGTCTTCTTGGGAGGCTGCACGACGGTGACCTGCTCGCCGAGCAGCCCGAGATCGCCGGCGACGCGCTCCTCGTCGTAGAGGAACCACGGTCCGGCGCCCTTGTCGTTGCGCCACGTCTGACGAACGGTGGTCGTGCGGAGCCGGCCCTCGCTCGGGCGGAACCAGCCGAAGCCGACGAGGATGACCGCCTCGCCGGCGCTCATCTTCTCGACGCCGCCGTACTCGACGTCGACGATCCGCACGTCGCCTCCCCACAAGCGGTGGCGCTTCACGAAGGCGGAGCGCGACGCGGGCATCACGCGCTCGACGGCGAGGTCGGTGCGCCCGAACCGCGCGGCGTCGTTGGTCTCCTTCACCGCGTCGTCGAGCTTCATGGCGGGCGACATCGCGCCCATGCAGCCGGCGAGCGCGATCGGCGCAGCCATCGCGGCCAGAGGGCGCTTGAGCTCGAGCTCGAGCAACCGGAGGATCAAGCGACGCAGACGATGCCAGCCCATGCACGCCGAGTAACGTCGGGGGCGCGCACGGGCCAACTTCGCTGGCCGGATCACCCGTCACGACCGGTCGCGATCCTCGGACACCAAAGCCGCCCGGCGTGACGCCCGGGTCAGTCGTCAGTCGTCAGTCGTCAGTCGTCAGTCAGGAGCGAGAGCGAGAGCGAGAGACGCCGCTTTCCCGTCTCGAACTGACGACAGACGACTGACGACTGATGACCCGGCCTTCGCGAGCAGCGACACGCCGGTCGTCCAGGAGCGCGACCGAGACTAGTACCGCCGGCCGGAAATTTGGCCAGGGACGTTCGATGACGGAAGCGGTCACGGAAGCGGACGCGGTGACGGCAGCGGTAGCGACTGCGCGAGCGGACCACGGATCGCGAGCCCATCCCGCTGACCGCTGCCGCCGCCGCTCACGCTTCCGCTCCCGCGCCCGCTACCGCTGCCGCTGCCGCGTACCGCGGCCCATCGCTCGAAGTATGCGGACACTTCCGGCCGGCGGT
>JACPFM010000224.1 GCA_016182965.1 Deltaproteobacteria bacterium | reverse complement strand
GCTCCGTCGGCTCAAGCGGCGCGTTCATGCGGGCGTAAGCCCGCGACGCGCTGCCATGGGCCAAGAAACTGTCCCATCATGAGGCTGAAGCGGGCTCCTCGCACACTGCGCACGCAACCGCCGCCGGGCCCCGGTCGATGCCGGGCATGCTCGGCGCTCTCAGCGACACGCTTCTGCTGGTTCATCTCATCTGGTCGACCTCGGAGCGTCAGCCGGTCTTCGCGCCAGCGGACGACGTGTGGCTCGCCGACTTCATCGCCGCCAAAGCGCGGGCGTTGAGTTGCGAGTTGCTCGCCGTCGGCAACTGGGTCAACCACGTCCACGTGGTGGTGCGCTTGGCGCCTGCGCTCGCGCTCTCGGAGCTGGCGCGGCAGTTCAAGGGCGCCAAGAGCCACGCGTGGAATCTCCGCGGCGATCGCCCCACGCTCCGTTGGCAGACCGGCTACTGGGCGCGGTCGGTCGATCAGGGCTCGCTCGCTCGACGCGTCGAGTACGCGCTCGACCAACGCATGCGCCACGAGCAGCAGCGTCTCGACGGAGACGCCGAGATGAACGTGCCGAGGGAGTCGACGATCGTCGGCGCCGCGATTCGCACTCGCTAGATTCGCTGCCACAGCAGCGCGCACGCGCCCCGCTAGCGCACGCGCCCCTGCGGACGGCCAAGTCTTCGGCTTCCGCCTACCACCCGCCTCGCCTCGCACAGCGCGAGAAGCCTGCGAAGCAGGCTTACCAAGCTTTCGGTGCCCCGGGATTCATCCCGGGGGGATTCAGGGACACGCCTTAGAGCTCGACGCCGGCGCGTGGGTCTTCGGTCTGGGTCCTGGCGATCTCTTCGATCGCCTTGGCCACGGCCGGATCGTCGCTCGTCGGCACCAGCACCTTGAAGTGCACGTAGAGGTCGCCGGGCTCGCGGCCCTTGCGGGCGACGCCCTTGCCCTTGAGGCGCATCTTCTGACCGGCCTGCGTGCGCGGCGGGACCTTCATGGTCACGCCGCCGTCGACCGTGGGCACCCGCACCTTCGCGCCGTGGTAGGCCTCGGCGAGCGTGAGCGGCAGCTCGAGGTGGAGATCGTCCCCCTCGCGGCGGAAGTGCGGGTGGGGCTTCACGTGCAGCGTGAGCAGCAGATCGCCGGCCTGCCCGCCCTGCATCGGCGCGGGCGCGCCGTGACCGGCGATGCGCACGCGCGAGCCCTCGTCGGCGCCCGGCGGGATGCGCACGGTGACCGACTGCCCGCCGATCTGCAGCTGGAGCGTCGCGCCGCGAACGGCCGAGGCGAAGTCGATGGTCGTCTCGGCCTCGACGTCCTGGCCGCGCGCGCGGCGGCCGCGGACGCCCCCGCCGCCGGGATGGCGACGGCCGAACATGTCGCCGAACACGTCGCCGAAGCCGCCGGCGGTGCCGCCGAAGATGTCTTCGATGCGCACGCCGCCGGGGAAGCCGCCCGCGCGGCCGCCTCCGCCGCTCTGGCTCCACTGCTTGTAGGCCCGAGCCTGCTCGGCGTCGAAGCCCTCGCGCAGGCCCTCCTCGCCGAACTCGTCGTAGAGCGCGCGCTTCTTCGGATCGCTCAGCACGTCGTGCGCGTGGGAGACCTCTTTGAACCTGGCCTCGGCGTTCTTGTCGCCGGGGTTCCGATCAGGGTGCAGCTTGGCCGCGACCTTGCGAAAGGTCTTCTTGATCGTCTCGTGGTCGGCGCTCTTGTCGACGCCGAGCACGGCGTAGAGGTCCTTCGCCATCGAGGACCGATCGTAAGCATGTTTCCGTCCGTGTCATCGCCGAATGGGCCTCCGGCGCGAGCGGGACGGTTCAGCGGGCCTGCTTCACGCGCGTCGGGATGATCTGGACGCGGCGCGACTCGCCCTCGCCCGAGCTCTCGGTGCGCAGCCCCGGGAACTTCGCGAGCGCGAGGTGCACGACGCGGCGCTCGCGCGGGCTCATCGGGTCGAAGGTGATGACCTTGCCCTCGCGCACCGCCTGCTCGCCGAGCTTCACCGCCACCGCGGCGAGGCCCTTCTCGCGGCGCGCGCGGTAGCCCTCGACGTCGAGGACCACGTAGCGGCGCCCCTGCGGGCCGCGGTTGACCACGCGGTTGGCCAGGAACTGCAGCGCGAACAGCGTCGCGCCGCGCTTGCCGATCAGGATCGACGCGTCGGGGCCGGCGATGTCGATCTCGACCTGGCGCGCGTCGTTCTTCACGAGGCTCGCGACGGCGTCGACGCCCATGTTGGCGATGACGTCGCGGAGGAACGTCAACGCCTTGTCGGCCTTGCCGTCCTCGGGGGCCGGCCCCGGAGCCTCGTCCTGCGCCTCGACCGGCGCGTCGTCCTCGAACCCACCCGAAACCTGCTGCTCGTCGACCACGGTCGTTTCTCCAGAAGGGGCGGTGCGTCGGTGCCGACCGGGTCGGCCCTTCGCTCCGACGGTAATCAGGAATCCTTGCGCGCGAGCTCGCGCGCAGAGCGGGGGCCCTTGCCACCCTTGTCGCCGGCGGCCGGCTTCTCTTCCACCTGGGTGACCTTCACCTCGGGCGGCCCTTGCTTCTTGTAGTAGCTCTCGACCGCGAGCGTCTGCGCGATGCCGAGCACGGAGTTCGTCAGCATGTAGACGCCGAGGCCCGCCGGCAGGAAGAGCATGAAGACGGTGAACATCGCCGGCATGAAGTAGAGGAACACCTTCTGCTGGGCCGGGTCCATCTGCATCGGCGTGATCTTCTGCTGGAAGAACATCGTCGCGCCGAGCACCAGCGGCAGGATGAACCGCGGGTCGGGCGCGCTGAGGTCGCTCCAGAAGAGGAACTTCTCATGGTAGAGCTCCATCGCCGTCTGGAGCGCCGTGTACAGCGCGAACCAGACCGGCATCTGCATGACCGCTGGCAGGCAGCCCGCGAGCGGGTTGACCCCGTGCTTCTTGTAGAGCTGGCTGGTCGCCAGCATCTTCGCCTGCGGGTCGTGCTCGAACTTGGAGTTCAGCGCGTCGAGCTCGGGCTTCAGGCGCCGCATGGCGAGCGACGAGCGGATCTGCGGGAGCGTCAGCGGCAGCAGCAGCACACGGACGGTGACCGTGAGGATGATGATCGCGATGCCCCACGAGCCGATGAGCCCGTGGACGAACGCGAGGAACCGGACGAGCTGCTTCGCGATCACCGCGAACATGCCGAGCTCGATCAGATCGTCGACGTGACGCCCGCCGCCGGCCGCCGCCGCGAGCACGCCGCGCTCCTTCGGACCGATGAACGCGAGCTGCTTGTAGGTGATGCTCTGGTCCGGCCCGAGCTCTCGGCGAGGATACGAGAGCACCGCACGAAACATCGTGTTTTCGCCGGGCTGGGCGACTCTGTCCTGCGCGATTACGGCGCAGTGCGCGCCATGGCTGTCGTTGGGGATTATCGCTTGACCGATGTAGCTGCTCGCGATCGCCGTGTAGTCGACCGCGCCGGTCGCGAGCTTCCACTCGCGGGCGCTGCCCTTGTCGAACAGCTCGAGCTTGCCGTTGACGGCGCAGCCGGCCTTGAAGACCGCATTGGGCGATGGGCGCGAGAGCATCCCCCCCTCGTCCGCCGCCAACTGCACGGCAAACAACGAGGTGGAGAACGCATGCTTCTTCGTCTCCTTCGCGAGGTTCTTGACGGTCGTCTCGAGCTCGAGCTCGTACGGGCGCTGGCCGGGTCGCACGACGCGCGTGATCTCGGCGACGTCGGGCGTGCGGTGCGCGAGGACGCACGCGCTACCCTCCCTGTGCACCGCGAACGCAACCAGTTCGGGACAAGCCGGTGCCGCCACGGGTCGGCCGTTGGCGTCGAGGACGGGCTTCCCCTCGGCCCACTTCTGACCGGTCAAGCACGTCGGCAGGTCGCCCGGAAGCTGGTTGTCCTCCTGCGTGTCGCGGAAGGACGTACGCAACGGCGCGTACTGGAACATCGGCGTGCCCGCGGTGCTGACCGTGGTGCGGCGCGCGATGTCGATCGGCTTGCCCTCCTCGATGTACTTCTGCCCCTTGAGCTCGTACGAGAGCAGGCCGCCGCCCGTCTGTGCGACGGTCGCCTTATACGTGTCGGTCTCAATGACGCACGGCTCGCTCGGTCCCGATCCCGGCGGCAGGGCCAGCACGGTGTCGGACTCGTAGACGAGGAGAGTGTTCGGACCCTTGCCCTTGTCGCCGCCGCAACCGCCGCGGTTGAACAGCAGGTACACCGCGACGAACACGCCGACGGCGAGAAGGATCCGCGAGAGACCACTGCGCTCCATGAGTTCCTTCGGTCTGCGTCAGTGCCCGTGCGGCTCGAGATCACCGCGATGCGGCAGAGGGGGTGGCGGGTCGTACCCGCCCGGATGGAAGGGGTGGCATCTACTCACCCGCCGGAGCGAGTGCAAGGCTCCGCGGAGCGCGCCGTGCGTCTTGAGGCACTCGAGCGCGTAGTTGGAGCACGACGGTTGGAACCGGCAGTGCCCACCCAGGAAATACGAAAGCGTGAGCTGATACAGCCGAACCAGCGCGATCAGCACGCGCGCCGCGACGCCTGTCGTGGGCGGCTGGGGCGGGAGCGCGGGCGCGGTCATGGCCCCTGCTCTTTCTGCACCGCGCGGGCCGCGGTCAAGGCTTCGCGACGCCTCCGTTGGATCAATCCGCGAACGGCGGCCCATTCCGCCTGCACGTCACTCAAGGCGAGCGTGGGCGCACCGTCCTTGGCGATCACGACCACGTCGATGCCGGGGCCGAAGAGCTCGCGGTCGAGCCGGAAGGCCTCGCGGACGAGCCGCTTCACGCGATTTCGGAGCACGGCAGAGCCGACCTTGCGTGTCACCGTCACGCCGAGCCGCGCGGGGGCGGCCTCGTCGGGGCCGCGGGCGACCACCAAGACGAAATGCGGCGTGTGAACGCGGCGCCCCGAATCCTGGGCAGCCACGAACTCACGCCGCGCGCGGAGGCGGCGTTCCTTCGGGAACGCGTAGCTCGGCAGGCTACTTCTTGTAGGTGGAGACGGTCAGACGCCAGCGACCCTTGGCGCGGCGGTTCTTGAGGACCTTGCGGCCACCCTTGGTGGCGACACGGGCGCGGTAGCCGTGCGTGCGGTTGCGGCTGGTGTTGTGGGGCTGATACGTGCGCTTCATCGGAGGCTCCGTCCCGTCGATCGGGGCCGCGCAGGGAAGCACGAGGACGCGGCTCCGTCAAGATGGGGCCGCATGCGCCAGCTCCCCGGGCTCATCATTCGTTCGGCGGGATGGGGTTGCAGGTCGCCGTGATGTCGGCCTCGCCCAGCGCGCACGGCGCTGGCGCGGGGGTACCGAGCGTCTTGGAGGCGACCCAATCGGCGGCCCAATCCGCGCGAAGCTCGAGGATGCCCGGGTTGGGATCGCTGTGGCTGGCGTCGGGCTCGATGCACCACTCCATCTTCGCGCCGTCGAGCTTCAGCTTGTCGCGCGCGCAGGTGATCCGATCCGGCGGGATGGTGGTGTCTTTGTTTCCGTAGAGGAAGAGGATGGGCACGTCCTTCGCGGCGCCCTCGATCTTCGGCCGATCGGCGAGGTAGCGCGCCATCCACTTCTCGCAGATCGCCTTCTTCGGCTCTGCGGTGGGGCACGCCGCGCCGCTCGACGCGGTCGCCATGATCGAGTCGACGAACACCGGATCGAAGATGTCGCTCGCCTTCGCGCCGAGCGCCTCGAGGGCCGGGTAGCGCGCCGCCCAGCAGGCCTCGTCCATCAGCTTCTTGATGCCGTCGCGCTTGTCGGCCTTGAACACGTCGAGCCCCTTGCCGGGCCCGTCGAGCAGCTCGCCGTGGGTGTAGTGGTACCAGATGTTCACCATGTTCGGGTTCGGCGAGGTGGTGAACGGGTACGAGTCCTCGAGCAGGAACAGCGATGCCCACGTGCGCTGCGGCAGCCACAGCGGCGCCGCGGTGACGACCGCCTTGATCTTGCCGGACACCGAGTACGTCGCGGAGAGCGCGAGCGCCGCGAGCGCCGTGTGTCCGCCCTGCGAGTGGCCGGCGAGCACGACCTCGTCGGACAGGATCGAGGGGGCGAGCTTCCGCATCGCGTGGGAAGCATCGAGCAGGCCCTTGCCGACGTCGTCCCAGCCGCCGTAGACGCTCGGAGGGTTGTCCTTGGCGCCGTAGTTCGCGTAGCCGGCCGAGTCGGGCGCGATGACCGGGAAGCCGGCGCCGACGAACGGGAGCACGAGGCTCTCGAAGTCGCCGCGGACGTACTCGCCCTCCGGCGTCAACCGAGACGGCGCGCACGCGGCGGCCTGCCCGCGGCTGCCGTGCGCGGCGAGGATGAGCGGCGCCTTGGCCGCGCGCGGCGTGTCGGGGAGGTACACGATCGCGCTCGAGTACCCCGGCTTTGCGCCGGGGCCGCCGCGCTCGGTGCGGTAGAGCACGCGGTAGATCTTCGCGCCGCTGGTGAACGGTTTGCCGACGTACGCGTTGGCCCTCGCCTTCGCCTCGAGCGCCGCCTTGTCGATGCGATCGCCCTTCGCGCACTTGATGATCGCGCCCTTGTCGGCCGGCAGCGCGCCGGGATCGCCGTAGACGGAGGACTCGGGATCGGCGCACGTGATGGCCAGCGCCGGATCCGGCACGTCGGCGTCGGCGCCCGTGTCGGGCGTCGGCGTCGCCCCCCCGCCGTCATCCGAGCCGGAGCAGGCGATCGCGAAGATCGCGAGGAAGGGCGTGACCAGCAGACTCGAACGCATAGGTAAAGCCTCCACAGCACGGTGAGGCCGCGGCGCCGGCGGACTTGCGCTAAGGGGCGGGGAATGGCCTCGCGCCTGGCTGCCGTGAGCGTCGACCTCGACGAGATCCCAAACTACTACGCCATCCACGGCCGCGCGCACGCCGAAGTTGCGGGTGGGCACGCCGTCTACGACGTCGCGGTGCCCCGCCTGCGGTCGATCGCGCGCGCCCTGGACGTACCGTTGACACTGTTCGCCGTCGGCAACGATCTCGCGCGGCCCTCGGCCGCCGCGGAGCTTCGTCGCTCCGTCGAGGCCGGACACGCCGTCGGCAACCACACGCAGTCGCACCTCTACGACCTCACGCGCCGCGATCGGGCGGAGATCGCGCGCGAAATCGACGAGGCGACCACCGCGATCGAGCGGGCGACCGGCGCGCGGCCGCGAGGCTTTCGCGCGCCCGGCTACACCATCACCGACGAAGTGTTCTCGATCCTCCCGGGGCTCGGGTACCGCTGGGACTCCTCGGTGTTCCCCTGCCCGGCCTACATGGTGGCCAAGGATCTCGCGATCGCCGCCTACGGGCTCCTCCGCCGTCCGAGCCGCTCCATCGTGGACACGCCGGCCGTGCTCACCGCACCGACGCGCCCCTACCGTGTCGGCACGCCGTACTGGCGGCGCGGCGCCGGGCTCCTCGAGCTGCCGATCCAGGTGACCCGGCGCACGCGGCTGCCGTACATCGGGACGTCGCTGATGCTCGCCGGGCCGGTCCGCGCGCGCTGGCTCACCCACGGCGTCATCGGCGAGCCGCTGGTGAACCTGGAGCTGCACGGCATCGACGTGCTCGACGCGCACGACGGCCTCTCCGAGCTGGCGTCGTCGCAGCGCGATCTGCGGGTCCCGAGCGCCCGCAAGCAGGACACGCTCGCGTCGATCGTGGAGCTCCTGCGCCTCGAGGGCTACGCCTTCGTCACGCTCGACGAGGCCGCCGAGCACTTCGCCAAGGCGACCTGAACTCTCAGTCCCGCCCTGACGACTGACGACTGATGACGGATGCCCCAGTCTGCGGGGCCAGCGACGATCCGACGTCCTGCAATTGCGACCGCTGATTCAGAACGTCCACTTCAGCGTGGCCGAGCCGCCGCGCGCGCCGAGCGCCACGTCGACCGCGGGGACGCTCGCGGCGGCGGGCGACTTGTCTTCGCGGCCGCGCGTGAGCACGAGGACCGTGGCGACGCCGAGCGACACGACGCCGACGCCGAGCAGGACGTCGGCGACGAGGAAGTCGCGCTTGGCCGCGTCGACGTCGGCCTGCGGGCAATCGGGCTTGCACCCGCGCGCGTCGAGATCGCTCTTCTTCGAGCTGCCCATCGAGCCGAACGTCGCGAAGCCGACCAGGCCGAGGACGCCCACGCCGCCGAGCACCCAGGCGGCGGCCGGCACCGGGCGCGCGACCGTCGTCGGCGCAGGCGCCGGCGTGCCGTCGGCCGGCGGCGGCTTGGACGCGGGGCTCGCGGGCTCGGAGGTGGAGGCCTCCTTGCCCGGGAATTTCACCGTGATCTTCCGGTTCTTGTCGCCTTCGTGCGCCACGACGTCGCGCTCGATGCTCTCGGCGCCGGCGCGCTCCACGCGAAGCTTGTGGGTGCCGGGGTTCAGCGCGATGGAGCTGCCGTCGAGGTGCGACGCGACCTCGTCGCCGTCGACGAAGGCCTTGGCGTCGGTGACGTCCTTGCCTTCGGCGTCGGTCACCACGAGGACGATGGTGGGGGTCGCCTTCTCGAGGTCGACGCTCCACGACGTGCAGTCGTCGCGCACCACCGTCGGGCACTCGCTCTGCGCACAGATCAACGACTGCTTGCGCGCTTCGAGCAGCTTGCCGGACTTGCGGAGCTTCTGCGTCTGCTCGTAGGCGGCGAGGCACGCCTGCTTGTCGGGCGCGGCCAACGCCGCGGTCGAGGGCGCGAGGGCGCCGATCACGGCGAGCGCCACGAGGAGCTTTCGCATCGTCACATGCACTCCGGCTTGGGGTGGCGGATGCCGTCCTGATCGATGGTGAACGGCGGGGAGCAGTTCGCGGTCGCCGCGCTCGACTTCGGCGCTGCGGTCGGCTTCGACGCTGCGGTCGGCTTCGCGGGAGCGGCGGTCACCGGGGCGGTGACGGGCGCGGCGACCGGCTTGCTCGGAGGCGGCGGCGCCTTCGGCGGCGGCGCGTTCGACAGCGTGGTCGTCGCGGTCTCCGGCGGAGGCTCGGGCTCCGGCTTCGCGGGCGCCTCGGCGACCTTCGTCGCGGGCTTCGTCTTCGCTTTCGCGGGCTTGTCGCCGCCGGTCTGCGGCTCCTCGACGACCGTCGGCTCACCGGACGTGCGCAGGTACGCGAACGCACCGCCGCCCACTGCTGCGAGGACGACGAGGAGCAGCGCCAGCACGACGGCGCCGCGACGGCGGCGCGGTTCGGCCGGCGAGGCCTCGAACGACGCGGAGCTCGCGGCCGGGAGCTGCCCCGAGGCCGTGGTCTGCGGCGGGACCGACGCAGGCTGCGAGGGCGCCGGCGAGGAAGGGCGAGGCGCGCTCGGCGGCCGCGAGGTGGGAACGCCCGACGTCGGCGCGGGGCGCACCAGCGTGGGGATCATGTCGCGGATGCCGGATTCGGTCGGCCACAGCGGGTGGGTGGTCTCGATCTCTTCGATCATCTTCGCGCGGTGCTCGAGCACCTGACGCGCGATGCTCCCCACCCACTCGGCCATCTCGCGCGTGCTGCCGTGCGGCAGGACCTCCTCGAGGGCGATGGCCATCTCGCGCGCGCTCGCGAAGCGGAACGCCGGATCGGTGGCGAGGCCGCGCATGATGATCGCCTCGAGCCCGGCCGGCAGATCGCCGACGAGGCTCCCCGGCGGCTCGATGCGGCCCTCGCGCACCATGGCGTAGAGCTGCATCTCGTCGTCGGCCTTGAACATCCGGCGGCCGGTGACCATCTCCCAGAGCATGACGCTCGCGGCGTAGACGTCGACGCGGCGATCCATCTCGCGGCCGGCGAGCTGCTCGGGCGCTGCGTAGGCGAGCTTGCCCTTGAAGGTGCCGGCGCGCGTGTCCTGAGCGCGGCCCGCCGCCTTGGCGATGCCGAAGTCGAACACGCGCACGACGCCGTCGGCGCCGACGAGCACGTTCTGCGGCGACATGTCGCGGTGCACGATGCCGAGCGGCTCGCCCCGCTCGTTCTTCGCCTCGTGGGCGGCGTGCAGGCCCGAGAGGATGCCGTTCATGATCGCGGCGATGACCCGCCAGGGCACCCGCTCGGTCCGCGCGCGCAGCGCCGACAGCATGCGCGAGAGCGACTCGCCCTGGACGTACTCCATCACGAGCATCAGCTCGTTGTCTTCGGTGACGATGTCGAGCGTCTGCACCACGTTCGGGTGCTGGATGCGCGCGGCGAGCCGCGCCTCGTCGAGGAACATGGCGACGAACTCGGCGTCGCTGGCGTAGTGCGGGTGCAGCCGCTTGATGGCGACGGTGCGCGAGAAGCCGACGGGACCGAGCAGCCGGCCGAAGTGCACCGTCGCCATGCCGCCTTTGGCGATCTCGCCGTAGATGACGTACCGCCCCACCATGCGCGGGGGGGTCGACGAGTCGTTTGCCGAAGGCGGGGCGGCGGCCACGGGAGCGAGAGCAGTCTAGTCAAACCCGAGCGGACGCGCCCGCAGATTCACCGTGTCACGCCGATGAAACGCGTCAGTTCGCGCACCAGAAGATCAGCGAACCAATTGCGCCCGCGGAGCTGTCCACGATGCTCCGCAGCGCATGGGCCGTGAATCCCGTGGGACACGAGCAGCCGCCGGTCCGCAGGTTTGCGACACGACAACCCAGCCCGCCCGCGACGGAATCGTCGAGCTGGTAGACCCCGCCGAAGTCGGCGAGCACGGCCGTGGGGTGGACGCAGACGGCCGGTCTACTTCTTCTTGAGCGTGGCCTTGACGACGCCGGTCGTCTTCGCGTCCTTGCAGCCCGTCACCGACGACTTGTCGCCGGGATCGTAGAGGAGCTGCACGCTCGCGGTGGCCAGGCTCACCTCGATGGACGTGTCGGACTTGCGGACCGCCTGCAGCGGCTTGCCAGCGACCGTGCCCGAGCTCTCGACGATGCAGCCGGCGAGGGCGGCCTTGGAGTACGACGCGCCCTTGCCCGGCACCGGGCGGTAGCGATCGACCACCTCGAACGTGTCGTCGTCCGAACCCGCCTTCAGCTTGAAGCGGACCTCGTCCTCGGCGAACGCGCCGTCCCACTCCTTGACGTTGACGACGCGGAACACGACCTCGTCGCCCTCGCGCACCGCCTTGAGCGCGCGGTTGGTCGTGTCGGTCTCCCAGTCGCCGACCAGCGACGCGAGCGGATCCTTCTTGTCGGGCTTCTTCGGGCCGTCGTCCTTCTGGTCGTTGGTCTTGTCGCCCTTGTCGCCCTTGTCGTCGCCCTTGTCGCCCTTGTCGCCCTTGTCGTCGCCCTTGTCGCCCTTGTCACCCTTGTCGGCCTGCGCGGTCTTGCCGCCGCCGTCGTCGCCGTGAGCGAACGCGAAATACCCGCCGATGCCGCCGCCGACCGCGAGGATCGCGACGATGCCGATGACGAGCGGCATGCTCGATTTCTTCGGCGCGGCCATCGTCGGACCGGTGGTCGGGCCGGTGATGCCGGGGGCGGCCATCTGCGCGGTGCCGCCGCGACCGCCGCCGGTGGTGCCGAAGTTGTCGGGGACGATCGAGTTCTCGAACGCGGTCATCGACCGCGGCACCGCGAGCCCGCCGTCGAGCTGATCGATCGCGGCGCGGAACTCCTCGCAGCTCTGGAAGCGGTTCGCGCGATCCTTCTGGGTGGCCTTCGCGATCAGGTCGTCGATCCACGCCGGCGCGTCGGGACGAAGCAGGCGAACCGAAGGGACCGGCTCGCTCATGTGCTTCGTCATGATGTCGTACTCGGTCTCGCCGTCGAACGGCACGACGCCGGTGACGAGCTCGTAGAGCACGATGCCCATCGCGTAGACGTCGAGGCGCTTGTCGAGATCCTTGGCGCCCTTGATCTGCTCGGGCGCCATGTACCAGAGCGATCCGACGATGCCGCCCGCCTGCGTGGGGCCCTTGGTCTGACCTTCGGCCTTGGCGATGCCGAAGTCCATGACCTTGGCGACGCCGTCCTTCGCGCGGACGATGATGTTCGCCGGCTTGAGGTCGCGGTGCATCATGCCCTCTTTGTGGGCGGCACCGACGCCATCGAGCGCCATCTTGAAGATGCGGATGATCTCGGGGATGGGCAGCTTCTGCCCCGCGGCGTTGGCCTTCTCGAGCGTGCGGTCGAGCGACTCGCCGTCGATGAACTGCATGACGATGTAGAGCTCGCCGGTCTCGGGCGAGTTCACGATCGAGTAGAACCGCACGACGTTCTGGTGGTCGATCTTCGCGAGGGCGCGGCCCTCGGCCATGGTGCGCTCGCGGAAATCGCCGCGGTTGGCGAACTCGGGGCGGATCGACTTGATGACGACCTTGTGGTCGGCGTTGACGTCGTGGGCGACGAAGACGACGCCCATGCCGCCCTCGCCGAGGACGCGCTCGACCTTGTATTTGCGGTCGATGAGCTGCCCGACCTGCGGCTGCCCGCTCGCCTGGCCGGCGACCTCGGGACCGGCGCCTCCGCCGGTGACCGGTCCGGCCGCGAAGCCCGGCGCGTTCGTGGAGGCGAAGCCGTGCGGGACGCCCGGAGGCGCGGCCGGAGCCGTGAGCGGCGAGCCGCAGTACGCGCACTGCGTGGCGGTGGAGTAGTTCTGTTGGTGGCAGCGCGGACACGCGACGTACATCGAGGGCTCCTGACCGGGACCGCCGTCCCGAAGCGCGGCGGCGGTGCGGCGACGAAGCGCGAGTCTAGAAGACGCGGCTCGTTCCGTCATGTTGGACGGGGCAAGGGCGCAAAAGGTCCAACGAGTCGTGCGTCGTCCGTCGTCCGTCGTCACCCATGAGGCTCGACGCAGCCAAGGATGGGGCCGGTCGAAGCTGGACCGGGTCGACGTTCGACCGGCCGCGCGCAGCGCGCCTTCGACCAGCAGCGACAGCGCCCCCAGCGCGCGAGCACAGCGAGACTGCGGCTGACGACTGACGACTGACGACTGACGACTAAGACCAGTGTTTCGCGCGCGCGGCCGCCGGATCGAACGCCTTGATCTTCGGCTCGAGCGCCTCGCGGAAGGCGTCGTCGTCCTGCTCGTCGAACACCGCGTCGCCGTAGCCCGCGGCGAGATCCATCCCGAGCGCGAGGATGTTCACGAAGCTCGCGAACGACGAGGCGGCGAGCGTGGTCTTCCACGTGCCCTTCTCGGTCTTCTGCGCCGTGTAGACGGGGCAGTCGCCCTCGGCGTCGAGCTTGGAGACGTCGAGGAAGTACGGATCGCCGAACAGCGTGCTCACGCCGATGACGACCCAGGATTTCTTCCAGTCGCCTTCCTTGCCGGTGACCAGCGAGGCACCGTCCTCGGCGACGGCGTAGCCGACCTGCCCCTCGACGAGCTTCTCGGCGGAGATCAGCCGGACCTTCTCGACCGGCGTGACCGTCTCGACCTCGACGGGATCGGCCGCCGCCAGGAACTTCCGATAGCGCGCCGGCAGGCGCAGCTTCGTCTTGAGGTCCGCGACGAGCTCGGCCGTGGCCTGGCTCCACTTGGACTCGATCTTCCGGCGCTCGAACACCGCGCGCAGTGCGCCGACCGCTTCGCGCAAATCGCTATCCATCCGAACGAGCACCTCGCGCGGCGACCGCGCAGTCCGAGACGAGACCTCCCCCCCCGACAGCAACGCTCCGGCGAACGGAGCGCCCCTCCGCTTGGAGGGGGGCGCACACCATACCGTTTCGTCCCGTGGTCCGTCCACCGCTCCGAACTGCACGGGGTCAGCCGGGCCGCTCCCAGGGCAGCGGCAGGCCCGAGGCGCCGACCAACGCACGAAATGCCTTGTGAAGTTCACGGGTTGCTTCGCCGGGCCGCCCCGATCCGACCACGTGCGTGTCGGTGCCGATCAGCCGGACCACCGGGACGAGCTCCCGCACGGTAGAGGTCAGAAACAGTTCGTCCGCGCCGCGGAACCTCCGGAGCGTGATCGGCTCGATGCGCACCTCGAACCCGGCGCCCGGCGCTGCGGCGAGCACGTGCCGTCGCGTGATGCCTCCGAGGATGCGGCGCTCCGGCGGCGTCACGAGGAGGCGCCGGCCGCCTTCCGCTCCCTCCCCTGGCTCCCCTGCTTCCCCTGTGAGGAAGATCGCGAACACGTTCGAGGTGCCGCCCTCGAGCACCTCCGCGTCGTCGAGCGCCACGTCGGCGCGCCGGTCGACGAACAGCGGCTCGTACGCGCCGTGAAGCTTGGCCTCGCGTAGCGCGAGGAGGTTCGCGAGGTAGTTCGAGGACTTGGCGCCTTCTGCCGTGGTGCCGTCGGTCGCGCGCATCGACTCGACGACCAGGACGCCGACACCATCGCGGTACGCGGCCACGGGCGGAAGGGTGAGCGGGTGGACCATGACCACGCGCGTCGGCTCGCCCGCGAGATCCGGATCGAGGCCGAGCTGCCCCACGCCGCGCGTGACGATCACGCGGACGTACGACTCGGCGAACCCGGCCTCACGGACTGCGCCGAGGATCTCGGCGGTGAGCGCCTCCTCGCTCCAGGGCAGGTCCATGGCGATCTTCGAGGCCGACCGGTGGAGCCGCGCGACGTGCTCCTCGAGCCCGAACGGGTTGCCGCCATAGGTGCGGATCACCTCGAACACCGAGTCGCCGTAGAGGAACCCGCGGTCGTAGACCGACACCACCGCGCGTTCGCGGGGGACCTGCACGCCGTCGATGAGCACCAAGCCTCGAGCTGGGGTCACGCCGCGCATCCTACTCGCTCTCTTTCCCGCTCCCGATGTGTCTCGGCTGGAGCCCGGCCGAGGGTCGCGTACGGCAGCGTCACGGTCGGTCGTCGGCCGGTCGGGCGGCGCGCCCGTCGGGGGACCCTGCTAGGCTGCTGGGCACGGTCCCATCGCCGTCGCCGGAGCCGAACATGTCCCCTCCGACCCAGGAGCAGCTCGAACGTCGCATCGCCGAGCTCGAGCGCGAGAACACCGCGCTGCGCGGAGCGCAGGCGGCCGCCGAGGATCACGAGCGAACCCTCCTCGCGATCATCGGCAACACGCCGGCGCCCAACTACCTGAAGGACACGGAGTTCCGTTACATCCTCGTCAACCAGAAGTACGAGGAGCTCGCGCACATCTCCATCGACACGCTCCGCGGCAAGACCGACCTCGAGGTCTGGCCCGCGCCGATCGCCGAGATGTGGCGCGCGCAGGACGAGGCGGTCGTCCGCGCCGGCCACGCCGTCGTGTTCGAGGAGGCCGTTCCGCTGCCCGACGGCGAGCTCACGTTCATCACGGTGAAGTTCCCGGTGAAGGACGCGACCGGGCGTCTGCAGGCCGTCGGCGGGTTCTGCACCGACATCACCGCGCGAAAGAAGATCGAGCGTGAACGCGAGGCGCTGATCTCGGAGCTGCAGGCGGCGCTGCGCGAGGTCGCGATGCTGCGCAAGATCCTGCCCATCTGCGCCTGGTGCAAGCAGATCCGCGACGACCGCGGCTACTGGAGCCAGCTCGAGGCCTATCTCGAGCAGCACTCGCACGTCGAGTTCACCCACAGCATCTGCCCGGACTGCGCCGACAAGCTCTGCCGCCGCCCCGAGCAACGCCGCGAAGGTTGATGCGCCGGCGCGATGACGCGCCGACCAACCCACGACCATCGGTCGCCGGCACCGCGCTTGCGAGCCGTCGGTGCTCCAGCCCGGAGGTGGTCGATGCTGTGTCGAGAGATCATGAAGACGAGTGTGCGCTGTCTCTCGGTGAGCGACACCGTGCAGCTCGCCGCGCTGACCATGCGAAACGCGAACATCGGGTTCCTGCCGATCTGCGATGACGACGGTCGCGTGCTCGGCACGATCACCGATCGCGACCTCTCGATCCGCGTGCTCGCCGACGGCCTCTCGCCGCTCACGCCGGTCACGGCCGTGATGACGCCGGAGGTCGTGGCGTGCCTGCCCGAGGACGACGTCCGCGTCGCCGAGCAGCGAATGGCCCGGGGCCGGGTCTCGCGGATGATCGTCGTCGGCGACGACAACGTCCTGCGCGGCGTGATCAGCCTCTCCGATCTCGCCCAGCGCGACGAGGCGGGCGCGATGCGCACGCTGCGCGCGGTCAGCAGCCGGGAGCGCGCCAGCATCCACTGACGCTCCCCGGGCGCTCGCCGATTCGCTGATTCACGGAGCGGGCTGCGGCGGCTCCGGCTCCGGCGGGGGCTCCACCTCCTGCCCGGCGGGCGGGCCGCCGCCCTTCTGCGTGCCCGTCGCCGCCGTCGGCTTGAGCACGACGATCTCGACGCGGCGGTTGTTGGCGCGGCCCTCGGCCGTCGCGTTCGTCTCGACCGGCGCGCTCTCGCCCTTGCCCTCGGCGCGGATGCGCGAGGCGTCGACGCCGCGCGAGAGCAGATAGTCCTTCACCGCGAGGGCGCGGCGCTCGGACAGCGAGCGGTTGTCTGCGTCGGTGCCCACCGAGTCGGTGTGTCCCTCGATCACGAACGAGCGATCCTCGATGTTCTTCAGCGCCTCGGCGACCTCGTCGAGGCTGCGGCGCGCCGAAGGCAGGAGCTCGCTCTTGCCGAAGGCGAAGAGGACGCTGCCCGAGAGCGTGATGACGAGGCCACGTGTGTCCTCCTTCACCTGCATGCTCTTCGACAGCGCCTCGGTCGCCTCCTTCGCGCGCTTCTCGGCCTCGAGGCGCGCGGTGCGCTCGGCCTCGAGCTCGGCCGCGGACTTGGCGGCGTGCTTCTCCGCGGTCGCCGCCTTCTTCTCGGCGCTCTGCAGCTTCCCCTGCGTCTTCTCGAGCATCTTCGCCTGGAGCTGCTGTCGCTCCTTCTCGGCCTCGGCCTGCTTCAAGCCCTCGGCCGTGGTGCGCGCGAGCGACTCGGCGAGCAGCGCCTTGCGCTCGGCGATGTACCCGAGGTGACGCGTCTCGTCGGAGGCGCCGTCGTCCGCGAACGACTTCTCGGCGCGCGCGAGCGACTGCTTGGCGTCGTGCAGATCGGCCGGTTGATAGGTCGCGGCCGGCCCCTTCGCCGCACGCTCGTACGCGGCGCGCGCACTCACCAGCTCCCCCGGCGGGTTCGTCGTGCCGCACGCCGCCGCGGCGATCGCGAGCGGAACGACGAGCGCGAGCTTTCGAATCGAGCGCATGACCGGCCTCCTCTTCACCTCTGCACCTCTCCACCCGGATCCACCTGGAAGCTGGGGAGGTGGTTTACAACTGGCTCTTCAGGTCCTCGATCTGCGAGATCGCCTGCTCGGCCGCCGCGCGCGTCTGCGCCTCGCGGGCGAGCGCGATCGCGAGCTCGGCGTCCGCCTGCGCGCGCGCGAGCATCCACGACGCCTCGGCGTTCTTGCCGCGCGCCATGAGCTCGACGGCGCGCTGCCTCTGCTCCTGCGCCATCCGCAGGTGCAGCGCCGCCTGCGGATCGTTCTTCGCCCCGATCTCTTCGGCGGCGGTGATCGCGCCCGTGGTCGATGCGACGCGCGCATTCGGAGCTGCGGCGCCGCCACACCCCGCGACGACGGCACCGGCGGACACACCTGCGGACATGACGAGCGCCACCAAGGCGTGCGCACGCGACATCGGTCACCTCACGCGTTCGAGCCTCTCGGGCCGATCGCGAAACGTCGCGTCGGCCACGCATCGCGGGAGGAATGCATCGTGCGCGCCGCGACGCGCCCGCGGGTCGGGCGTCGGCCGCGTGCAGCCGCTGCACGTGCGAACGGCCTCACCGGCGCGGCGCGCGGCTCACCGCGAAGTCTGCAGGCCGAGCTCGCGCAGCCACACGCCGAGCTCGCCGACGACGATCCGCGGCGCACGGCGCAGCGCCTCGACGTCGCGCGCGCCGCAGAGCAGCATCGCGGTGCGAAGCTCGTCCTCCATCGCCTCGAGGAGGCGCGTCGCGCCCGCGCGACCACCCTCGTTCAGCGCCTTGAGCACCGGTCGCGCGACGCCCGAGACCGTCGCCCCGAGCGCGATCGCGTGCGCGACGTCGAGCCCGCGCGCCACGCCGCCGGTCGCGATGATCGTGGAGAAGCCCTCGCGCGCGCACGCCGCGGTCGAGACCGCCGTCGGCACGCCCCAGTCCCAGAACGCCTCGCCGAGCGCGCGCTTGCGCTCGTCGCGCCCTTCTGCCCGCTTCGTCTCGACGCCGACCCACGAGGTGCCGCCGGCGCCGGAGACGTCGACGTGCCGCACGCCGGCGGCACGGAGCTTCCTCGCAGCGGCGGGGCCGATGCCGCAACCGGTCTCCTTCGCGACGACCGGCAGGTCGAGCTCGCGGTTCAAGCGCGCGAGCGCGTCGGCCACGCCGCGGAAGTCGCGATCGCCCTCGGGCTGCACGATCTCCATGGCCGGATTGAGGTGCACGCACATCGCGTCGGCGCCGACGTGCGCGGCGAGCGCGCGGATCTCGTCGGTGGACGAGCGCGCCGCCTGCACACCGCCGATGTTGCCGAGGATGACCGTCGTCGGCGCGACGTCGCGCACGACGTAGCTCGGCGCGCAGTCCGGCCGCTTCATCATCGCGCGCTGGCTGCCGAGCCCGAACGCGTAGCCGCGCTCCTCGGCGATCGAGGCGAGCTCGCGGTTGACGCGCGCGGCCTCGTCGGTGCCGCCGGTCATCGCGGCGATCACGATCGGCGCGCGCAGCACCTTGCCGAAGAGGCGCGCCCGGAGGTCGATCTCGTCGAGGGAGAGCTCGGGCAGCGCGTCGTGCACGAGGCGCACGCCGTCGAGGAGCGTGCCCTGCCCGCGGAAGCCGACGTCTCCGGTCGCGCACAGGGTCAGATGGTCCCCCTTGCGGCCCTCGATTCCCGTCGCCATCGTTCACCTCGAAATCGTTCAGAAAAGTTTGAAAGTGCGCGAGCTCACACACGAATTCACATCAAGACAAGGGCTCGACCCGGTTGACGGTCCAGGGATTCGAACCTAGCGTCCGCGGGCCGGGGGACGGCGGCCGCTGTAGCACGCCGGCTCGCGCTCGGGGAAAGGTCGGAGCCGCCATGACCGCAAGTTCCGACGGCGTCTTCCAGAGCTCGAGAGCAGCCAGCGCGTTCGTCGCGGAGGTGCGCGCGCGCGTCGACCAGCGCCTCGACGCGATCCTGCGCGACGCCGAGGCGCGCGCGGCGCACGCCGGCGACGAGCCGCGCGCG
>JACPFM010000042.1 GCA_016182965.1 Deltaproteobacteria bacterium | reverse complement strand
AAGGCGTTCAAGTCTGGCAAGGGTCCCAACATGATCCTCGACGACGGTGGTGACCTCACCATCTACGTCCACCAGAAGCGCCCCGATCTGTTCACCGGCGACGACCCGGTCCGCGGCCTCTCCGAGGAGACCACCACCGGCGTGCACCGCCTCTACGAGATGCACAAGAAGGGGCAGCTCAAGGTCCCGGCGTTCAACGTCAACGACTCGGTCACCAAGTCGAAGTTCGACAACCTCTACGGCTGCCGCGAGTCGCTCGGCGACGGCCTCAAGCGCGCGACCGACGTCATGTTCGCGGGCAAGGTGGCGGTGGTCTGCGGCTACGGCGACGTCGGCAAGGGCTGCGCGCAGTCGCTCCGCGGCCTCGGCGCCCGGGTCATGATCACCGAGGTCGACCCGATCTGCGCGCTCCAGGCGGCGATGGAGGGCTACCAGGTCACCACGATGGAGAAGGCGGCGCCCCTGGCCGACATCTTCATCACCGCGACCGGCTGCCGCGACGTCATCCGCGGCGAGCACATGAAGGTCATGAAGAACGAGGCGATCCTCGGCAACATCGGCCACTTCGACGCGGAGATCGACGTCAAGTGGCTCGAGAGCAACCCGGAGATCAAGGAAGAGAACATCAAGCCGCAGGTCGATCACTTCATCTTCCCCGACGGCAAGAAGGTCACCCTCCTCGCGCGCGGCCGCCTGCTGAACCTCGGGTGCGCCACCGGTCACCCGTCGTTCGTCATGAGCGCGTCGTTCACCAACCAGGTCCTCGCGCAGATCGCGCTGTGGACCGAGCAGGGCAAGTACGCGATCGGCGTGCACGTCCTGCCGAAGAAGCTCGACGAGAAGGTCGCGCGCCTGCACCTCAAGAAGCTCGGCGTCGAGCTGACCACGCTCACCAAGGAGCAGGCCGAGTACATCGGCGTGCCCGACGTCGCCGGTCCGTTCAAGCCCGAGCACTACCGCTACTGATTCACTGACTCGTTCCGGGTCCAGGGCGCAGGGTCTCGGGGTCCAGTTCGGACTCCGTGCTCCCGGGCTCTGGACCCGGAGCATGTGCGTGCCGCCGCCGCAATGCGGTGGCGCGTACCGCCCGACGCCGCCGACCTGCAGCGGCAGCGCGTGGTCGCGCCGCCGTCAGCGGTCGAGCGCCCCTACCCTGGCCGGTGGCTCGAAGCCCTGGTGGCCCATGCGCACCTCGATCTTCGGATGACGCGCGACGAGATCACGCAGGCGCGCGAGGCTCTTCGCGCTCATCGGACGGTCCTCCGAGAAGCTGCCCGGCTCGACGCCGTGATCCCAGCCCCACCGCGTGTGGCACGCGTCGCCGGTGAGCAGCACCGGCCCCTGCCTGGTGCGCGCGAGGAACGCGGTGCTGCCCTTGGTGTGCCCCGGCACGTGGATCGCCCAGAACGAGCCGTCGCCGAGCACGTCGAGGACGCCGTCGCTCCCGAACTGCAGCTCGTTCAGCGCGCCCTTGCCTTCGAGCGCCTGGTCGGTGGCCGAGCGGAGCAAGCGGGGGACGAGGCCGACCTCCGACGACTCGCCCGGACCGGTGAAGATCGGGGCGTCGTCGGGCACGTCGCGCATCCCGGTGAGGTGATCGAGATGCATGTGGGTGAGGAACACGCCCGACACCTTGCGGCCGCCGAGCCACCCGCCGGTGTCCTGCCGCACCCGCAGCAGGTCGGCGTGCATGAACCTGCCGATCAGACCACCAAAGACCGTGTGCTCGCGATCATCGCGGAGCGCGCGCTCGGCGCCGGTGTCGACGAGGAACAGGCCGCGCGTCGGGTGGTGGATGGCGTGGAACCCGACGACGATCGGCTCGAGCCCCTCGACCAGCCCCGCGTCCTTCGCCTTCGGGTGATCGAGGTTGACGAGCCCCGAGCGGGCGACCGCCCAATCCGCCCCGACGACGCTCTCGACGGTGAGGGGGCCGGGCACGTCGACGAGCGCCTCGAGGTCTGCAGTCGTGCGCGCGACGCCGAGCGTGGCCGGCCTCGCTTCGTGCGATGTCATCCGCGAGCGCGCCGCGAACAGCGCGCCGGCGACGAGGATCGGGGCGAGGAGGAAGCCGATGCGGCGTTTCGTCATGCCTCCAACATGGGGTATGCATGATCGTCGTGAAACCCACGAAGTCAGCATGGTCCCATGCAGGAATGCATATCCCCTGGGACGACCTGCAGATCTTCCTCGCCGTCGCCGAGTCGGGGAGCCTCAGCGCCGCCGCCAAGCGTCTGCGCATCACCCAGCCGACCGTCAGCCGCCGCGTCGCCGAGCTCGAGGCGAAGCTCGGCGAGCCGCTGTTCGTCCGCTCGGTCGAGGGCGTGTCGATCACCAGCTTCGCCGAGCGATTGCTCGAGCCGGCGCGCCGCATGGCCGAGTGGGCCGCCGAGGCGGATCGCGCGGCCGAGCGTCGCGACATGGCCCCCCGCGGACTGGTCCGGGTGACGGCCGCGCCGGGGGTCTGTTGGGAGCTGCTCGCGCCGTTCGCCGCGTGGATGAAGACGCGATTGCCCGACGTGCGGCTCGAGGTGCTCGCGGCGATCCAGAACCTCGATCTCTCGCGGCGCGAGGCGGACCTGGCGTTGCGCTTCTCCGGGCCGTCGCAGCGCGACGTGCTGAGCGTGGCCTCCGTCGAGTACGAGGTCGCCGCGTTCGCCGCCGACTCGTACGTGAAGACGCTGCCCAGGAGGTACGGCCTCTCCGACGTGGCCTGGATCGGCTGGGCGCCGTCGCTCGACCACCTGTCGCCGAACCCGGAGCTGCGCCGGCTGATCCCGGGTTGGATGCCATCGTTCACGACCGACGACTTCCTCGTGCAGATGCGCGCGGCGGAGGTCGGCCTCGGGGCGATCTTCCTCAGCCGCCTTCGCCACCGGTTCTCGGCGCCGACGAACCTCGTGGAGCTGAAGCTGCAGCTTCCTCCGCTGCGCCGCTCGATGCACCTCTTGTGCGCGAAGAGCGCGCTCGCGATCCCGCGCGTGCGCGCGGTCGCGGACCTGCTCGCGCGCGAGCTCGAGCGCGCCGGACGGTGATGTCAGATCGGCAGGCGTCCCGGGACGTCGCTGTCGTTCCGACGAAGCTCGATCGACCTACCGCGAATCTCACGGAGATCTCGTGCGGCACGGCGCTTGAAAGTCGCGCGCGCCATGCGATCCCATTCTCGCCGACGCGGCGTCACGCTGGTCGAAGTCCTCATCGTGGTTGCCATCATGAGCCTCATCGCGGGCGCGGTGGCCGTCTTCGCCGTCCCTCGTTTCTTCGAGTCGCAGGTCAAGGCCGCGCAAAACGACGTGCGCACGCTCGTCGAGGCGGTCGAGACCTATCGCCTGGTACAGACCGACACGGCGGGCGACTGCCCGACGACGGAGCAGCTGAGGCAGCGACAAATCGTCCGCGGCGAGCAGACCCTCGTCGATCCCTGGCGGCGTCCGTATCGAATCGTCTGCCACGCCGGCGGCATCGGAGCGGTCAGCAGCGGTCCGGATCGCACCGACGGGACCGACGACGACATCTGGGCGGGGGCCCGGCCGACGCCGTGACCCGGGAGGGTACTTCGCGCGGTGGACGAGCACGTCGCGCACGCGTCACTGCTTGCCGAGGACGTTCTTGCACTTGTCCGCGACCGGCTTGCCGCGGAGCTCCTCGTCGGTGGAGATCTTCTTGCACTGCGTGAAGCAGTCCTGCTTGTTCCGCTTCCACGTGTCGGCGCCCGCGAGCCAGCACTCCTGATCGAGCGCCTTGTCGAGCGCGGCGAGGTCCTTCTCCTCGTAGCAGGCAGGCACCCGATCGAACCCGCGCGAATCTGCGCACGACCTCTTCGGGCCGGAGCTCGGCTTGCCGGCGCCTTCCTCCTTCGAGGTCTCCTTCATCGAGCTCTCCTTGCTGCAAGCGATCGAGCCGAGGGCGAGGGCCAGCGAGAAGGCGGCGACGAGCTGCGGGGTTCGCATGCGGCAGACGATAGTGGATCGGGCGGCGTCCGGGGAACGACGCCGCCGAGCACGCACCGCGCGACTCCGTTCGCGGGGGCGTCGTCTCGTACCTGGAATGCGGAGCGACGTCCGCGTCCGTCACGGCCTGGTCCCGACGTACGCCCGCGCCTGCACCCGCCCCTTCTCACGGAGCTCGACCGCCAACGGCTGGAACCCCGCGGCGCGCAGCTGCGAGAGGAACGCGTCGGCCGGATAGCCGCTCCACACCGCGTACGACCCACCCGGTCGCAGCGCCCGACGCGCGGCGCGCAGCCCCTCCTCGTCGTAGAGCCGCGCGTTGGTGTCGAACGAGGCCCACTCCGGGCCGTTGTCGACGTCGAGCAGGATGACGTCGAGGTCGCGCTCCCGCCCGATGACCGCGGCGACGTCGTCGCGCAGCACGGTGACCCGCGGATCCTCGAGCACGCCCTCGGCGAGGTGCGCGAGCTCGCCGCGCATCAGCCGCACCAGCGTCGCGAGCTTCTCGACGACGATCACCCGCGCCGCGGCGCCGGCGCTCTCGAGCACGCCGCGCAGCGTGGAGCCGAACCCCAGGCCGCCGACGAGGACGCGCGGCGCGTCGGAGACCGACAGCTTCCCGGCGAGCCGACCGAAGTCGCGCTCGGTGCCGAGCACCGCGCTCGTGAGGATGGGCACGTGGCCGATCATCAGCTCGTGGTGCGTGCCGCGATCGTGGAGGGTGAGCGTCTGCCCGGCCTCGTGGAAGGTCCGCGTCCTGGCACGCTTCTGGGTGGCCACGCGTGCTCAGGGCGCCAGGATGGATTCGAGCCAGCCGTCGCCGACGCGGGTGAACACCTCGCGCTCGTGCATGCGGTCGGGCATGCCCTGCCACAGCTCGATCACGCGCGGGATCAACCGGTAGCCGCCCCAGTGCGGAGGGCGCGGCACGTCGCGCCCCTCGAACTGCTGCTCGAGCTCGGCGAAGCGTGCGAGCAGCGCGCCGCGGCTGCCGATCGGCGCGCTCTGAGGCGACGTCCACGCGTTGATCTGGTGGCCGCGCGGGCGCAGGCGGAAGTACTCGTCGCTCTCCTCGGCCGAGAGCTTCTCGACCACGCCTTCGAAGCGGACCTGCCGCTGCAGCGCGTCCCAGTGGAACAGGAGCGACGCGCGCGGGTTGGTCGCCAGATCGTGGCCCTTGCGGCTCTCGTAGTTGGTGAAGAAGCGCGGCGCCTGCGCGCTGAGCCCGCGATAGAGCACCACGCGCGACGACGGCGCGCCCTCGGGCGACACGGTCGACAGGACCATCGCGTCGGGCGTCGGCACACCCGCCGCGACCGCCTCGTCGTACCAGAGCAGGAACCGGTCGATCGGATCGGCCATCGCCGCCCGTTCTTGCCACGACGCGGCGCGCGCGGCCTCCTTGCAACGTCGACGGCTCCGATGTAGGACCGAGCCCCTCATCGGCACCACGCCGACTTTCCCGGGAGATTCTCATGCGCGCCTCGCTCCTCGCCCTGCTCCTCGCCTCGGCATCGACCCTGTTCGCCGGCTGCGCGATCCAGTCGGAGGTCGCCGACGACGAGGGCACCGTCAGCGACAGCGAGGACGCGCTCGGCACCACCCAGCTGTACGGCACGTGGAACGCGGAGTCGGGCCCGATCTACACGATCACCTTCGACAAGGCGTACGCCGAGACGCTCGGCGGCGGGTTGAAGGGCAAGGCCTTCAGCGCCACGGTCGACAACGGCGTCCGCTGCATCACCACGCCGTGCCCGTCGACCGACGAGGTCGGCGGCGTCTACAAGCTGCGCAACGGCTCGCGCCTCACGCTCGCCTCGTACGACAAGCCGTCGCTCGTCTTCTCCCAGTACCTCGGCGACTACCGCATCACCCTGAAGGGCGATCTGCTCACGCTGAAGAAGACCGACGGCACCGTCGCCGGCACGCTCCGCAAGCAGGCCACCACGGCCGGCGAGAAGTGCGGCACGGTCACCTGCGGCGCGGGCACCACCTGCTGCAACCCGCTGATGGGCATCTGCGTGAAGCCCGGCATGATGTGCATTCTGTGATTCGCTGATTCCACCATCGTCGGATCGCGCGAGCGCCGTTCGGGCGCAGGGGGCCCGGAAGTCGGCGGGCCTGTACGGGCCGAGTGGGGTATCCTCTCGGACCGTGCGCTTCGCGTCTTCTCTCGCCCTGCCCTTCGCGTTCGTGATCGCCGTCGGCTGCGGCGGCGACGACGGCGAGGTCGGTCCCGTCCCGGCCGGCGAGCTCGATGCATCGGGCGATGTCGGGGCGGTCGATCCGCCGATCGACGCCGACGATCCGACGCCGACCGACGCCGACGACGAAGACGCGACCAGCGATGCCACGATCGACGCGAAGGCCGACGCCAGCGCCGACGTGAAGCCCGACGTCGCGACCGACGCGGCCGGCGCGACCGCCTGTCGCGCCGATCTCGCCGCCAAGGGCCTCAAGTTCAAGACCACCACCGCGCGCGGCGTGGTCGACGCGGTCAACGTGCTCGGGCCGATCAACGGCGTGCTGTTCGCGAGCGGCACCGGCACGACGCCGATGGGCGATCCCATCGCGTGCGCCTTCGTGCAGACGCTGTGGAGGTTCGCCGATCTGCTGAAGGAGCGCGGCTTCACCCGAGTCGGCACGCTCGGCAGCTACTGCTACCGCTGCTGCTGCTCGTGGAGCGAGACCAACTACTGCCGCAAGATGGGCGATCCCGAGCCGGTGTGCGGGAGCTCCGGGTACTCCAACCACTCGTGGGGCCGCGCCGTCGACGTCCGCTACCTCTACAAGCCCGACGGCACCCGCTACGACATCAACGACCCGAAGCACTGGGTCATCTGGGGTGTCGCCGCCGAGACGTGCACCAAGGGCCTCGCCGCGCAGACCGGCATCAGCAAGGAGCTCTACACGCTCGCCTGCATGGCCGCGCAGCAGAAGATCTTCGGCATCACGCTGTCGCCGAACTACAACAGCGCGCACCGAAACCACCTGCACAGCGACATCGGGGCGAGCGGCACGCCGAGCAGCTGGTACGTCCGCTCCCTCGACCCGTGGGCCGGCCTCGACGACGCCCCGCCGGGGACCGCCGACGATCACTGCGGCGGCGAGCCGTGACCGACACCTCGCCACCAACAGTCACGCAGCTCCCCGACGGCACGCGCCTCAGGGTGCGGCCGCTCGCGCCAGCGGACGCGCCGCAGATCCTCGAGGGCTTCGAGCACCTCTCGCAGGAGACGCGCCGCCGCCGCTTCCTCGGCGCGCTCAAGCACCTGCCGCCCAACCACGAGCACGCGATCACGCACGCCGACGCCTTCCAGCACGTCGTGTGGGGCGTCGCGGTGCTCGACGAGCTGGACCGCGAGAAGGGGATCGGCGTCGCGCACGTGATCCGTGATCCCGCCGATCCCACGCGCGGCGAGTTCGCCATCGTGATCGCCGACGAGTGGCAGCACCACGGCGCGGGCAAGGTCCTCACGCGCGCGCTCGCCGCCCGATTGCTGGCGATCGGCATCCCGATCTGGACGGCGACGATGTACCTCGACAACCGCGCGGTGCAGCGCCTGCTCGCCGACGTCGGCGACGAGATCTCGCGCACCGTGCTCTCGAGCGGGGTCGGCGAGATCATCTACCGGCTGCGCCCGCCGTGATCAGGCGCTCGACTCATGCGATGATGGCGCGGTGACCGCGTTCGATCGCCCGAGCGACGCCACGCTGCGCGTGATGCACGGCCTCCTTCGGCCGTGGCGGAAGGTGACCCGCCCGGTGTTCGTCGGCATCGAGCACGTCCCCGACGAGCGCCCGCTGCTGTTCGTCGGCAACCACACGCTGTTCGGCGTGATCGACGTGCCGCTGATGTTCTTCGAGCTGTGGCGCAAGCGCGGCATCTTCCTGCGCGCGCTCGGCCACCACGGCCACTTCAAGGTCCCCGTGTGGGGAGACTTCCTCCGGCGGTTCGGCGTGATCGACGGCACGCGAGAGAACTGCGCGGCGCTGATGGCGGCGGGCGAGGCGGTGCTCGTCTTCCCGGGCGGCTCCCGCGAGGTCGCCAAGCGCAAGGGGGAGCGGTACCGCCTGTTCTGGAAGGACCGCCTCGGCTTCGCGAAGATGGCGCTCCGACATCGCTGCACGATCGTGCCGTTCGGCGCGGTCGGCGCGGACGACGCGTACGACATCGTGGTCGACGGAGACGACCTCCTGCGCACGCCCGTCGGCAAGCTCGGGCGGAAGCTCGGCGTGCTCGACGAGGACTTCCTGCCTCCGATCGTGCGCGGCCATCGCGGCACGCCGCTGCCGAAGCCGGAGCGCCTGTACTTCCGGTTCGAGCCGCCGATCGGCACCGCGGAGTGGGACGGCCGCGACGACGAGACGGCGGCGCGCGCGGTGCGCGATCGCACGCGCGCGGCCATCGAGCACGCGCTGACCGAGCTCCTCGCGCTTCGCGCGCGCCACCAGAGATAGCTCGAGATCAGCGGTCGCAATTGCGGGACGTCGGATCGTGGCTGGCCGCTCGGACTGGGTCATCAGTCATCAGTCGTCAGTCGTCAGGCCGAGACCGAGACGTCTCGCATCCTCCGTTCGGCCGGGCTGACGACCGACGACTGATGACGGACGACTGACGACTGACGACTGATCAGACGCCGCCGCCCGACCAGATGTCCGGGTCCGTCGGGTCGACCGTGGTGTGGTGACCCTGGACCTCGACGTCGGTCGCCTTGCCGGCGACGCGCGCGCCGGGCGGCACCGTCCGGGTGAGGAACACGCCGCCGCCGACGAGGGCCGCGCGGCCGACGGTGGTCTTGCCGCCGAGCACGGTGGCGTTGGCGTAGATGGTGACGTCGTCCTCGACCGTCGGGTGGCGCTTGGTCCCGCGAATCACGCGGCCGCGCTCGTCGCGCGCGATCGAGAGCGCGCCGAGGGTCACGCCCTGATAGAGCTTCACGCGATCGCCGATGACGGTCGTCTCGCCGATGACCGCGCCGGTGGCGTGATCGAGGAAGAACGCGCGCCCGATGGTGGCGCCCGGGTGGATGTCCGCGCCGGTGTGCGTGTGCGCCCACTCGGTCATGATCCGCGGCATCATCGGGACGCCGAGTTGGTGGAGCTCGTGGGCGATGCGGTAGACGGTGACCGCGAGCAGCCCCGGGTAGGCGAGGATGATCTCGTCGGCGTTGAGCGCGGCGGGATCGCCGTCGTAGGCGGCCTGCACGTCCTCGAGGAGCAGCGCCCGCAGCGCGGGCAGCCGATCGAGGAACTCGCGCGCGAGGCCGCGACCTTCGCTGCGACACACGGTGACGTCGGCGCGCTCGGCGACCGCCTCGTCGCGATAGCAGAGACAGAGCTCGATTTGCCGCTCGAGCTTCTCGCTGACGGTGCTCAGGAGCACCCCGACGTGATAGCCGACGTTCTCGTCGGTCAGATCCTGCCGGCCGAAGTAGCCCGGATACATCAGCTGCAGGAGCAGCTGCACGATCGCGATCGCCTCGTCGCGGGAGGGCAGATAGCGCTTGTTGATGTGGTGGGCGCGGCCGTCGGTGCGGTAGCTCGCGAGCAGGGCGTCGACGAGCGGCTGGATGCCGCCGATAGGTGGCGAGGAGGACGCGGTCATGATGCCTCGATCAGGCCGACGCGGTCGCCTTCTCGATCTCGTCGAACATGCCCTCGTAGAGCGGCCCGCTGAGGTAGCGCTCACCCAGGTCGGGCAGAACCACGACGATCGTCTTGCCGGCGAACTCCTCGAGCTTCGCGAGCCGCACCGCCGCGGCGACGGCGGCGCCGGACGAGATGCCGCAGAGCAGACCCTCCTCGCGGATGAGGCGGCGAGCCATCGCGATCGCCTCGTCGTTGCTCACCTGCTCGGCGCGATCGACGAGCGAGAGATCGAGGTTCTTCGGGACGAAGCCGGCGCCGAGGCCCTGGATCTTGTGCGGCCCCGGGGCGAGCGGCTCGCCCTTCATCGTCTGGGTGATGACCGGCGAGTGGCTCGGCTCGACGGCGACCGAGACCAGCGGGTGCATCTTGGTCTTCTTGATGAAGCGGCTGACCCCGGTGATCGTGCCGCCGGTGCCGACGCCCGCGACGAGCACGTCGATCTGATCGCCGGTGTCCTCCCAGATCTCGGGGCCGGTGGTGGTCTCGTGGATGCCCGGGTTCGCCGGGTTCTCGAACTGACGCATCGCCACGTACTTGTCGGGCTGCTCGGCGAGCAGCGCGTCGGCCTTGGCGATGGCGCCCTTCATGCCGAGCGCGCCGGGGGTGAGCACGAGCTTCGCGCCGAACGCCACGAGCACCTTGCGGCGCTCCATGCTCATCGTCTCGGGCATGGTCAGCACGCACTCGTAGCCGCGCGACGCGGCGGCGTAGGCGAGCGCGATGCCGGTGTTGCCGCTCGTCGCCTCGAGGATCGCCTTGCCCTTGCCGAGCAGCCCCTTGGACTCGGCGTCCCACACCATCGCGGCGCCGATGCGGTCCTTGACCGAGTACGCGGGGTTGCGCCCCTCGACCTTGGCGATGACCGTCGCGCGCGCGCCGGCGGCGACGTTCTTCAAGCGCACGAGGGGAGTGCGGCCGATGGCGTAGGAGTTGTCGTCGTAGACGCGGGGGTAGCCGGACATGGGTCGGGAGCGTAGCGGCTCGCGGGCGCCTCGCGGCGGCGAAAACGCACGCTGTCGAGGGCGGGGCGCCTCGTTCAGGCGCCGCGCCTGAACGAGGCGCGAGAGCGCGGCGAGCGCGACCGCCCCGAGCCACCACGGCAGCGCGCCGCCCGCGCCGCTCGTCGAGCAGCCTCCCGCCGGATCGCCCTCGAGCGCGCCTTCGGGCGCTTCTCCGCCGAGGTCCGCGCTCTCGCCGGGCACTGCCGGATCGGCGGGCCCGCAGTCGTCGCCCGAGCACGGCTCGATGGGCGCCGGCTCTCCGCAGTCGTCGCCGGTGCACGGCTCGACGGGATCGGTCGGATCGGTCGGATCGACCGGGGGTCCCGCGGGCGGATCGGGCGGATCGCAGGCGTCGCCCTTGCCGTCGGCGTCGGTGTCCTTCTGATCGGCGTTCTTCAGATCGGGGCAGTTGTCCTTCGCGTTCGGCACCGCGTCGCCGTCGCGATCGTCCGACAGGTCTTCACTTGATCGGGACTCTTTCGCCGACGCAACGGCCGGCGGCGCAGCGCGCGATCGTGCGGTGGGTAGGCTCGGGGCAGCGGGGCACGCAGTAGCCGACCGCCTTGCAGCGGTCCTCTTTGAGCCGCTTCAGCTTCTCAGTCTCGGCTTCGGCCCACTTGCGGTTGGCGACCGTGTCGCAGCGGCACGGAGGGCAACAGCCGCCAAGCTCGTCGACGCACGAGACGGTGCAGTCCTGATCGCTGGCGCACGCGAGCTTCTCGGGCACCGGGCCGGCGTCCGCGTCCGAGCTCGCCGCGTCGATCGTCGGCGCCGTAGCCGCGGGCGCGGCGTCGGCGAAGCCGGTGTCGAGGACGGCGCTGTCGGCTGCGGACCCGACCGGTGCGCTGCTGTCGTCGATCGACTCGAACGCCGTGCGCCGCCGGCACGCACAGGCGGCGACGGCGATCGCGAGCAGCGTCGCCATGGAGACACGCACGACGCCAGGATACAGCTTCGAGCACGTCGCGCAGCGCGCCGGTCTCGAGCAGGTCCCGGAAGGCCCTCGGGGGACGCGAGCTCCGGCGCGCCGCGGTCGGCGAGCTGCTGCTGGAAGAACGCCGCGCTCATAGAGCTTGTGGGCCTCCGCGCGGCCGGCGATCGCGTCGCCGTCGGTCGCGACGAGCCAGGGGAACCCCGCCTCCGAGATGCGCGCGCGACGCGCCTCGAAGCTGACGTCGCCTGACCGATCGCGCCGCTACCCCGGATACGACGGGGCCGAGGGCCGCGCGTCTTCGCGGGCACCCGCGCTGACCGTGGCGGGGCCGATGTAGCTGGTCACCAGCGACACGACGTGCGAGGCCTTGTCGCGCACGAAGTCGGCGGCGTTGCGTCCTCCCTGCTCGGCGGCCTCTCGGGTGCGCCAGCGGGTGATGGAGATGACGTTCTTGCCGTCGCTCGACGGGACGAGATCGTACGAGAGGAACCCCGCGATCTTCCGGTACATCGGCAGCGCTCCCTCGCGCGCCAGGCGGTTGACCTCGTCCATCGATCCCTTCAGCTGCATGACGCCGACGCGCACGTATTCCATGACCACCTCCTGCTTTCGCGACGGACGTGCAAGGCGGCGGCCGGGCGGGTCGGTTGCCGCCCTGCGCATGCCGCACGCACGCGCGGTGGCCGACCCCCACCCGCCCCGACCGCCGCCGCTACCGCAGGGAGCACGCGGCGAGCGTGGACAGGCGAGCGCACTCTCGCTCTGATGGCGATCGATGACGTATCGGTCGCCGCAGCGCAGGGGGCGCACGTGGGACCACGCGCTCGAGGACGAGAGCACGCCGGTGCTCGAGGTCGCCGTGTCGTGGCGCGAAACGCAGCTCCACGTGGAGCACGGCGCGCGCAGCTTCTCGATCGCCGATCCCCTCCCCGAGCCGCACGGCGCGCTCGTCACGCTCGGGGCCGAAGGGTTCGTGCTCCACGTGCCGCCCGGCGCGCGCGGGACGCTCGACGTCGCCGGCGTCGTGCGACCGGTCGAGGAGTCCGACGCCGACGTCCGGCTCGCCCTCGGCGACGACGCGCGGATCGAGCTGTCGGGGTTCACGTACGCGGTCGCGGTGGTCGCGCGCGGCCGGCCGCGCGTGTTCGTCGGGCGGAGCTTCGCGCGCGCGTGGACCGTGCTCGTCTCGTTGGTGGCGCACGCGGTCGCGCTCCTCGCGCTCTCGCAGGCGACGCGCGACGAGGTCGAGGACGAGGAGCAGGGCATCGGTCGCGAGACGCAGCGCTACTTCCTCGACCTGATGGCGAACGTCTACCGCGACGAGCCGTACTGGATCCCGGAGCGCCCGGGTTACATGAAGTACACGACGCCGGACACGTGCAGGCCGAAGACCTGGCTCGACCACACGATGTACAAGACCGTCGAGAAGAAGGTGGCGATCGCCTGGGGCACGCAGCACGGCGCGTGGCGCGCGCTCCAGATGGCGTTCATCGAGTATCATCCGGAGGTCGACGGCTTCAACGCGACCCTCATCGAAGAAGACAGCGCGTGGTCGCCGGTGCCCGAGGACCACGACGGCGACCGCGCGTACCGGCGCATGGTCTTCCTCGAGCACGGCGACTGGGACGAGACCCTCGCGCTCGGGCCGCCGCCTCCGCCGCGAGCCTACGTGGCGACGGTTCGCCCACGCCGAAGGTGGCGCGAGCCGCCGCTGGAGCTCGAGGTCTACGGCGCGCCGATGGTGCGCAAGGTCCTGCTCGCGCGTGGACGGGTGCTCCGGGAGTGCTTCCCGGAGGGCCGCACCGAGCCGATGGAGGCCACCCTCGTCGCCCAGCCGGACGGTTCGGTGACCGACGTCATGGCCGACGCCTGTGTGCACGAGGCGCTCGCCGAGACTCGGTTCTTCCCGAGCGCAGAGGCCTGCCCGGCGAAGGTCCGCATGCACCGCGACTTCCGCTAGCGGTCGCATCGCCGTCCCGGCCGCTCCGCCCGCCCGCCGATCCATCGGCGAGGGCGCCGCCCAGGGCTCGTGTTATGAGAGACTCCGCCGATTCGGGCCAGGCACACTCCAGGCCCCTGCCCCCTTCTCGACGCCGCCTTCTCGCCGCAAAAGTCGTCAGGAGCTCCATGCGCGCCGCGAACCTCGTGACCTACGGCCTGCTCATCTCCGCCGTCCTCGCCTTCGCCGTCATCGTCTGGAAGTACGCGCGAGGCCTCAAGGAGTCGCCTCGCGACATGTGGCTCCTCTTCGGGTACAAGGTCATCGAGTACACGGCGTACGCGGCCATGAACATGGCGCTGGTGCTGTGGCTCTCGAAGGACTGCGGGCTCGGCGACGTCGCCGCCGGCAGCTACATCTCCGGCTGGTCGATCATCCTCTCGGTCATGGCGATGGTCGCCGGTGCGCTCGTCGACACCATCGGCGTGCGCAAGACGATCGTCGTGAGCGTCGTCTTCCTGCTCATCGCGCGCTTCTTCATGGCGTTCGTCACGAGTCGGTTCTTGATCATACCGCTCGGTCTGATGCCGCTCGCCATCGGCTTCGCGATCGTCGGGCCGGTCGTCTCGGTCGCCATCAAGCGCTACACCACGAAGGCCGGGTCGGCGCTCGGGTTCGGGCTCTTCTACGTGGTGATGAACGTCGCCTACGCGATCGGCGGCTGGTTCTTCGACTTCGTGCGCGAGAAGTACGCGCTCCGCGACGCGGCGGGGAAGGTCATCGACGAGAACGCGGGCACCGCCCTCTTCGGCCACCATTTCTCGACCTACCAGCTGTTCTTCGTCTTCGGCTTCGGCTTCACGCTCGTCAGCCTCGTCGTCGGCGCGTTCCTCCGCGACGGCGTCGAGATGACCGAGGAGGGCATCGTCATCCGCCCGCCGAAGCAGCACGCCTCGGCGTTCGTCGCCGTCAAGACGGCGGCGGTCGACACCATCAAGACGATCGCCGGCGTGATGAAGGAGCGGTACTTCTGGATCTTCATCGGCATGCTCGCCACGACGGTGTTCGTGCGCTTCATCTTCTTCCACTTCCACTACACGTTCCCGAAGTACGGCATCCGCGTCCTCGGCGAAGGCGCGAAGATCGGCTCGATCTACGGCGTCCTCAACCCGGTGCTCATCGTCTTCCTCGTGCCGCTGGTCGCGGCGTTCACCAAGAACGTCAGCTCCTATCGGATGATGATCTTCGGCTCGATCGTCTCGTCGCTCTCGTGCTTCATCGCGACCATCCCGTCGAAGATCTTCGAGCCGCTCACCAACTCGGTCCTCGGCGAGCTCATCTTCATCAAGTGGCTCGGGATGGCGCCGGACATGCAAGCGCTCATGGCCAAGCCGCCGACGCCCGACTACTGGCCGCTCATCGCGTTCATCCTCGTGTTCACCGTCGGCGAGGCGATCTGGTCGCCGCGGCTGATGCAGTTCACCGCGGAGATCGCGCCGAAGGGCAAGGAGGGCACGTACATCGCCCTCTCGGTGCTGCCGTTCTTCGCCGCGAAGTTCGTCGTCGGCCCGATGAGCGGTCTGTTGGTCAAGACGTACACGCCGCTCGACGCCGCCGGGAAGGCGATGGCGAGCTACCCGAACCACCACATGGTGTGGATCTGGATCGGCGGGATGGCGGTCGTCACGCCGATCGGCCTGGTGCTGCTCCGCAAGCTGTTCCGCAGCCAGGAGCAGGGCAACCAGCCGGCGCCCTCCGACGACGAGGACGGCAAGCCCGAAGCGGCTTGATCGATCAGGCGCGCCGCAGCGAGCCGGGGTTCTTCTTGAACTGCGCCTCGAGCTCCGGCGCGTAGCCGAACGTGGCGTGACCGATCGACGCGCGCAGGCGCGCGAGCAGCGGCTCCGGATCGGTCTTGGCGCCGATGGCGAGGCCGCGCTGCTTGCCGTCGGCCAGCCCGAGGTGGATGAACGTCTGCGACTTCACGCCGTTCACGATCTGGTCGACGGTGTAGACCCACACGATGTCGTTCGGCCGGTCGCGGAGCGCGACGATCGCCGGGTGCTTCGACGCCGGCCGGAACGCCAGGACGAGCATCCCGAGGCCGATGAACCCGAACGGGATCGCGAGCCCGAGCTGCACCCCGAGCGAGGCGGTGTCGTCGACGAACCCGAGCGAGGCGATGCCGAAGCAGACGAGCGCGACCACGATACCGGCGACCTTGGAGCCCTTCGCGTAGTGCACGAAGGGCGCGAGCTCCGCGTCGTTCATGCGGTCCATCTATCACGGGCCGCGGCGACGAGGAAAAGGTCAGAACCCGCCGTCGCCGGGCGGCGGAGGCGGCATCGGCCCGCCGTCGGGCGGCGGGTTGCGACAGACGCGATAGCCGCCGGCGGCCGCGACGCAGCGTTGCCCGGAGCGGCAGTCGGCGTCGGTCGCACAGAGCACCGCGCCGCTGCAGGTGGTCTGGCAACGCGTGCTTCCGCCTCCGCCTCCGGGACCGCCGCTGGCGCAGCAGACCTGGCCCGGCGCGCACGACGAGGGGTCGGAGCATGCGAGCGACGCGCCCCCGCAGGTGCCCTTCGCCACGCACGAGCTGCCGGAGAACGTCGCGCAGCAGACCTGGGTCGCGGAGTCGCACGTCGCCGTGCCGCACCGGATCCCGCCGGCCTTCGAGCCCACGTCCGTCGGCGAAGCGCCGCCGTCGCCCTCGATCACGGCGCCGTCCTCGGCGATCACGGCGCCGTCCTCGGCGATGACCGCGCCGTCTTCGGCGGTGGCTGCGCCGTCGGCGGGCGAGCCCTGTTCGGGCAGCACGGCGCCGCCGCACGCGGCGAGGAGAAGGACGGAAGCCAACGCGAGTGATCGAGGGAAGGAGGCCATGTTGCCCGTGCGATTGCGCCCGGCCACGCGACCCGTCACGAAATCTTCTGGTCGTGACGCCCGGTGCAGCTCCAGGGCACCTTCGCGAGGCCCCGCAGCAGGTGGTCGCGGAAGAGCACGACCCGCTGCGGCACCAGGCGCGCCGACGGATACAAGAGGTGCAGCTGCCCGCCCGGCGCGGTGTAATCGGGCAGCACGCGCACCAGCTGACCGCGCTCGATCTCGCGGGCGCAGAGGAAGGCCGGGAGCAGACCGATGCCCGCGCCGAGCAGCACCGCGCGCCGCACGGCGTTCATCTCGTCGACCATCACCGGCCCGGTCACCGTCGTGGAGCTCTCGTGGTCCGGCCCCTGGAGCGTCCACGTCGCGGCGCCCCGGATCGGGCGGAAGATCACGCAGTCGTGCGCGGGGAGGTCGGCGAGCGCGCGCGGCACTCCGCGTCGCGCGACGTACTTGGGTGACGCGTAGAGCGCCGCGGCGAGCACGCCGACGCGGCGCGCGACGAGCGACGACTCGCGCAGCGGCCCGGCGCGCAGCGCGAGATCGAAGCCCTCCTCCACGAGATCGACGATCCGCTGCGTGAGCGACAGCTCGATCTTGATCGTCGGGTGCTTGCGGACGAAGCGCGTGACGATCGGCATGAGCACGCGCGTGCCGAGGTCGGCCACGCTGGTCATGCGGACGGTGCCGCTCGGCGTCGCCTGCGACTCGGCCGCCGCGGCGCTCGCCTCCTCGATGCCGGCGAGCGCGCGGGCCACTTGCTCGAAGTACGCGGCGCCCGCCTCCGTCGGCTGCACCTTGCGCGTGGAGCGCAGGAGCAGGCGCGTGCCGAGCTCCTTCTCGAGGAGCGAGACGCTGCGACTCACCGACGACTTGGGCAGCGACAGCGCGCGCGCCGCCTTGGTGAAGCTCCCCTCGCTGACGACCCGGGCGAAGACGGCGATGCGGTTGAGGTCCATCGTTCGTGTCAGGAGAACAGTTCGTTGCCGGGGCGGCCACTAGTTCACGAGCTCGCAACGACACAGGCTTCGGGGACCCAACGGAGGACTCTCATGTCGAAGCTGTCACGCCTGCTCCCCACCGCCGCCCGCTCGCTCCTCGGCCTCACGTTCGTCGTGTTCGGTCTCAACGGCTTCTTGCACTTCCTGCCGCAGCCGCCGCTGCCCGAAGCGGCGCTGCCGTTCCTCGGCGGCCTCGCCAAGGCCGGCTACTTCTTCCCGCTGCTGAAGGGCCTCGAGGTCCTCGCCGGCGTGCTGCTCCTGTCCGGCCGGTTCGTGCCGCTGGCGCTGGCGGTGCTCGCCCCGATCATCGTGAACATCGCCGCGTTCCACCTGATCCTGGCGCCCTCGTTCGGCATGGTCGCGCTCCTGGTCGGCCTCGAGGTGTACCTGGCGTGGAGCTACCGCGACGCCTTCGCGCCGATGCTCCGCGCGCGCGTGGCCCCGACGACCGCGCCGGCGAGCCTGCGCGACGGCGCGATCGGCGGCTCGACGGGCGCGACGACCGCGGCCTGAACGACATGCGGCGTCAGCGACGGAGCGGCTCGTCGGGGATCGTCGTCTTTCGCTCTTCGTCCCACGCCTCGTCGACCTCGTGGGTCGACGGGGCGCTGGGCTGCGACACGCGGCGGGCGGGCGGGACGAGATCGATGAGCTCGAGATCGTGGAGCCGCGAGCAGGTCGCGGCGACCTCGGTCGATGAGACCGACAGCTCGTTCGCGAGCTCCTGCATGCTGCGGACGCCGTCGATGAGCGCGACCACCTTGCGCTCGAACGGCCCGAGCGGCGCGCGCGTCGCCACGCTGCGCAGCACGGGGATGTCCATCACCAGGGCCTTGCGACGACGCGTGGGATCCAGGGGTGACACTGCGGCCTCGCCGGAAGGCTAGCACCGCTCGCCCGCCTCCTCGCACGCTGCGCGAGGGACCGCGCAGACCGGCGCGCGCCTGCCCTTGGCCGACCCCTGCGCTCGTGTTCTGCTCAGCGCACGATGAGGGTCGGGGGCATCGTGCTGGTCGGTCTATTGGTCTCGTGCTCGACGAGCGGTCCTCCGCCCGAGCGCGGGAAGGGCCGGGCGAACGTCGCCGAGCTCGAGGCCGCGCGCACGCTCGCGGAGCTACGTACCTTCGACGGCATACGGCTCCCGTCGTCCGGGCGGCTCGTGCGCGACGCCCGCGGATGGCGGCTGGCGCCGCTCGATGCGGCGGCGTTCCCGCCCGCGGCGACGCAGGCGTTCGCGCCCGCGGGCGCGGACATGCTCGACGCGCGACTGCCGACGCACGCGAACGCGCCGCTTCGTGTCGCGCGCGCGGGGCGTGACGATCTGTGGCTGGAGATCACCGCCGACGCGGCCGGCGACGCCGACGGCGCGGTGGCCGGGCCGGCGGTGGTCTTCCGCGTCGGTGCGCAGGAGGAGTCGATCCACGTCGCCGCGCCCGGTCGGGTCGAAGAGCTTCGCCTCCTGCGCGCGCCGGATCCCGCGTCGCGCCGCTACCGCATCCGAGAAGGGGCCGGGCATCGGCGACGTCGTCGTGCGCGACGGCCGCCGTGACGCGCGCCGCGCCCCGCCCTCCGCGCACGTCCGGTAGCGCCTCGCTGGGTAGAGATCGCCACAGTGTGAAGGGACCCACGCAGGGATCGGTGGCCGATTCGCCGCGATTCCCCGGGGCGACGGTCGCGCGGGCGCGGGCACGCGGATTGCGAGTGCGACGGCCGATCATGCGACCGTCCCTCACGCTCACCGCGTGCATCGTCTTGACGACCTCGATGGCCGCCGCGCAGACGGAGCCCGAGGAGGCCGCCGCCACGACCGACACGGAGGAAGGCGAGGCCGCGCCCGCGCCGTCCGCGACTCCGCCGTCCGCCGCGACCGCGCTGCCCCCCATGGATCTCGAGCCGCCGCCGGTGAGCCCGAAGCCCGTCCGCACGTGGTACGGCTGGCAGAACCTCGCCATCGACGGCGCCGCCGTGACGTTGCTGTACGTCGCGGGCAACGCGAGCGGCCGTGACAACGACTCGTTCGGATACGGCGCCGTTGCCACCTACGCGCTCGGCGGCCCGATCATCCACCTCGCGCACGGCAACCCGGGGACCGCGCTCGGTAGCCTCGCGCTGCGGGTCGGCGCCCCGGTCGGCGGAGCGATGCTCGGGTGTGCGGCCGACGCCGACTCGAGTGAGCTCGGATGCCTCGGCGGCGCCGTGGTCGGCTTCCTCCTCGGCTACGGCACCGCCGTCGCGGTCGACGCCGCGGCGCTCGCCTACGAAGAGCACGAGGCGCCGCGGGCCTGGTCGAAGACGCGGCCCCTCGTGACGCCCACGGCGAGCTGGACCGGCCACGCCGGCTCGATCGGCCTGCAGGGACTCTTCTGAGGCCATCCGCAGACCGGTCGCCGCGCCGCTCGACGCCTCACACGCCGAGCTCGCGCGAGGCGAGCTCGTTGCCCTCCACGCGCGCGCGGATCTTCGCGAACGCGACGTCGCGCGACGTGGAGACGTCGTCGCCGAACGGCGAGAAGCCGCAGTCGTCGCACGTGCCGAGCCGCGAAGGCTCGATGAACCGCGCGGCCTCGAGGATGCGATCGCGCACCTCGCCGGCGGTCTCGACGCGCCGATCGAGCGGGTCGATCACGCCGACGAAGATCCGCCGGTCGGGCCGGGAGAGGCCGCCGAGGATCTGGAGCACCCGCGGCCGATCCTTCTCGCTCGCGAGCTGCACGAAGAACTTGCCGACGTCGAGCGAGAACAGCGTGGGCAGGAGCGCGGCGTAGTCGACGTCGGCGCTGTGGGTGGAGTCCTGATCGCCGCCGGGGCAGGTGTGCACCCCGAGCCGCGCCCGATCGGCGTCGAACGGCGCGATCACGCGGTTGATCAGCTCGACGAACGATCGGAGCAGATCGCCGGTCGGATCGAGCTTGAGCGAGAGCCTCCCCTCGGTGAAATCGATCTGCACCGAGTGAGCGACCGCGAGCGCCTTGCGCAGGTCTTCCTGCGCGTCGCGCACGAGATCGTCGAGGAACGCCTCGCGCGAATACCCGGCGATGCCCTCGGGCGGATAGAGGAGCGAGAGCGCCGACGCCGAGATCACCGCCACCTTCAGCGGGCGCCTCGCGACGCGCGCGGCGAGCTCGACGTCGGGCGCGGCGAAACGCGCGTAGCGGAACGGCGCGCGCGTCAGCCTGGGCAGCTGCCGCGTGTGGCCGTCGGCGAACGGAATGACCACCCCGTCGGGCGAGAGGTCGGTCAGGCCGGCGATGGGATAGGTCGCGAAGCTCGGCTTGCGCTGCTCACCGTCGGTGATCACCGGCGAGCCGGTCTCTTCGAACCTCCGCACCGTGTCGGCGACGGCGTCGTCGTAGAGCCGCTCGAGCGCCTCCGCAGAGAGCTTGCCGGCGGCGTGCGCCTTCATGCCGTCGAGCAGCGTCGCGGGGCGCGGAATGCTTCCGATCGGTTCGGTGGGGAGCGTCATTCGGGATGCTTGGATACGGCCGACCGGCATGTCAATTCACGCCGCGCTTGCGTGGCGCGTTCACGCCCTCCTCCCCCGCTCGCCCACCGAGCGATGCCGTCGCGACGCCGCTGCGTCACGTCGTGTCGCGTGATCGTACGCATCCGCCGGGATGGGTGCTTTGGAGTAGTCTCGCGGGCGATGAACGCTCGCGGATGGCGTGCCTTGGTTTCGTGCGTGTGGGTGGCCGTCGCCTCGTGCGGCGGCAGGCTGGCGGGGGACGAGCCGTCGGACGACGCGAGCGTGCTCGGCGACGCAACGCCCGCCGAGATCGGCGGCGACGTGTCGAGCGGGTGCGATCCGAGCGACCTGTGCGGCGGCCGATGCGTCGACCGTATGTCCGATCCCAAGAACTGCGGCGCGTGCGGCTTCGCCTGCGGGCTCGAGCGGGTGTGCGCGTCGGGGGTGTGCAACTGCGGCGCCGCCAGGCCCCTCGAGTGCACCGGGGGGTGCGTCGATCCGAGGACCGACCCGAACCACTGCGGCTCGTGCTTCGTGAGGTGCCCGACCGGAGCGACGTGCGCGGGCGGCTCGTGCGTGTCCCCCGCGCCGCTGCCAGGAGATCGCGCGCTCACCCTGCTCTTCGCCGCGCCCGACCTGCCGCCGCGCTTCGTGTGCTTCGGCGCCTTCCCGTCCACCGCGGTCCCGGCAGCCGTGGACGCGCCGGCAGCGGCGATGCCGAGCGCCGGCGCGATCGGCGTCCCGGCTCCGACCGATCCGACCGACCCGACGAAGACGACCGGATTGCCCTACGGCGCCATCGTGCCCGTGCCGGTGAGCGAAACGATGATCGCCGCGCTGAAGGTGTTCCAGGTCGTCGTCTACCTGCTCGACGAGAACCCTGCTTCCAGCGGCAGCACCTGCGCCGCCCAATGGAAGAACGTGAAGGGCGACGTGCGGCGCTGGAGAGCGTTCCCTCCCAACACCGTGGCGAAGGGCGATCACGCGCTCCTAAGCATGATCGGCTGCCTCGGGCCGCCCGAGCTCACTGGCACCTGCGGAATGACCGGCAACAACTTCGAATTCCGCCTCGACAAGCTCACGCAGACCAAGCCGACCGACGGCGGCAACATCGGCGTCCAGTTCCTGCACCTGTCGCAGTGGCCCGGCGGCGGCGGAGCGCCGAGCTGGCAGAACGTCGACATCTACCTCGCGCCGATGCCCAAGCCGACGGACGGCGACGCCGGCGTACCGCCCACGACCTTCATCAAGATCGCGGAGAAGGTGATGTACCGCGACATCACGCCGCTCCGCGGCGTCCCGCTCCCGCCCGACGCCAACGCCGATCACTCGTTCCTGATCGTGGCCCCGCGCGTCTACGACGGCACGAGCCGCCCGTGCACTACGCCCGATGGCCGACCGGCGGCCAGCTGCCCCAACTACACGCTCCCGCTCCGACCGTTCATCGGCGCGACGGCGCCCTACCCCAAGGTCGGCGGCGGCTTCTTCGCGAACACCAACCAGGTCATCGCGATCGTCGGCTCCGCGGTCGTGCCGTGGATCGGCACCGAGCCCGGCATGCCCTCGCTGCGGATCCCGTTCATCCGCGCCGCGAGATGGTAGTCATCGCGCGGGCGGCTCGTGGCAGGTGAGGTCTACCAACGTTGGCGGGGACCACGAACCTCATCCAAAATGTCCGTCAACGCCACTCAATCGGGCCGGCAGCGGGCCGGCGACAGTACCCGGTAGGACGATGAGCGTGACTCGGGCCCCGTCCTCATGCGCGGTGGCCACGACTCGCTGCAACGTCCGTAGTTCCTGCACGACTGAAGGTCGCACGTCGTCCACCTGCCGATAGGGTGGTCCATCACGGAAACCGTCGAGTAACGCCGAAACGGCGAGGAGGAGCTCGCCGGCCGAGTGCCACGTGATCGGCTCACCGATTGAGCCGTCGCTGAAGCCGAACGCCGACAGTGGGGCCACCCCGAGATGTTTAGCAAGTGTATCCAGCTCGGCGAGCTTCTCCGCAACCGCGTGCCCCTGGAAGTACGCCTCTGGTGTGCCCATTGAACGATCGAAGTACGGAACGATGCGCGCCGGGCGATTTCGCGACGCCTCGCGTACCGAGAGCATCGCCCCGGCAACCGCCGCGCAGCTGATGGCGCACGCGAGGATCCAGTCGAACGCGCGTCCGGAGCCCACTGCGGTCGCGAGGAACGCGAAGGCGGCCACGGCAACGACAAGCGTGATTGGCACCAACACGAGCAACACGGCAGCGCGCTCTCCACGCTGATGCCTGCGTGCAAGATGCTCGAATGTGCTCGGCAGGATCGCCATCCAGCCCTTCAAGGTGTTTCGTAGCCGATGCGAACGACTGGAAGCGGCTCGGCTACGGCGGCCCGGCGCCGCCCGTCGGCCGCCACCGCTACATCTACAAGCTGTACGCGCTCGACACCACGCTGCCGGACCTGAAGCACCCGACCAAGCAGGAGCTCGAGCAGGCGATGCAGGGCCACGTGCTCGCGGAGGCGCGGCTCATCGGGACGTACGCGAGAGGGTAGGGCTGGGTCTGATGTGATTCTCGCCGTTAAGCTCGGCGGTTCTTCACGAGTCGAGTCACGAGAAGGTGCGCGTTCACAGCCCGCGTGCGCGTTGGTCAACTTCCGCCGACCATGCGCTCGGCAAAGAGCAATTTCGCGTTGGAGTGACAATAGGCAACGCGCCAGGCACCTTCGCGCTCGAATCGAACGACCCACATCCCAGCGCTGCTGCAACCAGAGACGTCGCGTCTGCCGCTCACGGCGCGAACCTGAAAATTACCAAACTCGCGAAATTGCGAATGTAGCTGGCTCAACAGCGCAGGCGGAGCGTGCGCGACGCGATCTCGAACGCGCGCCGCAATGAGGTAGCCAGCGAGACCGACGCCAGCAGCACCGACCGCAGTCGCCACGAGCGCCGCAATGGCTCGCGCGCCCGTCCGCAGCGCTCCCCAGAGGAGCACCAAGAACAGGACTCCGGCGAGCCCGGTCAGCACGGCAGTATACCGGACCGCGACCAGGCCGAAGGATGCGCCGGCGCACGCGAGACCGACGGCCAGAAGGAAGGGTCGTCTTGACCACTTCGGCTCGGCAGGCAAGCACCAGAGGGCAACCGCGCCCAACGCACTCGACACGAAGCCACAGGCGTCGAACGCCGCCGCCGTAGCCCCCGGGAACTGCGATGCGGCCACATAAACGTTCGGAAGTAGCAGAAACGCTATGCCAGCAGAGAACAAGACGGCTGGCCTCACGCGCTGCGCCCAACGCACGGCTATCGATGACACAGCCATCACGAGCGTGTTCATCCACGCGATCTTCAACGAGAGAGGGCGCTCGCCAAACACGAAGAACACCCAGCCGAGTGACCAGGAAGCCCAGCAGATCCAGAGGAATAGAGTACTAAGAGCCGTGTCGAGCACTTTGCCGCATTGTACAGCTGCGGCGGATCGCGTTTGTGTCACCATGCTGGACCGCCCTACAACACGACGCCGCCGAATGCAGCGAGTCCCCGAACGATGGTCGGGCTCAGCCATGGAGCTGCGGCGTCCGGCGAGACCACGATCCACGGAACTACAGAGCCGGCCATAGACGGCATTCCGCTGCCGCCTACGCGTTCCGCGGCTACGAGTCCTGCGCGCCTCAGCGCATCGGCGAGTTTCGCCGGTACGACCGGCCGGTCGCCTCCCAGAAGGCCGAGCTCGGTGAGAACATCGAAGGCGGGGTCGGTGCAGTTGTTGGTAAATGCATTATAGACACGAGATTGGCCCTTCATCGACTCAAGCAATGCGCGCAGCGCACGCTCCTGCGACGAAGACAGCGCAAGCACCAGCTCTAGGCGGGCGCGCGACGAGTTGATGCCGCCATCTACGACACCACTATCGTCGTAGAAATCGAAGTTGTGTACTCCGTCGAAGACGATCGAGGCGTGCCCCCAGGTCGAAGACATGTTGCCAGTCGCGCCCCAGACGTAGACGACGACTTCTAGCCCCGTGAAGTCGACGTGGTTCACCGGATCGCTGCCCGCGTATCCGTACAGGTTGGTGTCTCCGCCCCCGAACCCGATCGGATCCTTCGCCGTCCACCTCCCCGTCTCCGGGTCATAGTCCCGCGCCCCGAACCTCACGAGCTTCGTGTCGCGGTCGTACAACCCGCCCGCGAACCCGAACGGCAGCGGATCCCACGTCGGATCGGTGGTTGAGCCAGGCGCAACGAGGCTCCCGGTCGTTTGGTTGCGAACGAGGTCCGTCTCCACGACCCCGAACGCGTCGTACTCCATCCGCTGCAACACGGCGCCGCTGGTCGTGTCGACGACGAGCCGCACGTTGCCGAGGTGATCGGTCAGGACGCGCGCCGCCTTGCCGTCGCTGCGCACCAGGTACTCGGGCACGTTGACCCGCCGGCCGTACACGAACCGGGTCACCACCCCCGTCCGGACGTCGACCTCAGCGACGATGCGCAGCGAGCCTGCCCACAGCCACTGCTTCACGAGCGTCAGGCTACCGCCGGCGCGCTTCTCGCGCTTGCCAACACGCCGACCCAGCGGGTCCACGACGTACTCGACGCGCTCGATCGCCGAGCCCGCCGGGAAGTCGACCGCGAGCAGGTTGCCGCGACCGTCCCACGTGTACTTCGTCGTGCCCGAAGAGTCGGTCTTCGTTCTCAGCTCGCCTGTGTCGTAGTAGCCGTACGTCGTCGCGCCGAAGGTCTTCAGCCGATCCTGCTCGTCGTAGATCGCGTCGACCGACGTCGCCGTGCCGCCCGCCCACGTCTTCTTCTTCGTGCGGCCGCCGTTGCCGCTCGTCGTTCCGCCGTCGTACTCGTACTCTGCCACGAGCACGCCGTCGACGGAGACCTTCGAGAACCTGCCGGCCATGTCGTACTCGTAGTGGTAGCGCTTCTTCGTGCCCGAGAGCACCGTCTCCTCGCGATCGACGATGCGCCCGAGCTTGTCGCGATCGGCACGCGTGCCGTCGCTGCTCACCGGTTCGTAGTCGATCGTGAGCAGGTTCGTGCCGCTGGCGAGCTTGGCGCTCTGCGAGCGCAGCTCACCGAACCGGTTGTAGTCGAAGGTCTCGCTCACCGAGCCGACGCCGACGCTGTCGAGCAGCGTGGTCTTCGAGGCCTTGCCATCGACGCTCGTGCCTCGGTAGACGAGCTTCATTCCTCCAGCAGACGTGAGCAGACCGTCGGCGTCGTACGCTAGCTCGATCTCGGGCTGCCCGGCGACCTTCAGGCCGACGACCCGGAAGAGCGCGTCGAAGCTGCGCTCCACCGACAGGTCCGACGAGGTGCCCCAGGTGCTTCCGCTCCACGTCGTCTTCGACGGCAGCGCGTCGTCATAGGCGAACGACAGCGTCGCGGTCGGCGCGGTGGCCGGCCAACCGAGCTGCCGCACCCTGCCGGCGGCGTCGTAGTCGACCTTGAACCCGCCGGTCGTCGGCGCGCGGTCGTCGATCAGTCGCTTGATGCGGCCGGTGTCGACGCCGCCCGGCTCCGTCGGGTCCTTGCCCTCGAAGATCACCCGTAGCTTGTTGCCGTCGGGCGGATGAACCTCGCTCAGCGCGCCGTCCGCGTTCCACAGGTACTTCGTCACCCGGCCCGCCACGGCCGGCGTCGTCGCCGGGGCGGTGTAGGTCGACGCCTGATCGATCATCGTCGTCGCGAAGAGGTGCGCCGGCTGACCCGGCGGCGTCACACTCTCGAGGTTGCCGCGAAGATCGAAGGTGGTGCCGACGACTCCGCCGCCGGGAAGCGTCTGACTCATCACCCGACCGACGCTGTCATGCAGCGCGAGGAATGTCGCGGTCGGCGTGGGCGTGTTGACGGAAACCGAGCCGAGCGGCCCGTGGGGAACATACATGTAATCGACCCGACGCTCGAGCGTGCCCGTATCTTGCGCGATCGACGTCAGCCGACCGCGACCGCCGGTACCGTCGTAACCGAGGTTCACGTTGGCGATGCCCCAGGCCGCGTCGGGCAGCGAAACCGAGGTCGGTCGGCCCTTCGCATCGAGCGTCGTCACGACCACGCGGCCCATCGCCGACGTGGTCGTCGCGGTGAGCGTGCCGTCGGAGTTGGCCGTGAGCGTGCGTCTGTAAGTCGCGGCGAGCGTGAGCGCCGGCTTCGACTGCTTGGCCGCATCGATCGAGGCCACCTTCGGGATCACGCCCGACCAGACCTGGGTCGTCTCGACCTGGGGCCCCGTGCCGGTGCGCACCACCTCGACGAGCCGGCTCTTGCCCGAGGGCAGCTGGAGCAGCATCGCGCCCGACGGCGACTGCATCCCGAAGCGCGGATCGGGGATCAGCTCCTGGAGGATGCGCACGCCCGAGGGGGTCGCGATCTCCTTCACGCCGGTTGGCCGCGCGATGATCTTCGTCTCGGTCGAGTCGGGCGCGATGATCCTGCGGAAGTGCGCACCACCCTCGATTCCTTCGGTCTGTCCGTCAAAGCGCCGGTCCTCGAACACCTTGCTGTGACCGAGCGCGCTCGTCAGGCTCATGCGCCAGCCGTCGGCGAGCGTCGTGCGTGCGAGCAGCGTCGAGCCGCCGACGCTGGCGGGCTGCTTGTCGAGGACGAGGCGCCCGAGGGCGTTGAAGTCGAACGTGTGCGTCTCGCCGCTGGCCGCGTCTCCACCGGGCTCGGTGAAGGTCTTGAGGAAGCCGTTGCCGGCGTAGTACGTGAAGGAGTGCGCCTCGGTCGGTGAGCGGTCAACGCGCGACAGGCGGCCCTCGGAGTCGTACGAGAGGTTGGTCACGCCGTAGGTGCCGAGCGTCGATCCCCCGGCCGCGAACGGCGCGACGATCCGCGTCACGCGGCCCGAGCAGGCCGGCTCGCGCACGAACAGCGTCGAATTCCCGTGCACGTCGCTGATCGAATCGAGCAGATCGCAGGCGTTGTGGTGGAACCTCCATTTCACCACGCCGGTCGGCGCGTCGAGCGTCTCGGCATGTCGACCCTTCGTGTCGGCTCGGAAGATCTCCCCTCCGTACGCGACCTGCCCGTCGGACAGGCCGATGGGCGGGCGCAGGTCGAATATCTGGCCAGAGAGCCCTTCGGTAGTCGACACGAGCAGGAGGTCCGCTCCCTTGTCGGTGCCGACCGCCACGGCACCGATGTCGGGCATGTTCAGCTGGGATGCGTGGCCGCCGTCGGCGAACGACTTCCTCGGCGCAGCTCCCGCCACGCGTCGAATGCGCTCGTCCCTTCCGACGGCGAGCACCACCGCGGGCTGCGTCTGGTGCAGGTAGGAACCGCCGATGAATAGCGTGCCGTGTCGATCGATCGCGAGCGCGAGCCTCTCCGGAAGCGGAGCCTCGGTGGCCTTCGCGCCTTCGTCCGGCGTGCCGGTCTTCAGCGTTCCGCCGGCGATGGTCGTGATGCGGCCGAAGGTGTCGAGACGCTGGACCTGGGAATCCGATCCACCGGGCCACGAGGCTGTGCCGGCGACATACACGCTTCCGTCGGGACCGACGGCCATCGAATGGACCCGCACCGGCACGTCGGCATCGGTCGCGAGCACCGGTGCGGCGCAGAGCGTGCCGTCGGGGAGGTAACCCGACGCCGGACAGCTCGAATAGCACTCGCCCCTCGGGCAACCGGCGACGGTCTCGATGAAGTCGGCACGGACGTCGATGCGTCGCACACGGCTCGAGTTGTCACCAGTGGCCTGGGCGAGGAACACGTAGCCGCGATCGGCCGCCATGGCGTCGCAGGAGACCGCTGCGCCTCTCGCCGATCCGCCGTCGCCGTCGCTGCTGCCCCCACCGGCGACGATCTCGGTGGCGACGCCGCTTGGCGTGTCGATCACCCGGTGGATCAGCTGTGGCGACCCGGCGCACGCGAAGATTTCATCGTCACCGTTCCGTCGCTCGATGGCGAAACGCGCGGTGACGGTGTTGTGGCGACCCGGCGCACGCGAAGATTTCATCGTCACGGGTGATCGCGACCCTGTGCACTGGCCAGCTGCCGACAGCAAGCTCGACGCTGCTCGTGGCGTCAGGCAGATGCCGCCACAACTTGCCGCCGGAGACGAAGTACTGCGCCCCGTTCGACGTGACGCCGAGCGAGGAGACGGTCGAGGCAGGCCCTGTAAAGGCGATGTGCGGGGTGACGCCGGGAACGCGTCGGGCGACGCGTGCCGCGAGCTCGCCGGGCGACGCGACCCCGCCCGTTCCCAGGAAGACCTTGCCGTTGCCCCACGCGTGGTATTTGTCGATGCCCCACCCACCGAAGCCGAGCCCCGACCAATCGAACGTGCCGAGGGTGACGTCGAGCTTGGTCGTGAACTGCACCTCTCTGCGCGCCGGCATCCGGAGCAGCACCGGGGCCGCGACCGTGCTGATGCTGCCGCCGCCGCTGCTTCCGCTCGCGCTCGTCCGCGCGAAGACCGCACCTGCCCCGGTGAGGCCGAACGTCGGCACGCCCGTGAACGTGGCCTCGTAGGCGTAGGAGACGGTGACCGTCGCGACCTGCGCGCCGCGCACACGCTTGCCCTCGATGTTGAGCCCGTCCCACTGGATGTGGAGCACGCGGTTGAGGAGGCCCTCGGGATCGCTCGGATACAGCTTGTGCGTCCACCGCCTGCCGGCTACGTCGACCGTCACGTCGATGCGCAGGAGCTTGTCGAGCGCCTTCTTGTCGGTGGGCCCGACGTTGAGGTCAGCGCCATAGGGCAGCGGGTTGTCCTCGACGCGATCGCTCCGGTAGACCAGATTGAAAGGCGCGCCGTTCAGCGGGACGCGCTCGCCGAGCGTCGCGTTCTCGCACTCGATGATCGAGCCCGTCACGCAGAACGGATCGTCCTCGGTCGTGGGCCCAGGCTTGCGCACCTTCGGGGCGGACGCAGTCACGGGCGCGAACACCGCCTTGTTGAGATCCGGTGTCGAGAAGTGCTGGATGGGCACCCTCCAGACCTCGTCGCCGACTTTGAAGACTGTGCCGTGGGCGTCGGCGACGGTCCCCATCATCATGGCGAGCGTCCGACGCTCTTCCTCAGTGATGCCGTATTTCGTCCGCAGCGTTGTCGCGTCTTCGGCGCCGGGCTTGTCGTCGGCGTCGATCTCGGCGAGGCCGTCCTTGATCCCGAGCAGCGCGATCACCCGGCCGCTGTCGCGGGCCGCCCAGCGGTTGACGTCCGTCTCGAAGATGCCGTTCGGAATGATGGTGCCGACGGGAAACCTCTTCACCGTCGCCTGACACGTTCCGGCGGTCGACAGGCCATCGGTCGGCGGCGCGACGCACTCGGTGTCGGGCGGGCAGCTGCTGGATTGCCGTGTGTCGCACCGCCCGTACGCCTTCTTGTTCCGCAGGAAGTTGTGGACGTAATAGACGGGGTTCCGCATGGCCGGCCAGTCGCAGCTCGCGAGGCTGCCGGTGAAGTAGATCTGCTCGTCCTCGTGGCCGGCGACCGTGAGCGCGACCGCGTGTGTATAGGCGCTCGTCGGGTTGAGCTCCGCAGGCATGCGCGCCGGTCCGAGCGGGCCGACGGAGTGCTCGGTGATCGAAACACACATTTCGTCGAGCTTGGGAATCGACGGTTGATCTCGCGGACAGAGGTTCTCGGCGTGCCTAGCCGTCGTCGGCTGCAAGCCGCTCGGCAGGTACAAGGCGCCGCGCCGGCTACCGTCGACGTCCTTGTTCAGCTTGCCCCACACGTACTGCGCACCGTCGACGCTGCGCCACGACTGGCAGGGCTCCGGTCGCACCACGACCAGGTCGAGCGGTGCACCGTCGACCGAGGTGAGCGCGTACTTCCCGACTGGGACCTCGACGTGTCGCCGGATCGGCAGCCCGTTGGGCGGGTGCACGAGGACCATCAGGTCTCCTCCCCCGCGCACCACGAGATGGAACGAGCCGTCTCCCTGGTTCGTGTAGGCCGATCCGTACTCGGGATGCCCCACGATCGTGACCTGCGCCTGGCCGAACGGCGCGCCGTCCTCGTCGAGCACCCGGCCGCGGATCGCGCCGGCGACGTCGTCCGGGATCGCGTTGGCGACGACGCCGAGTTGCACCGCGGTCGGCCCGGTGAAGATGTGCCGAACCAGGTCGATGAACCGTGTGGGACGTGCCGGGTCGATCGGTGGCCCGGCGAGATACCCGACGGGGAGACACGTCCCAGCCGGCTCGAATGTCTCGAGCCGCGCCGTCGTCGTTCCGTGCGCTTCGTCGCCCTCGTTCAGTCGGAAGGTGAGCTCGTCAGCCTCAACGACGCCGTACTGCGACGAGCCGTGCTCGCACGACGTGAAGGAGTATTTGTCGACGGCCGTGCCGCCGGACTTCTTCGGCTTCTTCACCCGATTCGGTGCCTCGCTGCCCCACTCGCCCGCCGTGTAGGTGCAGCGCTCGACGGTCTGGCCACCGAGGGACAAGGTCAGCGTGGCGGTGCCGGCGGCCCCGCCGCGATCGACGCGAGCCTCGCGCGGCAGCTGGAGCGTGATTGGTCGCGAGAGGAGGCGGTGCGCGTCGAAGTGCTCGGCAAGGTTGGCGGCCTGGAGCGGCGGAACCCACGAAGCGACGAGGACGGGATCGAGGCAGTAGTCGGTCGCCTGGACCGCCTGCGCCGCCTTGCCGAGGCCATCGGCGCGATCATCGGCGCACGCTGCGGCCAGGCTCGCCAAGAGCACCAGTCGAAGGAGGCTGGCCCCGGACCAGCTTGGCCTCGAAGCGATCACGAGTGTCGAGGGTGCACGGCCGTCCTTCGCATGGCGCATCGGAGCCCTCCTCCGCACGAACGCGCACGCGGCGCGACGTTGGTTCCCCAGTTATGCCGATCGCGCGGCGGCGCTCAAGCGTCGCAAGAGCCCGGATTAAATCGAGTGAGAGCGACGTGCACATCCTCATCCACGACGACCTCCAACTGCGACGAATAGTGTCGCTGGATCCCTTCGAGAAGTCGCCGTTCGAGACGTGGCTCGTGGGCCTCTCGAACCACGACGAGCTCTGCGAGAATGGGTTTGCGCGGACTGCCGCGGCGCCTCGGCCGCGGAGAATAGGCAGCATGAACGCTTCGTGGTCCGCCGCCGGAGCTCCCGGGTCATCGTCCCAAGCCGACAGAATGCGCAGAACGGCGCGGGGATGAGCGCGGCATATCATCTCTCGGCAGACGCCGCTCGCGGAAGCGGTAGGGTACGCGAGGAGCCGGGCGCGCGCCGGGTGGTGTGCCCACCTGCGTCCCCCGCGCTACCATGTCGCCATGATCTCCGCGCCCGCGTTCCCGCCGCCCAATCCGGCGGATCCGGACGAAATCGGCTGGCCGCTGTGCACCGCGGCCGCCATGTGGCGGCAGGGTCGCTACGACGAGTCCATCAAGCACGTCGAGTCCGCCGCCGCCGCGGCGTACACGCTCCAGCACCGCGCCCGCGGCGAAGAGCTCGCGATGGCCGCCGCCGTCCTCCACGGATACGTCCAGCGCTGGCAGCAGGGCGCGCTCGACGCCGATCCGCTCTCGGTGCCCGTCTCCGCCGATTACCCGTCGCTCGAGATGCTCGAGTCGGTCGCGAGCGGCGAGGGCCTCACGATCGAAGACATCGTCAACCCGCCCGAGCCCCCGGCGACGCCCGAGCGGATCGTCACCAACGTCCCGCACACCCTCCCCTCCGGCATCTTCGGCGAGGGGGCGTTGCCCACGCCCAAGCGCAAGCTCCCCGAGCTCAAGAAGATCTTCGCGCGCCCGGCGCCGCTGCCGAGGCTCGTCCTCGACTTCGAGGGTTCGATCATCGCCCACAAGCCCGAGCAGCGCGACGACGACGCGCCGCCCGACACGATGCCGAGCGATCGTCCGCCGCCGAAGAAGTGATCAGGCGCGCTTGATGGGGAGGTACTCCGCCTTCCACTGGCGCGAGCGCACCGTCTGCTCGAGCTCCTCGATCGGCCTCGGCAGCATCGTGGACTGCCCGTCGGCGATCGCGCGCGCGATCACCCGCGCCGCGACGTGGACCGAGGCCTCGCGCAGCTCGCCGATCGGCGGGTAGATGCGGCCGTGCGCGAGGTGGTGCTCCTCGACGTAGTCCGCGAGCGCGTACGCGGCCTCGAGCACCATGCCGTCGGTGATCGCCTTCGCCTCGGCGGCGATGGCGCCGAACCCGAGCCCGGGGAAGATGAACGCGTTGTTCCCCTGCCCGATCGGGTGCACGCGCCCGCCGTGCTCCACCGGCGCGAACGGGCTGCCGGTGGCGACGATCGCCTTGCCGTCGGTCCAGCGGTAGACGTCCTCGGGGAGCGCCTCGCACGACGAGGTCGGGTTCGAGAGCGGGAATATGATCGGCGTCGCCACCGACTTCGCCATCGCCTTCACCACCGTCTCGGTGAACGCGCCGGTCTGGCCGGAGAGGCCGATGAGCGCCGTGGGGCGCGCGTTCCGGATGGTCTCGAGCAGCGTCGGCTCGAAGCCGGCGATGTTCCAGTCGACGATCGCCTCGCGCGGCTGGCAGAACGAGCGTTTGTACGCCTCGCACCCGCGCGCGCTGGTGAGCAGGCCCTTCGAGTCGAGCACCAGCACGCGCGCGCTCGCCTCCGCGAGCGTGAGGCCGTCGCGGACGAGCCCCTCGCGGATCGCCCACGCGACGCCGATGCCGCCGGCGCCCGCGCCGTGGATGACCACGCGCTGATCGCGCAGCCGCTCGCCCTTCATCTTGCAGGCGCTGATCAACCCGGCCAGCGCGACCGCGCCGGTGCCCTGGATGTCGTCATTGAACGAAGGCACCTTGTCGCGATAGCGCTCGAGGACGGCGAAGGCCGTGTCCTTCGAGAGGTCCTCCCACTGGATGACCGCGCGCGGCCAGCGCGCGCGCACCGAGGCGACGAACGCGTCGATGAACGAGAGGTACTCCTCGTCGCGCAGGCGGCGGCGACGCACGCCGAGGTAGAACGGATCGGAGCGCAGGTCCTCGCGATCGGTGCCGACGTCGAGCGCCACCGGCATCGCGTGGAACGGGCTGACGCCGCCCGCCACCGTGTACAGCGCGAGCTTGCCGATCGGGATCGCCAGCCCGCCGTAGCCCTGATCGCCGATGCCGAGGATCGCCGAGCTGTCGGTCGCCACGATCATCCGCACGTCGTCGAGCGGGTAGCTCGCGGCCACCGCGCTCGCCCGGCCGATGTTGTCGGTCGAGTACGAGAGGCCGCGCGGGTTCTGGTAGAGCGCCGAGAACTGCATGACCGCGTCGCCGACCGTCGGCGTGTAGACGATCGGCAGCATCTCCTCGACGTGGCGCTCGAGGAGCGCGTAGAAGAGGATCTCGTGCCGCTCCTGCAGCGAGCGGAGGAACTGGTACTTCGCGATCGGCGTCGGCTGCGTGCGGTACCCCGCGTAGACGCGATCGATCTGCTGCTCGAGCGTGTTGTACGCCGGCGGCAACAGCCCCTCGATGCCGAGCTCCGCCCGCTCCTCGGGCGAGAACGCGGTGCCCTTGTTCAGGAGCACGAGCCGCAGCAGCGTGATCCCGTCGAGGGTGGTGGTCAGGTACGGCTTGCCGTCCTTGTCGGTCTTGAAGTCGAAGTAGCGGCTCGCTTTGGGCATGAGAGTCCTCAGTCGGCAGTCGTCAGTCTTCAGTCGTCAGTCGTCAGTCGGCGCTTGTCAGTTGGTCTAGAGTCTAGAGTCTAGAGTCTAGAGTCCGAGACGAGAGCGGAGCTCGATCGTCGGTCGGATTCGGGTGTCGTGTTCCAGGGGGTCTTCTGCCCAGCCAGCGTCTTCGTTCGCAGAGTCGACCCCTTGTCTCCACCGATATCGACTCTGGATTCGCGTCTAGACTCTAGACTCTAGACTCTAGACTTCTCCTCACCCGAGGTGCTCGCGCACCGCCCGGCCCATCTCCTTGGTGCCCAGCGTGCCGCCGAGATCCGCCGTGCGCGCGCCGGCCTCGATGGTGCGATCGACCGCGCGCTCGATCGCCTGCGCGGCCTCCTCGAGGCCGAGCGAATGGCGAAGGAGCATCGCGCCGCTGAGGATCGCGCCGATCGGGTTCGCCCTGGCCTTGCCGGCGATGTCGGGCGCCGACCCGTGGATCGGCTCGTAGAGGCCGATGCGCCGATCGCCGATGGACGCGCTGGGCAACAGGCCGATGGACCCGGCGAGCACCGCGGCCTCGTCGGTGAGGATGTCGCCGAACATGTTCTCGGCGACGACGACGTCGAAGGTCTTCGCGTGCGTCACCAGACGCATCGCGCACGAGTCGACGAGCTGGTGCTCGAGGGCGACCTCGGGGAAGTCGTTCGCGACCTCGACGGCGACGCTGCGCCACAGCCGCGACGACTCGAGGACGTTGGCCTTGTCGACCGAGGTGACGCGCTTCTTGCGCGCGCCGGCGAGCCCGAAGGCGAGGCGCACCACGCGGCGGACCTCGCGGTCGGTGTAGGAGAGAGTGTCGACCGCGCGGGTGCCCTCGTCGGTGGTCTCGCGGAAGCGCGGCTCGCCGAAGTAGATGCCCGAGGTCAGCTCGCGCACGAATAGGATGTCGACGCCCTCGACCCGCTCGGGCCGCAGCGGAGACAGCTCGGCCAGCGCGGGGTGCACGCGCACGGGGCGCAGGTTCGCGAACAGATCGAGCGCGCGGCGGATCGCCAAGAGCCCCTGCTCCGGCCGCACCTTCGCGCTCGGATCGTCCCACTTGGGGCCGCCGACGGCGCCGAGCAGCACCGCGTCGGCGGACCGACACGCCTCGAGCGTGGTCTGCGGCAGCGCCGTGCCCGTCAGATCGATGGCGATGCCGCCGATGAGGTGCTCCTCGAACGCGAGCTTGGCCCCGTGCTTGCGCGCGACGACCTCGATCGTGCGGCGCGCCTCTTCGGTGACCTCGGGACCGATCCCGTCTCCGGGAAGACAAACGACCTTCATGCGACCTCCCTCTTCGCCTCTGCTGCCTCTTCGCTGGAGTGGCTCGCCTGTGCCTCCTCGAGCCGACCTTCTTCGAGACTGGACAGGCCGTACTCGTATCCATCGGCCAGCGCGGCGAACGACGCGTCGACGATGCTCGGCGCCGCGCCGACGGTGCTCCAACCACGCGTTCCGCCCACGCCCTTGGAGGTGGAGTCGACCAGCACGCGCGTGACCGCGGCGGTGCCGTCACGGCCGTCGAGGATGCGGACCTTGTAGTCGACCAGGTGGATCTGCGCCGCGAGCGGGTGCGCGCTCGTCAGCGCCTTGCGGAGCGCCGCGTCGAGCGCGGCGACGGGCCCGCCGCCCTCGGCGGCCGTGTGGACCACCGCGCCGCCGATCTCCAGCTTGATCGTCGCCTCGGAGGTGCTCGACCCGGAGTCGCGCTTGCTGGTGATGACCTGGAAGGCGAGCACCCGGAACGGCGGGCGATACCCCGGGCGACGCCGCTGCAGCATGAGGGCTACGGATGCTTCGGCGGCCTCGAAGGATGCACCCTCGGCCTCGCGATCCTTGATCTCCCGCACGACCTCACGATCGATGTCGCGACCGAGATCCCCTTCCAGCGACAGCCCGAGCTCCTCGGCCTTGCTGCGCACGTTGGCGCGACCGGACAGCTCGCTGACCACCACGCGCGTCTCGTTGCCGACGAGCGCCGGGTCGACGTGCTGATAGGTCTCGGGCGACAGGCGCACCGCGGCGACGTGCGTCCCGCCTTTGTGGGCGAAGGCGCTACGGCCGACGTACGGCTGATGCGGATCGTGGGCGAGGTTGGCGATCTCGGCGACGAAGCGCGACACGTCGCGGAGCTCGGCGAGCTTGCCGGGCTCGAGGGCGCGAAGGCCGAGCTTGAGCTCGACGCCGGGGAGCACCGAGCAGAGGTCTGCGTTTCCGCAGCGCTCGCCGTAGCCGTTGATGGTGCCCTGTACGTGCCGCGCGCCGGCGCGCACCGCGGCGAGGCTGTTGGCGACGCCGCACCCCGAGTCGTCGTGCGCGTGGATGCCGAGCCGCACCGGGACGACGCGCGCGGCTTCGTGCACCGCGCGCTCGATCTGCCAGGGGAGCGAGCCTCCGTTGGTGTCGCAGAGGACCACCACGTCGGCGCCGCCGCGCACGGCCGCGCGCAGCGTCTCGAGCGCGTAGCCCTCGTCGGCGGCGAACGCGTCGAAGTAGTGCTCCGCGTCGTAGATCACCCGCCGGCCCTGCGCGCGCAGGTACGCGACCGACTCCTCGATCATCCGCAGGTTCTCGTCGAGGCTCGTGCGCAGCACGACCTGCACCTGCATCGCCGACGACTTGCCGAAGATCACGCACGCGGGCGTGTCGGCCTCGAGCAGCGTGCGGAGGCCCGGATCGTGCTCCACGTGGATGTCCGAGCGGCGCGTCGAGCCGAACGCGGCGAGCTGCGCCTGCTTCCACTGCACGTCGCGCGCGCGGCGGAAGACCTCGGCGTCCTTCGGGTTCGAGCCGGGGAACCCGGCCTCGATGACGTGCACCCCGAGCGCGTCGAGGCGCTCGGCGATGCGCAGCTTGTCGGCGGACGAGAGCGAGATCCCCTCGCGCTGCGTGCCGTCGCGCAGCGTCGTGTCATGGATCTCGACCGGATCAGGGGCGGCGCTCATGGGCCTCGATCTCGGGCAGGTGCTTGAGGAGATAACCGAGCTCGTCGACGCCCTCGAGCAGGCACGTTCGCGCGAAGGGATCGACGGGGAACGAGACCCGGACGGCGACGCTCGGCGCGGTGAGCTCCTGCGTCTCGAGGTCGATGGTCACCGAGAACGACGGATCGGCCGCGCGCGCCGCGTGCAGCCTCTCGAGGACCTCGGGGTCGACCTGCACCGGCAAGAGGCCGTTCTTCAGCGCGTTGCCCTTGAAGATGTCGGCGAACGACGAGGCGACGACCGCGCGGAACCCGTAGCCGCAGAGCGCCCACGGCGCGTGCTCGCGCGACGACCCGCAGCCGAAGTTGTGCCCGGCGAGCAGCACCTCGCAGCCCTTCGCCTCGTCGGAGTCGAGGACGGCTCCCGGCTTGCCCGGCGCGCGCCAGTCGGTGAAGAGGGCCGGCCCGAGCCCCTCCTTGCTGGTCACCTTCAGGTAGCGTGCGGGGATGATCTGATCGGTGTCGATGTCGTCCACCTTCAGCGGCACCACGCGCGACGTCAGTCGATCGAACTTCGGCATGATCAGGCTCCGAGCAGCGTGCGGGGGTCGGTGACGACGCCGGTGACCGCGGACGCGGCGGCGGTGAGCGGCGAGGCGAGGAGCGTGCGCGAGCCCTTGCCCTGACGACCCTCGAAGTTGCGGTTGCTGGTGGAGACGGCGACCTTGCCCGCGGGCACCTCGTCGCCGTTCATCGCGATGCACATCGAGCAGCCCGGCTCGCGCCACTCGGCGCCGGCTGCGCGGAACACGCGATCGAGCCCCTCGGCCTCGGCGTCGCGCTGCACCTGCTTGGAGCCGGGGACCACCAGCATGCGGACCGACGGGTCGACCTTGCGCCCCTCGAGCACGCGCGCCGTCGCCCGCAGGTCCTCCATGCGCGGGTTGGTCCACGAGCCGACGAACACCACGTCGACCTTCCTGCCGAGGAGCGGCTTGCCGGCCTCGAGGTCCATGTAGGCGAGCGCCTTCTCGTTCGCGGCGCCGCCGGGCACCGGCTGGTCGATGGCGATCGCCTGCCCCGGGTTGGTGCCGAAGGTGATCATCGGCGCGAGCCTCGACGCGTCGAGCGTCACCGAGCGATCGAAGGTCGCGCCCTCGTCGGTCGGCAGCTGCCGCCACTTCGCGACCGCCGCCTCCCACGCCGCGCCCTTCGGCGCCTCGGGCGTCCGGGCGAGGAACTCGTAGGTCGTGTCGTCGGGCGCGATCATGCCGGCGCGCGCGCCCGCCTCGATCGACATGTTGCAGACGGTCATGCGACCGGCCATGTCGAGCGCGCGGATGGCGCTGCCGCGGTACTCGAGGACGTAGCCGGTGCCGCCGCCGACGCCGAGCTCGCCGCAGACCGCGAGGATGATGTCCTTGGCGGTGACCCCGGCGCGGCGCGCGCCCTCGACGTTCACCGCGAACGTCTTCGGCTTGTGCTGCAGGAGCGCCTGCGTCGCGAGCACGTGCTCGACCTCGCTGGTGCCGATGCCGAAGGCGAGCGCGCCGAAGGCCCCGTGCGTCGAGGTGTGGCTGTCGCCGCACACGATGGTGGAGCCCGGGAGCGTGAGGCCGCGCTCGGGGCCGACGACGTGCACGATGCCCGTCGTCTCCGAGCCGTAGGCGTGCAGGCGGATGCCGTTCTCCTCGCAGTTGCGGGCGAGCATCTCGAGCTGCGCCCGCGCCTGGGGCTCGAGCATCGGGAGCGACACCTTCACGGTGGGCGTCGAGTGGTCCATCGTCGCCACCGTGCGATCGGGGCGCCGCACCTTCAGCCCCCGCGCGCGCAGGCCGGAGAAGGCCTGCGGCGACGTGACCTCGTGCACGAGGTGCAGATCGATCGACAGGACGGCCGGCGCGCCCGGCGCCTGCAGCACCACGTGCGAGGCCCAGATCTTCTCGAACAACGTCTTCTTCATGCCGCGACCTCTGCGTGCTCGCGGGTGGCGAGCATCCGGTTGATGGCGGCGAGGTACGCCTTGACGCTCGCCACGGGTGCTGCGCGTTGGTGCGCGACGGGGCTGCCTCGTCCCGGACGCGGACGCTGACCTGCCCGAGCGCGTCGATCCCCTCGGTGACGCTGTGCACGAGGAACTCGAGGAGCTCGGGCGCGACGCCCGCCGCCTCGTCGATCGCGCGATACGCCGCGTGCACCGGGCCGGTGCCGGTCGACGCCTTGACGATGGTGTTGCCGGCGCGATCCCGGAGCCGCACCGTCGCGGTGGGCATGCCGATGCTCCCGCACGCGACCTGCAGCCCGTCGAAGGCGAACGCGTCGTTCTCCGACGGCCCGCTGCGCCCGAGGAGCGCCTCGAGATCGGCGTCGGTCACCATCTTCTTCTTCTCGGCGAGCACCTTGAAATCGGCGAACGCGCGATCGAGCGCCTCGCCTTCGAGCGGGTGACCGAGCTCGCCGAGCCGCGCGCGCAGGGCAGCCCTGCCCGAGTGCTTGCCAAGGACCAGGCGCGTCTGCGTCGCGCCGACGGTCTCCGGCCGCATGATCTCGTAGGTCTCCTGGTGTTTGAGCATCCCGTCCTGGTGGATGCCCGACTCGTGGGCGAACGCGTTCGCGCCGACGACCGCCTTGTTGGGCGGCACCACGATGCCGGTCGTCGAGCTCACGAGCTTGCTCGTGGGGACCAGCTGGGCGTGATCGATGCCGGTGGTCAGGCGGAACAGCCGCGAGCGGGTGTGCAGCGTCATGACCACCTCCTCGAGGGAGGTGTTGCCGGCGCGCTCGCCGATGCCGTTGATCGTGACCTCGACCTGCCGCGCGCCGGCGAGCACGCCGGCGAGCGTGTTGGCGGCGGCGAGGCCGAGATCGTCGTGGCAGTGCACCGAGACGATGACCCCCGCCGGCACCACCGCGGTGACGCGCTGGATCAGCGCGCCGAACTCGACCGGCGTGCTGTAGCCGACGGTGTCGGGGATGTTGATCGTCGTGGCGCCGGCGGACACGGCCACCAGGGCCACCTCGCACAGGAAGTCCGGATCGCTCCGCGCCGCGTCCTCCGCGCTGAACTCGACGTCCTCGCACTTGCCCCGCGCGTAGCCGACCATCTCGTGCACGCGGGCGAGCACCTGCTGCCGCGTCATGCGGAGCTTGTGCTCGAGGTGCAGATCGCTCGTCGCGAGGAAGGTGTGGACGCGGGGCCGCGCGGCCTCGCGCACCGCCTCGAACGCGCGGTCGATGTCGTTCTGCGCGGCGCGCGCCAGGCCGGCGACGATCGGCGGGAGCCGATCGGGCCGCCCGTGCGGCACCTCGTTGCCGACCTTGCGCGCGATGGCGCGCACGGCGGCGAGATCGTCGGGCGACGCGGCGGGGAAGCCCGCCTCGATGACGTCGACGCCGAGGCGGGAGAGCGCGCCGGCGATCTCCAGCTTCTCGGCCGACGTCATCGTCGCGCCCGGCGACTGCTCGCCGTCGCGCAGCGTGGTGTCGAAGATGCGTACGCGGTCGTTCATGGCGCGCTCAGTCCTGGCTCTCGACCGGATCCAAGAAGGGCATCATCTTGCGGAGCTTGCTGCCGACCTGCTCGATCTGGTGATCGCGCTCGCGCGCCTTCATCGCGTTGTACTGCGCGCGGCCGGTCTCGTTCTCCTTGATCCAGCGCTTGGCGAAGGTGCCGTCGCGGATCTCGTCGAGGATCTGCGCCATCTCCGCCTTGACGGCCGGGTTGACCACGCGCGGGCCGGACACGTAGTCGCCGTACTCCGCGGTGTCGCTGATCGAGTGGCGCATGTAGCGGAGGCCGCCGCGGTACATCAGGTCGACGATCAGCTTCAGCTCGTGCAGGCACTCGAAGTAGGCGACCTCCGGCTGATAGCCGGCCTCGACGAGCGTCTCGAAGCCCGCCTTCACCAGCGCGCTGACGCCGCCGCAGAGGACCGCCTGCTCACCGAACAGATCGGTCTCGGTCTCTTCGGAGAAGGTGGTCTGCAGGATGCCCGCGCGGCCGGCGCCGATCGCCGACGCGTAGGCGAGCGCGTTGGCCAGCGCCTTGCCGCTCGCATCGCGGTGCACCGCGACGAGCGCCGGCACGCCGCCCCCCTCCTGATAGGTCTCGCGCACGCGGTGGCCGGGCCCCTTCGGCGCGACCATCGACACGTCGACGTCGGCCGGCGGATCGATGGTGCCGAAGCGCACGTTGAACCCGTGCGCGAACATCAGCGTCTTGCCGGGCTTCAGGTGCGGCGCGATCGACTCCTTGTAGATCGCCGGCTGCGAGGTGTCGGGCGCGAGGATCATGATCACGTCGCACGCGGCCGCGGCCTCGGCGACCGTCGCGACCTTCAGGCCCGCGGCCGTCGCCTTCGCGCGCGACTTGCTCCCTTCGGGGAGGCCCACGGTGACGTCGACGCCGGACTCCTTGAGGTTGAGCGCGTGGGCGTGCCCCTGCGAGCCGTAGCCCACGATCGCGACCTTCTTGCCCTTGATGTTCGAGAGATCCGCGTCTTTGTCGTAGTAAATCTTGGCCATCGTTCACTCCATTGACGTTCTTGGAAACGAGTTTCCCCTGGGGTCTAGAGTCCAGAGTCTAGAGTCGAGAGTGCGTGGTCGATGCGCCTGCTCGCGCCATCGCCTGTCGCATCTCCGCTCTGACCGCTGACGCTCGACCCTCGAACCTGCTTCGGTCTCCGACTCTAGACTCTAGACTCTGGACCACTGACCCCACTTGCTTACGCCGCGACGACCTCCCCCACCTCGCGCACCACCTCCGAGTTGCCACGGCGCATCGCGATCAAGCCCGTGCGCACCATCTCCACGATCCCGTAGGGCCGCAGCACGTCGACCAGGCCGTCGATCTTGTCGGTGGTGCCGGTGATCTCGAGCGTGACCGTCTCGCTGCCGACGTCGACGGTGCGCGCGCGGAACACCTCCGCGAGCTGCAGCACGTGCGGCCGCGACTCCGGCGTGGCCTTCACCTTCACCAGCGCGAGATCGCGGGTGACGTTCGGCGCGTTGGTCAGGTCGTCGACCAACAGGACGTTGACGAGCTTGTAGAGGTTCGCCTCGATGCGACGGGCGGCGTCGTCGTCGGCCTCCATCACCACCGTCAGGCGCGAGACGCCTTCGCGCTCGGTGCGGCCGACGGTGAGCGACTCGATGTTGTAGCCGCGCCGGCGGAACAGCGAGACCACGCGGTTCAGCACGCCGGGACGGTCCTCGACGTGCGCCACGAACGTACGAAGCTGCCTCATCTCAGGGATCCTCCGAGGTCTCGACGATCGGCGAATGGGCCGGCCGACGAATCATGTCGTGCAGCGCCGCGCCGGCGGGCACCATCGGGTAGACGGCGTCCTCCTGCTCGACGCGGAAATCGATGACGCAAGTGCCCGGCGTGTTACGCGCCCAGGCGACCGCGTCGGCGATCTGCTCGCGGGTCTCCACGCGGCGGGCGGCGAGCCCGTGCGCCTCGGCGAGCTTGACGAAGTCGGGGCTCTTGAGCGGCGTCGCCGAGTAGCGGCCGTCGTAGAAGAACTCCTGCCACTGGCGCACCATGCCGAGGTAGCCGTTGTCGATGATCGCGACGTTGACCTTGATGCCCTCCTGGGCGCAGGTGGCCAGCTCGCAGGCGGTCATCTGGAAGCCGCCGTCGCCGACGACGACCCAGATCTCGTCGTCCTTGCGGGCGAAGGCCGCGCCGATCGCCGCCGGCAGCGAGAAGCCCATGGTGCCGAGGCCGCCGCTGGTGACCAGGCCGCGCGGGTGATCGTGCTTGTAGTACTGGGCCTCCCACATCTGGTGCTGGCCGACGTCGCTGACGATCAGCGCCTTGCCCTCGGTGAGGCGCCACAGGTCGTGCATCACGTGCGCGGCGAACAGGCGGCCGTCGTGCGGCAGGTGCTTGATGTCGCGGACGGCGCTGTGGCCCTTCGACTCCTCGATGCGCGCGACCCACGGCCCGCGCGTGCGCTTCTGCACCCGCGGCAACAGGGCGCGCAGCACCTCGCGCACGTCGCCGACGATCGGCACGTCGGCCTTCACGTTCTTGTTGATCTCGCTCGGGTCGATCTCGACGTGGATCTTCTTCGCGCCGGGCGCGTAGGTGTCGAGCCGCCCGGTCACTCGATCGTCGAAGCGCATGCCGAGCGCGATCAGCAGATCGGCCTCCTGGACCGCGTGGTTGACCCACGCCTCGCCGTGCATGCCCATCATCCCGAGCGACAGCGGGTGCGTCGCCGGGAAGCCGCCGAGGCCGAGGAGCGTCGAACCGACCGGGATGCCGGTCTTCTCCACGAACGCGCGCAGCTCCGCGCTCGCCTCGGCGCGCACGATGCCGTGCCCTGCCAGGATCAGCGGGCGCTCGGCGGCGTCGATCAGCTCGATCGCGCGCTGCAGCGTGTCTTCGTGCAGCGCGTGCCGCGGGCGATAGCCGGGCAACCGCACCGGCGAGCCGTCGTCGACCCACTCGGTCATCGCCTGCTGCACGTCCTTGGTGATGTCGACCAGCACCGGACCGGGCCGCCCGGAGCGCGCGACGTAGAACGCCTCCTTGAGCGTCGGGCCGAGCTCGTCGACGTCGGTCACCAGGTAGTTGTGTTTGGTGATCGGCAGCGTGACGCCCGTGATGTCGACCTCCTGGAAGGCGTCGGTGCCGATGAACTTCGAGGAGACCTGCCCGGTGATGCAGACGATCGGCGAGCTGTCGAGCATCGCCGTCGCGATGCCGGTCACCAGGTTGGTCGCGCCCGGACCGGAGGTGGCGACCGCCACGCCGACCTTGCCCGAGGCGCGCGCGTAGCCGTCGGCCATGTGCGCGGCGCCCTGCTCGTGGCGCACCAGCACGTGCCGGATCGGGTACTGCAGGATCGTGTCGTAGGCGGGCATGATCGCGCCGCCGGGGTAGCCGAACACCACGTCGACCCCCTCCGACAGCAGGACCTCCCAGATCAGCTGTGCGCCCGAGCGGCGCGTGCTCCGCGGGCCGGTCATGCCAACGCCCGCTGCACGTCGTTGCGCACGGCGTCCTCTTCGCGCAGGTCCTCGATGGTGCGCCGCGCCTGCTCGAGGCTCAGCGTCGGGCGCACGCCGCTCTCGCACGGGTCGGCCGGGCCGGCCGCCTTGATGCGCGAACCGGAGGCGATGGTCTTGGCGATGGCCGCGTCCTTCACGCGGTCGGCGATCGTCCACATCTCGCAGTTGGAGGTGGTCGCGGTCGCGCGGGTCGGCTGCGTCTGCTCCCACTCGCGGAGGACCTCGGCGAGCGTCTCGATGTCCGCGAGCACCCGCTCGTAGTCGGCGACGTCCGTCTCGTCGCTCTCGACGAGGCGGGTGTCGCGCGCGAGCTGAAGGCACTCCGCCGAGAGCGCGTCGAGCATCTCGGCGAGCCGCTGACGGACCACGGGGGTCGGGTGGCGATCGGACGTGGCGGTCTTCTTCATGCAATCCTCCGGTTGAGCAGGCAGGAGTCGGTGACGGCGAAGCCGGCGTCGGTGCGCCCCGCCTCGGACCTCGCCCGCGCGGCCGTGCGCGCAGGGACTGACTTCATCGCGTCGTTGTGGGATTCCATTGCGTGGGCCTCGAAAACGAAGGCCCCCGCGACCTTTCGGTCGGCGGGGGCCTTTCTGAGTCTTTCTGCCTATCGGCTTCTCAGAACTGCACCCCGCCGCCGACGGGAATGAGAATGGCGATGAGAAGAAGGCCGACCACGAGAAGGCCGGCGACAAAAACGATTCCGCCGCCAGACAGGAGGTCGGCGGCGGATACGGTGGCTACGGGGTGACGCGAAGCGGCAGGACAGCTCGCTTCCGCCTGGTGGCGGTCGGCGAAGTCGGCCTGGTTCATGTGCGTCACGGAAATAGAGATAGCGCCCTGGCGCGTCGCGTCAAGAAGAATTTTCGCGAAGCCTTGATTCCCGGCAACGAGCGTGGCGGTAGTTCGCGATTTTTCTGCGCGCACCTTGTCGCACCGCGTCAGCTGAGCCGAGGTTTCTGCGACGCGTCGCATGCGGGCTGCAAGGTCGCGTCGAGCCGACGCTCGGTGGCGATCCCGGGATAGGATGCTCTCCATCTTGGAGAAGGAACACGACATCCCCGCCGACCCGGCGATGGAACGCGAGCCGGAGACGCGACGCGCGCGAGAGATCCAGTGCGCGGAGTGCCGATCGGTGGTCACCCACGATCGGTTCGCGACGGCGGTGAACGGCAAGCACACGCACGAGCTGGTCAACCCGTCGGGCGTCGCGTTCCGCGTGGCCGTCTTTCGCGAGGCCGAGGGGTGCGTGACCGCCGGCGACGCGCAGACGTTCTTCACCTGGTTCGCCGGCCACTCGTGGCGCATCGCGCTCTGCCGCGGCTGCGGCACGCACCTCGGCTGGCACTTCGAGGGCGACAGCGCCTTCTTCGGGCTCATCCGCGACAAGATCGTCGAGGCCACCTAGAACGTGGGCTGCGTCTCCTGACTGACGACTGACGACTGACGACTGACGACTAGAGAGAGAGGGAGCGAGAGAGCTGCTGTCCCGTCTCGAGCTGACGGCTGACGTGTCATGACAGGTCGAGGGACCGGGAGCGCTGCGCCGCGCTCACGACGACGCGATCCGGCCGAGCTCTCCGCTCGCAGGCGCGTCGAGGGCGACGAGGAGCGAGTTCGTCGCGACGATCGTGCGAACCATGAACGGCATGAACGACGGCAGGACGAAGCGCTGGCCGAGCAGCTTCTTCTTCATTTCGCCGACCGTGTGGGTGATGGTTCGCACGTGCGCCGCGTCGATCGCGTCGCCCCACACGAGCCCGCCGAGCCCGTGCCACTGTACGTTGGCGATCGCGTTCGCGACGACCTCGTTGGCGACGCCATAGGCCGTCGCCACGGCAGTATCGAAGCGCGCGCGGTCATGCGCGGCCGCGGCGTCGCGCAGCTCGGCGAACGCTCGGCGCCGAGGCTCGTCGAGCCGGAACACGCTGCCGAAGTCGAGCACGCCGAGCGTTCCGTCGCGGCGGAAGAGGAAGTTCCCCGCGTGCGCATCGGCGTAGAGCAGCCCGTGATCGGCGAGCGAGGAGAGGACGAACCGCCGGACCGCCGCCGCCTGCCGTCTCCGCGTGGCGGCGTCGTAGGAGCGCGCCGCCTCGACCGGCTCGCCGCGCAGGAAGGTCGTCGTCAGGACACGAGCGCTCGATCGCTCGGCGACGACGGACGGGGTCTCGAGATCGGGATCGCGGGCGAGCAGCGCCTCGAAGGCGGCGAGGTTCTGCGCCTCGCGCAGGTAGTCGAGCTCGGCGAGGAAACCTTCCTTCACGCCCTCGATGAAGACCTTGCCCTGACCGTCGGGCATCACGAAGCTCGTCGCGATTCGTCCGAACGACGTCACGTTCTCGAGATCGCCGCGGAACGCCTTGTCGATGCCAGGGTGCTGCACCTTCACCGCGAGCGCGCGCGCCGCCGCGTCGGTCGCGCGATGCACCTGTCCGAGCGACGCGCTCGCGAACGGCTCCTGCTCGAACGTCGCGAAGAGGTCCTCCGGCGGCGACCCGAGATCTTCCCGCACGATCGTGGCGATCGCATCGTACGGCGATCGCGCGGCTTCGGCGCGGAGCTTCGCGAGCGCGGGGCCGACGCGCGCGCGGAGCTCGGGCGGCAGGTTCGCCTCGACGAGGCCGGCCATCTGGCCGACCTTCGTGCCGATTCCTCGCAGCTCGCCGAGCTTCTCCACTGCCTGCTCGATGCCGGCCGAGGAACCGAGGGCGACGGAGGCCGCGGTGCCGAGCCCGGCGCGCGCGAGCGCCGCGAAGCGGCCGAGCCGCCCCGTGGCGAGGTTGATGGTCTTCGGTCCGGCCATCTCGAACGCAGCATAGGGCCGAGCCCGCGTCAGCTTCGGCCTTTCGAGCTTCGACTCTCGACCCCGCCCGCCACAGCCTGTCGCGGCGCAGTGGCTGCGATCGGCGGAAGGCGAGTCACACGACGTCTTTGCCGAAGGGCCGCAAGGCGAGGAGCGCGAGCTTCAGGTGCGCGATCGCGAAGGGGATGCCGATGATGGTCACCGCGCACGCGAGCGCGTAGCCGACGTGGGCGAGCGCGAGCCACAGGCCCGCGATGAAGAACCACACCACGTTGACGACGAACGCGAGCAGCCCCGAGGCCACGCCGGTCGCGTCGACGACGCGCTTGTCGAACGGCAGCAGCGCATACCACGCGAGCTTCCACACCTGGACCGCGAACGGCAGCCCGACGATGGTGATCGCGAGGAGCAGACCCGCGACGAAGTAGCCGGCGGCGAGGACGAGCCCGCCGCCGAACACGATCCACAAGACGTTGCCGAGCGTTCCGAGCGTCGTCGGCTGGGTGGGCGCGAGAGCGTGGGCCATGCGCCGGGGAACGTAACCCCGGCCGTGGCTCTGTCGAGGGGCACCCCGGAGGATGCGACGGGTCGTCAGTCCTCGATCGCTCTGTAGATCGAGGTCCAGAAATCGAGCGCGACGGCCGGCAGCCGCAGGGCGCCCGGGCGGCGTTGCAGCATCAGGACGCCGACCAGGTCCTCGCGCGGGCGCGGATCCGGCACCGGCCTCGCCGCGTACTTCGCTGGCTTCGCCGATCGCGACCTGGCCCGCATGCTCTCCGACGGGCTGCTCGCGCACGAGTCGACGTTCTTGGGCTTCTCCGCCATCCGGGAGTACGCCGAAGGTCACCGCGGCGCTGGCGACGTCGACAGCGGCCCGGTCGTCCTCGGCGTCTCGGTCGCCGCCACGGGCTTCGCGCTCGCACCGGCTCGCGCGCACGGAAGGCGCGCGGAGTTCGAGCGAATTTTCCGCACGACCGCGCTGTTCGGCGTGCCCATCGATCGCGGCGGCCGGCGGCGCTTTCTGACCGGCGGCGCGATCGGCAACGCGCTGCTGCTCGCGCTGCTCACGTCGGGCCCCGAGCTCGCCCCCTGAGGCCTCTGCGAGGAGCGCGACGCTCGGCAGCCGCAGCGCGCCGGGGCGGCGACGAGCGGTGCGAGCGCGCAAGCGCTGCATCACCGCGCGCAAAACGGTCCACTTTGATCTACCGTCGCGGCATGGCGAAGCCCAAGCTCACGTACTTCGACGCTCCCACGAGCCGCGGCGAGGAGTGTCGCCTCGCGCTGCACCTCGCCGGTGTCGAGTTCGACGACAACCGCATTCAGCGCGACGCGTGGCCGGCGCTCAAGCCGACGACGCCCTTCGGCAGCCTCCCGACGCTCGAATGGCCGGGGCATCCGACGCTCGCGCAGTCGAACGCGATCCTCGCGCTCATCGGGCGGCTCCACGGTCTGCATCCGAAGGACGAGTTCGAGGCCGCGCGCCACGAGGCGGTGATGGCGCACGTCGAGGACCTGCGCGCGCACGTGTCGCCGACGCTTCGCGTGACCGATCCGGACGAGAAGAAGCGCGCACGAGAGCAGCTCGCCGCGACGTACCTCCCCGCGTGGGCGGCCTACACCGACCGCCAGATCAGCGACGACGGCCCGTTCTTCGCGGGCTCCGCGGTTCACGTGATCGACGTCAAGCTGCTCGTGATCGTGCGCTGGTTCCGCAGCGGCGTGCTCGATCACGTACCGACCAACGTGTTCGACGGCGCTCCGAAGCTCCTCCGCGTCCACGACGCCGTCGATGCCCACCCGCGCGTGCGGGATTGGTACGCGCGGACGCGTCGCTAGGCCGAGAATCAGCTGATCAGCTTGGAGGCGATGCGCGTCGCCATCGCCATGATCGCGAGCTGCGGGTTCACCCCGAGGCTCGTCGGCATGATCGACCCGCACGCGAGGAACAGGTTGTCGGTGCCCCAGACCTTGCCGTTCGGGTCGACCACCGAGGTGCCGCGCGAGACGCCCATCTGACAGCTCCCGAGCGGGTGCTGCGACGAGCACTCGAGCTTGCTGCCCGGGACCTCCTCGAGCGGGAACCGACGAACGCCGTCGGCGTCGAGCGGCTCGCTGCCGAACACCGGGAGGATGACCGAGCGCGCGCCGGCGGCGAAGAAGAACTGGCTCATCAGGCGGAGCAGCCGCGGGATGCGGCGGAGGTCGCGCTCCGACATCTTGTAGGTGAGCAACGGATCGCCGCCGAACGGCGACGCGTGCACCTCGCCGCCGGCGTCGTCGTGGATCATCCCGCCGAAGATCGCGAGGTGGGCGACGTCCTTCGCGCGCTGCCAGTACTTGGGGCCGAAGCCGGGCATGGTGCCGGCCATCACCCCGTTGGGGATGAACAGCGAGTTGAAGAGGATGCCCTCTTCCTTCTCGTAATGATCGACGTACGCCGACTGCAGCGCGCCCTCCCAGCCGCGCACCGGATCGTCGAAGAACGCCATGACCCGGAAGCTCGGGTGCAGGGTGAGGTTCTTGCCGAGCGCGGGGAGCTCGCGGCCGATGCCGCTCTTGTCGAGGAGCAGCGGCGCGTGCATCGCGCCGGCGGCGAGGACCACGCGCTCGCCGCGCACGCGCAGCTTGTGCTTCTGCCCGTCGAGATCGACGGCGTGCGCGTCGACGCCGACCGCCTTGGCGCCCTCCATGCGCACGCGATCGACGGTGCAGTCCGACCAGATGTCGGCGCCGGCGGCGAGCGCGCGCGGGAGGTAGGAGACGTCGACGCTCAGCTTCGCGCCGTGCGGGCAGCCGAAGTTGCAGCGGCCGCAGCCCTCGCAGTCGCGCGTGTTGCGGCGCATCGGCTTCATCGGGGCGCCGAACTTCGCGGCGCCCTCGCCGAAGAGGCGCGTGCTCCGCGAGCGCATCGCCTCGGGGACCTCCTCGATGTGCAGATCGCGCTCGACGATCTGGAAGTACTGCTCCATGCCCTTGGGCGACAGCTCGGCGAGCGCGAGGTCCTTCGACCACTCGTGGAGCACGTGATCGGGGATGCGGAAGCACACGCCGCCGGTGAGGATCGACGAGCCGCCGATCGCGCGACCGGTGGTCACGTTGATGCTCGGCCCGCCGCCGCGGCCGATGGCGAGGGTCATCGCGCCGTCGCGCCACAAGTGACGGATGCTCTCGCTCTGGCGCATCGCCCCGTGATCGAGCGCGGGGAGGTGAGGGCCCTCCTCGAGGACGATCACCCGCTGACCGGCCTCGGCGAGGTGCGCGGCCACGACGGCGCCGCCCGCGCCCGAGCCGACGACGACGGTGTCGCAGTCGCACTCGAGTGGGGCGTCGCCGCGGATCAACAGCCCGCTGTGCATCGATCCCGCGCTCACGACGGACCTCCGCCGTTCACGGGGGCGGACCGCCCGAGGCAGCTGGGCTCGGTGCTCGTCTCGCGCTGCGTGCGCGGGTGCTCGAACCACAAGATGCAGAGCATCGCCTTCACCGCGAGCGCCGCCGGCGCCAGCAACGACGACTCGAACCGCTCGAGCGCGATCACCCGGCGCGGGATCGGCAGCGTGGACAGCGGGCCCAACCGGTTGACGAACAGCGGCGCGAGCCACATCAGCGCGAAGAGCGACAGGCGCAGGATCAGCCCCGCGTTGCCGTGGGCGCGCGCGTAGAAGTCGGCGAAGTCGGCCTCGAGCCAGTCGAGGCGCGCCGCATCCGGCGGCTCGCCGTCGGGCGAGAACAGCGCCTCGGCGACCAGACGCGCGGTGCGCCGCACGCCCGCGGGCACCGGACGCCCCTTGCGACGGCGCACGTCGGCGTCGACGAGGTGCGGCAGCTGCGGCAGGTGCTCGAAACCGGGCGGACCCTTCAACACCGGCAACGACTTCGCACGGTCGTGCGAGCCGCGCGGCTCCACGCGCGTATCGGGAGAGGCGCTCACCGCCGCGAGTCTACCCCACCCGCCTGCCGCGCTGTGGGCGCTCAGTGCCCGTGAGAGGTGCCCGTGCCCGTCCGCCGACGTGGCATCCTTGGGCCGATGCGCGCGCTCCTCGCCTGGATCGTTGGAGGGGCCGTCGCGCTCGCCGGCTGTCGCGAGCGACCGCGCGAAGACCCCGCGCCTACGCCGGCGACCGCCTCGACACCCGCTCTGTCGGTCTCGCCGGTCGACGCCGCCGTGCCGGACACCTTCGGCGCGCTCCTCGCCGATCTCGAGGACGCTTCGTCCGACGCTCTCCTCGCCGGCGCCGACGTGACCATCGTCGCGGTGAAGGTGGCGCCCCCAGGGGCGCTGGTCGACGCGAAGGAGACGCTCGTGAAGCAACGCTGGCGGTTTCGCACGTGCGCCGGGCTCGCTGCGGATGCGGGCCTCGCGGAGGCCGGCCGCGTGGAGACGCTCACCGTCAAGGTCGGCGAGGGCGGCGACGCGCTGGGCGCCCACGCCTCCTCGGATGCGCTCGGTCAGTGCGTCGCGAGAGCGGCGCGAGCGGTCGCCTTCGCCGAGCCCGACGGGGGCCGTGCAGACGTGGAAATCACGTTGCGGTGGCACAGGCGCCCCTGACGCGATCCAGACGGTCGCATGACGTGATCGCACGACGCTGGGGCGCGCTGGTCGCTCCGACAAAACCAGCTTAGGACGGCCTGGGGCGAGCTAGGATTCGCGGGAGAGGAGGCAGGATGGACGAAGTGCGCGGCGCGCAGCCGGCCGACGAGGGATCGTCGGGTCCGCAGAAGCGCGTCGGTACCGTCGTCAACGGCAAGTGGCGAATCGATGCCCTCATCGGCATCGGTGGCATGGCCGTCGTCTACGCCGCCGCGCACCGCAACGGCCGCCGCGCCGCGCTGAAGGTCCTGCACCCCGAGTTCGCGCGCGACGAGACCATCCGGGAGCGCTTCCTCCGCGAGGGCTATCTCGGCAACAAGGTCCCGCACGAGGGGCGGGTCGAGGTCTTCGACAACGACATCACCGAAGACGGCGCCGACTTCCTCGTCATGGAGCTGCTCCTCGGCGAGACGATCGATCAGATCATCAAGCGCAACAGCGGCCGGCTGCCGCTCAGCGACGCGCTCGAGGTCGTCGAGCAGCTGCTCGATTTCCTCGCCGCCTGTCACGCGCAAGGCATCGTCCACCGCGATCTGAAGCCGGCGAACATCTTCCTCACCACCGAGGGCCGCGTGAAGGTCCTCGACTTCGGCGTCGCGCAGCACCGCGAGCACCAGGCCCAGGCCCTCACGCGCGCGGGCACGGCGATCGGCACGCCCTCGTACATGTCGCCGGAGCAGGCGCGCGGCCTCGGCGACAAGCTCGACGGCCGCTCCGACATCTTCTCGGTCGGCGCGATCCTCTTCTACGTGCTCAGCGGCACCCGCTTGCACCGCGGTCGCTCGAACGACGAGTCGCTGATCCTCGCCGCCACGCAGCCCGCGCCGTCGCTCGCGCGCGTGGCTCCGGAGCAGCCGGTCGAGGTGATCGCCCTCGTCGACAAGGCGCTCGCGTGGGACCGGCGCAACCGCTTCAACGACGCGCAGGAGATGCGGCACGAGGTCCTGCGGCTGCTCGGCCGCGCCGACCTCCCGAGCGCGCCGGACCAGCCCGTCGAGCTCGGCGAGATCCAGGTCGCCGTCGTCGAGCCCCAGGGCCCCGTCGCCGCCGGCGAGGACGACCCCGACGTCGTGCGCCTGCGGGCGGTGCTCAAGACGCTCGAGCGCCTGCTGCCCGCGGTGCGGCAGTACGGGTGGGCGCACCCCGAGACGGAGCGCCGTCTGCGCGCGCTGTTCGAGGCGCTCCTCGAGGCGCTGCAAGCACGCGGCGGTCGCGATCCGGCCGAGCGGCCGATCCTCCTCGACGTCCACCCCTACGCGTTCACCTACCGGCACACGCCGGTGTGGGAACCGGGCGCGCCGCTCGACGCGGTGCCCTATGGGCTCTTCGAGTCGGGCATCCGCGGGCTGCGCGTGCACCCGGGCGTCACCGAGCCGGAGCTTCGCGCGCTCGTCGAGGTCATGCTGACCGATCCGTCGCGCGATCTCGCGCCGGAGGACGACCTCGCGACCATGCTGTGGGACGCGAGCCTCGAGCACCTCGAGTGCGTGCTCGAGAGCGGCTTCGCCGAGGGCACCTTCGCGCAGCGCGAGGCGTTCCACGCCCAGTCCGACGCGCTCGAGCGCCTGGCGATCGAGGCCGCCCGCGTCGCCGAGCTCGAGGCCAAGGCGATGGCCGTGAGCACCGAGCGCGACGCCCTCGCCGAGTCCCCCGGCAAGAGCTGGGGCATCGTCGACTCCACCACGCGGGCGGCGCTCCGCACGCAGCTCGCCGTGCCACCCGAGCGCTGGACCGAGCGGTACGTCGACGTGCTCGTCGACGCCTACCTCGAGGCGCGGCGCACGGGCGAGGTCGCCCTGGTGCTCGATCCGGTGCGCGACTCGTGCGCCGACCTGATCGTCGCGCACCGCACGCCGGTGGTGCTCGATCTGCACGGCGCCGCCATCGAGGTGCTGGCGATGCGCACGCGCGGGCTCGGCAGCGGAGCGGCCGCCGCTTCGCTGTCCGACGCCCTCGCCTCCGAGCTCACGCGCTCGATCCTCGGCGCCAACGTGTTCGAGCTGGTGGTGCACGCCATCCGCACCACGCCGCGGAGCTCTCCCGAGCTCGCGCCGCTGTCCGAGGTGCTGCTCACCGCCCTCGCCCGCGTCGGCGAGCAGGAGCTCGAGCACGCGCTCGACGCGCTCGTGCACTTCGCCGGCGACGGCGGCGAGATCGACGAAGGCGACGGCCAGATCGCCGAGGCCGTCGAGAAGTACCTGCTGCGCGTCGGCGGCGGCCACGAGCGCGCGATCGCCGCCCGGCTCTCGCACGATCGCCTCGGCTCCGCCCGCCGCATCCTCTCGGTGCTCGTGCGGCTCGGCACGCCGGTCGCGCGCGAGCTGGTCGATCAGGTGCTCACCGGACCCGACGTGGTGCTGCGCATCGAGGCGCTGGCCGCCCGCGGCGCGGTCACCGGCGGCGCCGTCGGCAACGAGCTCGCGCGCCTGCTCGATCACGACCGCGACGACGTCAGGGTGGCCGCGCTCCGCGCCATCGCGCGCCACCACTTCCGCGAGATCGGGCCGGTGCTGGTGCGCCGCATCCAGGACGGCGGCTTCCACGAGCGCCTCGACGTCGAGCGCCGCGAGATGCTCGCCACGCTGCACGCGCTGCACCCGGCGCGCGCCGAGGCGGTGGCGATCGAGCTCCTCGAGCACCGCGCGGTCATCCGCAGCGACGCGCGCGAGCAGAGCCGCATCCTCGCAGCGCGCCTCCTCGGCGCCCACGCGCGCAGCGCCGCCGCGCTCGAGGCGATCAAGCAGGCCAAGAGCGGCTGGTTCGGCTCGTCGGAGCCGCTCACCCGCACGCTCGACGAAGCCGCCCGCGCCATCGAGGCGCGGCTCGCCGCGCCCGCGTCGTCTTCGTCGATGCCCGTCTCCGGAGCGGAGCGATGAGCGCCGGGCGGCTCGATCTCGCCACGCGCGACGCCGGACGAGACGTCCGTCGCAGGCACGCGCGCGAGCTCGCGCCGCAGATCGTCCAGCAGCTGCACCGGCTGTTCCGCATCGGGCAGCTGCACGCGCTCGACAACGACGCGACCCGCAGGCAGATCGACGCGACCGCCGAGACCCTGCGCGACTACCACATGCGCGCCGCCGAGGGCGCGAGCCTGTTCTTCGCGCAGGGGTACGTCTTCTTCGGCGGCGAGCCGCTGAAGGCGGGCCGCTCGATCTACGAGCTCGCCGGCGAGCTCGAGCAGATCGTCGCGCGCTGCGACGGCTCGGAGCTCTCGTTCTCGCCGGACACGTCGGCGAGCGACCTGCGCGCGCTGCTCGCCGCGGTGATCGCCGTGCTGCGCGACCCGCACGCGCGCTTCGAGTCGTTCGCGGTCCCCAACGTGCGGGTGCGCAGCGCCTCGAGCGCCACCATGCTGCGCGGCCTCGGGGCCGAGGAGCTCGACGTCGAGCAGCGGCTGGTGCGCGCCTACGCGTCGGCGATCGTCATCCTCCGCCGCTTCCACGACGAGCTCGCACACGGCGTGTACGTCCTCCCGCGCCGCATCAAGCGCATCGCGCAGATGCTCGTCGATCTGTCGGAGGGCGGTCGCCCGAGCTTCCTCGGCGTCACGCAGGTCCGCAACGCGAACCACGACCTCGCCGGTCAGGCGGTCAACACCGCGATCCTGGCCGTCGCCATGGCGCGGCAGATCACCGACGACCGGGTCACCCTCACGCGCATCGCCATGGCCGCGATGCTGCAGGACGTCGGCCTGCCGCACGCGCTGCGAGGGCAGCGCCTGGAGACCGACGACGTGCCCTCGCCCATCGCGATCCTCGGCGAGGCCAAGGACATGGCGCTGCCGGCGGAGACCGCCGGGGTGATGACGGCGCTCGGGCGCGTGAACGAGCCGTCGATCGTGCGCACCGTCATCGCGTACGAGTCGCTGTGGCTGCGGCGCACCACGCGCCTCGGCCCGGTGCACCGCGGCCTCCGCCCCGCGACCCTGCACGCGCGCATCCTCGCGACCGCGCGCGCCTACAACGAGCTGCTCACGCCCACGCCGGGCGAGCCGGCGAAGACCGCGGGCGAGGCCCTCCTGCTCCTCGAGCAGGAGGCGAGCGGCAACGCGCGCGGCCCGAACACCTTCGCAGACGCCGCCGATCGCACCGCGCTGCGCCTGCTGATGGCGGCGCTCGGCACGCTGCCGCCCGGCATCCTGGTCGAGCTCTCCACCGGCGAGATCGCGGTCGTCGTCGAGCAGAAGACCGGCGCGCCGCCCACGCTGCGGGTCGTCGTCGACGGCCACGGATCGATCGCCGACGGCGCGACCGATTTCCGCCTCGGCAGCGACGCGCGGCAGATCGTGCGCGTCGTCGCCAGCGATCCGTCGTTCGTCGCGCGCCGCCTGGCCGAGGCGCCCAAGGTCGCGATGCCGGCGCCGGTCGCGGTCCCCACGACGACGACGCCCACCGGCGAGGACGCGACGGTGATCACCGCGTCGCCGTTCGAGGCGGCGTTGGCCGAGCCGCCGCCGGAGCCCGCCTCGGCGAAGCGCCCGTCGTTGATCCCGGCCGGGCGCGACTCGGACGTCGAGGGCTCGCTCTCGCGCACGCCGCTGCCGAACCTCCTCGTGCACGTGCTCGCGCGCGGCCTGACCGGCTCGCTCGTGCTGCACCCCGAGCGCGGCGGCGAGTACGTGCTGGTGTTCGAGAACGCCATCCCGCTGAAGATCGGCGGCGACTTCGGCGGCGCCCGCCTCGGCGATCTGCTGGTCGCCGCCGGCGTGATCGACGCGCGCCTGCTCGCGCGTTCGCTCGAGAACGCCAAGGCGACGAAGAAGCCGATCGGTCGCCAGCTGGTCACCGACGGCGTGCTGCGCGCCGACAAGCTCGCGATCGCGCTCGAGCGTCAGATGGAGGACCGTCTGCGCGCCCTCGCGTCGATGGTGAACGACGGCACCTACTCGTTCTTCCGCGGGCACGATCTGCTCGTCGGCGCCTACGCCACCGAGCCGACGCCGATCGATCCGCTCGCCGCGGTGCTGCTCGCCGCGCGCGCCTGGAGCGACGCGTCGCGCATCGACATGACGCTCGGCGCGCTGCAGGATCGCACCCTCGGGCTGCACCCGGCGTCGGCGATCAAGCGGTTCCGCCTGACCGATCACGAGCGCGACGCGCTCGACGCGGCGATCGCGCGGGGCTCGAGCTACCGGGAGCTGTGCGAGTCCGTCAACGACGACGAGGGCGCCACGCTGCTGCGCCCGGTGATCTACTCGCTGGCGGTCACCCGTCACCTCGACCTCGGCGCCGCCGACGCGTGGCCGCTGGCCGTCGAGAAGACGCAGGCCGCCGCGGAGGTCGCGGCGGCGGCGGCCTCGCGGCGCTCCTTCCCGCCGATCGCGCCGATGCGCGCTCCACCGAGCTCCTCGCCGCAGCCCGCCCCGCCATCTTTCGGCCAGGGCGAGGCGCTTCCGCCGCTACGCAACTCGCAGACGGCAGCGACGATCGAGGCGCCGGCGAAGGGCGCGCCGCCGGAGCCGCCGCCGAGCTCGCGACCGCCCGTGCGTCCGCCGCCGCCGGCCAGCGCGTCGCGCCCCGTCGCGCC
>JACPFM010000223.1 GCA_016182965.1 Deltaproteobacteria bacterium | reverse complement strand
GGTGTAGTTGCCCGCACCGTCGATCACCCCGGTCACCTTGCGGAACCCGAGGAACCGACGCTCCGTGCTCGACCACAGCCCACCCTCGTACCGGTAGCTCGTCGTCCCCGTCGCGCCCCGGCCGTCGGTCGTCGTCAGCGCGGACACCGTCGGGACGATCGGCGGACGGTTGGTGTTCACCCACGCGGAAGACGGCGTGTAGGTCACCGAGGTCGACCCACCGAGGCCGTTGGACACCGTGCCCAGCAGATCGGGGAGCCCGCCGGCGGCGAGCGTCACGTGCCACTGGCCGCTGCCGGCGTAACCGGCCATGTCGGTCTTGCCGTCGCCGTTGTAGTCGCCGAGCGCGTTGTTCTCGCTGCCGCCGGCGTGGCCGCCCCAGTACGTGGGACAGCTGAAGCTCGTGCCCGTCGACAGGCAGACGTGCCACTGGCCGCTGCCGGCGTAGCCGGCCATGTCGGTCTTGCCGTCGCCGTTGAAGTCGCCGAGCGCGTTGTTCGACGTCCCGCCGCCGTGACCGCCCCAGTATGCGCAGCTGAACCCGCCACCGGTCGACAGGCACACGTGCCACTGCCCGTTGCCGGCGTAGCCGGCCATGTCGGTCTTGCCGTCGCCGTTGTAGTCGCCGTTGAAGTTGTTGGTGCTGCCGCCGGCGTGACCGGCCCAGTATGCGCAGTTGAACCCGCTCCCGGTCGACAGGCACACGTGCCACTGGCCGCCGCCCGCGTAGCCGGCCATGTCCATCTTGCCGTCGCCGTTGTAGTCGCCGACGAAGTTGTTCGTGCTGCCGCCGCCGTGACCGGCCCAGTACGCGCCGCTGAACGAGAGGCTCGCCGAGGTGCTGCCGAATGACATCGCCGGGAGCGCCGAGCCGGAGGCGACGTTGCCGGCCCCATCGACCGCGGCGTCGCTGCCGACCTTCTGCACGCTCGTCAGGACCGAGCGGCCAGTGCTCGCGCTCGTGCCGTACGAGAGCCGATAGGCCCGCGCGCGACTACCCGAGACGACGACGTCGATGGACTTGAGACGGTAATTCGTGCGGCCGAGGTACCCGCCGTTCCCGAAGGTGAGCGGATCGGGGCGCGCCTCGCGATGGAAGCGGATGACCGTGCCCGCGTAGCTGATGTTGTCCGGATAGCAGTCCGCGCTCGCCTCGCACCACCAGCCATAGTTGACGGTGTTCGCGTGCGTGTCGGACACGCTGACGAGGCCCCAGCGGAAGGCGTTGGTCCCGACCACGTAGACCGGCGCGTACGTCGCGCGGGTGCCGTCCTTCTGCCAGACGGTCCAGGTGTTCGCGGCGGCGTCCCATTTGATCTTCGCGTAGCTCTCGATGCGGGTCGAGTGGGTGCCACCGGCGAGGCAGCTCGGGCTCGACGAGCCGGCCACGCAGGGCACGAGCTCTTGACCATCGAAGTTGAAGACGTCGGTCCCGTCGTAGCGCGGCGTGCCTCCACCGGGCGACTCACGCCCGATCGCGCCGAACCCGGAGAGCGCCCATCCCACGCCGACGAAGCCACCGCCGCCGGACGAGGCGTAGGCGAGCTTCACGCGCGGCTCGAGGCCGTGGAACGGCGGCACCTCGATCGGCACTTCGCTGCCGAAGCTGCCGTAGAACGTGTCGACCTCACCCGAGCCATCTGCCGATGCAGCGGTCGTGGAGAGCGCGATGGTGGCCAGCGCAGCAGCCGAGAGGACGCGCGAGAGGAACCCCGAGGTCATGGAAACGAGGTTCGACCCGCGCACGCCCCTTCGGGAATCGACCTAAGTCGATAAGGAATTTGAACTCGTCACCGTCGACGCAAACGGGCGACGACCAGTGCGGTGACGAGCCCCGCCAGCGCCGCCAGGATGACGGGACGAAAGCGGTCGACGGCGCCGGCGAGCACCAGCAGGCCGATCAGAACGAACGGGACCAACGCCCGCGGCGTGCGCAGCATCGCGTCCGTGTCCACACCACAGTGGGGGCAATGTCGCAGACGCGCGTCGATGATTCGCCGACAGCGCGGGCAGGGCATCGGGTATCGCCGCTCGAACGACACGTCTTCACCAATCTGGAAGGCCGGGCACGGGAGGTGAGGAGGCTCAGCTCACAGGTCGCTGGCTCTCGAGCGCCACGAGGAGCGCGGTGCGATTCGGCACGCCGAAAGCCTGGAACACGCCCGTGAGGTACGCCTTGACCGTGGCCTCGGTGACGCCGAGCGTCTGGGCGATACGTCGATTCGAGAGGCCGGAGCGCAGCAGGACGACGATCTGTTGCTGCCGCACCGTGAGGCCGTAGCGGGTCCGCAACAGCTCGACGAGGTCGCGCTCGCGGACACGCTCGCGATTGAGCGCGACGAGCAGGCCATACGGCGCGAGACGCTTGGCGCGCGCGAAGACCCGATGACCGTCGGCGTTCGTCCAGGGGACGGCCGGTGAGAAGGTCGTCGCCCCATCCTCGGGGGCTCCCACCGCCGAGAGGAGCCCCTGGAGCTCGCCCTTCAAGAGCCCGGAGACGAGCGATCGCGCCACGGCGTTGGCGGCCAGCACGCGACTGTCGTGATCGAGGACGAGCAGCCCGAGGTCCAGCTCGTCGACGACGCGCGCCCACACTTCTTCTCGGGCATTTCCCATTACAACCGCCGCTCTACGAGGCTTTGCGGGTACCACGCGGCCTGCGCAGGAGCAATGTCGGATCGCGACTCGAGACACGCTGCACCGCGGCATGCGTTGGGCGCTACGACGCCGCACTGCGTCGCCGTCTGCCACGAAGCACGACGACGGCCAGCGCGACCGCGCACATCACCGGGAACAGCGGCGCGAGGTGGGGACCGAGCGCGACCGTGTTCGCGAGCCGCACGCGTCCCATGAGGATGTCGGCGCTCGCCTGAGGGCCTGGCGAGGTCGCGTACAGAGGTCCCTCGACCTGCACGCGCCCGAGCGCGTCGACGATCGAGCTCACGCCGGTGTTGGTCGCCCGCACCAGATCGCGCCGCGTCTCGACGCTGCGCATGGTCGCGAGCGCAGCCGCGTGGCGCGCGGCGCTGCTGCCCTCGAACCATGCGTGGTTGGCGACCGTGACGAGGAGGTTCGGCCGAAGCCGCGCGACCTCGTGCACGCGCGCGGGGATGAGGTCCTCGTAGCAGATCAGCGCGGCGATCCGGAGCCCGCCGTCCTCGATGATCGACGGCGCACCACCGGGCGCGATGTCGGGCCACTCCGGCAGCCGAGCCCGCGTGCGCTTGGCCCACTCCGGGAACCGGTCGGCCAGCGGAACGTACTCGCCGAAGACGAGGAGCTGCTGCTTGTCGTACATGCCCGCGATGCGGCCCGACGCCGAGACGAGCACGGCGCTGTTCTGCGTCACCGAGGTCCCGAACGCGTGGGTCAGCGAGCCGAAGAGCAGGCGCCCCCGGTACCCTTTGCGGAGCTCCCAGGGGTGGCCCGCGCCGAACTCGCGATCGAGCGCGCGGTCGAAGAGATAGGGGAACGAGGACTCGGGCCACACGACGAGCTCTGCCCCGCGCTGACCCGCCTCCGCGGTCGCGCGCTGCAGCGACTCGATGAACCTCTCCCCTTCGTGCTTGCGGGTCTCGAGCGAGGTGATGCCGAAGTTCGGCTGCACGACGGCGACCGACAGCTCGGGCGAGGTGCTGCGCGCGACGGCGACGTGGCCCGCGCGCGCGAGGCCGAGCAGCACGATCGCGACGACCACGGCGCCCGCGACGCGCGTGGCCCGGCTGATCGAGCGGCGACCGAGCTCCTCGCCGAGATCGGACAAGACGAGGTTGATCAGGACGAGCAGCGCCGACACCGCCGGCGGGCCGCCGATCTCCGCGACTTGGAGCAACGGCCACGCGCGCGAGGCGGTGATCGCGAGGTACCAGGGGAAGATCATCGGGACCACGGCCTCGAGCAGCGCGAACGAGAGCGGAATGCCCACGAGCTCGGCCTCTCGTCCCGCGCGCGCGAGGAACGACGACGCGAGCGCCCACCACCCGAAGATCGAGCCCTGATACAGCGCCGTCGCCAGGACCACCGCGATGCCCCACGGGGTGGAGAGACCGCCGAAGCGCGCGCCGAGCCCGACGAGCCAGTGGAAGCCCACCAGGTTGACGACGAAGCCGACGGTCCACCCGAGCGCGAGGGCGCGTCCGGGCGGCGCGCGCCGCACCGCCCACAACAGCGGCACCAGCGCGACGAGCGAGAGCGGCCACAGCCCGGCCGGCGGCACCGAGAGGAGGATCAGCGGCGCCGAGAGCAATCCGAAGAGGAGTCGTCTCGAGGAGACCGGATCGGGGAGATCACTTGTTCTCGCGACCACGATCGGGATCTTGCTTGATGGGAGGTGGCTGGAAGGGATCGGGCGGGACCGGATCGCCCGGCAACGCCAGCGCCGGAGTGCCCTGCGGTGGGTTCTGGGGATACGGCATCTCGGAGGGCGCGAACGTCGGCGCCGCCGAGGCTGGCACCGAGAGCGGCGCGGGCGCGACGCTCGGCAGCTCGCTCACCGGTCGGGGCGGCCCGGCCAGATCGGTCAGCGGCGCGGTGGAGGATGCGCCGGGCGGGCTCTGCGGAACCCGCTGGAGCTCGCGAACGGCGAACACCACGCCCACGCAACCGATCGCGGCTGCGACGATGAGGACGTTGCGTTTCCAGGACATCGGTTCGTCGCGGGATCAGTCGCCTTCGTGGTAGCTGGTGGCCAGACCCGGCACCCAGCGCCCACGCATCTGATACACGATGCCGGTGATCTGTCCACCGAGCGGGTTGGAGCTGCTGAGGACGAGCTGGCCGGCGTAGGTGTAGCCGACGCCGACGTTGAAGTTGGTCTTGAGGAAGCCGCTGGCG
>JACPFM010000218.1 GCA_016182965.1 Deltaproteobacteria bacterium | reverse complement strand
CTCAGCGCCTGGCACGGATAGAAGTCGGTGCGAGGGCTCACCTCGCCGGCGCAAAGACCCGCCGCCCCGAGGCAGCGAAAGAACAATCAAAACCGAGATCGAGGCTTGACCGGAGATGCGGGCTCATAGAAGCCCGGGGGGTCCTAGAGCTCACGGCTTCGACTGAGCTTCGAGCTTCAGGGCTTCAGCACGTCGGCGCCGACGTACGGGCGCAGCGCCTCGGGGACCACCACCGACCCGTCCGGGCGCTGGTAGTTCTCGAGGATCGCCACGAGCGTGCGGCCGACGGCGAGCCCGGAGCCGTTCAGGGTGTGTGCGAGGCGCGGCTTCGGCTTGTCCTTGCTGCCCTCGGCCTGCGTCGGCCGGAAGCGGATGGCGGCGCGACGCGCCTGGAAATCGCCGCAGTTCGAGCAGGAGCTGATCTCGCGGAACGTGTTCTGCGAGGGCAGCCACACCTCGAGGTCGTAGGTCTTGCGCGCGCCGAACCCCATGTCGCCGGCGCACAGCGCGACGACGCGGTAGTGCAGGCCGAGCTTCTGCAGGACCTTCTCGGCGTGGCCGGTCAGCTCCTCGAGCGCCGCGTCGGACTTGTCGGCCGCGACGATCTGCACGAGCTCGACCTTCTGGAACTGGTGCACGCGGATCATCCCGCGCGTGTCGCGCCAGTACGCGCCGGCCTCGCTCCGGAAGCACGAGGTCCATGCCGTGTAGCGGCGCGGCAGCGACACCTCGTCGAGGATCTCGTCGCCGTGCAGGTTGGTCAGCTGCACCTCCGCGGTCGGGGAGAGGTAGAGCTCGTGGGCGCGATCGGGATCCTGCTTGAGGGTCTTGAACAGATCGGCCTCGAACTTGGGGAGCTGCCCGGTGCCCTTCAGCGCCTCGCCCTTGATCAGCACCGGCGGCGCGACCTCGGTGTAGCCGTGCTCGCGCGTGTGGAGATCGAGCATGAAGGTGGCGATGGCGCGCTCGAGCCTCGCTCCGATGCCCTTGAGCACCACGAAGCGCGCGCCGCTGATCTTCGCGGCGGCCTCCCAGTCGAAGATGCCGAGGCGGTTGCCGACGTCGACGTGATCCTTCGGCGCGTCGCCGACCTCGGTCGGCCGGTCGCCCCAGGTGCGAACCACGACGTTGCCGGTCTCGTCGTGACCGTCGGGCACGCTGGGATCGGGGAGGTTCGGCACGTCGAGCAGCAGCTCGGAGAGCTTGGCCTCGACGGCGGCGACCTTCCCCTCGAGCTCCTTGATCTCGGCGGACAGCGCCTTGAGGTCCTCGCGCTTCTGCGCGAACTCGGGCGTGCCCTTGGGCGCCTTGGCCATCGCGTCGTTGGCGGCCTTCTGCGCCTGGATCTTCGCGTCGCGCGCCTGGATGCCGGCGGAGCGCTCGGCGCGGAGGGTGGCGATCTCGTCGAGCGCGGCGGCCGCCTTGGGACCGCGGCGCGCGAGCGCGGCACGCACTTCTTCGAGGTTGTCGACGACTTGGCGAAGGTCGAGCATGGCCGCGTCGGTTAGCACCGCAGGCGGTCAGCGGCGAGCGTGCCGGGTAGATGTGGGTGATCCGGCGCACGCCACCCCAGGACCCGGGTTTGGTCCATCCCCGCGATCGGGCGTACGATCCACCGCTCTCCCCGATGCGCCCCGGCGACCTCCTCGAACAGCGCTATCGCCTCGTGCGGGTGCTCGGTCGCGGCCGCTCCGGCAGCGTGTGGTGCGCGCGCAACGAGCTGATCGATCGGTCGGTGGCCGTGAAGGTCCTCCACCGCTCCCTCGCCTCGGATCCCGAGCGCTTGCAGCGGTTCTTCCAGGAGGCTCGCGCGTGCGGTCGCGTGCGACATCCGGCGGTCGTCGAGGTCCTCGACCTCGGACAGGGCGACGACGGCGTCCTCTTCCTGGTCATGGAGCTGCTCGAGGGCGAGACCATGGCCTCGCTGCTCGGACGCAAGGGTCGGCTGTCGGTCGACGAGGCCCTCGCGCTCGTGATCCCGCTCGCCCACGGGCTGTCGGCGGCGCACGCGCACGGCATCCTCCACCGCGATCTGAAGCCGGCGAACATCTACCTGCACAAGACGCCGACCGGCGGGCTTCAGCCGAAGATCCTCGATTTCGGCATCAGCAAGATCATCGGCAACGACGTGACCGCCACCGGCGTGGTCCTCGGCACGCCGAGCTACATGTCGCCGGAGCAGGCGCGCGGGGTGCCCGATCTCGATCCGCGCACCGACGTCTGGTCGCTCGGCGTCATCCTCTACGAGGGGCTCACCGGGCGGCTGCCGTTCGTCGCCAAGGAGTACCGCGCGCTCGTCGACGAGATCATCGAGAAGCGTCAAGTCCCGGTCGACGAGATCGTGCGGGACATCCCGCCGGAGGTCGCGCGCGTCGTCGACGAGGCCCTCGAGAAATCGCGCGATCGTCGCCTGCCGTCCGCGAGCGCGCTGGCGCAGAAGCTCACGAGCATCCTGCGCGAGCGGGGCCGCGCGGAGCTCCTGCGCGCCGCCGAGGACGAGTTCTCCGACGGCGCGCCGACGCTCACGCGCGATCGCGACGAGGTCCTCAAGCCCGCGCCGTCGATCGACGACACGGTCGGCGATCACCTGAAGCTCGCCACGCCGAAGCCCGCGCCGGAGGTACCTGCGGCCACCCGGCCCGGCGTCGGAATGCAGCGCGCCGGCGCGATCCCCGGCGGCACGCAGCCGACGCCGAGCACGCTGGCGATCGCCGCGCAGACCTCCGGCGCCAAGCGCCTCAACGTGACGGCGCCGCGCCCGGCGGCAGGTGCGCCGGCCCGCGCGAGCAAGTCGGACATCCCGGCGGCGCCGCCGGTCATCGCGGATCGCGCGCTCGAGCATCCCGAGGAGACGGCGCCCGATCCGATGCCGCTGGTGCACAAGCACGAGGGACCGAAGGTCCCCGACGCGGGCCGCGCCACGACGCAGTCGTGGGAGGTCAGCGCGGCGAAGGCGGCGTCGGGCCGCGCGGAGGTGATCCTCGGCGCGCAGGCGAAGGCACCGCTGCTGCAGGTCGATCAGGACTGGGACACGACGGTCGCCGACGTCTCCGCGCAGGAGATGGAGAAGGGGCCGCTGCCGAAGCTCGCGCCGCCGGCGCCGATGGTGAGCGAGCCGCCGCCGGCGAAGCGGGAGACCGGGGCCCGGCCGGCGCTGCAGCGATCGCCCGCGACGACCACCGCCGACGAGCGACCGGCGGCGCGACGCGCGTCGGTGGCTCCGGCCGAGGCGCCGCGCAAAGGTCTCGGCGCGATCCCCGGCTTCACCGCGCCGACGCCGGCCGCTCCGCCGGCCGCGCAGAACCAGGCGCCGGTCGCGACCGCGCCGCAGGGCGGGCGCGCCGCGAGCCTCGATCAGCCGCTGCCCTCGAAGCGTCCGCCGCGCGCGCCGCCCAAGACGATCCCGCCGGGCAACGGCTTCTCGGGCCGCACGCTGCGCCCGCCGGCCCAAGGTTACGCGCACCCAGGGCCCGCGCAGGCCGCGCCGGCCGAGCCCATGCGGCCGCGACCGAGCGCGCCGCCGCGCCGCCAAAGCCAGCCGCCGCCGCGCCTGACCGACGCGCCGATCCTCGCGCCCGAGCTCCTCGCCCTCGGCGATCAGCCGCTCGAGGCGCCGCCGGACCTCGGGCCGCCGAGCACGCAGGACCTCCCGCCGAGCAGCGAGAGCAACGGGCAAGCGGTCGTCCTCTCGTCCGATCCGAACAGCGAGACCGATCGGCGCCGCCGCGCCGCGCGGTCTTTGGTGCCGATGATGGCCGCGGCCGTCGCGCTGCTCTTCTTGTTCGGTGCGATCGTCGGCACCGCGATGGCGCGGAGCAACAAGAGCGATCCGCAGCACGTCGAGCGGTTCACCGCGATGAACGTGCTGCTCGTCGCCTGGCACGATCAGGCCGCGAAGGTCGCCGCCGCCGAAGCGAAGAAAGCGAAAGACGCCGAAGAGCCGTCGAGCGAGCCCGCGCCGCCGCAGCAGCCCGCCGCAAAGGCGCCGGAGCCCGCGCCGCCCCCGCCGTCGGCGAGCGCGCCGCCGCCGCCGCCCGCGCCGAAGCCGGTGGCCGCGCCGAAGCCCGTCGCCAAGCCGACGCCGAAGCCCCTGCCGAAGTCCACGACGAAGCCGAAGGCGGTGCCCACCACCGAGACGCCCAAGAAGAAGTCGGGCGACAAGGAGTGGTGGCAGAAGAAGTTCTGAGAGTCGCCGCTCGCGCGCGCAGATGCGCGACTGCTGCTGATGCAGGCTGGGTCTAGAGTCTAGAGTCTAGAGTCTAGAGTCTAGAGCCTCGTGACGCGGACTCTAGACTCTAGACTCTGAACCCCGCCTAGTTCCCGAAGCGCGCGCGGCACGTGGCGCAGAGCGCGGTCTCGGAGTCGACCGTCTTCACGGTGCCCTGCGCGTCTTCCATCAGGCAACCGGCGTTCGGGCAGTGCGGGAGGCCGAGGGTGTGACCGATCTCGTGCAGCGAGATCTTCCACAGCCGCTCGCGCACCAGCGCCTCGGGCGCGCCGCCCCCGGGCTCCCACTTCCGACGCATGCGGAAGGTGGAGATCACGCACATCTTCCCGTCGAGCGCGCCGAGGCCGAGGACGCCCCAGTTGGCGACGCCGTTCTTCGGCGTGACGATGTCGACGTCGGTGACGCCGAGGACCTTCTCGCCCGGGGCCGCGGTGATCTTCTGCAGGAACGTCAGCAGCGCGTCGGCCGAGAAGCGACCTTTCTCGGTCGTCTTCGCCGCGTCGGGCAGCGGCTCGCGCTTCTCGATCGAAATCGAGAGCGGCGCGCGCGAGCGCATGCCGGCGGCGGCCACCTCGAGATCGAGCTGCGGCACGTCGCCGAGCGGCACCAGGTGCACGACGATCGAGCGCGCGGGAGCGGACGCGCTGGACGACGCCCCCGCTGACGTGATCGCCGACGTGATCGCCGACGCGGTCGGCGACTCGGACGCGCCGGGCGACGCGGCGGTCTTCGCGCTCGGTGCGGTCTGCGACGTCGACGGCGCGTCGGGCGGCGCGGTGCGGCAGCCGACGAGCAGGAGCGCGGCCGCCGTGATCGGCGCGACGAGGCGCCTCACCGCGTGAACCCCTGCGCGACGCCGTCTTCGGGCCGCAGCGTGCGCGCGTCGCGCTCCGGCGCGTCGAGCTCGCCGAACGCCTCCCGCGCGCGCTGGATCCGGTCTCCGACGTCGTCTCTGCGCTCCGCGAGGTACGCGTTGCCGGCCGCGACATCGGACGTGCGCGGCTCGGCGTCTCGCAGCCACTCGCGGACGTTCGCCCACTGCTCGGTCCGCGGCGCGATCGCCAGCAGGTGCGCGCGCGCGGTCCACGCGCCGGGCTTGATGGCCACCTCGACGAAGTACACGCGCCCGGGAAGCAGGTTCGCCATGAGCGGCCCGGTGTTCTCGGCCCACACGAGGAACAGGTGCGGCCCGGGCTCGAGCTCGCGCACGAAGAACGTGCTCCCCTCCGCGTCGCCCATGAACCGGCCGCGCCCGTCGACGATCGTCGGCTTGATCGCCGCGCCGAAGGAGGACGGCCGGATGAACACCACCGTCGCGCGATCGACGACCGGTTGGATCACGAACGGCCCCGACACCGGACGCATGTACTTGCTCGAGAACGAGCACCCTGCGAGCACGGACGCCGAGATCAGCGCGCCGATGAACGAACGCCTGCCGAGCGACATGACCGAAGCGTACTCCCGGATCGAGAGGAGATCGCGCGTACGCCCCTGGCCTCCCCTGGAACTTGGCCCGGCCCGTGCGGAGGCGGCATCGCGGACGGGCCATGCGAACGATCACGCTGCTCACCCGCCTCGCCGCGCTCGCCGTCCCGCTCTTCCTCGCCGGCTGTCCGCGCCCGGCGAACGGGGTGCCGGCCGGCGCCGATCCCGAGAAGGTGTCGCGCGCGGAGTTCGACCTCGCGCGCGACGAGTGGAAGCACGGTCGCCTCCGCGCAGCGATGGATCACGCGCAGAAGGCATCGGCCGCCGACGAGACGCACGCCGAGGCGCACCACTTCGTGGCGATCCTCTACATGGCGCTCTGCCAGATGGAGAACGACTGCCGCTGGAGCGAGGCCGAGAAGTACGCGCGTCGCGCGGTCGACGCCGATCCGGAGTATCGACCGGCCAAGCACACGCTCGGCGTGATCCTCATCCACGAGAAGAAGTTCGACGAGGCGATCACGATCCTGCGTCCGCTCGCGGAGGACATCCTCTACAAGACCCCGGAGCTCGCGTGGTACGACCTCGGCGGCGCGCACCTCGAGAAGGGCGACGCCGATCACGCGATCGAGGCGCTGACCAAGGCGGTCGCGCTCAAGCCGACGTTCTGTTGGGCGAACTACCGGCTCGGGCTCGCGTGGGAGAAGAAGGGCGCGCTGCACAAGGCGGAGGACGAGCTGACCGCGGCGGTCGATCCGCCCGACCCGGCGTGCCGCAACCTGCAGGACGCCTACGAGGCGCGCGGCCGCGTGCGCGAGAAGAACGGCAAGCGCGACCTCGCGAAGAAGGACTACGAGCTGTGCGCGAAGCTCTCGATGGCGACGCCGGCCGGCAAGTCGTGCGTCGCGGGCTGGAAGCGCCTGCCCTGAGATGTTCTCCCCCGGGCTGAAGCCCGGGGCACCGAAAGCTGCTCAAGCCCGGGGTATGAACCCCGGGCTTCACGCTGTCGCGAGGCTGGCTGAAGCTGTCGCTGCACGGTCTGCCGCAGTTCTGCGGCGACAGCTGCGAGCGAAGCGAGCGCCAGCGCTGCAGGAACGTGAAGGCCGGGGTTCATGCCCCGGCCTTGAGGTGCGGTCGGTGCCCCGGGGCTTCAGCCCGGGGGAATCGAGGCCAGGATCTGATCGGCGTGCACGCCCGGATCGACCTTCGGGTAGATCTTCGCGATCTTGCCGTCGGTGCCGACGAGGAACGTGGTGCGCGCCGCGAAGCCCGCGGTGACCGGCACGCCGAACGCCTTGCAGATGCGACGGTCGGTGTCGGCGAGGAGCGGGAACGGGAGCTTGTGCTTCGCGGCGAACGCCTTGTGGCTCTCGTGGTCGTCGACCGACACGCCGATCACCGACACGTTGGCCTTGTCGAGCCGCGACCACGCGTCGCGGAACGCGCACGCCTCCTTGGTGCAGCCGGGGGTGTCGTCCTTCGGATAGAAGTACACGACGACCCAGCGGCCCTTCAGCTTGGCGAGGTCGACCGTGCTGCCATCGGACGCGGTGGCGACGACGGCGGGCGCGGGATCGCCGACCTTCAGCTCGCCGCTCGCGGGGGCGCTCGGCACCGAGAGGGTGCTCGGCGCAGGCGTCGGCTCACGACACCCAATCGAGGCGAACGCCCCGAGCACGGCGAGCACGGCGGTGGCGAGTTGAACGGATCGGACCATGGGGCCTCCGGCCCGATGGCCGAGGTGTGCCTACTTCTTCGGTGCGGCCGAGCCCGCGGGCTTCGGCGCAGCCGACGCGGCAGGCTTGGGCGCCGCCGGCTTCGCAGCAGATGCAGCAGGCTTCGGCGCGGTCGCACCCTTCGGCGGCTTGGCCGACGTCGCGGGAGCGGCGGAGGACGCAGCGGGCGCCGCGGACGCAGCCGGCGCCGCGCTCTCGACGGGCGGCGCAGGCGGAGGAGGCGGCGGCTTCGGCGGCTCGGCCGTCTTCTCGGGCGGCGTCCACACCGGCCCTCCCATGGGCCCGACGGCGGTGGGCGTCGCCACCGGAGGCCGCGGATCGCTGCCGCATGCCACGACGATCGCGCCGAGCAGGCCGACGACGAGCGCGTTCTTGGAAATCGAAGCGGCGTTCGAGACGTTGCGCATCAAGCTCTCCTCCACCAAGGCCCGGCCGCATCGTCCTTCGCCGCCGGGCATCTCGACAACAGAAATCCAACGCCCGCGCACCTCTCGGGTCGAACCTCCACCACCCCTCCACCCCTCCACCAACCCGCCCACAGGCGCGTGAGCACCGGCGGTGCTCACGTTTCGGGATAAGCTCGATCCTCCATGCCCCTGACCGACCGCCTCGCTCGTGCCATCCTGGTCACCGGCTCGCTCGGCATCTCCACCTACCTCGCGCTGTTCTCGCTCGGGCGGTACGACGGGCTGTTTCGCGGGCTCTACGCCGGCGCGCAGGCCGGCACGATCACCCCCGGCGGCAAGAAGGGCCCCTACGCGCTGACCAAGGCGCTGGTGGTGCAGCGCACGCTGGAGCTGATCGCCGACGAGTACGTCGAGCCGAAGCGGGTCGTCCCCCGCGACCTCCTGCTCGCCGCGCTCAACGCCGTGCAGCGCGACGTCGCGCAGGTGCTGGTGCAGGTCGACCCGGCCGGGCAGACGGCGAAGATCCGCGCCGACGACAAGGAGATGACCCTCCCCGTCGGCGACGTGAAGGGCCCGTGGGACGTGCTGGCGAAGATCCGCACCGTCTTCGCGTTCCTCGAGCAGACCCTGAAGGACTCGCCCGACATCGATCTGCGCGAGGTCGAGTACGCCGCCTGCAACGGCATGCTCAAGACGCTCGATCCGCACTCGGTGCTGTTCTCGCCCGAGGCGTACAAGGACTTCAGCGTCGGCACCTCCGGCAAGTTCGGCGGCCTCGGCATCATCATCGCCATCCGCGACAAGATGCTCACCGTCATGAACACCATGCCCGGCACGCCGGCGTCGGGCGCGGGGCTCCAGAAGTTCGATCGCATCATGCAGATCAACGGCGAGTCGACCGCCACCATGACGATCAACGAGGCGGTCAACCGGCTGCGCGGCGATCCGAAGACGGAGGTCACCCTGCACGTCCACCGCGACGGCAAGGACGGCTGGCCGGGCACCAAGCCCTACAAGCTGGTGCGCGAGGAGATCAAGGTCGCCAGCGTCGAGAGCAAGGCGCTCGAGGGCGGCATCGGCTACGTGCGCCTCAAGCAGTTCGCCGAGCAGACCACGACCGATCTCGTGAAGGCGATGGCCGAGTTCAAGGCCACCGGTCACGACAAGGGCCTGGTTCTCGACATGCGCGGCAACCCGGGCGGCCTGCTCGATCAGGCGCGCCGCGTCGCCGACCTGTTCGTGAAGGAGGGCGTGCTGGTCGTCTCCGACGGCCGCAAGGACGGCCGCGAGGAGCTGCCCGCCAAGGACGACAAGAACGAGCCCAACTACCCGATCGTCGTCCTCATCAACTCCGGCTCCGCCTCCGCGAGCGAGATCGTCGCCGGCGCGCTGAAGAACCTCGATCGCGCGGTGATCATCGGCGAGACGTCCTTCGGCAAGGGCTCGGTGCAGAAGGTCGAGAAGAACATCCCGCCCGAGGGCGCCGCGCTCAAGCTGACGATCGCGCAGTACCTCACGCCCGGCGACGTGAGCATCCAGGGCATCGGCATCACCCCGGACATCGAGCTCAACCCGATGACCGTCGACGTGCAGGAGCTCGATCTGAGCGCCGACGCGCCGATCCTGCGCGAGAGCGATCTCGCCGCGCACCTCTCGAACGTGAAGGCCAAGGAGGGCGCGCGTCCGCTCGAGGTGGTCAAGTACGCGCTCTCGCGCGAGGACCGCAACGCGCTCCGCGAGCGCGGCGGCGATCCAGAGGACCAGTTCGCGCTCGACGCGCAGATCGCCTTCGCCCAGCGCTTCCTCAAGGCGATCGGCGGGCACAGCGACAAGCGCGCGGAGCTGATCAAGAAGGCGCGCGGCTTCCTCGAGACCTACAAGTCCGAGGAGCTGAAGAAGATCGCCGACGATCTCGGCAAGCACGGCGTCGACTGGAGCGACGACGGCAACAAGCAGGGCTTCGACGCCTCGAAGATCTCCGTCACCGTCGAGCCGTCGAAGGCGGGCGGCGAGGTGGTCGCCGGCGAGCCGCTCGAGATCAAGGTCACCGTCACCAACAACGGCACGGTGCCGCTCTACCGGCTGCGCGCCCAGACCAAGGCCGACGCCGGCATCTTCGACGGCAAGGAGTTCGTCTTCGGCCGCGTCGATCCGGGCAAGTCGCGCTCGTGGACCACGCCGATGGGCTGGTGCGAGACGGAAGGGTACAAGCCCGGCTCCACGGCGATCGCCCCGAAGGACGCGCCGCGCGTCTGTCGCGTCCCGAAGGACGCGCACACCCGCGCCGACGCCATCAAGATCAAGTTCGAGGAGGCCCACGAGCACGTCCCCGCCGAGGCGGTGGTCAAGACCACGGTCAAGGCGCTCGCGCGCCCGTCGTTCGCCTACAGCTTCCAGATCGTCGACGACGTCGAGGGCAACGGCGACGGCGCCCTGCAGATCGGCGAGCGCGCCTCGGTGTGGCTCACCGTCAAGAACATCGGCCAGGGCAAGTCGTTCGACACCGAGGCGAGCATCCACAACCTCTCCGGCGAGGGGCTCCTGCTGCGCGACGCGCGCTTCGACGTCTCGAACATCGCGCCCGGCGACGAGAAGCGCGTCCGCTTCACGTTCGACGTGATGCCCGCGCTCAAGGACAACGAAGCGAAGCTGCAGCTTTCGATCCGTGACGCCGACCTGCGCGAGACCGCGAGCGAGCGCATCGTCTCGCCGATCCGTCCTGCCCTCGGGGTCGGCAAGAGCGGCGGCACGTTCAAGGCCGACAACTCGGCGATCGGGCTGCTCGAGTACCCGAGCGCCGCGTTCAGGCCGTTCGGCGAGCTTCCGAAGGACGGCATCCTCGCGATCACCGGCTCGCTCACCGTGGGCGGCGCCGAGTGGCTGCGCGTCGATCTGGGCGGCGGTCG
>JACPFM010000225.1 GCA_016182965.1 Deltaproteobacteria bacterium | reverse complement strand
GTTGCACGACGCGGCGCACGCGCCGGTGCCGGGACAGGCGGTCCGCGCGGGGATCGCGACGTTCACGTGGACCGCGCCCGTGACGGTCACGCAGGTGCCGAGCGCGCCGGTCACGTCGCACGCCTGGCACTGACCGCCGCACGCGGTGTTGCAGCAGTAGCCGTCGACGCAGTTGCCGGTCGCGCACGCGCGGCAGCTGCCCGACTTGCAGTCGGCCGCGAGGTTGCACGACGCGCCCTGCGCCTTCTGCGCGACGCACGCGCCGGCCGCGTTGCAGTAGTACCCGGTGCCGCACTGGGCGTCGCTCGTGCAGGTCGCCGCGCAGGTCGCGCTCGTCCCGTTGCACGCGTAGCTGCCGCAGGCGGGGACGCCGGGGAAGGAGGCGGGCGCGATCGCGCACGTCCCGTTGGTGGCGCCGCTCCATCCGCGCGTCGCGCCGTTGCACGCGTCGCACGCGTTGCCGCAGGTGCTGTTGCAGCAGTAGCCGTCGATGCAGTTGCCGGTCGCGCACACGCGGCAGCCGTCGGACTTGCAGTCGACGCCGGTGCTCTGGTTGCACGTCGCGCCCTGCGACTTGCGCAGCTGACAGGTGCCGCTAGCCGCGCAGTAGTGCGTCGCGGCGCAGTCGCTGTCGTTGCCGCACGTGCTCGGGCACGCCGGCAGCGAGCCGTTGCAGACGTACGCGCCGCACGAGGGGCTCCCGACGCTCCCCTGCGCCGCGATCGTGCAGGTCCCGGCGGTGGCGTTGCATACGTCGCAGCCGCCGGCGCACGCGGTGTTGCAGCAGACGCCATCCGCGCAGGACCCGCTCGCGCACTGCGACGCGAGGGTGCAGGTCTGCCCGTTCTCGAGCAGGCAGGAGCCGCTCGCCGAGCAGGTGTTCACTCCGCTGCAGGTATCGGGGTCCTTGGCGTTGGTCAGCGTGGTGCACAGGCCGGGGGTCGCTGCGCACGTCTGACAGCCGCCCGCGCACGGGTTGTTGCAGCAGTAGCCGTCCTTGCACGTCAGACCGCTGGTGCACTCCCGGCAGTCGGCGGTGAGGCAGTCCCCGCCGGAGGCGGTGTTGCAAGGCGCCCCTTGCGGCCTTCGCGCCTGGCAGATCCCGCCCGCGGCGCAGAAGTAGCCGGTCGCGCAGTCGTTGTCGTTCGCGCACGACGCGGGGCATTCGCCGGACAGACCATCGCAGAGGTACGGACCGCACGAGGGGTTGGAGCCCGTCGCGTACTTGGTCAGCTTGGTGCAGGTGCCTGGCGTCGAGTTGCAGACGTCGCAGCCGCCGGTGCACGCCTGATCGCAGCAGTAGTTGTTCGCGCAGCTGCCGCTCGCGCACTGCGTGTTCGAGGTGCACGACTGGGCCTGCTTCAGCTTGCAGGCGCCGGTCGCGTCGCAGGTGCTGGTCGCCGCGGCGCAGGTGTCCGTGTCGTCGGCGCCGATCACGGGCGCGCACTTGCCGGGGCTGCCGGCGACGTCGCACGCCTGGCACGTCCCGCACGAGAGCTGCTCGCAGCAGACGCCGTCGACGCAGAAGCCGGTCGCGCACTGCGTGCCGATCGAGCAGGCGCCGCCGCGCGTGTAGTACTCCCACGTCTCGCCGTTGTTGAAGAAGAACGCCGTCCCGGTGGTGCCGCCGAACATGACCACGCGCCGGCGCGCCGCGTCGTAGTCGAGCGCCATCTCGCGGCGCGCCTGCGGGCCGGTCGTAGCGGTCTGCGTCCACGAAGCGCCGTCCCACTCCCACGTATCACCGAAGGGGCCGCCGCTCGCGGGGCGCCCGCCGAACAAGACCGTCTTCTTCCGGACGCGATCGTACGCGAGGCCCGCTGCGTACCGGGGCAAAGGGCCGGTCGTCGCGACCTGGCTCCAGGCCGAGCCGCTGAACTCCCACGTGTCACCGAGGGCCACCCCGCCCGACGACCCGCCGAACAGCACCACGCGACTCCGATCGGGATCGAACGTCGCCACGGCGCCCGACCTCGCGGAGGGCACGGTGGCCGAGCAGGGGAGGGCGGCGCATGGGCGGGTCCAGGCGTTCCCGTCCCACTCCCACGTGTCGTTGACCGTCGTGCCGCCCGAATAACCGCCGAACAGAACGGTGCGCTTTCGAGTGGAGTCGTACGCCGCCGCCGCGTTGTACCGCCCGCTCGGCATGAGTGAAGTGCACGGAAGGGCGGTGCACTTCTGCACCCAAGTCGTACCGTCGAACTCCCATAGATCGGACGTGGGATTGCCGCCGAAGAGCACGAACCGCTTGCGATCGGAGTCGTACGCCGCGACTGCACTCTGTCGCGCCGCCGGCTTGGTCGTGGAGCACGGCGCCGTGGTGCACAGCTGGTTCCACGCGTAGCCGTCCCACTCCCACGTGTCGCCCAGGAACCCGCCGGCGTAGCTGTAGCCGCCGAACAGCACGACGCGATTGCGGAACGAGTCGAACGCGCTCGCCGGCCCCGTGCGCTCGCCGACGTCATTCGCCGGACGGCGCCAGATCCCCGAAAGGTACTCCCACGTGTCGCCGATCCGGGCGCCCATGGTGCCGCCGAACAGCACCACGGCCTGCCGGCTCGAGTCGTACGCGGCCGCCGTGTCGAATCGAGAGCTCGGACCGGTGCCCCCGATGCTCACCCAGGCGTTGGTCGAGCTGACGAGCTCCCACGTATCACCGAGGCGATCGGCGCTACTGCCGCCGAACGAGCCGCCGAAGAGCACCGCGCGGCCGCCGTTCCGGAACGCGAACGCGAACTTCGATCGGGCCTGCGGCGGGCCGCCGCTCGTGGAGACCGCGCTCCACGACGTCCCGTTGTAGCTCCAGAGATCGTTGAAATAGGTGGAGGTGTCGGTTTGACCTCCGAACAGGAGCACGCGCGACTGCGTCGAGTCCCAGGTCATGCCGGAGGAGCGCCGCGCCGACGGGCCGGCGGGACCAGTCGTCCACGCGGTGCCGTTCCACAGCCAGGTGTCGGAGTAGTACGTGCTGCCGTAGTGCCCGCCGAACAGCACGATCTTCGCGCGAGTTGCGTCGTACGCCATCGCGGCCGCCGAACGCCCGGCCGGCCGGGTCGACGAGCACGGGGTCGTCGTGCACCGCTGGTACCACGTCGTTCCGTCCCACTCCCAGGTGTCGTTCGTATAGGAGTTGCCGCCGAAGAGCACCGTGAAGCCACGGGCGCTGTCGAACGCCATGGCCGTTTCTTGCCGCGCCGACGGACCGACCGTCGACCGCAACGACCATAAGACGCCGTCCCACTCCCAGGTCTGGGAGACCTGGGTCGTACCGTCGTAGCCGCCGAACATGACGATGCGTTTGCGGATCGAGTCGTACGCGACGGCGTGCGCGCTTCGCACACCGGGTGACATCACGCGCTGATCCCACACCACCGTCTCGACCGCCGGATCGAGGACGATCGGGAACGCGAGGTCGGAGCGATCGAGTGTCACGGTGAGGATCGCGCCGTCCCACGCGAGGGTCGCCTCGCGAGTGGTCCCCGCGGCGTCGATCGCGAGCGGGCGCGGGATGCGCAAGAGGGCGTGATCCTCGGCGTCGAGGAGCTCGAGCCCTCCGCGCGCGTCGATGCGCGCGCGGGTGAGGTTCTTCGGGAGCGCGATCTTCAGCTGGAAGGCGGTCGGCGCCGCGTCGTCGCGCAGCGTGTACGCCCACTCGAGGCGCTCGGGCGACGCGACGAAGGTCACGTCGGTGGACGGATAAACGTCGCGATAGACGCCGCGCCCCTGATCCATCGCCAGCGTGGAGGCGCGCGCCCCGAGGTGTGTCAGCGACAGCCGGTAGAGCTCGCTGACGCCGACGCCTGCCTCGAAGGCGAGGTCGGCGCTGCGAGGGAGTCGAGCGCCGACGTGGTGCGCGCGATCGGTCCAGGCGCCTCGCCATCCGGGCGACACGATGCCGTCGCGCGTGCTCTGGAAGCCGTCGGGCGCGGCCGCGAAGCGCGCCGACAGCGCCGCGTGCGACGCGAAGGCGAAGCGCACGGCGTCGGCGATCGCGCGCGCATCCTCGTCGCGCTCTGCGATCGGTGCGACGGACGCTGACGCATCGGGGGTGCTCGCCGCGTCGTCGTGGTGCGGGGAGCACGCGGCGACGATCGCGGCCACCAACGCCTGCAGCGTCGCCTGCAGCATCCACCGACCCCACCCGCCCCACGCCCCGCGGCCGGCGACCGTTCCCATTCGGGCGATGACGCCCGCGCCGCGCCGGCCAGTCAATCGGGAGAGCGCGGAAAAGAGCCGTGATTGTGGTACTCGCGGCTGCGAGATGTAGTGCGCGGTACGAAGGCGGCGGCCCGCGCGGTCGTCTCGGTCGTCCGCCCGGCTGCCGAACGAGCCACTTCGGAACACGGGTGGGGCACGCCGGCGGAACAGCGGCCAGGCTGTTGCGGGACGCAAGGAGCGCCCGCGCGGCCCATGACCAGGAGGTGGCCGCGCGCGCCCGGGAGCCGGTGACCCGCACGGCGCGCGTTCAGGCGATCGCCCACCGCACCACTGCATCGAGCGCGCGCGGCGTACGGCCGATCGCTCCGAGCATGCGTGGCCGCAGCGTCGTTTGCCGCGTGAGCGCGAGGACGGTGTGCGTCACCCACGCGTACTTGCGGAAGTCGGCCGTCGCGGCGCGATCGTACGCGGCAAGATCGGCGCACGCGTCTCGGTGCACCACGGCATCGGGGAGCACGGCGCAGAGCGCGTTCGCCGCCCGAAATGCGAGCGACAGCCCCTCGCCGGTCACGGCGTCGACGTAGCCCGCCGCGTCGCCGACGAGCGCGACGCGACCCCGGAACCGCGCGCGCGCCGCACACGCGAAAGGACCCGCGCCGAGCGTGGGGGACGAATGCCCGGTGCCCGCGAGCCGCTCGACCAGCAGGGGAAAGCGCGCCAGCATCGCGTCGAACGAGGCCCCCGCGCGGCTCTTCGACTCGAAGAGGATCGCGACTCCGACGCGATCGATTCCCACTGGAGTGACGTAGGCCTCGAGGTTCTCGCCGAAGTGGACCTCGACCGACGAAGACCACGGGCGGACCGCGAAGTGGCGGCGCATCCCGAAGCGCGGCGTCCCACGAACGGGCACATCGAGCCCCTCCGCGTGGCGCAACGGCGAGGCGAGACCGTCGGCGGCGACGAGCACGGATGCGTCGATCGAAGAGAGCTCGGGGGTGTCCGTGGACAGGGCGACCGATCGCTGCGCCTGCACGTGCGTCAGCACGCGCACGCCTTCATGGACCGTCGCGCCCTCCCCGAGAGCGCGCGCGCGGAGCGCTTCGACGAGCGTCGTGCGACGGATCCCGAGGCCGCCGCCGTCCGGAAGGCGGGCTTCGGCGCAAGCGCCGTCCCGATCGATCCATCGCACACTGTCGAGGCGCGCAGAGGACGCGAGGGCGCCCGTGACGCCGAGATCGTCGAGCGCGCGGACGCCCGCGGGAAGGACCCCCTCGCCGCAAGCCTTGTCCGGCCCGCCGTGGCGCCGCTCGAGGACCACGGTCGAGAGACCGCGCCGCGCGGCCCCGATCGCGACCGCGAGGCCAGCGGGACCTCCACCCACGATGGCGACATCGACGTGCATCAGCGCCCCTCGTCGTCGCCGAGGCGCGCGGTCGCGAAGGCCACCGTGGAGCGCACGACCTCCACGGCGAGCCGCAGCGGCGTGACCGCGCGCGGCGCGTCGAGCTTGCCCGCGGAGAACCGCATCGCCGCCTCGCGCCGACGGAGCTTGCCGCTCGAGGTCCGGGGCAGCGTGCCCGGCGCGAGGATCCGGACGAGCTCGGGCCGCACCCCGGTGCGCTCGACGACGGCCGCGCGCACCGCGTCCTCGAGATCCGCGGGAGCGTCTTTGGCGCGTTCGACCAGCATGACCAGCGACTCGCCGTCGCCGCCGGGCAGCACGCACCCGATCGCCACCGCGCACCCGGGGCGCACCCCGTTCAGCTCGTCGAGGGCCTCCTCGAACGTGTGCGGCGCATGGTTCTCGCCGCGAACGACGATCACGTCCTTCTCCCGCCCGCACACGAACAGCTCGCCGTCGTCGACGAAGCCGAGGTCGCCCGTGTCGAGCCAACCATCGACGACGGCGCGCGCCGTGTCCTCGGGACGACCGAAGTAGCCGGTCATCACCGATGGTCCGCGCACGTGAATGCGTCCGAGCGTCCGCGCGCCGACGATGGCGCCTCGCGCGTCGCAGACCTTGATCGACACGCCGGGGAGCGGCTCGCCGACGGAGACGATCGGACGCGCGGAGTCGAGCGACGCGGTCCGCGCCCCGCGTCGCGGAAACGTCACGGCGAGCGAGGCCTCGGCGAGCCCGTAGACCGGCGTCATCGCGCGGGGAGCGAACCCGAAGGGGGAGAAGCGCGCGACGAAGCGGTCCATCACCGCGGGCACCACCGGCTCGGCGCCGTTGAGGGCGAGCTCCCAGCAGCTGAGATCGACGCCCGCGAGCTGCTCGTCGCGGATGCGCTTCTCGCAGTATGCGTAGGCGAAATTGGGCGCCGGCGAGACGAGCGCACGGTGCCTCGAGATCGCGCGCAGCCAGAGCGCCGGCTTCGCCAGGAAGTGCTCGGGTGAGATGAGCGAGAGGCGGCCCGGCACGTAGACCGCGGAGAGCAACGAGCCGATCAGACCCATGTCGTGATAGAGCGGCAGCCACGACACGCCGGTGCGGCCGCGGAGCCGGCGGCCATCCGGGCCGTGCGTCGGGAAGAGCTGCTCGAGCGCAGCGCACTGCGAGAGCACGTTGTGATGCGAGAGGGCGACCGGCTTCGGATCGACGGTCGAGCCCGACGAGAACTGGATGATCGCGAGGTCCTCTTCGGCAACGCGCGGCAGCGACAGCGAGCGCGCCGGCTCCCGCAGGAGATCCTCGAGGACGACACAGCCGAGCCCCGGCCGCGCCGCAGCGATCGAGCGGCCGAGCAGCCGCTTCACGCGTGAATCGGCGAGGACGATCCGCGCGCCGACCGACGTGAGCATGCGCGCGGTCGATCGATGGTACTCGTCGAGGCGGCCGAGTCGCACCGGAGGGTAGAGCGGCACCGCGACCGCGCCCGCGAGCAGGGCGCCGAAGAACGCCTCCACGAACGCGGGGCTGGTCGGCGCGATCAGCGCCACGCGATCGTTCGGACGAACCCCGCGCGCGAGCAGGGCGCGCGCGACGTGCGCCGCGCGATCGTGGAGCTCGGCGAACGTCGTCCAGGTCTCGTGCTCATTCAGATGGATGTACCCGAGCCCCGCCTCGGCGAGCTCGACGCGCGCAGCGGCCGCGAGCGCCTCGACGAGCGAGCCGTGCTTCGGCTTCGGCGCGGCTCCGCCGGTGAGCAGCGCGTTCATGACTCCCCCGAGCGGGCCCCCGAGCGTGCGACGATCGCGCGCGCGAGATCCCCGAGGGTCGCGAGCTGCGCGTCCTCCTCGGTGAGGCGCACGCGGAAGCGGTCCTCGAGGCTCACGGCGAGCACGGTCCGCGAGAGCGAGTCGAGCTCCGACGCAAGCCGTTGCTCGGACGTGATGGCCGAATCGATCTCGAGCTCATCGCGGACGATGCGTTGGATCTCGGCGAGGACGTCGGCTTCGGTGGGGCGCGTCATGATTCGACCTCCGCGCGAAGACGCGGCAGAAAGCGAGGGTGTCGCGCGAACGCGCTCGACCACGCTGCGCCGAGCGCGCGCTCCTCGGCGCGGATGCGCAGGACGAGCAGCAGCGCGTTCGCGATCGAGAACACGAGGGCGGTGATCCACGCGCCGTGCGCCAGTGGGACGGCGAGCATCTCCACGATGACGGCCAGGTAGTTCGGGTGGCGCACGAATCGATACGGACCGTGCGTCACCGGCGGCGCGTTCGGCACGACGAGGATCCGCACGTTCCACGACTCGCCGAGCGTGCGGATCGCCCAGTACCGCAGGGCCTGTGCGGCGATGGCCGCGGCGATCGCAACGACGCCGAGCACCCCTGGGAACGCGCGCCCGAGCAGCGCCACCTCGGCGGCACACGAGAAGAGGAACAACGTGTGGACGGCGGCCATCACGCGAAACTGCGCGCGGCCGACCTCGAAGCCGCCGCGCGCGCGCGCGCGCTCGGCGTTGCGACGCGAGAGAACCAGCTCATACAGCCGCTCCAGACCGAGCAGCCCGAGCGCGCCGAGGTACGCCGTCACCATTGCAGCAGCACGAGCTCGGCGCAGAACCCGGGGCCCATCGCCATGAGCAGGCCGTAGTCGCCGCCGCGCGCCTCGTCCGACGCGAGGAGGTCGCCGAGCACGAAGAGGACCGAAGCGGACGAGAGGTTGCCGACCTCGCGCAGGCTGCGCCACGACCGCGCGAGCGCGCCCTCGGGCAGCTCGAGGCCCTCCGCGAACGCCTCGAGCACCTTGGGTCCCCCGGTGTGCGCGATGAAGTGACGGATCGCGCTCCGATCGAGCGCGTGGTGGCTCAAGAACCCGTCGACGTCGCCGCGCACGCGCGCGCGCACGAGGTCCGGCACCTTGGGCGAGAGGACGACCTTGAACCCGGAGTCGACGAAGTCCCAGCCCATGATCCGCTCGGTGTCGGGGTAGAACACCGCGCGGGTCCCGATCACGCGCGGCCCCCGCGCGCGCAGCGAAGAGCCCTCGAGCACGACCGCGGCTGCGCCGTCGCCGAACAGACCCGACGCGACGATGTTGCTCACCGAGACGTCCTCGCGCTGCAGCGTGAGCGAGCACAGCTCGACGGACAGGAGGAGCGCGCGCTGATCCGGGTGACCGCTGAGCACGGCGGATACTCGCGACAGGCCCGCCGCGCCGGCGACGCATCCGAGGCCGAAGATGGGGGTTCGCTGCACGTCGGCGCGGAACCCGAGCCGGTTCATCAGGCGTGCGTCGATGCTCGGCGTAGCGAGCCCGGTCACCGTGACGAAGAACAGATGATCGATGTCGCGCGCCTCGCAGTCGGCTTGCGCGAGCGCCTCCTCGATCGCGCGTGCGCCGAGCTCCACGGCGGCGTGGGTCCACGCGTCGTTGCGTTCGCGGAACGTTCGCAGGCGTGGGTACGCCTCGATCGGAAGCGCGAGGTGTCTGCCGCCGACCTGCACTGCACGGTGTAGTTGCTCGAGGCGCTCGACGTTGAAGTGCTCGCGCGCCCAGTGCTCGCGAAACGCGGCGATGATGGTCTCTTGATCGGCGTAATGCGGCGGAAGCGCGCGTGCGACCGCCGCCACGGATGCGCTGCTGGCCATCCTGCGTTCCGATGGCGAGCGCCTTCGAACGTGGCGGCTTCATCGTCTCGCCCGAGCGCGTCGGCCAGCATCCTCCGGCCCCGCGTGCCGCTGAGCGCGACAGCTAACCGGCGCAGAGGACGAATTCGGGTTCGTTCCGGAGACGCGGCTGACGACGGACGACCGACGACCTACCCTGCGGCCCCATGCTCGAAGACGTCGTCATCCGCGCGCCGGAGCTGCCGCAGGATTTCGTGTGGTTGAACACGCCGGCGCCGCTGTCGCTGCGGGCCCTGCGCGGCCACGTGGTCATCCTCGACTTCTGGACCTACTGCTGCGTCAACTGCATGCACGTGGTGCCGGTGCTCGAGGCGCTCGAGGCGCGGCACCGGGGCGATCCGCTGGTGGTCATCGGCGTGCACTCGGCGAAGTTCGAGGGCGAGCGCGATCCAGAGCGCATCGCCGACGCCATCGCGCGCTACGGCGTCCACCACCCGGTGGTCGTCGACCGCGAGATGAAGATCTGGAGCGACTTCGCGGTCCGCTCGTGGCCGACGCTGGTCGTGGTGCGCCCCGACGGGACCATCGGCGCGGTCGCACCCGGCGAGCCCGACCCGGCGATCCTCGAGCAGGTCGTCTCCGCCGAGCTCGAACGCGGCCGCGCGCGCGGCACCCTCGCCAGGGAGCCGATCCGCACCGAGCAGGCCACGGCGGCGGCCGGCGGCGAGACCCTCTCGTTCCCCGGCAAGCTCGCGGTCGCGCGCGACGGGCGCCTCGCGGTGAGCGACTCGGGACACCACCGCGTGCTCGTCTTGTCATCCGAGGGCGAGGTCCTCGCCGCGATCGGCAGCGGCGCGCAGGGGCACCGCGACGGCGCCTTCACCGAGGCCGAGCTCGACGATCCGCAGGGGCTCTGCTTCGACCCTTCCGGGCGCGCGCTCTACGTCGCCGACGCGCGCAATCACGTGGTGCTGCGCGCCGATCTCGAGGAGGGCACGGTGACCACCATCGCGGGAGACGGCACGCTCGGCGCCGCCGCGATCGACGCGGCGCGGCCGGCGCGCGAGACCGCGCTGCGGTCTCCGTGGGACCTCGCGTACGCGCGCAGGCAGCGCGAGGGCGAGACGGGCGATCTGCTCTACGTCGCGCTCGCCGGCTCGCACCAGATCGCCGTCCTCGATCTGGCCCGATCGACGATCGCCCGCGTCGCCGGCACCGGCGCCGAGTCGATGATCGACGGTCCGCTCGATCAGGCGACCTTCTCGCAGCCGAGCGGCCTCGCGCTCGCGGCGGACCACGCGCTGTGGGTCGCCGACAGCGAGACCTCGGCGCTGCGCCTCGTCGACTTCCACCACGGCACCGTCCGCACCGTCGTCGGCGCCGGGCTGTTCGACTTCGGCGACGTCGACGGACCGCCCGACAAGGCGCGCCTGCAGCACTGCCTCGGCGTGACCGTCCAAGACGCCGCGCCGATCGTCGCCGACACCTACAACCACAAGCTCAAGGCTGTCGATCCGCGCACCGGCGAGGCGCGGACGCTCTTCTCCGGCGCCGACGGCCATATCCTGCGCGAGCCGGGCGGCGTGGCGTGGGACGCCTCGCGCGGCGCCTTCCTCGTCGCCGACACCGGGCATCACCGCTTGCTCGAGATCTCGCTCGACGGCGGCAAGGCGCGGGTGCTCCCGATCCGCGGCGCGCCCGCCGTCGCCCCGCCGCGCGCGCGAGAGGTCGCCGCGCCGGCGCCGCTCCGCAGCGAGGAGAAGCGTGGCGGGTATGCCACGACGAGCTGGTTCGACGCGGCGATCCCGGAGTCGACGCCGCTCGCGCCCGGCGACGCCTCCCTCGTGGTGCGCCTCGTCCCGCGAGGCGGGCTGCACCTCGCCGTCGGCTCGCCGCTGCGGCTCGCGATCGAGGTGTCGCGGCGCAGCGATCTGCTGGTCCCGCGGCAGCTGACCCTGGCGTGGGACGTCGCGGACGCGGACGCCGCGGTGCTCGAGGTCCCCGTGCATGTCGGCGCGCTGCCGAGCCCCTCGATCGCCGCCGAGGTGCTCCTCACGATCGAGTGCGTGACCTGCGCCGACGGCGGCCTGGGCACGCCGGCGGCGTGCATCCCGCTGCGCTCGCTGGTGCGGCTGCCGGTGCGATTGGCTGCCGACGGCGCGCACGAGGCGCGCTTCGACATCCCCGTCGGCGACCCCGGGTGATCAGGCGCGCACGCGCCAGTGGCCGACGAAGGTCTTGCCGACGTCGTCGCAGGTCGGATCGCTCACCAGGATCTCGGGGCGCGCGTTGCGGCAGTAGACGACGGTGTTCTGGCGGAAGACGCGCCCGAAGGCGACCGCCTCGTCGCGATCCATGCCGTGCACGAGCCACGCGGGCTCGCGCCAGATGCTCGACTCGTCGTCCTCGTAGCCGACGCACGCCTCGACCCGGTAGCAGCCGAGCACCAACAGGTCGCGGAGCACGGCGTGGCGCGAGTCGTTGACCTTGCGCGGCAGGAGCATCGACCGCGGGTTGTACGCGGTGAGGATCGCGAACGGACGAGTCAGGATGTCGGGCAGGGCGGACGGATCGTTGGCGATCTCGCCGTCGAGCGAGACCCGCACGATGCCGTTGGGCGACGGCAGATCGAAGATCGTCGCGAGATACGAGCGGAGCAGCGCCTGATCCATGTCCTCTCCACGAATCCCCCCACGAAAACGCGGGGAGCGAAGGCGCGCGAACGTAGCACGGGGCTCCATCCCATGACACGGGGCCTTGACACGGCAGGGGGCGACATAGATTGCCCATGCCGCACACCCATCGGTCCCGTCGCGGCATCTCAACGGAGCACCATGTTCACCCGACGCCCCGCGCTCCTCACCGTGCTCACGGCGATGCTCTTCCTCTTCTCTTGGCTGCTGCCGCTCGCCGGCTGTTCCCGGTACGACGAGCTCGTCCAGAAGGACCAGGTCGCCGCGACGAAGTGGGCCGACGTCGAGGCGACCCTGCAGCGCCGCTACGACCTCATCCCGAACCTCGTCGAGACGGTGAAGGCCAACGCGAAGTTCGAGAAGGATGCGCTCGAGGCGGTCACCAAGGCGCGCGCCGAGGCCACGCAGCTCAAGGTCGACGTCACCGACCCCGAAGCGATGAAGAAGTTCAACGAGGTGCAGGGTCAGCTCAAGGGCTCGCTCTCGCGCCTCCTCGTGCAGGCCGAGAAATACCCGGAGCTCAAGGCCAACGAGAGCTTCCGCAACCTGCAGGTGCAGCTCGAGGGCACCGAGAACCGCATCTTGCGGGCGCGCGAGGAGTACAACAAGGCCGCCGGCGAATACAACGCGGAGCTCGGGAAGATCGGCGGTCAGGCCGTGAACAAGGTCACCGGCATGCCGTTCAAGCCGCGTGAGTTCTTCAACATGGACGCGGGCGCCGCGGCCGCGCCGAAGGTGTCGCTCTGAGGGGGTCGAAGGTCGAAGGTCCAAGGTCGAAGCCCCCCGGTCTGCGATGGCCCGCTTCGACCTCCGACGATCGACGAATGACGATCGACGTTCGACGTTCGACCTTCGACCAGGAGCGCGCATGACCTCTCCCAGCGCCTCTCCCAGCGCCTTTCCCAGCGCAAGAATGGCCCGAGCGCCGTGGCCGCGCGGATTCGCCGTCGCCCTGCGCGTCGTCACCCTCGTCGTCGCGCTGGTGGTCGGGCTCTTCCCGGCGCTCGCGCGCGCCGAGCTCGCCGTCCCCAAGTTCGATCAGCGCTGCAAGGACCTCGCGGGCGTGCTGACGCCCGACGACCGCGAGGAGCTCGATCGGCGCCTCGTCGCCTACGAGCAGGCGAGCGGCCACCAGATCGCCATCCTCACCGTGAAGTCGCTCCAGGGCGAGGCGCTCGAGGACTTCAGCTTCCGCGTCGCCAAGGCGTGGAAGCTCGGCCAGCACGGCAAGGACGACGGCATCCTCATCACCGCCGCGCTCGCCGAGCGTCGCGTGCGCATCGAGGTCGGCAAGGGGCTCGAGGGCGAGCTGACCGACCTCGAGTCGTCGCTGATCATCCGCGAGAAGATGCGCCCGTTCACCAAGCAAGAGCGGTGGCACGAGGCGTTCCAGGCCGCGCTCGGGGCGATCGAGACGAAGCTCTCGGGCAAGGTGTACGGGCCGGTGCCGGAGCGTCCGGTCGACACGGCGGCGCGTCGCTCGACCGACGTGCAGGGCTGGGTGTTCACCATCCTCTTCATTGGCGTGATCATCTTCGTGATCCTCCGCGCGCGCGGCGGGCGAGGGGGCGGCGGCGGCGGACCGCCGTTCATCTTCTTCGGCGGGGGCGGCGGCTTCGGCGGCGGAGGCGCGGGAAGGAGCTGGTAGAGCGCATGGTCGCGGACCCGAAAGACACGGCCCGAGCGTTCGTCGCGGAGTTGCTCGCCGCGCTCGGCGATCGCTTGCGCAGCGCCCTGCTCTACGGCTCGGTCGCGCGTGGCGAGGCGGTTTCGGGGGTGAGCGATATCAACCTGCTCATCCTGGTGGACCGGGTAGACGCGGGTCTGCTGCGGGTCGGCTCGCCACTGGCACGCCGCTGGGCAAAGGCTGGCAACACCGCGCCGCTGCTCATGCCGTGGGACGAGTGGCGTCGAGCTTCCGATGTCTTTGCCGTCGAGCTGGCGGACATGAAGGACGCGCACGTCTTACTGCAAGGGCCGGATCCACTGGACGGTCTGGTCGTCGATGCGCGTGCGCTTCGACTCCAGGCGGAGCGCGAGATTCGGGGCAAGATGCTCCAGCTCCGCGAGGGACTCCTGCTCACGGCGGAGAAACCGGAGGAGGTCGGACGAC
>JACPFM010000221.1 GCA_016182965.1 Deltaproteobacteria bacterium | reverse complement strand
CGGGTGCCGCGGGCACCGCTGCCGGCAGCGACGGCGCCGGCGGGACCAAGCCCGCCGATCCCAGCGCGGCGCAGCCCGGCGCGCCCGCCGGCATCGTCGAGTTCCTCGCCATCCACTCCGCGGGCGGCACCACCGACGTCGTGCTGAAGGCGGCGCTCGACAAGGCGAAGACCCGCTTCCGCGGCTGCTACGGCAAGGCGCTCGCGAACGATCCGAGCACGCAGGGCACGCTCAAGCTGCGCGCGACGATCGCCACCGACGGCGTGGTCGAGAAGGTCGACGTGATCGGCGGAAACCTCGGCTTGTCTCCCCTGGTGCAGTGCTCGGTCGCGACGACGAAGTCGCTGAAGATCGTGGGCGCGGCGGCGCCGGCGACGAAGGCGACGTTCGACGTGAAGTTCTCGAAGTAGCCTGCGCCGCGCACATCGCGGTTCCAGTGAACGCAGCCACGGCGCATGCGAATGGTCGAGCCGGTCGCGTGAGACGGCGCAAGCTGGCGGGCGTCTGTCGGGACGCAGCTCTTCGCGGCGGGCGGTCGCCGTCGTATGCGGTGCCGCGATGACCGATTTCGACGCCCGCCTGCGCTGGACCCGCGCGCACATGCCCGTCACCCGAGCGATCGGCGAGGCGCTCCCCGATCTCGCGGGCGTCCGGCTCGCGTGCTCGATGCACCTCGAGATCAAGATGATCCCGGCGATCGAGGCGCTCTCTGCGCGCGGAGCGGCGGTGCTCCTCACCACGTGCAACCCGACGACCGTGTGCGACGAGACGATCGCGCGTTGCAAGGCGGCTGGCGCCGAGGCGCACGCGTGGCGGGGAATGAGCGACGCGGAGCTCGAGGCGGGCCTTCGGCGGATCGTCGACTTCCGACCGACGCACCTGTGCGAGATGGGCGCGGCGATCACGACGTATCTGCACGCGCGCCCGGCGGAGGAGCGCGCGAGCGTGCGCGCGGCGATCGAGGCGACCGGCTCGGGCACCACGCGCCTGGCCGCGCTGCGACCGAGCTACCCGGTGTTCAACTGGGACGACCTGCCGATCAAGGAGGGGCTCCACAACCGGCACATGGTGGGGCTCACGGCGTGCCACGCGTTCTTCGAGGGGACGCGGCTGACCTTCCACGGCAAGCGGGTGCTCGTCATCGGATACGGGCTCGTCGGCCGCGGCGTGTGCGACGCCGCGCGCGCGTACGGCGGGCGCGTGCTCGTCGCGGAGCTCGATCCCGCCCGGGCCCTCGAGGCGCGGTTCGCCGGCGAGGAGGTCGTCGCGTGGAACGAGGGGCTGCCGCTCGCGGACGTGGTCGTCACGGCGACCGGGGCGCGCAACGTGATCGCCGAACGAGAGCTCGCGTGCATGCGCGACGGGGCGTTCCTGTTGAACGTCGGCCACGCGAGCGAGGAGATCGATCTCGCGGCGCTCCGCGCGCACCCGAGCGAGCGCGTCCTGCCGCACGTCGAGCGGTTCTCGATCGGAGGCCGCGCGATCCACCTGTTCGCGGGCGGCTCGATGGCCAACCTCACGGCGGGGCACGGCGACTCGCTCAACGCGTTCGACGTGACGCTCGCGGCCATGCTCGCGGCGATCCGCTTCCTCGTGACCGAGGCGCCCGTCGCCGCGCCCGGCGTCCACCTGCTGCCGCGCCACGCGTGGATCGACGTCGCGCGGCTCGCGGCGCAGGGCTGAGTCGGCCCTCTCAGTGCCCCACGGGGAGGTGGCGCTCCAACGTAGCGGCGAAGTCCTCGAAGTGCTCCGGCGCGTACACGAACGTCTGGCCGCGCGCGCGGAGGACGATCGCGTCCCTCACCGTCGTCATCATGAACACGCGCGCGCTCGAGCCGTTCGCGAGCCGGAAGTGGCCGGCGCGGTACGGGCCGTACGCCGTCCCGTTGGTGCGAAGGCCGGGCCGGACGTCGCTCCGCCAGACATCGGAGACGAGGCGGGCTTCTTCGATGTCGGACCAGCCGAGCTCGAGGGCCGCGCCGAAGGTGTCGTCGCGGATGCCCGACTCGCTCCAGCGGAACGTCCGCTCGGCGAACGCGGTCTTGACCATCATGGCCGACACCACGAGCACCAGCGCCACGGGGACGATGCGATGCGCCCACGGCACCCGTTTGCGCGAGGACCTCACCGCCAGGGCGATCGCGGCGGCGACGACGAGCGGGAGCGCGAGCGCGATGAGCAGCACCACCCGCGGCGGCTCCATCGTGAGCTGCATCCGGTCAGTCTACCCGCCCGCGAGGGCGCGCTGCTCACTTGGGGATCGGATCGACGATCACCTTGTTGATCGAGCCGACGTTGCCGCCGCCGGGGTAGGCGTAGCTCGAGTACGTGTCGGTGCCCCAGACGACGAGGCCGAACTTCCCCTCGCTCTCGGCGACCTGCGGGCCGTTCGTGCAGCCGGCGACGCCCTTGCCGCCGCGCACCAGGTCGACCTCGGCGGACTCGTACTGGCCACCGGCACCGATCGCCCTCCAGCCGGTCACCGTGCCGAGGCATTTCACGTTCACCTCCTTGAACCCGGTCGGGCCCTTCACGCGGGTGAGCACGAGGTTCGTCGTCGAGTAGGTCGGATCGGTGAAGAAGACGTACTTCGTCAGGAACTGCGCCGGGGGCAGCACGGTGACGAACTCCTCGTCGCCGAGGTCCAGCGGCAGCCCGATGTTCATCGTCGCGCCCGGGCGGCTCCCGCTCGTCACCAGCGCGCCGCCCATCATCTGGCCGACGTAGAACGGGTGCTCCGTGTCCTGGCTGCGGACGACGAACGCGCGGGTCGTCTCGAAGCTCGCGACGGTGCCGCGCGACAAGGTCGTCGGGGCGCCGCCGATCGGCGGGTCGAACACCAGCTTCGTGCCGTCGACCATCCCGACGATGCGATAAGGGACCGACTCCGGCGCGAGATCGCTGCGGCGCGTGACGTACGGCGCCGCCGCGTACTCCGCGCCGAGCGCCGAGATCGGCGGGATCATCTGGTGCACCGAGTCGCAGCCGCCGCCGGTCGCCGTCTCGGTCTTCAGGCACAGGTACCCGGCGCCGCCGACGAACGCGACGGGCTTGTCGGCCTGGACGATGCTCCCGCTGATGTCGAGCGACGGCTGCCACTGCACGTACTCGCCGGCGTCGAGCGTGAGCGTCGTCGTCGCGCCCGCAGGGACCTCGGGCACGCCGCCGCCGGCGGCCAGGTACCGGGTGGGCTCGAACTTGATCGTGGTGGCGTCCTCCACGGCGACGATCTGGCCCCACTGCGGCCCGCCGTCGGGCGGCACCACGCCGACGTAGTTGGTGCCCCAGGCGCTCGTCGGCAGCAGCAGCTGCGCGCTCGGCAGGAACGACTTCGCGCCGCCGTACGGCAGCATGTCGTAAGCGCTCACCGGCGCGTCGGTGCGGATCGCGAACGCCCGACCCTTGCCGGTCCCGATGACCGCGGTCGACCCGGTGACCGCCTGCCCGACCGGGCACTTGAGGGGGAAGCCGTGGTTGACCGAGGTCGGATCGCTGGACATGAAGAGCACCGCCACCTGGCCCGGCGGGATCCCGGTCGCGGGCACCGGAGGCCACCACGTCGCGTCGGGGGCGCCGTTCGGGATGCGCCCGAACGCGGTCGGGTCCAGTGACACGCCGTCGCGAACGACGCTGATCTTCACGTCCTTCGACCAGTTGTTGGCGACGAACACCGCGAAGCACGGCGGCGCGAAGCCCGGGTTGAACGCCGGCGTCGCCGCGAGGAAGCTGCAGCCGACGTTTCCCTTGGCCTTCGCGGCCGCGTCGCACGCGGGGATGCACGCGCCCTCGAAGCAGCCCTGTTCGGGCGGGCACTTCTTCTGGACGACGCCGTCCTGATCGGTGACGTGCTGGAGATCGCCGCTGCAGCCGAGCGTGATCGTGCGCGCGTCGACCGATCCGTCGAGCTCGAGGCCGCGCTCCGGATCGACCCGCGCCTCCGGGCCGATCGGACCCCCATCGGCTGGCTGGTCCGACTCTTTGGAGACCTCCCTCGCGGCGGAGCACGAGAGGATCGTCGAGCACGAGAGCAACACGACCGCGGCGAGGCTTCGCATGTGAAGAGGCCGCCCCGGCTTCCAAGAACCGCGCCTGCGCCGGCGGTTGTCGCCGCGAACAGGCGCGCTGATTGCGCCGTGTGAAGCGAATTCTCGCGCGGCCGGAGGACGCCTGCCGCGCGGCCAGAGGACGCCTCGTGACCTGCGCACGCCGAGCGCGGGGCGAAACCGACGCCCACATCGGGCTCACCTGTGGGGCGCGTCGGCGCGCGGCCGTCGCGCCGATCAGGCGATCACTTCGGCCCGGCGCAGCGCGCGCCGACCTCGGCGCTCTTGTTGTTGTCGGTGCGGCACTCGTGCCACGGGTGCGGCGGGGCGCCGTCGTCGACCACCGCGTGGACCTTCTGCGTGCCGTCGACCACGCCGGGCGGCACGGTGGTGAAGGTGAACGCGATGTCCTCGGCCTCCGCGGGGTAGAGCGTCTTGCTGGTCGCGCCCTTGCCGAGCAGCGTGGTGCCGGCGTAGAGGCCGACGTCGACCGGCGCCTCGACCGCGGCCTCCCCGACGTTGCGCACCCGCGCGATGATCGCGTACGCGCCCTCGCACGACGGGCGCACGCTGACGATCAGATCGGGCGCGCTGAACTCGCCGATCGGCTGGACGTTCTGCCGGAAGTTGTTCAGGCGCGGCTGCTTCCAGTTGGGCGCCTCGAACGCCGGGATGGTGCCGTCCTCGAGGACGTTGGTCACGTGGTAGGTGTGCTGGTTCCAGATGCGGCGCGTGCGCACCCACTTGCCCTCGGTGTCGCCGAAGATGCGGATGCCCGCTTGCTTGGTGCCGCCCTCGGGGCACGTGATCGTGGAGTAGCTGTTGCTCGCCACCACGATGTCGGCGTGGCCGTCGTTGTCGACGTCGGCGATCACCGGGTACTCCTGCAGCGTGCCGGTGGTGTTGCAGGTCCGAAACAGCTCGGTGCCGTCGCTGCCGCTGTAGATGCGCAGGTACCACTCGTCGGAGTAGATGACCTCCGCCTTGCCGTCGCCGTCGAAGTCGAACACCGACGAGCCGGTCTGCGCCGACGAGCAGTCGTGCGTCTGCTTCAGCCACAGCGTGGGGTTGGCGACCGTGGGATCGAGCAGCTTCTTGCCGTCGTAGACCCCGTACGCGACGCCGCCGGCCATCGCGACGTCGGGCGTGCCGTCGCCGTTGAAGTCGGCGATCGTCGGCGGCCCGCCGCCGCGCGTGTTGCCGGCGCTGCCCGTCGGGCAGAGCGACGGCGAGAGGGTTCCGTTGATGTTGGTGTTGCGCCGGAGCACGCGCACCTTGCCGGCCGCCTTCGGGTCGTAGCGCCACACGTGGAGCGTGTGCGTGGCGAAGTCGGCGGTGACGATCTCGGGCGAGCCGTCCTTGTCGAAGTCGCCGACCGCGACGAAGTTGCCGCCGGGCAGGGCGCCGCCGGCCACCGCGCTCGACATGGCGTCGGCGAGCTGGACGCCCTTGTTGTCCCAGATGCGCACCGGAGACACGATCTCCGGCACGCCGTCGCCGGTGACGTCGGCGACGGTGACCTCGCCGTTGTTCGGCGACGCGAGCGCGAAGAGGATCTTGCCGGTCGCGCCCTTGAGCACGTGGGTCTCGGTGATCACCTCCACCTTGCCGTCGCCGTCGAGGTCGGCGAGGCTCGGCACGCGGCAGTACCCGATCGCGGGCGAGGTCCACAGCACGGCGCCCTTGCCGTCGTAGGCGCGCACCTTGGAGCCGCCTGTCGACGAGCGGGTGCAGGTGACGATCTCGTTGCCGGGCTTGTTGTCGATGTTCCCGCCGGCGAGGTGCGCGCCGGGCCACAGCGGATCGGCGCCGCTCGGCAGCACCTTCCACTTCTCGACGACCTTCTTGCCCACGATCGAGACGGCGTGGAGCGTCCCGTCGAGGTTGTAGGAGCCGTTGGCGAAGGTGGAGAAGACGATCTCCGGGATGTCGCGCTCGTCGACGACGCCGTCGCAGTTGTCGTCGTCGAGCTGCACGACGATCGGCGTCATCATCACGCTGTCGGCGGTCGAGGGGGCGAGGGCGTTGCCCCACGAGAACTTTAGCTTCGGCTCGAACTTGCCGACCGGCGGCCGGTACTCGCATTTGTCGAGACAGGTGATCTCGCCGGACGAGCCGGATCCGGAGTCGGCGCCGGAGGAGCCGCCGTCGACGCCGGCGTCGCCGCCCGTCGCGGCGCAGCGCGGGGGACGCGGCAGACAACGCCCCTTCTTCAGCTCGGCGCCGCCGACGCAGGCGGCCGCGTCGCTCGAAGCGTCGGACGATCCATCGCTCGAAGCATCCACACCCGCGTCGCCGCTCGGCGTGGCCGGGCCGAGCGCGTAGTCGCACATCTCGTCGGCGCTGCAGTCCGTCGCGTCGACGCAGACGACGCCGGGCGTGACGCACTTGCCGAACGAGCAGACGTTCCCGCCGGCGCAGCACAGCGAGCCGCACGCGCGGGCGCGATCGCAGCAGGTGCCGTCGGCGAGGCAGACGCCGGCGCCGCCGTCGCCGCACGAGTCGCCGGTGACGCAGCCCGAGGAGGTGTCGAGCACGAAGTCGGAGTCGGTGCTCGCGTCGTCGTCGGTCACGAGCTGATCTGCACCGCCGTCGACGGGAGGTCCGATCGGCGCCTCGGCACCCTCGTTGCCTCCGCACGCAGACAGCAGCGCGGTCGTGAGCGAGGCGAGGGCGAGGAGGAAAGCAGGGTGGCGCACGGTTCAAGCATGCGACGAGCCCATCCCCGCGGTCAAAGCCTTGCGCCCGTGCTAGAGATGGGGGGAATGCGTGTCCTGTTGGTCTCGGCGAACCGGGAGGTCTTGCCCTCGCCGGTCGTCCCGCTCGGAATGATCTCGATCGCCGGCGCGATCCGAGACGCACACGAGGTCCGTCTCCTCGATCTGTGCTTCGAGCAGCACGCGCACGAGGCGCTCCGCGCCGCGATCGCCGAGTTCCGTCCGGACGTGATCGGGGTCGGCCTCCGCAACCTCCAGACCAACGCCTACGACGGCGGCGAGCAGCGCATCTCCGAATACGCCGCGCTGTTGCGCACCTTGCGCGCTTGCACCTCGGCGGTCGTCGTCCTCGGCGGCGCGGGGTTCTCGCTGCAGCCGGCGGGGCTGCTCGAGCGCCTCGGCGCCGACCACGGCGTGGTCGGCGAGGGCGAGCACGCCTTCCGCGAGATCCTCGACGTGCTCGCGCGCGGCGAGACGCCGCCGCGCCTCGTGCACGGCGCCGCGGTCAGCCGCTCCGAAGGCGTGGTGCGCCTGCGCCCCTCGAAGATCCGCGGCGAGCTCGACCTGCTCCCGCCGCCGGCGCGCGACCTCGTCGATCCGCGCTACTACGCGTTCGACGGCACCATCAACCTGCAGAGCAAGCGCGGCTGCGCGTTCCAGTGCACCTAATGCGACTACCCCGACCTCGAGGGGCGCAAGGTGCGCGTGCGCGCGCCCGACGCGGTGGCCGACGAGCTCGTCGAGCTGTCGCGCACGCCCGACGTCACCCACGCGTTCTTCGTCGACAGCGTGTTCAACGTGCCGCCCGCGCACGCGCGCGCCACCTGCGAGGCGATCGTCGCGCGCGGCGCGCCTCTGCCGTGGGTCTGCTACGCGTCGCCGGTCGCCCTCGACGACGATCTGGTCGCGACCATGGCGCGCGCCCGCTGCGTCGGCGCCGAGATCGGCACCGACACCGGCACCGCGGCGATGCTGCGTCGGCTGCGCAAGCCGTTCTCGCTCGACCACGTGCTGCAGGCTCGCGAGGCCTTCCTCCGCCACGACATCCTCGACTGCCACACGTTCGTGCTCGGCGCCGAGGGCGAGACCGCCGACGAGGCGCGCGAGACGCTCCGCTTCGTCGATCGCCTCGACCCGGACGTCGCGGTGTTCATCGTCTTCATGGAGGACCGCGAAGCGATGACCGTGCACCGCGCGCAGCACCGCGACGCCTTGCTCGCGCTGCTCGCCGACGAGGCCTCGCAGCGGCCGGGTTGGGTGGTGCCGGAGCTCGGCATCCGCTTCGGCGAGAAGGTGACGCGCGTGGTCGAGCGTCAGCGCATTCGCGGGCCCGCGTGGCTGTGGCTCGCGCGCCAGCGACGCATCGATCGCGCGGCGCGACGCGCGGCGCTCTCTCGCGCGACGTCGGGGCTCGTCGCCTGACGCTCCACCGCGCCGAAGCACATGCATGCGTCCGGCGCGATCCCACGCGAACGCGGCCATTGCCGTTGCGAAAAGCGCGCCGTGCGTTACTGTGTCGACTCACGAACGTCACTGGCGCGGACTTCCTCGACCGTTCTCGACCGAGGCCGCTTTGGCAGGCGCTCATGCTTGCGGCGGATGTTCCGTCGCCAGGTTCCTCGGGTGCAGAAGTGGCTCTCTACCCCCCCGAGGCTCGGGCTCGCCGGCTGCGCGCGCCGCACACGTGAGAGCCACGCGGAGCGGTCGGCAGCATGGGCTCAGGTCTCGACATCGGCAATCTCTCGACCTCCAGCCGGAGCGGCAGGTGAACCGCGTGATTCATCGCCGCAACAGCGAAGCGGGCGAGCGCGCGCGGCAGCGCCAGGAGCGCGAAGACCAGGCGTCGCGTCTGTCCGACGAGGTGCCGTCGCTGCGCACCCTGCGCCTGGCCATCCGGTTCGAGCGGGGCGAAGGCTCGGTCGAGTCCGAGCACACGCGCATCGTCGTCGTGTCGCGCGCACCGGCCCTGTTCCACGTGCCGTGCTCCGATCCGCACTGCCGTGACGGCGGTCACGACCTCACCGGCACGATCATGGCTCACCTGCGCGCGCGCCACGGCACGTTCGAGGGCTCGGCCTCGTGCCACGGCGGCGTCGGCGCCGCGTCGCAACCGTGCTCGCGCGTGCTGCGCTTCGAGGCCGCGGCCACGTACGCCTGAGCCGCTCCTCCGAACGACGCCTCGCGATGCCGCGCGCGCTCGTGCTCCTGGTCCTCGTCGTGTCCGCGCTCTTCGCGCGCGATCTGCGCGCGGCGCCGCCGCCGCCGCACCCCGAGCTCCCGTCCACCGGGACCGAGCCGGCGCGCCCGTTGCCGCCGATCACGGTCGGCGTCCTCCAGCTCTACGCCTACGGCGCCGATCTCCTCGCGTGGGACGGCAGCGCCATCGTCGCGCGCACGCGCCTGTTCGCCCGCATCGTCGGGCTCGCGCCGCGCGACGAGCGGTCGGTCACGGTCACGCTCGCGCCCAAGAGCGAGTACGGCTTCGCGCGCGACCGGGTCGACGTCGTGGTTCCGCTCGACAGGCCGCGCCCGGGCCGCGGGTTCTGGAGCGGCGGACCGTTCGACGCGTACCTCACGCTTCGCGAGGCGCGCGCCCTTTCGCAGGGGCTCGATCTCGAGCTGCCGCTCGGCGAGGAGCAGCGCAAGTTCGTGCTCGCGGCCCTCGCCGCGCGAGAGGCGATCGATCGCACCAACGCCTTCCTGCCGCTGTTCCGCGGGCAGGTCCTCGCCCGCGCCGGCGATCGCGACGGCGCCCTGAAGGCGTTCGACGCCGCGGCCGATCTGCCCGCTGCGCCGTTCAACGATCTGCTCCGCGTCGCCACGATGCTCGAGGACGAAGGCGCGACCGCGGCGGCCGATCGCGCGTTCGAGCGCGGCCTCGCCGGACTGCGCGCCGCCGGGCTCCGGCCGGAGCGTCTGCAGAGCCAGGTCGCCCATCAGGTCATGCTCGGCGTGCCGCGTCGCGCGCTCACCGAGGCGCTCGCGCACGGCGACGTCGCGCGCGTCGATCGCCTGCAGGAGCGCGTGTTCCGCGCCTTCCCGCGGGTCGAGGGCGCGCCCACCGCGTGGCGCGACGTCTCGGCGTGGATGCGCGCGCGCGGCCGCGAGGACCTCGCCGCGACGTGGTCGGCGCGCGCGGACGGCGCGGCGTCGGCCGTCACCAACCTCTCGAGCTCGGCGTCCCTCGATCGCATCCTGCCGACGATCGCGGGCATGGCCGTCGTCGCGCCGCTGGTCGCGTTGGTCGTGGGGCTTCGCCGCGGAGCGCGCAAGCAGGACGGCACCCGCCGCATCGTCTGGGATCTGTGCGCCGCGCTCGCGCCGCTCCTGGCGACGCTCGGGCTGATCGCGTGGTCGAACGCGCGGCTCGAGACGGTCGCCCGCCGCTCGCTCGCGCCGGTGGCGCTGTTCGACGACGGCGCCGCCTCGCCCGACGCGGGCCGCTTCCTCGACGCGCGCCTCGCGCCCGGACCCGAGCGCGACGCGCTGCAGCGGTGGATCGGCGACGAGTCTCGGGCGATCGTCGCCGGCGGGCGCTTCGAAGGGCCGGCGCCCGACGACGCGACGATGCGCGCCGCGTTCGAGCGGCCCGACGTGCGCAAGGCGCTGCGGGACGCGATCGCCAAGGCCGACGCCGGCGGCGCGCGGCTGCTCGGGTTCCAGCACACGTTGCTGGCGGCGGTGCTCGCGTTCGTCATCGGGCACGTCGTGGGGCAGCGCACGCCGCGCGCCTCGGTCGCCGCCTCGCGAGTGGTGCCCGGCGGCACCGAGTCGCTCGGCTTGATCGGCGCGCTGCTCGGCGGCGCCTTCCTCGGCGCGCTCTTCGCGTTCGCGGGCGTCGATCGAGCGCTGTCGCCCGCGTCGATGCCGCACTTCGCGCGGTTCTTCGGCCTCGAGACGATCGCCGGCGGGGCGCCCCCGCCGCCTTCGCGGGCGTGGGCGTGGGCGATCGCCGTCGCCTACCCGCTCGTGCACCTCGTCGGCGTGCTCCTCGATCGCGCGCGCGCGTCGACTCGAGAGCTGCCAGGAATTCCCCCGGACTGAAGTCCGGGGCACCGACAGCCGGGCGAAGCCCTCCGGGCTACGAGCAGCACGCTCTCGAGGAAGTGACGCGGTCGACGGCCCAGTGTCGCCGGCACGCGCGGATTTTTCGGCCCGTTCGCCGCTGGAGGTCCTTGCAGCGACAGCCCCGAGCCAGTCTGGCGAGCCGGTGAAGTCCGAAGGACTTGAGGTGCAGTCGGTGCCCCGGACTTCAGTCCGGGGGGCATTTCCGACACGTCCTCAGCCCGCCCGCGTGCCGCGGGCGATGGCGGCGAGGACCTGGTCGATGCTCAGGGGCTTGTCGATGCGCGCGTTGTCGCAGGTCGAGAGGAACGAGCGCGCGCGAACGGTGAACGCGCCGCCGCTCATGAACACGAACCGTGTGGCGAGATGGGGCGCCGTCGCGCGCACCTGCTCGAACAGCTCGATGCCGTCGACGTCGGGCATCATCACGTCGCACAGCACCACGTCGAACCGCTCGTCGGAGCGCAGGAGATCGAGCGCCGCGCGGCCTCCGCCGGCGACCTCCACCTCGTGGGACTCGGCGAGCGCGGTGCGGCTCGCCTGGGCCACCGCGGGCTCGTCGTCGACCACGAGCACGCGGCAGCGGCGCGGCTTGCGCGCCGGAGGCTTGCTCGACGCCATGTTGTCGGCCTGCGTGACGGGAAGGGAGATGCGCACGAAGGTGCGCAGCGTGCGCTCGCCCGGGAGCGACGGGTCGGACTCGATGGCGATCGCTCCGCCGAACCGCTCGACGATTCGATGGCAGATCGCCAGCCCGAGGCCGGTGCCCCGGCCGACGGGCTTGGTGGTGAAGAACGGATCGAACACGCGCGGGAGATCCTCGGCGCGGATCCCAGGGCCGTTGTCGGCCACCTCGAGGAACACCCGGTCGGCCTCGGCGAAGGTGCGCACGCGCACCAGCCCGTGCCCGCCGCGCTCCTCGATCGCCTCGTGCGCGTTGAGCATCACGTTGAGGAACACCTGCCCGAGGCGCGCACGATTGCCGAGCGCGGGGGGAACGCCGAGGTGCTCGCGCTCGATCGTCGACGAGGCCCCGAGGGTCTTGGCGGCGAGCCGCAGCGTCGCGTCGATGACCTCGTCGACGTCGACCCCACCGACCGTCTCGTCGTCGGCGCGCGCGAAGGTGCGCAGATCGGCGACGATCTCGCGCACGCGATCGATGCCCTCCATCGCGATCGACACAGGGCCCTCGAGGTTGCTCGCGCCCTTTCGCGCGACGTCGCGCGCGATCGCCTCGAGGTTCAGCTGCACGTACGTGAGCGGGTTGTTGATCTCGTGCGCGACGCCGGCGGCGAGCATGCCGAGCGAGGCCATGCGGTCGGCGAGCGCGAGCTGCTCACGGATGCGCGAGCGCTCCGTGACGTCGTTGGCGACGAGGAGGCGCGCGGTGGCGCCGTCGAACTCGACCTCCTGGGTCGGGGCGATCTCGCACATGATCGCGCCGCCGTCGCGGCGCAGGATGCGGTACTCGCCGCTGCGGGTCGCCGCCACGGGCTGCGCCGCTCGCGCGACGATCGCCGCGCGATCGTCGGGGTGCACGCTGTCGAAGATCGAGCTGCCCACGAGATCCTCGCCGCGGGGCCAGCCGAGCATCCGCGCGAGCGTCGAGTTCGCCCACACGAAGGTGCCGTCGCGATGGATGGCGACGCCCACCGGGGCGCGCTCGAGCAGGTTGCGGAAGTCCTGCCGGCTGCGCAGCATCGCGCGATACGTCTCGTTGACCTCCTCCTGCTGGTGCAGGAGGTCTTCGAACAGCGGGACGCCGGCGACGCGCGCCCGCACCCGACGCAGGAGCGAGCGACCGCGCGGCGGTTCGGTGGGGAGGAACACCTCGAGCTCGCTCACCCGGCTGCCGATCGAGCCGTGCACGATCGACGGCGGGAACCCGAGCAGCGTGGAGACGCCGGCGAGCGAGCCGCGGCAGAGGTGGAAGAAGGCGGCCGACGGGCGGAGCGGCGGGGGGATCTCGCCGCGGAACACCATGCGGCGGTCGGTGAGGTGAAGGATCTCGAGGCGCAGCTCCGGGAACAGCGCGGGCGCGAGCCAGCGCGCGCCGATCTCGTGGAGCTGTCGCGGGGTGACCACCCACCGCGCCGCGACCTGCATGAAGCGATACGACGGCGTGCGCACGAGCCCCCGCCCGACCTCTTCGAGCGCCGCGACGTCGGGGAGCTGCTCGGCGAGTCGATCGTTGAGCTCCGCGAAGACGTCCCACGTCACGCGACGGCGCACGTCGAGGAGGTGCGCGAGGCTGACGGGCAGGCCGCGCACGAGCGCATCCCGGTCGAGCCCGTGCGCCTCGGAGGCTTCGAGGAGCATGCGGGTGGCGCGGCAGGAGACGTGACTCAAGGGCGGGGCTCCGAGCCGCGCATTGTTAGGAGCACCTGACGACGACGCAACCGCAACCGTCGTCACGTATGCCCGGCGTCTCCACTCGGGCCGCTCGGCCGACGACGGCAGCGTCGGGCGTGAACGGAGCGACCGCCACGTTGGTCCGTGTGGTGCAAACGGCCTCCCCCGTGAGGTCCGCGCGTACGATGGCGCTCGTCGCCACGCTCGCCGTCGGCTGCCATCGCGAGCCGACGACGATCCGCAAGCCGGACGATCGCGACGTGTCCGTGCGCGCACCGGGCGCTGCCGTGCGGGCTTCGACCGTGCAGCTCGCGCTGGGTAGATATCACGCGTGCGCGCTGGCCAGCGACGGATCGGTGCGCTGCGTAGGCCGCAACGACTACGGCCAGCTCGGCGACGGCACCGTCGAGGATCGCAGCCGCGCGGTGCGCGTGCGTGGCCTCGGCGACGCCGTGGAGGTCGCGGTCGGCGACTACCACTCCTGCGTGCGGCGGATCGATCGCACGGTCTCGTGCTGGGGATACAACGCGACCGGCCAGCTCGGCGACGGCTCGCGCGTCGATCGAGGCGCGCCCTGGCCGGTGGCGGGCTTGGAGATGATCGAGGAGCTGGCGCTCGGCGCGCACCACTCGTGCGCGCGTACCTCCGAGGGCATCGTCTGGTGCTGGGGGTATGCCGGCGACGGCGAGGTCGGTGATGGCGGCACGCTCGACCGGCCGCGGCCGGCGCGCGCGAGGCTGGAAGGCGCGCGGCGCATCGTGGCCGGCAGCTATCACACCTGCGCGCTCCTCGGCGGCGACGAGGTGCGCTGCTGGGGCAGCAACATGGCCGGGCAGCTCGGCGACGGCACGATGACCAACCGCGCGGAGCCGGTCCGCGTCCGCGGCCTGCGCCGGGTGCACGACGTGGCGCTCGGCTTCGCGCACAGCTGCGCGAAGGGGGACGAGGGGACGATGCGCTGCTGGGGCGCCAACTTCCAGGCGCAGCTCGGCGACGGCACGCGCGACGCGCAGACCGAGGCCACTCCGGTCCCCGGCTTGCGCGACGTGCGCAGCATGGCGCTCGGGTTCGCGCACACCTGCGCGCTCACGCTGAAGGGGCGCGTCCGGTGCTGGGGCGACGTGCGCGCTCCGCTCGATCACGAGCTCGTCGGCGTGTCGAACGTAGCCGCCGCCGGCGCGACGACCTGCTGGTCGACGACGACGGGCGCCTCGCGGTGCGACGGCTGGGACTTCTACGAGCGTCTCCTCGTGCCGTGAACGTCACTCCACCGGCGGCGGCTCCTCTGCCGGCGCGGGGGCCTCTGCGGGAGGACCGCCTCCCATTGCGTCGGGCGGCGTGGAGCGGCCGCTCCAGCCCGAGTTGTCGCGCCGCTCGACGTAGGGACGCTCCGGGCCGGTGAGACCGACACCGCCCTCCTTGGTGCGCGGGACCTCGATCACGGTCAGCGGAGTGGTGGGCACGTGCAGCGCGGCGACGGGGCGAATCATGCGCTTCGGTGCACGCGGCGCGCACGCCACGGTGCATGTCGGCGCGGGCGCGGGCGTGGACGCACAGCCGAGCAAGGCGCCGCTGGCGAGCAGGCACGCGACGAGGACCGACTTCGGGGACATGCCCGAACACGTTGCGTCGCGCGTACCAACGTCGCGCGAGCCGAGCGGTGACACCCTGGTGGTCGCCCTGGTGGTCGCCCTGGTGGTCGCGTCGGCCTCGCGCGCGCCGGTGTCACGGACGAGGCGGCGCGTCGTCGCCCGGTCGCTCGAGGCCCACGATCCGCAGCGCGTCGCCGAGATCGTAGAGGTGCACGCGCGCGGGCGCCTTGCGGCCGAACCCGGGGGAGGTCGCGAAGAGGTCGACGATCACGTATTTCGGGCTCGCCTTCGACGCTCCGGCGGCGCGCGGCGCCGCGGCGCAGACCCGCCCGTCCCCCGAGATCGTCGGGGCCGCGACCGCGGTCTCCGACAGCGAGTCGCCGACGAACCCGCGCGCCGAGTAGCCGCGCGTCTTGGGCGCGGAGAGCCCGGTGGTGACGACGAGATCCTCCATGCACAGGGCGCCCTTCTCGGCGGCGGAGATCTCCGGGCTCGTCAGCGGCGAGAGGCGCCCGAGCCAGCGTTGCAGGATCTTGGCGCGGCGCGCCTTGAGGATGCGGCGGAGCTCGCCATCGGTGACCGGGCTTCGGACCTTCGCCTCGTCGATCATCGCGTCGACGGCGGCCTCGTCGATCTTGGCGATGATGCGTGCCATCCACGCCGCGTCGCGCTCCGTCATGCGGCCGAACGCCGGATTCGGATAGCCGGGCCGCCAGGCGTCGGGCGTGAAGTGGTCGGCGTCGAAGTATCCGAGCACGCGCCCCGAAGGGCCGAGCTTCACGTCGTGCCACGGGCGGCGGAGCAACCCGAGCGTCACGAAGTCCTCGGCCACGTGCTGGAAATCGAGGTAGTGGCTGTGGCCGAGCCTCCGGGTGAGCGCGTCCCACTCCCAGATGCTCCCGAAGCAGTCGCCCCAGTCGAGCATCGCGTGCCTGACGAAGCCGCGGCCCTTCTCGCCGGGCTCGATCCACAGCGCCATCGTGTTCTGCTCGCGCGCGTCGAAGTGGTTCAGCCAGGCGCCGAGCACGTACCCGGCGCGCACCTCGCGGCGGTCGTCGTGCGGCACGACGTCGTTCGGATCGTCGTCGCGCCGCCCCTCGTAGGTCCACGGTCCGAGCGGCTTGGCGTCGAAGAAGAGGCTCGCCGAGGCGCGGAACGTGCCGTCGGGCGCCTTCGGCGCGGCCTCGAAGATGGGATCGAGGTGGCGCCTCTCGAGCTTCACCTTCTCGCCGCCCTCCTCGATCTTGGCGTCGGGCGCGATGCGCAGGACGTCGGGCTTCATGAACACGACCGTGTTGCACGGCGTCTCGAACCCCGCGGCCCAGTAGACGCGCGAGCCGATGGCGTCGCCGGCGGTCGCGCGCTCGGCCTGATCGACCTCGAACTTCACCAGGAACTTCCGCCCGTCGGCCGCCTCGATCACGAAGCCGGGGTTGGCGCCGTTCGGCTTCGCGCTCACCACGACCCACTCGCTGTCGGTCGAGAGCGGCGCGCGTCCCTTGCAGGCGCCCTGCGCGAGATCTTCGCGGCTCAGCGGCCGTCGACCGGCGCGGGCGTGGAACCAGCTCGAGTCCGGGACCTCGTCGAGCGCGTTGACGTTCCATGCCTCGCCGCCCGGCCGCATCGACAGCGCCTCGCTCACCGGGAGGAAGATGGTCTTGTCGGCGGCGTCCCACGCGAGCGGCGACCAGTACTCGGATGGCGGCCCGGCGAAGGGGCGCTCGTCGTCGTCCTGCCACAGCGGATCGCGCAGGGGGAACCGCCGCGTGCCGCCGGCGCAGCCGAGCGCCGCGAGCTCCGTGAGCAGAACGGTCGCGATCGCGAGCCGCACGGTCGTCAGGCCTCCTCGTGCGTCGTGGGTGCGACCGGCCGTGACGCCGCGCCTGCCTGACGACGCGGCAGCCGCACGCCGAAGGTGCTGCCATGGCCCGGCACGCCGTCGGACTCGACGGAGATCTCGCCGCCGTGCTGGCGCACGATGCCGAGCGCGATGTCGAGCCCGAGGCCGAGGCCGCCGTAGCGGGTGCCGTGGGCGCGCGCGAACCGCCCGAAGATCGCCTGCTGACGATCCTTGGGGACGCCCACGCCGTGATCGCGCACCTGGAACACGGCGTGATCGCCGTCGGCGGTCAAGCGCACCTCGATCGACGTGCCGGGCGACGAGTAGCGGATGGCGTTCGCGAGGAGGTTGGTGAGCACCTGGTCGACGCGGCTCGCGTCCACCTCGGCGACGAGCGCCCCGTCGGGCACGTCGAGCGTGATCGCGCGCTCCGCCTCGACGGCGGCGAAGCGATCGCACGCGGTGCGCAGCACCGTCTTCAGATCGCTCGGGGCGATCTCGAGCGGCAGGGCGCCGCGCGAAAGCCGCGCCGAGTCGAGCAGATCGTCGACCAGCTTCGCGAGCCGCCGCACCTGGCCGTGCACGGTCTCGAGCGTCTCGTGCGCGTCGACCTCGCGACCGGCCCCGAGGCGGCGAATGGCCAGCTGCACCACGGCCATGCTGGCGGCGACCGGGGTGCGCAGCTCGTGCGTCGCCGCGGCGAGGAAGTCGTCCTTCTCGTCGGAGGCGCGCTGGAGCTCCTCGATGTCGGTGAGCGCGCCGACCACGCCGACGATCTCCCCGTCGTCGTCGCGCTCGACGAAGATCCTCTCGAGGAACGTCCGGTACTCGCCGTGACGGCCGCGCAGGCGGAACGCGTTCTCGCAGGGGCGCCCGGCGGCGATCGCCTCGGTGCGGGCGCGGCGGATCGTCTCGCGATCGTGGGGGTGGAGCCGTTCGAGCAGGCGCTCCTGCGGCGCGCGCGGGGGCAGCGCGCCGGCGTACGCGTCGAACGCGCGGTTGCAGAAGTAGATGCTCCCCTGGGCGTCGGCCGCCCAGATCGCCGCGGGCATCGCGTCGGTGAGATCGCGATAACGCCGCCGCGATCGACGCTCCAACAGCGCGCGCTCCTGCTCGTGCAGCTGCTGCTCCTGCTCGCGGAGGCGCTGGCGGGCGCGCCACAGCTCGAGGAACACCGACACCTTGCAGCGCAGCACGTGCGCGTCGAACGGCTTGAGCAGGTAGTCGACGGCGCCGAGATCGTAGCCGCGCAGGTGCTGCGCGGGGTCGCGGTGGATGGCGGTGAGGAAGACGATCGGCGTCGTGCGGGTGGCGTCTCGCGCGCGGATCGACGCCGCCGTCTGGAAGCCGTCGATGCCCGGCATCTGCACGTCGAGCAGGACCAGCGCGTACTCGTCCGCGAGGAGCCGTCGCAGCGCCTCCTCGCCGGAGCCGCTGCGCACGAACTCGGCGTCGACGCCTTCGAGGATCGCCTCGAGCGCGAGCAGGTTCGGGGGGTGATCGTCGACGAGGAGGATCTTGGGGGTCATCTCGACAGCGGAGGCTGTACGAGTGCGATGTCCGACCGGGGCAGGGATCGCCCGAGTCCGCGGCGCGAGCGACATCGATCGCTCTCGATATGCGCGGACGTGGTAACCGGCGACCGACGTCATGGTCACGAGCTCACCGCGAGGACCGCGCTCCGTGTTGATCGTGGAGGACGAGCAGGTGATGCGCGGCGTGATGGTCGCGGCGCTTTCGGACTGCGGCTTCGGCCCCCTCGGCGTCGCCGATCTGGGCGGCGCGCGCGAGGCGCTCGCGCGTGAGGTCCCCACGCTGGTGGTGCTCGACCTCTCGCTCGAGGGCGAGTTCGGCGCCGAGCTGCTCGCCGAGCTCGCGCTGCGCCCGGACGGGCCATGCGTCCTCGTCTGCTCGGCGTTTCCGCTCGCCGACGTGGTCGCGGCGCGGTTCGGCGTCGAGCTGCTCCGCAAGCCGTTCGATCTCGACGACCTGGCGACCGCGGCCGAGCGCGCGATCGCGGCGGGGCGGCGCCCGTCGATGCCGACCAAGACCCGGTGAGTCACTGCTTCGGTGGTTCTCGGCGATGGCCGCTTCGTCAGCCTCGCGGGCCCGGTCGAAGGTCGAAGTCGAAGGAGGCCGCAGAAATCGACGCCGATTCGCCCTATCCTCGCCGACCGCATGCCCGGTCCGGATCTGGTCGTTCGCGCGCGTCGCGTGCTGGTCGACGGCGCGCTGGTCCCCCGAACGCTCCACCTCCGCGGCGGCCGCATCGACGCGATCGCCGGGTTCGACGAGGTGCCGCCCGGCGCGCGCTCGCTCGAAGTCGACGACGCGCACGTGGTGCTCCCCGGCGTCGTCGACGCGCACGTGCACGTCAACGAGCCGGGCCGCACCGAGTGGGAGGGCTTCGACAGCGCGACCCGTGCGGCCGCCGCCGGCGGCATCACGACCGTCGTCGACATGCCGCTCAACTGCATCCCGGTCACCACCACGCGCGACGCCGTGCGCGAGAAGGACCGGGCGATGGTCGGCAAGCTGCACGTCGACGTCGGCTGCTGGGGCGGGGTGGTGCCGGGCAACCCGCGCGAGCTCGAGGGCATGCTCGAAGAGGGCGTGGCCGGCTTCAAATGCTTCCTCGTGCACTCGGGGATCGACGACTTCCCCAACGTCGGCGAGGACGATCTGCGCGCGGCGATGCCCATCCTCGCTCGCAATCGCGCCACGCTGCTGGTCCACGCCGAGGATCCGGCGCCCATCGCCGAGGCCGAGGCGGCGCTCGCCGGCGCCGATCCGCGCGCCTACTCGACGTTCCTCGCCTCGCGCCCCCGCGCGGCCGAGGATCGGGCGATCGCGCGGATGATCCGCCTGAGCGGCGAGACGGGCTGCACGACGCACGTGGTGCACCTCTCGTCGTCGAACGCGGTGCCGCTCGTGCGCGAGGCGCGCGCGCGCGGCGTCCCGCTCAGCGCCGAGACCTGCCCGCACTACCTGACGTTCGCCGCCGAGGACATCGCGCCCGGGCAGACGCCCTTCAAGTGCTGCCCGCCGATCCGCGAGCGCGACAACCGCGAGGCGCTGTGGGACGCGCTGCGCGACGGCGCCATCGGTCAGGTGGTGTCCGATCACTCGCCCTGCACGCCGGCGCTCAAGCACCTCGAGGCCGGCGACTTCATGGGCGCGTGGGGCGGGATCGCCGGCCTGCAGCTCGCGCTGTCGGCGGTGTGGACCGAGGCGTCGCGCCGCGGCTTCGGGCTCGCCGACCTGTCGCGGTGGACCGCGCAGCAGACCGCCGCGCTCGCGGGGCTCGCCGCTCGCAAGGGCGCGATCGCCGTCGGGCACGACGCCGACCTGGTGGTGTTCGATCCCGACGCGACGTTCGTCGTCGATCCGGCGCGCATCGAGCACCGCCACAAGCTGACGCCGTGGGCCGGTCGCACGCTGCGCGGCGTCGTGCGCCGCACGGTGCTTCGCGGGCGCACGATCTACGATGGCGCGTCGCACGCCTCGCCCGGCGGCGAACGCCTGAAGGTGCGAAGGTGATGCCCCCTTCACCAGAGGGCGAGCGGGGCGAGAGGGGCGATAGGGAGAGGTGATGCGATGATCGTCGAAGCGCCGGCGCGGCCCGGCCCCCCGTTCACCGACCTGCCCGACCTCGCGAGCGCGCGGGTCGGCGGCGCGGCCCTGGCATGCAGCGACGACTTCTTCGCCAGCATGACCAACCTCCTGTCGCCCGCGCGGGCGGTGTTCGACCCGCACGCCTACGGCGAGCGCGGCAAGGTGATGGACGGCTGGGAGTCGCGGCGCTCCTTCGGCCGGGTCGCCGGCCACACGCACGACTGGTGCGTCATCAAGCTGGGCATGCCCGGCACGCTCCGCGGCGTCGACGTCGACACGAGCTTCTTCCGCGGCAATTACCCGGAGGCGGCGGCGATCGACGCGTGCGAGATCGACGACGAGCCCGACGCGGCCGCGCTGCTCGATCCGAGCGTCGCGTGGACCGAGGTCCTGCCGCGCACCGAGCTGCGCGGCGACGACTCGAACTTCGCGCCGTTCCGGGTGACCGATCGGCGCTTCACCCACCTGCGCCTGCGCATCGAGCCCGACGGCGGCGTGGCGCGCCTGCGCGTCTTCGGCGTCGTCTCGCCCGACTGGCGTCGCCTGTCGGCGATGGGCGCCGCGATCGACCTCGCCGCGATCGAGAACGGCGGGCAGGTGATCGCCGCCAACGACATGTTCTTCGGCTCGCGACACAACCTGATCATGCCGGGCCGCTCGGTGAACATGGGCGACGGCTGGGAGACGCGTCGCAAGCGCCGCGAGGGCCACGACTGGACCATCGTCCGCCTCGGCCGGCGCGGCCTGCTGCGCTCGTTCGAGGTCGACACCAACCACTTCAAGGGGAACTTCCCCGAGAGCTGCTGGATCGACGGCGTCGACGCGCCCGACGGGGAAGACCCGCGCGAGTCCAGCGCGTGGTTCCCGCTCTTGCCGCGCACGAAGCTGCGCGCGCACACGCGCCACTCCTACGCGCCGCCGGCCGAGGGCGTCGCCTCGTCGCTCTCGAACCTCGATCGGCCTTGCACGCACGTGCGGCTGTCCATCCATCCCGATGGCGGCATCAGCCGTCTGCGCGTGCACGGGGTCCCCACGTGAGCCGCCTCGCGTGGCTGAACGCGCTGCCGCTCGAGGCCGCGCGGAGCGAGCTCCGCAAGTGTTGCGGCTCGCGTCGCTGGGTCGAGCAGCTGGTCGACGCGCGCCCGTTCGGCGGCGAAGACGCGCTGTTCGGCGCGGCCGACGCGATCTGGGCGGCGCTCGGTCGCGAGGACTGGCTGGAGGCGTTCGCCGCGCACCCGCGCATCGGCAACAAGCGCGACGTCGACGCGAAGTCCGGCACCGAGCGCGCATGGTCGGAGGGGGAACAGGCCGGGGCCGCGCGCGCCGCCGACGCCACCGCCGAGGCGCTCCAGCGGGCCAACGCCGACTACGAGGCGTTGTTCGGTCACATCTACATCGTGTGCGCGACCGGCAAGAGCGCCGAGGAGATGCTCGCCCTCGCGCGCGCGCGCCTCGCGAACGATCCCGAGACGGAGCTCCGGGTCGCCGCCGAGGAGCAGCGGAGGATCACCCGCATCCGCCTGCGCAAGCTGCTCGATCAGGAGACCTCGTCATGAGCCGCATCTCGACCCACGTCCTCGACACCGCCCGCGGGCTGCCCGCGAAGGGGATCGCCGTCGTTTTGGAGCAGCGCGCCGAGGGGCGCGAGGGCGGGGCGTTCGTCGAGCTCGGGCGCGGGCACACCGACGACGACGGACGTCTGAAGACCCTGCTGCCCGAGGGCACGGCCCTCGAGGTCGGGACCTACCGGCTGACCTTCGACCTCGCGAGCTACCAGCCCGACGGGTTCTTCCCGATGGTGCAGATCACCTTCGCCGTCCGCGAGGCGGGGCGTCATCACCACGTGCCGTTGCTCTTGTCGCCGTACGGGTACTCGACGTATCGAGGATCCTGATGGCCTACAATCCCTACGGCGCCCCGGCAGCGCAGGGTCCCTCCGCGTTCGCGCCGCCGCCGCAGACCGGCGCCCCGCAGCCGTGGGAGGCGTCGGAGGTGATCGGGCGCGCGTGGGAGATCGTGAAGGTCCACTGGGTGCCGCTGGTCTTCGGCATGATGATCGGCACCGCCGCCGCGTCGGCGCCCCAGCAGGTGTCGAACTTCTACCGCGGCGTGCAGCACCGCGGGCAGTTCGACCTCGAGGACCCGGTGCTCATCGCGCTGACCGCCGGCGGCGCGCTCTTCGGGTGGGTGCTGCAGGCGTTCTTCCAGGCCGGCTTCACCAAGATGTTCATCACCGCCGCGCGCGGCGGCGCGCCGGAGTTCGCGCAGCTGTTCTCGGGTGGTCCGCGCTTCCTCGCCATGCTCGGCGGCATGCTCCTGCACTCGATCCTGGTGATCCTCGGCTTCGCGCTGCTCGTCGTGCCCGGCGTGATCCTCGCGCTCGGTCTGACGCTGTACCCGTACTACATCGTCGAGCGCGGGCTCGGCCCGGTCGAGGCGCTGAAGGCCAGCTGGGACGCGACGATGGGGCACAAGGGCAAGCTCTTCGTGCTCGGCCTGTACTCGCTCGGCGTCGCGCTGGTCGGCTTGCTCGCGTGCTGCGTCGGCATGCTCCCGGCGATGGCGGTGATCTCGGTCGCCCAGGCGGTGGTCTACGTGCGACTGACCGGCACCGACGGCGCGGCCGCACCGCCCGCGGGGTACGGTCCTCCGCCGACGTACGGGCCTCCCGGCGCCTGGGGTCCGCCACACGGTGGTTACGGTCCTCCGCCAGGTGGCTACGGCCCTCCGCCGCAAGGCTACGGACCGCCTCCGGGTGGATATGGTCCGCGCTGACGGACACCCGCGCGGCGGCGGGCCTCGAGCCCGAAGTCAGAGCAGCCGCCGCGCCTTGATCTCGAGGTAGCTCTTCACCAGCTCCGGCGTCACGTCGCCGGGGCTTTCGTCGAGCACCAGCACGCCAGCCTTCCGCAGGGTTCGGATGAGATCCTCGCGGAAGGTCAGGGCGTCGGCCGCCGCCGCGCGCACGTAGAGATCCTCGTCGCGTACGACACGTGACGTCGCAAGGGCCTCGATGTCCGGATCGCGCATCAGCACACAGAGCGGCAGGTGCCGCGGCATCAGCGTGCGCACCGCGGCCGCCAGCTCCTTGGCCGAGCGCGGCTCGAGGACGTTGGTGAGGATGATCACGAGCGAGCGCGACTTGACCTGCGCGCGCAGGAACCCCAGCGCCGTGCGGTAGTCGGTCGCCGCGAGATCGGCGTCGAGCGCGTACACCGCGCGGGTGAGCTTGCGCACGCCGCCGCGCCCGCCGGTCGGCGGCAGCCAGGTGCGCGGAACGTCGTCGAAGACCACGAGGCCGGCCTTGTCGCCGCCGCGCACCGCGACGTCGGCTGCAAGCAGCGCGGCGTTGATCGCGTGGTCGACGATCCCGAGGCCGTCGCCCTCGGCGCGCCCGCGCATCGCGCGGCCCACGTCGAGCGCGAAGATCACGTTCTGGTCGGCCTCGGCCTGGTATTGCCGCACGGTGAGATCGTCGCGCCGCGCCGTCGCGCGCCAGTCGACGTGCCGTGGCTCGTCGCCGCGGGCGTACGGGCGCAGGCGCTCGAAGTCGGTGTCGCCGCCGCGCACGCGCAGCGAGCCGAGGCGGGCGTCCTTGCGCCCCTGACGCCGCAGGAGCTCGAGCGAACGCGCGGCGTGCACGTCGGGGTAGACGTCGACGTCGGCAGGCAGGTCGACGCGCTCACGACGCGCGACGAGGCCGAGCGGGCCGGCGTGGCGCGCGGTCGCCGCGCCGAAGGTGCGCGGCCCGCGGCGGGTCGGCGTCAGCTCGTATTTCACGAGCGCGGTCGCGTGCGGCCCGAGGGGCACCTCGGCCGGCATGCCCTCGACCGTCGCGTCGCCGATCGGATCGTCGGCGACGGTGGCGGCCAGCGCGCGCGCCGAGCGGTTTCGGACGGTGAGCGTCACCAGGTTCGGTCGCCCGATGGAGAAGATCGCCGGGACGCTCCGCTCGATCTCGACGCGCCGCCGGGCGACCGCGATGGCGTCGGCGATCGCGCCGACGAGGATGACGAAATCGAGCACGCCGAGCGGCACGCGCAGCGCCTCGACGTAGCCGGCCGCGACGGCGACGGCGGCGGCGACGAAGGCGAGGGCGACGAGGCGCGGCGTGGGGACGATCGGCATGCTCGCTCAGGCGGCGCGGGGCACGGGCACCGCGCGGATGATCTCGTCGATGCGCTCGTCGGGAGAGACGCCCTGCAGCTGCGCGTCGGGGTGGAGCATCAAGCGGTGGCGGAGGACCGCCTTGGCCATCGGCTTGACGTCGTCGGGCGTGACGAAGGCTCGACCCGACGCGGCGGCGAGCACCTGAGCCGCCTTCATCAGCGCGATCGACGCGCGCGGCGAGGCGCCGAGCTCGATCGCGCGATCCTCGCGCGTGCGTCGCACCAGATCGACCGCGTAGCCGACGATCGCGTCGTCGACTCGGACGTTCTGCGCCCACTGCTGCATGGCGAGCAGCGTCTCGGGCGCGGTCGCCGGCTGCACCGCCGAGAGATCGGTGGGATCGAACCCGAGCGCGTGGTTCCGCACGATGGTCGCCTCGACGTCGCGCGGCGGGTCCGCGACCGTGAGCTTGAGGAGGAAGCGATCGAGCTGCGCCTCGGGCAGCGGGTAGGTGCCCTGCGACTCGACCGGGTTCTGGGTGGCGATGACCACGAAGGGCAGCGGCAGCGGGCGCGAGGTCCCGTCGACGGTGACCTGCCGCTCCTGCATCGCCTCGAGCAGCGCCGACTGCGTCTTGGCGGGCGCGCGGTTGATCTCGTCGGCGAGCAGCAGCTGCCCGAAGATCGGTCCGGGGACGAACACGAACGCGCCTTTGTCGCGGTCGTAGATCGACGAGCCGGTGACGTCGCTCGGCATCAGATCGGGCGTGAACTGGATGCGCTTGAACGAGCAGCCGGACGCGGCGGCGAGCGCGCGAGCCACCAGCGTCTTGCCGAGCCCCGGCGCGCCCTCGACGAGGACGTGCCCGCGCGCCACCAGGCCGACGAGCAGGCCCTCGACCAGCTCGTCCTGCCCGACCACCACGCGCCCGATCTCGCCGCGAAGGCGCGCCCACGTCTCGCTGAAGAGCGTCTCGTCCACCATGGCCTCCAAGTCAGTCGTCAGTCGTCAGTCGTCAGTCGAGAGCGGGCTTCCGTGTTCAGGAGCTCGCCCAGATCCTTCATCGTGCGCAGCTCGTCGCCGCGCGGGGTCTCGTCGGTGCGGGCCTGCTGCGCGCGCGCAAGGAGCGCGTTCTCGTGCTCGCCCAGCCGATCGCGCCGCGCGCGCACGCGCTCCTCGACGAAGCGGCCGAACACCGAGAGCGCGTGCGGGGAGAGGCGCGCGCGCGCCCACAGCGCGCCCGTCGCCTCGACGTGCTCGGCGAAGGCGCGCCGGCGCGGGGCGGGGCGGGGCGTGGCGCGCGCGAGGCGCACCCCGGCCGCGAGGAACAGGAGCAGCGTCGCGAGGAGCGCGTGGCCGAGCCCGAGCCCGAGCCCCGCGCGCACCAACGCGGTGAACGGGTTCGACGGCGGGGAGGTGCCGTCCTCCGGCCGGGCGAAGCGGAGCTCGTCGCGGCCGACCGCGTCGAAGACGCCGAGCAGCGCGGCCGCGTTGCCTGCGCGGGCGAGCGCCGCGTTGGTGAGCAGCTCGCTACCGGCGACGCCGACGACCCGCCCCGCGCCGAGCTCGCGAGAGGAAGCCCACGTCTCGCCGTCGCCGGTGTGCGCGAAGGAGATGCCGTCCTTCCAGGTGAACGCGTCGCGATGGACGAGGCTCGCGGTCCAGGTCTGCGGCTCGTCTTCGTCCCACGTCGTGACCTCCACCTTCTCGGAGACGGTGGCGACGCGTTTGGCCGCGAGCGCCTTCGGCCAGCGCTCGACGCCGCCCATCAGCACCAGCGTGCCGCCGGCCCTGGTCCACCGCAGGACGTGCGCCTCGGCGTCCTCGTCGAGCTGCGTGCGCGCGAGGTCGACGACCAACGCGGGCGGTGTCTCGCCCTCCTTCGGCAGCGGCAGGCTCGCGAGCGGACCGGCGCGCGAGACGGTGACGCCCTGCTTCGCGAGCAGCGCGCGCAAGAGATCGTCGCCGGCCGGATCGTGGCCCTCGCGCGACAGCGCGTCGGCGCAGCCCGCGAGCAGCAGGACCATCACGAGAAGCGCGAGCGGCAGCCCGCGGACCAGGGCGATCGCGCGCCGCGAGACGCGGGCGACCGCCTCGCCGTCCGGCGGACGACCGCCGAACTCGGCGAGATCGACCTCGCGAACGATGTCACCGAGCGGCGGGCGTGCCCCTGCCTCGGCGCACCCGCGCACGTACTCGCCGTTGGTGCGGTGGCGCTCGAGCCGGATCGCTCCGCGCACGTCGAGCGCTCGCAGCGCCGCCGCGAGGTAGGTGGAGATGGCGCGCGCGAGATCGCCGCGGCGCTCGTGATCGGCTGCGCGCGCGAGCAGCGCCTCGGCGTCGGTGGTGGCGAGCGCCTCTTCGGCGGCGGCCACCACCTCGACGGTCGCCGTCTTCGGCTCCGCGGCGTCCTCGGTGGTGGAGCGGCGCGCGCGCAGCCACCAGCGGACCAGCGGCAACACGAGCAGCACGACGACCGCCGCGACCAGCGCCCACAGGACGAGCTGCGCGACCGGACCGATCCACTCGAAGAAGCGTTTGAACCAGCCCGGCGGCTCGATCGGCTTCACGTTCTCGAGCGCGTCGCACGCGGCGACGAAGCCCTCGCAGCCTTTCACCTCGCGCGCGTGCGGGCAGAGGCCGATCGCCCGCGGGCTGAGCGGGGTGTTCGGGTTGCGACAGTAGCCGTCGAGCCCCTCCTCGCGGAGCGCGCGGACGTCGGCCTCGGCGCGGGCCGGGTCGAGCGAAGCGCTCGCGTGTGAGTCGAGCGAAGCGCTCGCGTGTGAGTCGAGCGAAGCGCTCGCGTGGGAGTCGAGTGAGGCGCGCGCGGGGAGCGGCGACGAGACGGCGAGGGCGAGCGCGGCGGCGACGACGCGGGACCTCATGCGCCCCCCTCGTCGGTGCGGCGCGCGAGGGCAGCGAAGCGGACCTGGACGTCCCAGCCCTCGGTGCGCGTGCGCAGATCGAGGTAGGCGAAGAGGCGCGCCGTCGCCGCGTACGGCAGGAGCAGCCAGTACGAGATCAGCGCCAGGACGCCGCCGCCGGGATCGCCGAGGCGGCTCGGCGGCGTGATCTGGAAGAGGTCGGAGAGCACCGATCCGAGCGCGCGATCGCCGAGCCACGCGCCGGCGAGGTGGAGCCCGG